>JAFXXN010000107.1 GCA_017542245.1 Lachnospiraceae bacterium
AAAATCAGACCATTACTGTCCTGGGATGAGATAACCATAATGACAAAAGTTAATTTTGAAGAACGGCTGTTTCATACAATGCCCGGCATTATCGCTGCATTATTACTAATCTTTCTATATAATCAAAAGAAAGGCAAACAGTTGCCCAAAGCATTTTACTACCTGTTCTATCCGCTACATTTGATTATTATCTTTTTCCTCATGCAATTGATTTTTTAACCCGGATCATCCATTACATGCCATAACAAAACACCGTTTCGGAAATTCAATAACAATTTCCGGAACGGTGTCTAATTATTTATGGTAAGCCATCATATTATTTCCAAGCCAGTTCTAATTTTCTTCCAGACTTTACACAGTCGGCTATTCGTATATTTTGCCATCTACTTCAATCTTTACCTTTTCATCATTACCGAGAATATAACCGAAATTGTAAACAAGTGCTATACCTTTGTTTATGTATGCACCTCCTCCAAGAAAGTAATTCTGCACGCCATCGATCATCCAGTTGAGTCGTATATCGGTCGGATTACCCATCTGATCACAATACTCTTCATTAAGTCTGAATTCTGTTCTTGTACCGTCTTCACGGATAATGGTGAAATCATCCACGATACTGTCATTTATACCATATTCCATTATCAGACTCATTCTGCCAATCGTGAGCTTGAGATTATCTATTTGGACCACCTGGGCTGTTGAAGTTATGCCTTCGACACCAATCATGTCATATTTATTTATTATCTTTGCTACCTCAGCATGTATACCGGCATAATCATCTATCTGTTTATACCACACCCTTGCATCCGGATCGTATTCCATCGGGATATCCTTCTCTATATCCCGTTTCTCAACTCTTATAATTTCACTAAGCTCTTTGTTCAGTCTGTTTATTTCATCCTTATTTAATATCGTAAATGAAAAATCCTGATATTCAGGTAATTCCGTATATCTATAGCCATTAAAATGATCAAGGTCAAATCTTGAAATCGTAAAATATATCCCGTTCCCGTTAGTCGATATATGAGCATCCCTTGCTCCATCCATCAATAATCCCCAAACATCATCTCCTATCTTATATGGAATAAGGCCTGTGAATGTAGCTTCCGTATAATCATTTGAATATAACTCATAACTATAATCTTTCACTTCTTCAAGTACTACTGGCAGATCCGCAGGCTGTCCCTGTGCATCCCAAACACTAAAATACAGGCATATCTGTTCAACACCCTTATCATATATCGAACCTTCATAAACTATCTTATGCTCTCCGATATTATATTCTTTCCCACCGGTGGTATACAGCTCATTAAACTCTTTATCGCTATTATTAAAGAAAAAATCCTTTAATCCGGTATTAGTCATTGCCCAGACTACCCCGCCACTAAGTGCCAGCACACAAGCAAATGCAATAACTGCTGCAGCTGCTCTTGGCAACCTACGCCTACTGATTTTATTTATACAAATAATATCGGAGTTTTGCCCATCATAACCTTTTATATCGTTACTCATACGCATTCTTCCGACTTCTTCAATATAACTTTCATCCAAGTACTCTGAAAGATCAAACAGATCATCATTTTTCATAATTCAAAACCCTCCTTTGTAAGGTATTTCTTAAGCTTTTTTCTTATCCTGAACAAAATGCTTTTGGCTTTGCTTTCAGTTATCCCATTGTAATCCGCAACAACCTTTATAGGATCAAAATAGCAATATCTTCCTATAAACAGTTTTCTCTGATCCGGTGGCAGTGAACTTACAAACTTTCCTATCGCTGTATTCAACATTTTACCGTCATATACCTTATCCGGCGAACTTCCTCCCGAAATAGAATCTGCCAGTTCATCAATTGATAGAACACATTCTGAGGGTATCCTCTTTTGGCTGTTTCTTTTTCTTAAGACATCAATGCATGTTCTTCTCGTAAGTTTGATAAGTAAAGCCATAAGACTGCTCTCAGTATTTATTGTTTCCATGTTCCATACGAATAGAAAAGTGTCGTCCAAACACTCTTCTGCATCCTCATGGTTTCCCACTATCTGAAATGCAATTTTGTATAGGTAGTTATAATATTTATCTTTTGTAGCTGTAATAGCCTTTTCATCCCTTTTAAGATATAAAGTTATAATCTCTTCATCAGACATCTTATCCTCCCTGTTTATTCTTAAAGGATCCTTCACTATATATATCGTAAAAAGTTATAGTCGGTTGCAAAAACTTACTATGTGAGCCAAAAATAGTCAAAAATAGTCAAAATTTCGTCAAAACAGTGTTCAAAACAAAGAAATTAAAATCGGCAGTCTGTAAAGGCCGCCGATAGCTTAATCATTTTTACAACCAGATAGTCATGCCTCTGATTGATCTACTTAATATTTTTCTTCCTGAATATCAATACCCCTAAGCAAGAGAAAACTACCATTATTCCAACATTATAGGCTGTTTCTCTCTTTAGCGTACTCACTTTTTCCTCAATATATTTATTCTGTGTCTTGGCAACTTCTTCCGGAAGTTTTGCATCTGCTATCTGTGACGAACCAATATACTGATCAAACTCAACCAATGCATCATATGCACTTGCTTCATATATAACAGTCAGGATCACACGACGAATTCCACCTATATATCCGCTATTGGGTATCCTGTTAACTTCAACCACGTCATCAGGTTTTCTCATGGAATCAGGGTCAGCCCCCAGCGTTTCAGTATGTCCGTCTTCGTAAACATACTCTGCAAAATACTCCGGTCTCATAAGTCTCGAATAAAGCTCATCCCTCATTACAATCATCACTACAATGATCATCATACCTACAATAGCTGCCACAATACGATTTTCCAGTATAAAACACAGGAAAACCATAATAACCGCTACCGATAAAATACAACATAACAGCAATGCTGATGCACCAAACAGGAAATCCAGCCTGCTAAGATATTTCCAATATATGACTAAGAAAGGACCATAAAAAAGCAGATATAAAATAGTTGAAAATAAAACCGCCAGTATCAGTTCTGAAATAAATACTATAGATTTGGCATAACCCGCGATCAACTTATTTCTTATAGCCCCGGAGCTGAATTCACCGCCTAGGTTAAGGACAGTTACTATGACCGCTAAAAACATTATAAAAAGGGCAAATGACAGATCCGACTTAAAATACTTAACCTGACCATCATACCATTCCTGCCTCATCGAACCTATAACAGTAATTATCCCCAAGGTCAATGAAATCAGAAAAGCCAATAAAGTAACCGGACGTCTGATATAACGGACAAAATTGGCATGCAAAAGATTACGCATTTTCATCACCTCCGTTGCGAAAGAAAAGTTCTCCGTACTTTCATCCTTGATGTAAACATCACGAAGCCCTTCATTAAAATCCATTCTACCTGATATTTTTCTTCCTGAATATCAGTACCCCAACAGATGCGAACGCTACAATCAAAAGAACATTGTAGATCATCTCAAGCCTAATCTTATCAACGGTTTCTTCATTAAGTTTTTCATATTCTAAGGCGATATCTTTGGCGATATCGTCATGCAACCCGCTTTCTCCATATTTTAGCATATTCTGTCTATTAAATAATTCTATACTGTCCTTTATCCTTTGAAAGCAGTTAATCTCCAATGCAAAGGATAAAACCTTTCTAAATATTCCATCAACATATTTAGGATTGGGTATATCACGGATTTCCTTAACCCCCACATCATCTGTTATGGCATTATCTGAAAATCTACGGATAACACCATTTCCCATCACAAGCATGCTGCTTCCGTCTTCATATATAGTTTCCTGATTATATTGAGGTTCTTTAAGCCTTTTAGCAATCGCATCAGCACTCATAAGCATGACCACTACCACCATAATCCCAATGACAACTGCTATTATCCGGTTCTCAGTAAGAAAACAAAGAAAAACCGCAAATACCGTCAATGACAGGATGCTGAGCAAAAGAAGAGCGGTTACTTCAAGTATATAATCCAAATCCCCTAAATACTTCCAGCCTTTTACTATAAAAGGAAGATAATACAATATAAATAATATTACCGAAAAGATAAGTGACAGAATAAGCTCCGAAAAGAATATTTCCATCTTTGTATAGCCTGAAACAAGCTTGTTCCTTATTGTCCCTGCTGCAAACTCACTTCCTATATTCACAACAGATACAATAACTGCTAAAAAGAACACGAAGAGCAGGTACTGCAGCTCAGGTGAAAAATAATCATTCTTTATTCCATTAACATACGACTCTTTTGATGAATCAAATGCAGTCACCAGACCAAGCGTCAGAGAAATCATAAAAGCAATAAGTGTTGACAGTCTGCTGATATACCTGATAAAATTTGCATGCATCAGATTACGCATCCTGCTCACCTCCTGTCAGGCTTATGAAAAAGCTTTCCAGGCTCTCATCCTTATTCTCCAATGAGAGCAGCTCGCAGTCTACCTTTACAAGGTCTAATGTCAGCTCAGTCAGATTCGGTTCAGCATAAACATCGCAAAGAGACTCGCTGATCACTTTATATTCCAGTTTCTTCTCATCAAGAACTTTTGCCAGTGCTTTAACATCAGTTACTTTCAGCCTTACACATTTACGGCTGGAAGCCTCCAGCTCATCAGCACTCATCTCACAGACAATTTTCCCTTTGTCTATAAAGCCAAAGTGCGTGGCAAGTCGTGCCAATTCATCCAGAATATGTGACGAAATGAGCACCGTGATCTGTTTTTCACGGTTGAGCCTAAGGATAAGCTCCCTTATCTCAATGATTCCCTGCGGGTCAAGTCCGTTTATCGGTTCATCCAGGACAAGGAAATCAGGATTTCCGCATAATGCCACCCCTATACCTAGCCTCTGTCTCATGCCAAGAGAAAAATTCCTTGCTTTCTTCTTGCCGGTACTTTCAAGCCCGATCAGATTCAGGATCTCGTCTATCCCATCAAAATCCGGCATACCTAAAATTCTATACTGGTGTTTCAGATTCTCCTTTGCTGAAAGGTCAGGGTATATGGATGGAGTTTCTATGACCGCCCCCATATGCCTGCGTGCTTCGGAGATTTTCTTGCTGTTGTTTTTTACTCCATATAATTCATATTCACCGCTGCTAGGATCCTGCAGTCCACAGATTACTCTAAAAAGTGTAGTCTTTCCTGCTCCGTTTTTCCCGACAAAACCATAAATAGCTCCCTTGGGTACATTTATATCTACCCCGGATAAAGCTGTAAACCCCCGGTATTTCTTTTGAAGATTTTTTGACTTTAGTGCATACTCCATCTCTATACCTCCGACCTTGCTCCCTTTTATTTCAAAGCTACACATTACAAATTCAGTATACCACGGGATAGTCAAGAAACCGTTAAAGAAAAGGTCAAGATTTTGTCAAGATTTTCCAATAATCAAAGTCACATGACCTATATCAAAAACAAATTTTAATGTTCAATATGCCATTAACATACTCTGAAGAAATGGACCCGCCCTGCCTTTCTACCAGGAGCTTTACGATAGAAAGACCTAAACCGGTCGAGTTCCTTGCGGCTTCAACAGTATAGAACCTGTCAAACAGCTGTTCAACGTCAATGCCTTTTAAACCCTCTGCTGAATTTGAAAATGTTATTGTTCCTTCATCGTCCAGAACTATTTTAAGATCCCCATCACTGTATTTTACAGCATTATTCAGCAGATTACTAAAGATTCTGGACATATAGTTTCTGTTAAGCATTCTTACAATCTTTTTCTCAGTGATCTCAGCTTTCAGTTCTATATTTTTTTCGGTCAGGACTCCATAATACCCCATTATGCTGTCTTCAAGTACTCTATTTATATCTACTTCCTCTTTTGCCACTTCCGTGCCTATATTTGAAAAGTCCAGGGAGTAATCGAACAGTTCCTCCGTCAGCTGCTTCATGTTTTCCGCTCTTTCCGAAACAATCGGAAGGTACCTCTCCATTTTTTCCTTATCATCTGATTTTCGGATCATATCCAGATAACCTATGATAGCCGTTAACGGAGTCCTCAAGTCATGAGATATATTGGTTATGGCATTGGAAAGCTCTACATTTCCGTGAATATACCTGTTTTTCTCTCTTCTTAATGTTTTTAATTCCGTATTAATTTTTATGGCAAGGTTCCTCATCCTGCCATCCCGCGTATTTAACGTGATAACGTTATTTGTATCCTCATTAACGATTCTATGAAATCCCTGTTCGATTTTTAATGCGGCACTTCTAAGATCATAAACCTTTAAAACAAGAAATATATTAAATACTGCCAGCAGAATAACTATATATATCATATTTTCCCTACCTTATCTGTCAGAACTGGTTTTTAAACTTAAACCCTATACCATATATTGCCTCGATATAATCTTTCCCACTCACTGCCTGCAGTTTATGGCGTATGTTACTGATATGCTGCTTTAAAGACCTGTCTGTACAGTCAGGCGTATCCATGCTTATGCTGTCAAGTATCGCAGTACGCCCGACCGGAGTATGTGGATTCTGCATCAATAGCTTCAATATAGCTGTTTCTGTCCTTGTAAGCCTTATCTCTGTCCCTTCTATTTCAGCGGTCAGCCTATCCGCATAAAGTGTGACTTCATTTACCCTTATAACAGATTTATCTTTAGTACCCTGAGTCCTTAGCCTGACCTTTATCCGTGCCAGCAATTCTTCCATGTCAAAGGGCTTAGTTACATAATCCTCTGCGCCGTTCAGAAGCAGATTAACCTTATCATTCGTATCTGCCTTAGCACTGATTACTATAACAGGGATGTTTTTAATCCTTGTTATCAGTTCTTCTCCCGTAATCCCCGGAAGCATCAGGTCGAGCAGTATAAGGTCCGGATTTTTATTCTTTAGCATCAACTCTGCTTCCGTCCCGGAATATGCACTGTATACGTCATAACCTTCCCCTGACAGAGTTTCTTTCAGCATATTGTTTATATAAACATCATCGTCAATAACCATAATCTCCAACATATCATTTCCTCATTTCCAATTTTTTGATAAGTGATCCCATTTTGCTGAATAGTCCGTTCCATTGATTATGCTGTTCACAATTGGAAGCAGTAATATCCTTGACATCTTTTATAAAAATATTACCGCGGTTGATGTACCTAAATTTCTAAAATCAGCTTTGTCAGCATCAAACTCCTGCTTTATACCCATATTTTTAAATTGTTCTGACATTTCCGATGAATATTCAGTTTTGAACTATTGATTTTTAGTTTTCCTTACCTTCATACTGTAATGATCATTTCCTGTACTGATATCCACTGAAGTTTTCCCGTTTATAATATCAAAGCCGAAATCCTGTTCAGCTATTTCAACATGCTCTATATCAGATAATGATACCTTTGTACTCTTTATTTCAAGATTCGATCCAAGACTTGTAACCATATCATATCCGTCAATCATAGTATTATCACTCATTAGAATGACACTTGCCTGCTTTTTCATTTGCATGGATACTGTAGCTTCTCCATTGGCGGGAATATCAACAGTAAATGATTGACACATAAGACGATTCATAATTAAAGCATCCCGGACTATCATCTCAAGGCTGCCATCACTATAACGGTTAACAGGTGCATCTGAAATAAGCCCATAACTCTCCATAAGCTCTGCTAAAAGCCCGAGATTGTATTCATCTGAGATAGAATTATAAATATACCTGGAATTATCCGATTTTTCTGAAGAGTAACCAATATATTCATCTGCATACTCTTTATACAGCCTGCCGAGTATCTCACCCAGAATACTCTCATATCTGACTATCGTACATCCTGCACCTTCAAGTTCCGTATCACATCCTCCGTTCGTATATGCTTTTAGTGTATAGTCTCCTATATCTTCTCCAAGCACGATCATATATGCACTCTTTCCATAATCAGCGTTATACTCTTTTGGGATAAAACCGCCATAACTACGCTCGCCTGAATTTTTAAGGCTGTATCCATTAAAACGGTATGTCATAATAGTCGTTTTTCCTGTATCTGCCTTAAAGCTTATGTTCAGATACGGTGCTCCTGAAAAATCTTCTGCATACCTGTCCTTTAATTCATATACAATTACCTTTTGGTCAAATCCGGGCAGTTCATCCATAGTCAGAGAAATATAGCCTGACTCAATTAGTTTCTTATATTCCTCCCAGTTCTTAACATCTGATATATTAAAGGTTGTTTTTACAGGAGGCTGCTCTCCTGCACCGGTAAATGAGCCGGAAAACGGTCCGATTTTAAGGTCAGCTTTAATTGTTTGCCCATTGACACTAACAACCGGTACTTTCTGATATGCATCAGTGAGTTTGCCCACAAAAGGATATAGTAAAGTTAACTGCTTGTCCTCATTTGTCGAATTAACCAAACGGTAGCTGTCCGTAACCAGACTCATAGACTCATGTATTTCATATGAAAATGTCTGTTCCACGCCATTCATTACTACAATATCCGTTTGTGTTTTATTTACATATGGAGAAAAGCCAAAATCTATATCTCTTTCGACCATGATATCCGAAACAGGGTCCATAGAATACAGTGGAAATACCGGTCCCTCATACCTGGTAAAACCATAACCATATTCTTTTCCGCCATCGACACCTCCATCGACAATGAGATCTTTATCCTGCTGATTTGAGCTTGCCGTATCGCCCGGACACGAGGTGGGTCCATTACTGCCGGTATATCCACCCATTTCATCAGTATGTGTATTAGTATAGGTCTTATTATTCTTATTAGGCCTAAATATCATTATTCCAACAATGACCACAAGAATCAAGCTGGCTGCAAGTGCTACCCATTTAGCTATTATCATGCCTTTTTTATTTTTCTTTAATTCTACCGGTATTGCTTCTTTCTGCAGTAACTCATGTTTTTTATCTGCAAAATGGTTTTCACCCTTTATATTCGTCTCACTTTCTTCTAGTATAGAATCATCAAGATCATTCAGAGCTTCAAACAAATCTTTTTCAGTCATCCATATACCCTTCTTTCTGCAAATATTTCTTAAGGTCCTTTCTTGTACGGCTCAAGATTACCATGATATTGTTCTCTGTAAGTCCATATCTTTCTGCGATTTCTTTTACAGAGTCAACAAAGAAGTAACGTCTCACAAATATATTTCTTTCACGCTGAGACATGGTACCTACATATTTACGAATGCAGGCACTAAGTTCTTTTCCTTCATATGCCTTTTCTACGTCAGTGTTATCCGCGATGCTCTCAGCCAGTTCTTCAAGTACCAGAGTCATCTCTCCGCCGCCTCTCTTTTTTGCAACATTTGCATTAAACTTATTAAACGACAGATTACGGACAATCTTTGCCAAATACATACGAAAATTACCGGGCTTAGTCGGCGGTATCGAGTTCCACACTTTAAGCCAGGTATCATTTACGCACTCCTCAGAATCTTCTTCGTTTTGTAAAATATTGTTAGCTATGAACCGGCAGTAAGCTCCGTACTTATGATCCGTTTCCGTGATCGCATTTTCATCTCTCTGCCAATACATCTCAATAATCTGGTAATCTTCCATTCAAAAAACCTCCGGTAAAGGACCCTTCACTATATATGACAGGAAAAAGATGGGTTACCTTACAAAGTATCTCATTTATGTCTTATACCATATTAGACAAAAAATATCAAATTATCTTACAGGCAATTTTCACGCCCATCCACAATTTTCAAAAATTTTTATTTTCTCTATTGACATATTTAAATGTATGTGTTATAAAATAATTGTTTTCAGATATTATTTTTAAAATAATATGTCTGTATAATATTTATGGCTAATATTAATCGTGTCCGACTTAACCGGAAAAAGCCGGACCATGCAGGTCACCTGCAGAAAGGAGGAACTTATGGCAAAGAAAATCACAGAAGTTGAAACTACCCAAAGACCGATCACAGTTGAGGATCACAAGAAACTGAACAAAAGACATGAGGCCAAAAACCTCAACGCAGTAAACAAAGCACTTGGATTTCCTAACGGAGACGAATTTGAAAGCGATCTTACAGAAATTCTGAACAGCGACTGTGAGGAGAAAGGTGAAACGGTTGTTATCGCACTTATTGATTTCGATAACTTTCTTCATATCAATAAGGATTTCGGAACTGACGTCGGAGATAAGGTTTTGATCGACACCGGTCTTTACATTAAGGGAAAGGCACCCGAAGACGCCAAGGTATATCGTATCGGTGGTGATGAATTCGGTATTATTTTCAAGGGACTAACTGAGAGAGAGGATATTTTCTTATTCCTAAATGATCTTAAGAATAATTTTAATGTCAAGACGCCCGACGGTGCAGCACAGACGCTCACTATCGGTATGGCTACCGCGTTTATTGATGCTACCCGTTATGCTGAGCTTGTAAGAAAAGCTGACGGAGCACTATATCGTGCAAAAGTACAGGGTGGAAACAGGGTTGTTATGGCAAGGGAGGAAAAAATGGTTCCCAAAACCAGTCACTTCACCCAGGACCAGCTTCAGCGTCTCGCAAAACTTTCCAAACGTGAAGGTATAGGTGAAGCTATATTGCTCAGAGAAGCTCTGGATATGCTGCTCAAAAAATATGATATTTAATTAACGTTAAGCAGGACGGTTCTTAATCTAAGAGCCGTCCTGCATTGTCATTTTGTTCGTATCATTACTTTCTTTCCTGAAAACGCGATACTTAATTTAAGAATATTTTTACTCTTTCATCTATTAAGTCAAATTGTTTCTTGATTTCGCAATAAACATCCCGCAATATGTCATTTCTTAATTGATATATTGCGAAATAATATCGATATATTGCGAAATAAACCTGATATTTTGCGAATAAATATACCGCCAGAGGATAAAACCACCGACGGTATATTCAGGATTATTTCAATTTTGTTATATCAGTTAATACTCTCGCTTTAAATCTTCACGAATCTATTATCTCCTGGCAGATTTTCTTCATAGCCTCGGCATCTTTTTCGGTTATTTCCTGATCTGAATACCTTGCCCTGTCATAGATATCTGCCATATCTCTTCTGTTCATGGCTGTACCGCACTCACCTGAAGTAAAATATGCCAAACGGCCTGTATCTCCGGATTTACATATCCTAAAGACTTTCTCTTTTGTTGTTTTTTTGTATTCCCGTCGGATTTTTTCCGCAGGAGTAAGGAACAATTTAAACTGTCTCTTTTTATTTTCTTTCAGACTTGCCTTATCGCAGCTTTCCCTGACATCTGTCACAACATTATCCACTACCACACCGGGTTGATCGATCTTGAAATTAAGAAGGCTTAGTATTTTCAGAGCAAGCTTGTACAATGCATAGAGAATAAGCAGGATCAGCAGAATTATTATCACTTTTTCCATGATCCGTCCAAAAAGTGACTGTTCTCTAAGTTCCCCCTGCCCAAGCTGTGTGGTCAGAGAATCAAAATCATTATAATCAAGCGGCGTAGATTCCGGAGGAGTCTTATCCGGATTTGAAAAGATTTTTTTCAATAACTGTTTAAAATAATATCCGATTTTACCGGAAATAAACTCCCATAACCTTGTAAGGCTATCCATATTGGCTATGATAAAGAATATCCCGGCGGATATCCCGACATATATGATCACATTTTTAAGTCCCGCTCCCATAATTTCACTTTTCGGGAAGAATCCGGCACTTCTTTCATTCAATCTGACAAATTTCGTATACCTTCCAAAATAATGCTGCATAAAGAACATTGAAAAAAGGCATATCAAAAGATTTCGATACATCTCGGTTACTTCTGGATAATTCGTAATAACCAGTACAAAAAACGGTACACATATCAGAAGCGAGATAACCGGTATAGGATAGCTATCGTCCTCCTGTTCAAGCCCTCCGTTTTGTTTAAGTATTGAAAGTACGGCATAAAACAGTGCAAATACAGCATGAAGCCCACAGAACAAAAGTTCGGGAAGCGCCGCAGCCGCCATTAATAATACTACGAGAAAATGTAATGGGATGGACAGTAATAATTTATCAGTCTTTATCCTGATAAAATAATTCAATATAAGCCCAATGCCCATTAACCCCCAGCCTATTAAGCTCAAACGACCTATTCCGTAGACCTCAGACAGCATGACAGATAAACCGTATGCCAAACCAAACACACTCCAGTGGTTCGTTTGGGTAACGATTATCTCTCTGACCATTATTAAGGTTTTTTCTTTTGTCGATACTGTCATACCTTTTCCCTATATCAATCTTAAGTGCATTGTCACTTCATCCAGTTCTTTACCGGAAGCATTCGGGTTAAAAGCGTGGGCGTTATACCCATAGTAGAAATTCCTGACATTATATAAAACCACAGAAAGCTCATATGCATGCTGTCATAACTTAGAAGAAGCCTCTGGAACTCATCATATGAGTTAACGGAAATATAATAATCGCACATGCTTCCGTCTCCGTCCATAATGATTTTTTCAAAGGATTGTATCATATCTTCCGCTGTTTCTTTTAGGTCTATACGTGCCAGTGCCCTGTATATTTCCTGCTCATGTATCCTGCCTCTTCCGCGTTTTATACGTATGGTACGGTGACTCAGACAATCCACCCCATTGCTGTAAAGAGCAAATTCCATATCTTCCTGAGTAAAATTCTTTACAAGTCCTGCTGCCACTTTTATGGCAGCTTCACAGGCTTCAGAACGTTTGATCACTCCGTTGTCCTCTAAATTAAGGAATATCCTTACCACTTTTTGCGACGTAAAGTCACGCATGTTTACTCTGAGATCCCCTGTTCTCGCCGTAGCCTTCCAGTTTATACTCTTCATACTGTCGTATGGCTGATATTCACGGATTCCACGAAATTCAAACGGATCTTCTATCAGATGAGCCTTGCTTTTTATCTCTCCGTTTATCCATTGAAGCGAGTTCCTGAACTCAGATGTATCAAAAGGCCTCGGAAGTACATATATCTCATCATAAAGCTTATACATCAAAACCGTTTCAAGGGTAAAGAACATATCTGTTCCTACAAGTTCTGCATCTTTTATATTGTACAGGCCTCTTTTGTGAGCCATGAAAGTGATGCTTCTTGTAAGCTTTTCCCTGCCCCCAAGCGAAAACACATCGTTTCTGTAATAATTATCCGTGTTCTGATTTGTAGTAGTATTATCAAACATAAGATTTCTGCTGGTCAGGAATTTACATTTTATCATCGGAAGTGGAAGTCTTTTTGCATTTGTTATGGTCTCGATCAGTCTTCCGTGTTCTCCTTCAAAAATCTCCTTACCTTCAAAATGTATGTCTACTGAAAGTTTCTTGGCCCAGTTTTTCATATAGATCAGACGTTGGATAAAATACAGAACAGCTGCCATGATAATTATGGCGATAAACTGTATCATTTAGAAAAATCCTCCGTAGGAACCTTTATACCTGCCATCATACCTGCTATTACCTTCTGCGGATTGCCTATTCCGATACCAAGTTTTATCCTGTGTGCAAGTACTGGTACCGCTACTTCCTTAACATCATCCGGAACTACAAAATCCCTTCCGCTGATATATGCGTAAGCTTTTGCACAACGCATTAAGGCTATACTGCCTCTGGTACTAATACCTAAAGATATTTCCGGATGGTTACGGGATGCTGCTGCGATATCAGCTATATACTCGGGTATACATTCATGCATCTTTATTTCCGATGCTCCCTTACGTATTCTTAACAGTTCGCCGGCATCAGCAACTTTCTCCAGTGTATCTAACGGATCACTGCCCATATATTTATTCAAAATGTCTATTTCTTCTTCTTTATCCGGGAGTCCAACCGAAAGCTTCATTATAAATCTGTCAAGCTCTGCTTCAGGAAGTGGAAAAGTTCCGGCGCTCTCTATTGGATTCTGTGTAGCAATAACAAAAAACGGAGCTTCAAGCTTCAAGGTCTCTCCGTCTATAGTTACCTGCCTTTCCTCCATACATTCCAATAAACCGGCCTGTGTACGAGGTGTTGCCCTGTTTATCTCATCTGCAAGAAGAATGTTGGTGAAAACAGGTCCTTTACGGAGTATAAAATCATTTTCCTTACGGTTAAATACGTTAATACCGGTAATGTCGCTCGGAAGCAGGTCCGGTGTAAACTGTATTCTCGAAAAGTTTATATTCATTGACTTTGCAAGTGATTTTGCAAGTTTTGTTTTTCCTGTTCCGGGTACATCCTCAAGCAGGATGTGTCCGTCTGCTAACATCGCCGTAAGCATAAGCTTAACTGTTTCTTCTTTTCCTACTATAACCTTGCCAACATTTTCGGTTATTCTGTTTAAAAAAGCTTTTCCCTCTGTTTCCATTTTTCTTCTCCTGTAAATAATTCTCTTCCCGTTTTCTTCCTAAACCTAATAACTACATCCTCTGTCTTACTATCTCATAAGCAAGCACCCCTGCCGCTACAGAGGCATTCAATGAATCTATATCTCCTTTCATCGGAATAGATGCAATCATATCACAATGTTCTTTTACCAACCGCGAAACTCCTTCGCCTTCATTTCCTATCACCAGTCCTATAGGTCCTTTCAAGTTGCACTTATACATGCACTCGCCGGTCATATCGGCACATACAAACCATAGACCCTGTTTCTTTAATTCTTCCATGGTTGCTGTCAGATTGGTAACCTTTGCAACCGGAGTATAATTCAGTGCTCCGGCACTTGTTTTTGCAACAGTGGAAGTAAGTCCGACCGCTCTTCTTTTCGGTATAACAACCCCATGTGCACCGCAAAGATTAGCAGTTCGTATTATGGCTCCGAGATTATGCGGATCCTCTATTCCATCAAGCAGGAATATGAAAGGATCTTCCCCTTTTTCTTTTGCTTTGTCAAGTATCTCGCTGAGTTCTGCATACTCATATGCAGCAACATATGCTATTACTCCCTGATGATTATGGGTCTGTGACATCTGATCCAATCTTTCCTTCTCAGTAAATTGGATAACAGCTTCTGTCTTTTTTGCTTCACGGAGAATCGTGTTTATTGGGCCGTCCTGCAGTCCCTTTTGTATAAAAATCTTGTCTATTGTCTTTTTAGCTCTTAATGCTTCAATCACGGCATTTCTGCCTTCAAGTGTAAGTTCTTCGAATCGCATTCTTATCTCCTACTTTGATTTTTCAAGCTTGTCAATGCCTTTCTCTACAAGCTCCAGTATCCTGTCTGTTTTCCCCTGTAAGTAAAGAAATCCGAGCATGGCTTCAAATCCGGTAGCAGCTCTGTAATCTGTTACAGTACCGCTTTTAGCTACACTACCGGATTTTGCATTTCTTCCTCTTTTATATGTTGCCATCTCTTCTTCAGAAAGTTCTTCCTCCAGCAAATGAAATATCATAGCCTGGGTCGGAGCTTTTGCATATCCTGAAGATTTTTTATTCAGATCATTTACATGGCTCATACCGTCTTTTACCAGTTTGGTCCTGATAATAAGTTCATATACGGCATCCCCCAGATATGCCAGTGTTAATGCAGGCACCTGTCTGATGTCACTGTTATCATTCTCTGTAAAGTGTTTTTTTATTTTTTCACAGCTTTCAGGACAGAGTCCGAAGCTTTTATCTGTTTTTTCCGAATTCATCTTTTCTGTCTTCTTTTAAAGCTTACTTATGCCAGATGCCACTTAACACCTTCACGGGTATCTTCAAGCACAACTCCTTTTTCAAGAAGTTCTGCCCTGATCCTGTCTGCTTCTGCGAAGTTTTTCTCTTTTTTGGCAGCCTTTCTTAATTCAATCTGTTCTGTGATGTATTTCTCAAATTCAGGATCGATATCAGATGAAGCTGTTTCCTTTTCTACCAGTAAGTCCAGTCCAAGAACCTTGTCGAAACTTTCTATAAGCGCGATTTTATCCACCGCATTTATGTCAGCCTTTAGAACATCATAAACAAGTGTGGTTGCCATGGAAGTGTTGATATCGTTTCCTAATGCATCCTTAAATTTTGCATCAAAATCGTCAAAAACAGCCTTGTCTGTTTTGGCTTCTGATTTTTCGGCTTCTTTCTTTATTTCAAGGCATTTTTTCTTTAATTTCTGATAAGCTGCGTTTGCATTATCCAATGCTTCAAAAGAAAATTCCAGAGGTTTTCTGTAATGGGATTGGAGGCAGAAAAATCTGTAAACCAAAGGATCATAGCCGTTTTCTTCCAATACTGATACGGTAAGAATAGTTCCTTTTGATTTGCTGATTTTTCCATTTTTGTCATTTAAATGATGAACATGGAACCAGTAATTGCACCATTTATGCCCGATATAGGATTCACTCTGAGCTATTTCATTGGTGTGGTGAGGAAAAATATTGTCAACACCTCCGCAGTGAATATCCATATATTCTCCCAGATGTTTCATACTTATGCATGAGCACTCTATATGCCATCCCGGATATCCTACTCCCCAAGGGCTGTCCCATTTCAAAGCCTGATCTTCAAATTTTGATTTTGTAAACCAAAGAACAAAATCATTCTTATTCCTCTTATTTGTATCTTCGGTTACATCATCTCTTACTCCAACCATCAATTCATCTTCGTTCTGCTTTCCGAAAACATAATATTCTTTAAGCTTTGAGGTATCAAAATATACATTTTCTCCGGCTTTATATGCATAGCCCTTTTCAAGCAGCACAGTTATCATATGTATAAACTCAGAGATGCAGTTTGTAGCTGGTTCAACAACATCCGGAGTCTTTATGTTAAGCTTTCTGCAATCTGAGAAGAAGGCATCAGTATAGAATCTTGCTATTTCCATAACTGTCTTATGCTCACGCTTTGCGCCTTTAAGCATCTTATCTTCTCCGGTATCTGCATCGCTTGAAAGATGACCTACATCGGTTATGTTCATTACACGTTTCACATCATATCCCAGATATCTCAATGTTTTTTCAAGGACGTCCTCACAGATATAGCTACGAAGGTTTCCAATATGTGCAAAATGATAAACCGTAGGCCCGCAGGTATACATAGATACCTTTCCTTCAACATTTGGAACAAATTCCTCGACTTTTTTCGTCAGTGTATTATAAATCTTCATATATCATCGGCACTGTCCTATTAACATTTTCTTGACAGTCCCTGCCTCCTTATCTTTTATATAATTATATCTCCGGACTTCCGTCAGTCAACTTATCTTTTTAAGTATAAATACACGTAAATAAACAAAATGCAGCCCGGCACTCATTCCGTGCAAAGCTGCAACCTTTTTCTAATCAGCCTCCGACAGACTGCAAAAATGCAGCCCGCTGTTATCAGCTTTTATCGTACTAATTCATTTTCAGTCAAAGATACGCCATGCGCAGATAAAGTTTCTCTTCCACCAGTCACCCATGGTTCTGTGAACTATCTTGCCATTACTTGATGAAGCATCAATAACCTCACCGTTTCCGGCAGCAATTCCTACATGACCATAAACAACGATGATATCACCCTTCTTTATCTTTGAGAATTCAGTGATCTTCTTATATTTATTCACTGTTCTCCAGCCATAAGAAGTAATATAACTCTGTTTAACTCCTATCTGATTCAGACACCAGTAAACGAAACCTGAACAGTCGAATGTATTGGGTCCTTTGCTTCCCCATACATACTTACATCCAAGTTTTGACTTTGCAACTTTGATCAGATCATCCGGTGAACAGCTGTATGAAACAACTTTTCCGGGATCATATCCGCTGCCACTTCCGCTACCGCTTCCGCTTCCGCTGCCACTTCCACTGCCGCTTCCACTGCCGCTTCCGCTGCCGGAACCTGCTTTTACAGCATTTCCGCTTGTCAGCACACTCATAGTCTTCTGTCCGACATTACCGTCTGCAGTAAGACCATTTCTTTCCTGGAATTTCTTAACGGCTGCTTCAGTAAGATCACCGAAATATCCGGTATCACTTCCGCTAGCAAGGTATCCGTACTTGATCAGATATTTCTGAACCTGTCTTACCGTTTCGTTATTATCACCTATTACCAGACCGTTAGGTTTAGCGTCGCCACTGATAAGAATTGCTCTGGTTGAAGGTCCAAGGTAGCCGTCAACAATACAGTCATTTCTCGACTGGAAAAGCTTAACAGCTGCCAATGTATCGTCTCCGTAGAATCCATCAGGTGTCGTGGTCAGGTATCCCAACTCTTTCAAGCGTTTCTGACACTCAAGGATAACATCACTCTTTTCTCCGAAGGAAACTATATTAGCCTTTACATTTTCGCTATACAGAAGCTCATTGGTCATAACACCTATCTTACCATCCGGAGTAAGACCGTTAGCAGTCTGTAATGATTTAACTGCTGCATCTGTAACATCTCCGAAATGTCCGGTAATCAGATCTTTGGTAGCAAGGTAACCTAATTCGTATAAACGCTGCTGTACACGTCTGATATCTTCACCGTCCATATCCTTCTTAAGGAGGTATGATTTAGCATTTTCGTCAAACAAAATGCCTATAGTCTGTTCACCTATGATGCCGTCCTGTTTTAGATCATTCTGTCGCTGGAAAAGCTTAACAGCCTCAAGAGTTATGGGTCCGTAATGCTCTGTAGGCTCAGCGAACTCCATAAATCCGAGCTGCATCAGACGTTCCTGGATGGCTGCTACACTCTTGTCATCGGTTCCAAGATAATAAACTGACAGGAATGTGAGCGGTTCTTCTCCTGTACCGTCAGCATTTTCCGTTCCGTCAGCATTTCCTCCGTCAATGCTCTGTTCTGCATAAGTCTCATCGTTCTTGTTCTTATAGCCAAGCATTTCAAGATATTTCTGACGATTCTCATAATAAGCCATTGACAGCTGAGAATTATTCATAGAATTCTCAAGTATCTGTTCTATTCTTTCTTCCTGTGACTTTTCTCCTGAACCATCTTCAGTTTTTTCATTGTTCTCACTGCCCTGCTCCGGAGAACCTGCATCCGAAGCCGAACCATTATTAGAAGAATTATCAGATACTACATCAGCATCCGTTACATTTTCCGAATCAGCATTTTTCTGACCTTCTTCATAATCTTTAAGGATGTCAGAAATAGCATCAATCTCAAACTTGTTAATTCCCGGTACAACTGCATTCTGAGGAACATTTTCAACCGTTCCGTCTTTATCTATCAATACCAGTTCACCGTCAGATCCGGAAACTGCAACAGTTTTTCCTTTCAGATCAATTCCGCCGTCGTTACTTGGATTGAGTTTTGAAAAGGCTATCAATCCTCCAAGTGCTCCGACAATAATCAGCAGCACTATGGCTATAATGACCTTGGAATTATTTCCGCCATTTTTCATTCAAATCACTCCTTATAAAAGCCCTCTGAAATCAATTAAAGCTCCATACCGGTAAGCTTTTTAAATCCTTCAAGGTACTTTTCTATGGTCTTATCCACAATCTCCTGTGGAAGTGTCCAGTTGTGTCCTTCGTTACTCTTAAGCCAATCCCTCGCAAACTGTTTGTCAAAAGACGGCTGGGAATGTCCCGGCTCATAACCGTCTAAAGGCCAGAAGCGTGAACTGTCCGGAGTAAGCATTTCATCACCTACAACAATCTCACCATTCTCATCAAGACCGAATTCAAACTTGGTATCAGCGATGATAATTCCCTTAGAAAGAGCATAATCAGCACATTTCTTATAAAGTGCAATGGTACAGTCTCTGAGCTTTTCTGCATATTCCCTTCCTTTTCCGGGGAAACGTGCTTCCAGATAATCTACACTCTGTTCAAAGCTGATATTTTCATCATGATCACCGATTTCTGCTTTTGTCGAAGGAGTATAGATAGGTTCAGGAAGCTTATCGGATTCCTTTAATCCTTTCGGAAGTTTAATTCCGCATACTTCACCGGTCTTCTGATAGCTCGCCCATCCGCTTCCGGTAATATAGCCTCTGACAATACATTCTACTGGAAGCATATTAAGCTTTTTACAGAGCATGCTTTTGCCTTCAAAGGCCGGCTGTCTGAAATATTCAGGCATATCATTTACATCTACGGATATCATGTGGTTCGGGATAATGTCCTTGGTCATGTCGAACCAGAACTTGCTCATCTGTGTAAGAACAGTTCCCTTCTTTGTAACAATGTTATTCAGTATTACATCAAAACAACTGATTCTGTCCGTAGCCACCATGATAAGAGTGTCACCGTTGTCATAAATCTCGCGTACTTTGCCTTCTTTTACAGGCTTTAATGATTCCATTTTCAAATCTCCTTATATAGTTATCTTTTAAATGTTACAAACTTATTACAAATATATTCGATTGTATCTTATCACATTGTTTAAGATTTGTCAAATTAAAGGATTGTAAAGTCCGGATAAATTAAAAATAGTCCCATATAAAGATTCATACGGGACTATTTTAATTACAGAATTCAGGTATACTATAAAAGTCTAAAAACCTAAAAAACATTACACGTCATTCTTTTTTTACTTTAACATTCTTCTTAATTCTTGGAAAATTCAGCAAGCTCCAGTCCCTTATTTCTTTCCATAACGGTCCTAATGCTCCATTCATGTGCGAATAAAAGAAGCGGATTTCCCTTCATATCTTTTACACGCTTAGTATCGGATGTAAGGTTAAGTTCTGTAAGCGGAGCAGGAGTATCTGTTACCCAGCGGATATATTCATAAGGCAGAGTTTCCATTTTTATTTCAACACCGTATTCCGACTCCATCCTGAATTTCATTACATCAAATTGCAGAACACCGACTACGCCGACTATTATCTCTTCCATACCCGAGTTAAACTCCTGGAATATCTGGATGGCACCTTCCTGGGCTATCTGAGTAACCCCCTTTAAGAACTGTTTACGTTTCATGGTGTCAACCTGTCTTATCTTCGCAAAATGCTCCGGAGCAAATGTAGGTATTCCTTCGTAACTAAACTTGAGTCCGGGAGCGCATACTGTATCTCCTATCGAGAAAATACCCGGGTCAAACACGCCTATTATGTCACCTGCGTATGCTTCAGAAAGAATCTTTCTCTCTGATGCCATAAGCTGTTGGGGCTGTGAAAGACGAAGCTTTCTTGCTCCCTGTACGTGGAAGACTTCCGCTTCAGCATCAAACTTACCCGAGCATATCCTCATAAACGCGATTCTGTCTCGATGAGCTTTGTTCATATTGGCCTGTATCTTAAATACAAACGCGGAGAAATCGGTATTAAGAGGATCTATCACTTCTCCCTGTGCTACTCGCGGCAACGGAGTAGGTGCAAGTTTCAAAAAGTATTTCAGGAAATTCTCAACACCGAAATTATTAAGCGCAGACCCGAAAAATACAGGAGTCAGCAATCCTTTCTGTACTTTTTCAAGATCAAATTCATCGGTTGCTCCCTCTACAAGCTCTATCTCATCTTTTAACTTTTCATGAGCTTTTTTTCCGATGATATCATCTAACGAAGGATCTCCGATAACAGCCGAAACAGACTCTACTTCTTTCATTCCGTATGTTGTGGCAAAATATCTGTTGATCCTTCCCGTCTGCCTGTCAAACACGCCTTGAAATTCCTTACCGGATCCGATCGGCCAATCCATAGGACAGGTTCTGATACCCAGAACGCTCTCTATTTCATCTAAAAGCTCATAGGTATCCTTTGCTTCACGATCCATCTTATTAATAAATGTAAATATAGGAATATGACGCATTACACATACTTTAAACAGTTTGATAGTCTGTGCCTCAACACCTTTAGATCCGTCTATGACCATTACCGCAGAGTCCGCAGCCATTAGCGTTCTATATGTATCTTCAGAGAAATCCTGGTGTCCGGGAGTATCCAGAATATTGATACAGTAACCGTCATAATTGAACTGCATAACAGAAGATGTTACAGAAATACCTCTTTCTTTCTCTATTTCCATCCAATCCGATACCGCATGTTTTGCAGTCTTCTTAGCCTTTACTGATCCGGCAAGATTTATTGCTCCGCCATAAAGCAGCAGTTTTTCGGTAAGAGTTGTTTTGCCTGCATCGGGGTGGGATATTATCGCAAATGTCTTTCTTCTTTGTATTTCTTCTTTTATACTCATTGTTACAAAGTTTCCTTTCTATATTCACAGGCTGTCAACCTTTGAATCTCCCATACTTCAGATCAAAGTTTTAAGCTTTGGCCGGAAGTAAGCCGACAGCAAAGCCCTGACATTTTGTCCTGGTCAATGTCACCTCGAAAACGCCTTCTGAGTTTCCTCGGTAACAAAACGATGCTCAGCATCTTCTGTTTTGTTATATTCTATCAGACATTTTCAAAAAATCAAGAAAAAAAATTCGGGAGCTTTTAGGTCCCGAATTTCCGTATTTAGTGATAGTTCTTATTATTTTTTCAGTTCTGATGTACAATGAGGACATCTGGTAGCCTTGATGCTGATCTCGGACTGGCAGAAAGGACAGGTCTTTGTTGTAGGCTCTGCCTTCTTCTCTTCCTTCTTGGAGAGCTTCTTGCCGCCTTCTGCGAGCTTGTTCATACCCTTTACGATAAGGAATACAACGATAGCCATTAATAAGAAATTAATAATAGCGGTAATGAAGCTACCATAGTTAAGAGTGGTAAGACCTAACTCCTGAGCCTCTGCCAAAGTATTGGCAGTGCCTTCGCCACTGAGTACTATGAACAGGTCTGAGAAATCCGGTTTTCCGATGACAGCTGCCAGTAAAGGCATGAAAATGTCATTTACCAAAGATGTTACGATATTGTTGAATGCAGCACCAATGATCATACCGACTGCTAAGTCTATCATGTTGCCGCGCATAATAAATTTTTTGAATTCTTTAATCATTTTTTCACACTTTCCAATAAATAGTTATTCTTTTATACTTCCTCAACTGTTGCGTCAGGTGCATTCTTCTTTACACTCTCGACACCGTTAACACAGTTCTTCAAAGTTGTATAGCCCTCGCCTATAGCAATAATCTGACCATTTGTAGCCTTCAGGCGGAACCTGAATTCGCCTGACTTGTCGGCATAAATTTCAAACTTGGGGCACTTTTCTGTTTTGAAGCCTTCTACGGTCTGATCCTCAATATTTGCTCCGGGTGCGTTCTTTTTAACGCTCTCAATACCGTTTACACAATAAGCCTTGTCCTTGTATACCTGAGATGTTGCAATAACCTGGCCATTGGTTGCTTTCAGATCAAACTTGATACCTGTGTTTGTCTTTTTGATGATAAATTTTCCCATATTCTCCTCCTTATCTTTTCCGCATATAAATATATAACCCCATGCGGATATCATGGGTTTATTATAATACAATTCTTCTTTATTATCAATGATTTTTTATATTTTTTTTATATTTTCCAAATCAAATATGTCAATGTCACCTCGAAAACGCCTTCTGCGTTTCCTCGGTAACAAAACGATGCTCCGCATCTCGTTTCAGTCGGGGCTTGAACCCCGCCTGAAACGAAGATCTCCCCCCACCTTCGCTACGCTAAGAGGTGGGGGATATCTTCTATTTTGTTATACTAAATCACATCCTTTAACATAATTATCAGATTTTTTAAGCGAATCAACAAAAGACTTGTAATTATTTCCCCAATCTTATATAATGATAAGGATGTAAAAAAGTCATAAGACAGTTAGCAGAACGGCGGAGGATTATGTAATGGGTAAGAAATCAATAAAGGAAAATAAGAATATCTATCAGATCTGTCGTGAGAAATGCGATTTTACCAGACAGCGTGCAAGTGAAGGTATGGTCTTCATCTCTGACGACAGAATTGAAAAAATAGAAAGCGGAAAGTCTCTTCCTCATCCGGATGAGATAATTGCCATGGCCGAATGTTATAAAGCTCCCGAATTATGTAACTATTTCTGTGCACGGGAGTGTCCTATAGGCCAGACACATGTTACTGAGTTAAAACTTCAGAATCTTTCTCAAATTATACTGGAGATGATTGCTTCTCTTAACGCCATGAACAAAGAAAAAGATCGTCTTATCGAGATTACTGCCGATGGTGAAATTACAGAGGATGAGATAAAAGATTTCAATAACATAAAAAACCAGCTCGACAGGATTTCCGTTTCGATAGAAACCCTGAAGCTCTGGGTTGATAAGACCATAGCGGATGGGAAACTTGACGATTCCATATCCTTCAGGTAAATTCATTGTATCTTTATAAAATTATTCCCGGGCTCTCTTTTTCCATAGAGAGCCTCTAATTGTCTTATGACGACCTTTTTGGGTCTGACAATATGCTTTTCATGACTCAAAATACAATTCTCCGGTTTTAAGTTTTTTAATAAATCTATCTGTTCTTTTAATTTCTGGACATTATACTCTGCCCATCTTTCACCTGTTTCACCTTTTTCTACATATGCGCAATATGTTGAATCTCCCATAAAAAGGTACTCATCATTCACCGATAACGCAAGGGCATCTTTAGTGTGAGAAGATGGCATAGGAATTATCTCAAGTTTCAAAGGCAGTCCTGAAGGAGTTCTATCATTTATTACAGTTTTTTCTCTTACAATTATTCCATCTTTCAGATATTTTTCTCCGCCTTTTCCTATGAAAAGTTTTTCAAATTCCGGTCTTTCATAAGTCAGGCTTATCTCATCCCCTTCTTTAAGACCCTTATCTCCTTTTCTGTGCTTTGTAAGCCACCATGTATGATCGGCATGAAAATGCGATATGATTATCTGCATTTTTCCTTTAAGAGAATATAAAAAATCAAGGCATTCATACGTGCTTCCCACATCATATAGATATGTAGTTTTTTCTCCCTTTATAACACCTACATCTCCGGATATCGGATCTTCACAGCTTGGTATATATGAAATATAATCGTTTATCTCTGATAACATATCTTCCGGTACTCTTTCCTAAATTATCAATGTCACCTCAGCCGGCTGCTTCTCCTCCATTCTGAGATCCCTGAATAAACTCAACTTCATGTGCTACTTCTTCTATAGTCCAGTTATCAGTATCCGGTATCTTGCCTTTTACCAGATTCGGACGATTTGAAGGGCGTTTTACCAGGTTTAACTGCTTGCGTATAGCTGCAGTTTCTTTATCGTCAGCCGAACCTTTTCTTACAACAACTTCAGTACCGGGTGCGACATTATAGTATATCCATCTTGCGTCCGGAACCGTGAGTCTGATGCAGCCATGTGATACGGCTTTTCCTAAATTATCGTAAGATGTGACTGTATAGTCTTTTGCATCAAATGAATTATACAGAATGGAATGGAAATAAATCCTTCCCGTCAGTATGCTCCAGTACTGTCCATAACAGTTTGTTCCGTTAAAACGTTCATATCTTAATCTGTAATTTTCCATTTTAAAGGTTCCTGTCGGTGTTGGTGTGGCTGATGCCCCGACTCCGCACAGCATATACCTTACAGGACGTACGTATTTTCCGTTTTCATCTTTAGTATAAGCCATAACTACTTTGTGATAAAGATCTACAACAAGTTTGTAAGTCCCCGGTTCCGGCATTGCCACGAGTTCGTCATATATCCCGTTATCACCTACCAGTTCTTCAAAACTCATTTTTGTTGTCGGTGCAAGATCCTCAAACTTGGGATTTTCTATATCGAGTATATTCTCGTATACTTCAACCTCACATGTATACGTAATTCCGTTTTCACACTCGCAGGAAATAACCGCATTTCCTTTTCTCTTTGCGGTTACTACACCGTCAGCTGAAACTGAAGCTATCTTTTTTGAGGAAGATTTATATGATATTACTTTTGTTCCTTTTACTGTTAGGTTAAAACTGTTATTAACCCTTATTTTTTTCTTTGTTTCAGATAATTCCGGTTTCTTGACTTTTACATGACAGCTGTATGTTTCTCCGTCACATAAAGCATAGATATAAGCAAAACCTTCTCCGACTCCTGTTACTTTTCCTCTTTCAACAACAGCTATGTTCTCATCAGAAGATGACCAGATTACTTCTTTGTCAGTTCCCATGAGCTTAAGTCTAAAGGTTTTATCTATATACATTACTTTCACTGTGTGGTTAAGTTCTATCTTTTCTTCAGGAACACTTTCTTCTGCAGCTTCACTTTCAGTTACAGCTTCTTCCTCTTCTGTATCATTTACTTTTTCACTGTTATCCTTGTTTTTTCCCTTTGCGGATACTCTCGCACAGCATGGCAGAATAAGTACTAAAAGCAGCATACTAAGGATTGTCACCAGTATTTTTCTTTTCATAATTTCATTTACCTCTCCGAAATAATAAAAAATCCGTTACACATTATACCATATCTCATTCTGTTCTGACAATATTTTTTTCAATGCTCCGCATCTCATTTCAGTCAGGGCTTGACCCCCGCCTGAAGCGAAGATATCCCCCACCTTCGCTACGCTAAGAGGTGGGGGATATCTTCAATTTTGTTATATTATCATATAAATGTAAATCTTACACTCTCAATCTTTAATCCGTTTACTGGGGTAAATATCTTGAATACAGCATGTCTTGAATGAACAAAGATTTCTCTGTCCAATGTAACCGCTTTTCCTCCTGTACCATTAAATGTATATACTCCGTATACTTTACCCATATAGAAGAGCGTTACCGGAAGCTGAGCCAGTTCCCCAAGATCCGACGATGCGGTTATTGCTATCTTGCACATTCCCATCGTCTCAAAATCAAGTCCGATAGAATACGATGTACCGGCAGTAAATACTTCTTTGCTCAGATCACAGGTATGATCAAGTCCGACGGCAACGAAATCAAGATCTTCATTCTCATCTTTAAAGTTTTCGTCAGGGTCTTCAAGTTCTATCTCCGCCTTATTTCCGTTAAGTCTCTCGAAAGCGTACATGTTCATTGCCTGACCACATATATTTGCGGCACTTCTCTGAAGTTCTGCAATTGTCAGTTTCCCACAATCCAATGCTTCCTTAAGATTATCTCCATGCTTGTTCAGTGACGAATCCGGACATACCATATAAAGATCATTCTGAGCTCGTACCATTGCGGCAAAATTATTCTTTTCTCCCTCTCCGCCTTCTTCACTGGTCATAGCCCACCAGTCGGTCATTACTATTCCTTTAAATCCCCACTGTTCACGGAGGATTGTTGTATTCAGATCATAGCAGCTTGATGTCCAAGTACCGTTTAAACTTCCGTAAGTGGTCATAAACGAATCGGCAACACCCTCTTTTACAACCATTTCGAATGCTTTTAAATATATCTCTCTTAACGCACGTTCGGAAATGACTGAATCTATAAAGTGCCTCTTGGTTTCCTGATTGTTTCCCGCAAAATGCTTAACCGTTCCGGTAACACCTGCATAATGTAACCCCTTAAGTATTGCTGAAGCCATACTGCCGGTCACCAGAGGATCTTCTGAAAAATATTCAAAATTTCTTCCGTTGAGGGGATGTCTGTGAATATTCATACCCGGTCCCAAAAGGTTATCCACATTATTATTTACCATTTCAACCGATGTAAATTCATAAAGGGATTCCACCAGTTCAGTATTAAATGTAGATGCAATAAGAAATCCGTTTGGAAGTGAAAATGCCCTGGCTCCGGTATCAAGACGCATTCCCGAAGGACCGTCATCACAGCAGCATGCCGGAATTCCTTTCTCTGCCAGACTATCACTAACTCCGCCGTAAGCCGCAGCAGTACCCGGCGTTACCTTGGGGCTTCCCATTCCTTCGCCCCTTACTATAGATATAAGCTCATCTTCGGTTAACTGTGCGATAAAATCATCCATGGATACTTTACCGTTCTTTACATCAATAAGCTTATATCCCTTATCTCCTGTCATTTTCAGTTCTTCCGGAAGTCTGCTATCCCTTTTTTCGCTTTGTGATATCTTACGTACAGGTACTTTTTCTTTTATCATAAATGGGATGTCATCCGGCATATCACATACAACTGCCTTCATCCTGTCAAAACTTCTTACCGGAGCCATTGCGCTCTCCAGTTTTTCCAGACAAATGTTCTTCTCAACAACAAAGCTTCCTGAATAAACTGTTTTTCTTACATTTTCACCGGCAAGAACTGAATATCCGCCCTTTTCCAATACCCATGCCGTTCCGAATCCTAAAGCTCCCGCGTCATCAAAAGAAGCAAAATTCTTATCTTCACAATTAAGAGTAACTGTCTGTTTTTCCCCGGGTTTCAATATTTCCGTTTTCGTAAAAGCCGTCAAAACTCTTGAAGGTTTTCCAAGTTTTCCCATAGGTGCGGAAACGAACTGCATCACAACTTCTTTTCCCGGATAATTACCTATATTGGTAACTTCAACAACCTGTCTTATAGAAACATTTTTGCAGGTGATCTCTACCTTAATATCTACCGGTTCAATGCTGAATTCGGTATATGAAAGTCCGTACCCGAACGGAAACTGCACCTTATCCTTTGCCGCAGTTTCAAAATATCTGTATCCGACATATATGTCCTCTTCGTAAAACAGATCTTTCGTTCTTCCGAAAGTACACGATGAAGGATAATCTTCGAGTTCATAAGCAACAGAAACAGGAAGATGCCCTGAAGGAGTGACGTCTCCCATCAACACCTTTGCAGTGCCATATCCTCCTTCCATTCCTCCCTGCCATGCAATGAGTACTGCGTCCGGAGATACTTCATCTATAAAGGAAAAATCGATAATATTTCCGATGTTTAAAACTACAGCCATCTTGTCAAAGGCTTTACGGACTTTCTTCAAGGTGGAAAGTTCCTCGCTGTAGAGCCTGAATGCTCCTTCTTTATCAACATTATCCTGATCTTCCCCGGCTGTTCTTGCTATAATAACAATAGCCATGTCGGAATTTGCTGCCGCATCCTGAACATCCTTTTCACATATGTCCATTTCTTTTTGTGACCAAGGATCTGCACCCCAGCCGCATCCTGTTTCAAGAGGATTTTCGTTGTCCCATTCCAGATAAGTCTTCTTCAATGGTTCATAGATTTTTATATCGCTTCTCTCTTCCAATGCTTCAAGAATACCGGTAACCTTTTTAACATTTACCATACCTCCGGAACCCAGTCCGCTCTTATAATAATGAAACTGCATTCTTCCAAATACAGAAACCATAAAATCTTTTTTTACAGGAAGAACTTCATTATCATTTTTTAAGAGTATCTGCCCTTCAGTAATAGTATCAATAGCTGTATTCTTGTAAGCATCAAAATCAAGTACGTATTTCATTTTATCCTCCCAAATATATCATATAAGTATAAAACCGGACCCGGATTGCAGAATCATGTCAAAATAATGATAGTATAATTATCTTGAAAATCAATGTATTAAAGTGTAAAAAAATAAACAAAAACCCGGGATAACTCCCGGGTATATCGTCTGGAATTTCAGGCTTCAGATATCAACTCTCTTTGCTGCAGACTGATTTCTGTTGTTCGGTTTTAAAGTATTAACTGCTTTTGCGATAGCTATCTGAGTTTTCATAAAATCAACCCTTGCTTTTCTTTCCTCTTCCTCTATCCTCTCTTCATATTCTCTTCTGCGCTCCATCTCAGAATCCCATTCATCGGGATCTATAGCTGATTCGCATAAAAGTCTGGCATCATTTTTTGAAATATCAAACATACCTTTGGATATTATGCATGTTTTCTTTTCTCCGCTCGGCAATGTGAAATTAACCGTCCCGTCTCCTAAAACTGCTGTCATTGCAGGATGATTTGCCATAACTCCTATCATACCGTCACTTATAGGAAGGACAACCGATACGCAGTCTCCTTTATAGAACGGACGTTCCGGAGACAGTATTTCCAAATGGAACGTATTCATGATTTATCATCCTCCCTTTTCACATCTCTTAATAATTATAATAATCAATTCTTCATTTCACAGGCAATTCAGTTCGGTTCCGAGGCCAGTTCCGCAGCCTTCTTTCTGACATCTTCTATAGTACCAACATTAAAGAAAGCTGCCTCCGGACAGTCATCAAGCTCACCGTCAAGAATGGCTTTAAATCCACGGATAGTTTCATTTAACGGAACGTATATTCCTGTCACTCCCGTAAATTTCTCCGCAACACTGAAAGGCTGTGAAAGAAAACGCTGAATCTTTCTGGCTCTGTATACCGTAATCTTATCTTCATCACTCAGTTCATCCATTCCCAGAATGGCAATAATATCCTGAAGCTCTTTATAATGCTGCAAAGTCTCCTGCACGCGTCTTGCTGTTGTATAATGCTCTTCACCTACATTTTCAGGCTCAAGAAGTCTTGAAGATGACTCAAGCGGATCAACCGCAGGATAAATACCTATCTCTGCAATCTTACGGCTTAAAACGGTTGTTGCATCAAGATGGGCAAATGTAGTTGCCGGAGCCGGATCGGTCAGGTCATCAGCAGGTACATAAACCGCCTGCACGGATGTTACAGAACCGCTCTGTGTTGAAGCAATCCTCTCTTCAAGCTCTCCAAGTTCATTGGCCAAAGTCGGCTGATATCCTACCGCAGAAGGCATTCTTCCCAAAAGAGTTGATACCTCACTTCCTGCTTGAATGAATCGGAATATATTATCAATAAACAACAGTACATCTTTATGGGCATTGTCCCTGAAATATTCTGCCATTCTAAGACCGGTAAGCGATACTCTCATACGAACTCCGGGGGCCTCATTCATCTGTCCGAAAACAAGTGCAGTTTTATTTATAACACCGCTTTCCTGCATTTCAGTCCAAAGATCGTTGCCTTCACGGCTTCTTTCACCGACTCCGGTAAATACTGAATATCCTCCATGTTCTGTAGCGATATTATGAATCAGTTCCTGTATCAGAACTGTTTTACCGACACCTGCACCTCCAAAAAGACCTATTTTTCCGCCTTTTGCATACGGTGCAAGAAGATCTATAACCTTTATGCCGGTTTCAAGGATTTCCTCGGCATTTTTTCTCTCGGCATAGGTAGGCGCAGCACGATATATGCTTTCTCTGTGAACTGTTTCCGGTAATTCTTCCTTGCCGTCAATTACGTTTCCCAATGCATCAAACAAACGCCCAAGAACAGCTTCTCCTACCGGTACCGAAACAGGCGCTCCGGTAGCAATGCATTCCAAATCTCTGTGAAGTCCTTCGCTGGGGCCAAGCATAATGCATCGTACCAAACCTCCGCTTATATGCTGAGCAACTTCCATATATTTTTTTTCTGAATCAACAATAACATAAAGCTCTTCCTTAAGCTTAGGAAGTTCACCTTTTTTAAAAGCGACATCAACAACCGGTCCGTTTACACCCTGAACAGTTCCTTTTTTCAACAATGTTGATTCTGTATTCGTCTTTTCCGTACTTTTATTTTCTGAAACTGAGATTGCCATAGTTACCTGATCTCCTGTTCTTTTACTTTATGACTTTTTCTGTTTTTTCCTCAATGCCCTTGTTCCGGATGTAAGTTCCGTCATTTCTCTTGTAATGGCAGTCTGACGTATCCTGTTATATTCCTGCCTAAGCTTTTTCAGCATATCCTCGGCATTATTTCCGGCAGTATTCATCGCAGCCATACGTGCATTCTGTTCACTGCAGTAACTTTCAACCAGTACACTGTATATAAATCCTGTGATAAGACTCGGAACTATACCGTCCAATACAGAAGCCGGATCAGGATGATACTCTTTTCCGAAAGGTATCTCGAAATCATTTGAGTCATAGTATTGACTTGCATTTAACGGCAGAAGACTTACACTCTTACATTCTTCCGGTTTTCCTGTCATATAATGAGTGTATATAATATCAATCTCATCAACAAGATCGTTATTATAGTATTCCAAAAGGTCGGCACATATCTTTCTTGCCTTCCAGATAGTAGGAAACGCGGCAGTATAATTAAAGTTCTCAGCCACACGGAATTTTCCGTTACCGAAATAGTTCTTCCCATATTCTCCAATAGGAAACACTATCATGTCATCATGCTCAGTAAGCAGTTTCTCTGCAGCTTTTATCGCTGTATGATTGTAGCTTCCGCTTAATCCCTTATCCGAAGTGATCAAAAGAAGTGCCCTGCCTACTATACCATCATTATCAAGTATCTGAAAATACCTGTTTTTATTCTCAGGTATATAGTGAAGCAGTTCTCCTATCTCTTCACGCAGTGCAATAAAATATGGAGCAGTTTTTTCTATCTCTCGCTTTGCTTTCCGCATCTTAACGGAGGATATCATATACATGGCATCGGTAACTTTCTTCGTTTCCGAAATACTGTTTATTCTTGTTTTTATTTCAGCAGCGTCTGACATATATAAATCCTCAGGTTATAAACTCATATTTTCTTTAAACAGTAAAAGTATACTATTTGTTTTTTTCCGTTTTGTTATATTTCTTAAAGAATTCCTTTGCAGCAGTCAGAACTTTCTTTTTCATTTTATCAGAATAAACTTTTTTATGTTCTATACTCATACAAAGGTTTGCGTTGGTCTCATCAAACCACTTAAGTAATTCGTTTTTTACGGCAGGTATGTCCTTTACCGGGATATTGATAAACATTTTTTCTCTGGCACACAAAAGAAGTATCACCTGTTCGTGTAGCGACAGAGGCGTCTGATTAGGCTGTTTCAGTAACTGCATCAATCCTGCACCATATTTCAACTGTTTTAGGGTTTGTTCATCCAGGTCACTTCCAAACTGAGAAAATACCTGCATCTCACGGTATTGAGCAAGATCAAGTCTTATGCTTCCGACTGATTTCTTCATTACGTTTGTCTGAGCTGCTCCGCCTACACGGGATACCGAAAGACCTACATTCACAGCCGGTCTCTGTCCGGAATAGAACAGCTCACTGTCAAGAAAGATCTGTCCGTCAGTAATAGATATAATATTTGTGGGAATATATGCCGAAACATCTCCTGCCTGAGTTTCAACTATAGGAAGTGCAGTCATGCTTCCGCCGCCTTTTTCATCCGAAAGCTGGGCTGATCGTTCCAAAAGTCTTGAATGCAGATAGAAAACGTCTCCGGGATAAGCCTCTCTTCCCGGAGCCCTCTCCAGTAAAAGGCTTATAGTTCTGTAAGCTACCGCATGTTTTGAAAGATCATCATAAATTATCAGTGTATCCCGTCCATGATTCATAAAATACTCGGCAACCGCACACCCCGAATAAGGAGCAATGTACTGAAGCGAAGCGGCATCACTTGCCGGTGATGAAACGATAACGGTATAATCCATGGCGCCGTTCTTTTTCAGAATATTTACAACTTTCGCAACCGAGCTGGCTTTCTGGCTTATTGCCACATAGACGCAGACTACATCTTTTCCTTTCTGATTCAGGATAGTATCTATTGCTACCGATGTCTTTCCTGTCTGTCGATCTCCTATAATAAGTTCTCTTTGTCCACGCCCTATCGGGAACATAGAATCTATTGTGAGGATTCCTGTTTCCATAGGAGTACAGACTGATTTTCTGTCAATAATCCCCGGTGCGGGTTTCTCTATCGGATAGTATTTTTTCGCACCGATAGGCGGTCCTCCATCTATCGGTTTACCTAACGGGTCTATCATTCTTCCAAGTATTCTGGTGCTTATGGGAATACCTGCAGTACGACCGGTCCTCACAACTCTTGAGCCTTCCGTGATATCAGATGCATCTGCAAACAGAATTATACCGGTAGTCCCATCAGTCCTGATATCCTGAACCATGCCCTTTACGCCGCTGTCAAAAAGCACTATCTCTCCATATGCTGCTTCCCGAAGCCCGTTTATAACCGCTATGCCGTCTCCGACTGTTACAACCTCTCCTACCTGCTGATATCCCGTATCCAGTTCAAAACCTTCTATATCATCTTTTATAAGAGATATTATGTTCTTAAATTCATTCTCTTTCGGAAGTTTCTGGATAGATTTTCTCAGTTGTCTGATCCTGCCAAGTGTTGTCCAGTCATAGTTGTCGTCACCAACAAATATATTAAAACCATCCACAGCCGAAGGATCTTTTTTTATAACGATCTCTACGGAATCTGCATTATATTTTTCCATGAAGAACTTTTCAAGTCTTTTCTGCTGATCCTCATCCGGAGGATAAACACAGCGGATTTCCACCTTTAACGGCAGATCTTTTTGTTCTTCATTCTCGTCAAGAGTATCTTCAAACTTCATAAAATACCTCATATATCTTTTGAGAATCAGATCTGTCAAGCTTTTTAACTAACAGATTTATACATCTGCAGACACAGATTTTTTTAGAAAATCATCATATAGCTCATGTGTCCTTTCAGCCGATGCACTTTCGGTAAGCAGTTTCTGAGTTGCTTCAACTACAAGCTCTCCTATCTCTGTCTGAGCGGAATCAAGTATCTGTATCTTTCTTTCTTCAGCAACTTCCTCTGCTTCCATTATGATAGCAGCTGCTTTTTCCTTTGCTGTATCTATGTATTCTTTTGCTGTCTCAGCTGTCTCCGTCTTAGCCTTCTGTTTCATCTCAGCTATCTCTTCATCAGCGTCTTTCAGCTTCTTTTCATATTCATTCTTCAGATTTTCATTTTCTATATGCTTTTCATTAATTATCTTCTGTTGGTCCTCAAAATATTTCTGCCTTTCGGCAATAAACTTTTTTACAGGCTTAAAAAGCAGAAGAGTCAATCCTCCTGCAAGTATCACGAAATTAAGCATATGAAGAAGTATCTGCACAAAATCAATATTAAGCGGCATATCTTTCCTCCAAATCTACATGACTGCTATAAAACTGTTTCGTTCGAATTGTTTACAGTACGAAAATAATCAGGATTGCTATGATCAATGCATAGATGATAGCGGTCTCTATGAATACAAGTCCCAGCATCATGGTCGAATTTATCTTTCCGGCTATTTCAGGCTGGCGAGCCATACTTTCGGTACTCTTTGCTACAGCTATTCCCATGCCTAAAGCTCCTGCTGCCGCTGCTAATCCTACAACTATTCCTGCTGCTATAGCCTTCTCTCCTGTACTGTCAGCTCCGGTTGCCTCAACCGTTGTTTCTTCTCCCTCGGCGTGTACCTCGACATTGCCGCTGAAAAACAGCATTAAACTAAAAACTGCAATAAATGCCAATGCCAATGTTCCTGAAAATAATCTTCTGTTTCTCATAAATAATTCTCCAATCGTCTATACGTTTATATAATAATCCGGGTAATTTCTTACCCTGTCACATGTTCCGGTTCATTTTCTAAAGATTTCCCTTTTTTCTTCTTAGGTTCCACGGCTTCTCCGTAAAATACGGAAGCCAGTGTTGCAAGAACATATGTCTGAATCAAAGCATGTAATGTTGTAAATAAGATTCCGACTATGACAGGCAAAACAAAACTAAGTGAAATGTAATAGTATACCAGTTCCGTAACCAAAAGTCCGCTCAGCAAAGCACCAAAAAGTCTGAAGCTCATGGATATGGGAAGCGAAAAATCCTTAAGGACTTTGAGTCCGCCCTTTATGCCATTACAGATTATTCCTGCAAAAAGTATCATCAGATATGTCATGAAACCCATTGCAATCGCTGCATTTATATCCGCTATCGGAGCCGGGAGTGCTATAGAATGTCCCTCCGTAGTCACAGCCTGTACGCCAAACAGTTCAAACAATGTTCCAAAGAAAACGTAAACTCCGGCACTAAAGATATATGCTGATATAAATCCTGTTTTATGAGGACTGTTCCCTTTGGCCATATCATCAAAAAACTCAACGAGTTTCTCTATCGCCGCCTGAAATTTCCCGGGAATTAATTTAAATCTGGGTATGGCAATTATTCTGATAAGCACTGCCGCCACAAGTAAAACAGCTGTAACAACATATGCCGATATAAGAGCCGGATTCACATCCAGTACCCCGAAGAGGCTGATTTTATTCTTATCATGAAGAACTCCGTCCTTCATGACCTCCTTTATGCTTTCCGTTTCCCCCGGTGGTTCACGCAAAGCAATTATCAGCCCAAGGATGGCAAAGATCAGGACCAGCCAGACTATTATGAAGACCGCCCTGCGTTTTGAAATTTTCTTTTTCATGATCCGCCTTTCTTGTTTTTCTTATCTTTTTTATGTATCCCATTCTAAATGTATTTTATCAACGTAAATGACAGATTATAAAATCTTCGAATTATTATACACCTACTGAAATAAAAATGCTACTGTTTTTTTCTTGACATATTCCTTATTTATTTTATAATCATAATGTTCTTTATTTCTTTTCATAAAAGGAGAGCTTACCATGGCAGACAGAAAAATGAAAATAGTCTTTCTTGACAGGAAAACCATAGGAGACGATCTTGATCTAAGTGGTTTTGACCAGCTCGGTGAAGTGGTAATGTATGATTTTTCCGACCCTGAAGAGGTTCCCGATAGGGTACGTGATGCTGATATCATCGTACTTAATAAAACCAGGATAGATGAATATACCATAGGAACGGCCAAAAGATTAAAGCTTGTCTGCGTGACCGCTACCGGAACAAACAATCTGGATAAGGATTATCTTGCAAAAAGAGGTATTGAATGGAGAAACGTAGCCGGTTACTCTACGGAAACAGTTGCTCAACATACTTTTGCTCTTCTTTTTTATCTGTTTGAACATCTTCCATATTATGATGAATACGTTAAATCAGGAAGTTACGCAGGCGACAGGCTCTTTACGCATTTTTCAAAGAATTTTCATGAACTTAAAGGAAAAACCTGGGGTATAATCGGTTTGGGCGCAATCGGACACAGAGTAGCTGAAATCGCCGGTGTTTTCGGTTGTAATACTATGTATTATTCTACCTCCGGCAAGAACCATGATAAAGAAATAAAAGAAGTTGACTTTGAAGAACTGCTTACAACTTCAGATATTATTTCGATACATGCTCCGTTAAATGACGATACGTTAGGGCTTATAAACATCAACGCTTTAAAGAAAATGAAGAATACCGCTATTCTCCTTAACTTAGGAAGAGGTCCCATAGTAAACGAAAATGATCTTTGTGAAGCTCTTGATACCGGAATAATCGCCGGGGCCGGTCTTGATGTCCTTACAGTTGAGCCGATGAAAACCGACAGTCCTTTTCTCTCACTAAAAAACAAAGACAGACTCTTCATCACACCTCATATTGCATGGGCGTCAATAGAAGCAAGAGTCCGTCTTATGGAAATAATAGAAAAACAGATTGAGGAATGGCAGGCCTCACACGTAATTTAGAAACTGCTGCCTTTAAAACATTTTTGTATCAATTACTGATAGAATGGATAACATAGGCCACATCTCTTATATGGTTATTGGTATTATCGTCCGGATAATATAGATACAGCATACATACTATACCTGTTGAATCGTTTTTAAAGAAAAACTCCAGGCGATAGTCCCTGCCTTCGGCAGGCTTATATACAGTCGAGCAATAATCAAATTTCTTATCACCGCCGAACTTAACGGTTGATATGTCAACTTTAAAATCTCCCGTAAGGACTCCAAGAATATTTTTTATTATCAGTTTTTCAATATCCTTTATATCAAAAGAATCAGGATTCTTCTTTACCTTGTCAAGATATGTTTCATATTTAAAATAAAACATATAAAAATTCTCAGGGTATTCCAGATTCTGCGGTGATATGGCATTCAGGAAGAACTGGTATCCGTTAACATCATTGTTTGTGAGCCTTCCCATAACATATTCATCTTTCCATTCCCAAGGAAGATTAAAACTCACATGACCGTCCCTTGCAAGATCTTTAATCTCTTCTTCCTTATATACCTTATCCGGATAATATACATAAGCCAAAAGTGGAAGTTCTTTCTCGGGATTTATGACAATGTAGTCAGCGACCAGCTTAAATGAACCGCTTGTAATTCCGATAACGTCAATCTTGCCATATACCGTAACTCTGTCACCGATTTTAAGCTGTCCGACCATTCCGTTTACCGATGATTTTGATGTATCTACTTCAACACCGGTGTTATTTCCGAAAACTTTTATGCTTTTGCTGCCTCCTGACAAAGAAGAATATTGTATTCCTCCGTTCATGGCAATATAAGCATCTTCATATTTATCTTTAAAACCACTCTTATTTGCGGCGAAGTAACTTCCCAGGAAATCAGGAGTCAGTACCATATACAGATGATCGTTCTCCAGGCAATACTTTAATCTTGCCGTTTGTTCCGCAGCAACTACCGAAGTATTGAATACAAATATAAGAATGGCCGAAAAAATCAGAAGAAATCTTTTCATAACGCCCTTTATACTCATCTTTCACCTCTTTGTTCCGATCAAATTCCGTCAATTTGCTTCTACAGTCTCTTTGCTAAAGCTTTTTCCGTGTTCCTCCAGTATTTCTGCTACAGCTCTGTATGTTTTTGTTTCAGCATAATTGTCAACAATTACAAAGCTTTTTCCTTCATACTGTTGATCTTCGATCAGTTCTGCAAGCTTCTCTACCGAACCGATATCATAGTCGTTTACTGATATCTTTTCTCCTGCCCCCGCCGGGTTTTCATCACCGACCATAATCCTTACTTCTGTCTTATCAGGTTTTATTTCGGGAGTATCTGTTACTTCGGGAGCATCAGTGGGAACAGGCTGGTCCGTAGGAGACGGACTGTCTGTCGGCACGGCTACCATGGTTGCCTTCTCATATGCAGCTTTTGCATTTCCTATAGAATCGCCTACAGAGCCTGCCAGATCTATAAAAGGTTTGTCCGCATTTATCAGCTTAGGCATATTCCACGGTAAAAATGCAGTAAATATCACCGTCAGCAATATACATTTGATGATCAGTGCTTTTTTATTCCAGCCATTTTTCATCTTCTATGCTTATCCTTACGCCTTTTTTCTCACAGATGGCTTTTATCTCACGGAATAGTGCTACCGTGGAATAGTCATCGACTATAGTTACGGTAATGTTGTTCTCTACACGATAGTCAAGATATTTATCCAGGGTTTTACTGTCTGCCTGCTCATTCTCAACCCAGACTTCATCGCCCCGTAAAACAACACAATTTTCTTTCTTGATTTCAAGTTCTTCCTGTTCTGCAGCCGTCCTTACATGTTCTGTACTTTCGTTGCCCGAAATTCCGCCGGTTCTGTCATTTATCAGGAAATAGACAAGATATACTATAGCGCCGATAATTACAAGGAAGAGCAGCACAAATATTCCTTTCGGCATTCTTGCTATATATAGTTTTATAGAAGGTAAAAGTATTTTAAAAACCCCTATAAGAAGAACTGCCAGCAGTACCAACAGTATTATGGCCGTGGTTTTGTTCATATGGCATCTCTCCTTTCTGTAAGTGTTCCTTCGTCGTTAATTCCGATTCGCCTTTAATCCCGAAATAACCACTTATTTTATTATAATATTGGTTTTTGTATACTTGTTACGGAAATCGTTAAATATCTTTAATATTGATTCCTCATCCCTATAGAGCATCTTGTCATCTCTTTCTTTTGCAATTGAGAGAATAACAGGCAGACTATCGTCTTCACTGATAACATCATCTATCATTTTTCTGCATTCGCTCCACGCTTCTTCTTCCCTGCTGGGATTGAGTGATATCTCAACAGGAGCATTGTTATTTATCATAACGTATATAGTACGATATTTTCTGTTTTCGTGGCTATAGCCTGCATATACCGTTATAACATTAAAAAACTCGTTAATATCCTCATATGCTTTCATCTGCTGAGAATATGTGACATTCTGTGCCTCCATATCGGCTATTTTCTCTTCTGCAGTATTGACATATTGTTCAGCCTCGGCATATTTTTTATCTGCCTCTGAGTTGTAATTATCCTGTCCGGCCAGAACAACTATCAGTACAATAAATATTACATCCAGTAGCGGAGTAAGATCTATCAGAAGTCTACCGATGGATTTCTGCTTTTTTTCTTTTCCCATAAGCGGTACCCTCATTATCACGGTAATCTCTTAATACTTATTCCTTGGTATCAAGCATATGCTTATCCCTTGCCATCTGATAATTCTGCTCAAAATTATCAAAATAGAGTTCCATTTTATTTACCGTTTTACTTACAAGTATAGCATCTGCAAATTTAAGAACTATCGCAGCGATCAATCCCCAAAACGTAGTTGACATTGATAATGCAAGGGCTTCACGCATCTGTTCTATATTATCAAGCTGTTGGATAAGTCCTGCGACCGTACCCAGTATGCCCAGCAGAGGAAATATCGGAACAAGCTGTCCAAACGTAGAATATAAAAGCTGTGTTTTGTTAAACTCTTCTTTGTACTCTAAGGTTTCCTCCCATGTATATGCGTCCGGTGTTTTCTTTATACCTCCGGGAGTAAACTCCGTAGAACGATTCTTTTTATGCTTTTCGTCTATTGTATTCTGAAGCTTTGAAATGTTCATTACAACATAGGCAAAGCCGGCTATTGTTATTATAGCAAGTCCCAGAATTATTCCGTTAATTGAATGTCCTATGATAATAGCTAATGATTCCATATAATCATCCTTTCTTAAACCTGTCACTCCTTCGGAGTCCTTATTCCTTTGTTTTCCCTGACCGGAGCTATCAATACCCTTCCAGTTCCGGAATATACATTTACGAAGCCTTCACCTGAAGCTAATGAACCTATCAATGTACTTGTTGTTTTCTCCACGGTAAACTTTAAAGACGATGACCAGGCTACCGCCATGTTTCCATCAATCTTTATTACATCTTCCTTTAAATCTGCGACTATAAGCTCGTCGGAAGGAACCGGGCTTTCCAAGGCAACTATTCCTTCCCCCATAAGTCTCGTATTAAATATGCCTTCATTTCCAAGTATAAGAGAAGAAACATTTTTTCTGGCAACCACGTCAAGTTCAACCGTATCCTCACATGCAAGGAACATGCCGTCTTCTATCACAACATCTCCCTCCCAATCGTTCAGATCGATCAGCAATATGTGATAAAACGTAGGCTCCAGTACAAGATTTCCTATACCAACATAATGCGGTTTTATAATAGTCTCGCTTGTCACTGTACTTTTAACAAGCTTTTTAAAGAAATCTCCTGCTCCTTTAACTCCCGTAGACGCTTCTACATCTCCCATCATCATCTGCATCTCGCCTGCCTGAACATATACCCCGGCTTTATCATCAATATCAACTATCAGCTGGCGTTTACGAACATTCATCTCAGACGCAAAATAAGCTTCCTGAGCCATCTTGGGAGATACTGATATATCCCTCAGATACTCGATCACAGTAAATCTTCCGAGATTGTCAATAATCTTTCTCGACTCGGTTTCCGCCATCAAATTTGTCTTTATCATACAAATCCTCCGGTAACTGATCTAAAAAAATTCCAAATAATAAGTCAGGGAAAAGGATTCTGATATTTGCTCCTTCAAATTAACCTGATTAAATAAAATTTTACTACATTTTACCATATTTGTAAAGTACTGCTTGAAAAACAACATAAGTATGTTAAAATTATCATATAACAGATTTTTAAGGAGGAACCTATGAAAAAAGCCGGATATTTTTTACTGTTAACATTCATCGCCCTGTGTTTCATTGGCATCAGCATTCCCAAAGCTGCTTTTGCGGCCTCTTATGCTAAAACCATTAACGTAAAACTCAAAGACGGACAGGATGCCACCGATGCTATCCAAAAAGCTCTTGATGAAGCAGCAAAAGCAGGTACAAAAAAGAAACAGGCACTTGTAAAAGTTCCTGCCGGAGAATATTATATCAGCAAAACTCTGGTAATAGGTTCCAATACGTACTTAAAGCTGGATAAAAACACCTATATCAGAAAAAATCCGAAAGCCAAGGATCCTATTCTGCATATGCTTCATACAAAACAGGGCTCGAAGGGTAAATATTCCGATAATTCCCGTATAACGGTACAGGGCGGAACCTGGGATACGGAATTTATTCGATATAACGAGACCTCCAGTGGATCCATCTTCATGTTTGCCCATACAAATACACTGAAAATTCTGGATGTAACTTTATGTAACAGTTACGGAACCCATCTTATTGAATTGGGAGGCGTAAAAAACTGTACAATTAAAAACTGTACATTATATGGCTTTGAAGCTCCTGCCGGGGATGTTGATAAGGAAGCTATACAGATTGATGTCTGTCATTCCGATTCCATCCTTCCCTGCGGCGAACCGTATGATGACTCTCCATGTACCGGGATTACAATATCCGGTTGTGAGATTTACGGATACCCCAGAGCCATAGGATCGCATATGATGGTTGAAGGTATCTATCATAAAAACATTAAGATACTGGATAATAATATTCACGATATTTCCGCCGCCGCTGTATATGGGTATAATTATGCAAATCTGACCATCAGCATGAATATTATGGAAAATGTCTGCTGCGGTATCCAGTTAAAAACCGATTCTGTAGCTAAGAAAACAATTCTTACCAGGAACAAGGGCGTAAAAGCCATGAAGATATCAAAGAACAATTTCAAGATTAATATATCCGATAACACGATCACCCTTGATAAAGAAATCTCACAGGATAAAGCTGACAGCGGCACCTCAATAGGCGTTTTCATCTATGGTTCAGAAAAATATCCTATGAAAAATGTTGCTATATCGGACAATACAATAACTTGTAATTCATCAGGTGTATATCTGCGTTTCATTGATGATTCCACGATATCCGGTAATATCATTAACAGACATGAAAATGTAATATCCGTTGAGAACACCAAATTTGCCGAAGATGCCATAAAACTTCTTTCATCCTGCAATGCTGTGATAGATGACAATTATATCTCATCATCAAACAATGTATCTTTTGAGAACGGTATCGCCTTAAGAGACGGGAGTACAAATGCCGTTTTGAACCGTAATGAAATCAATTCAACTACAAAATCCGGGCTGGGAATTTATGATAACAGTTCTGTTTCCGGAGGATCCGGAACCATTATCAATAACTCCGGTCTAAACGGAATCACAATAGTTAACTCCGGTGTTACTCTTTATAACAGCACAATTTCCGATTCAGCAGAACACGGAATTTCCGTAAGAAACGGAGGTTTTGTTGAACTTAATGATTGTACCGTCACCGGAAGTAAAAGTAACGGAATTAATATAGCTGCTGACAGTTCCGCCCGTCTTAAAGGCGGACAGGTAAGTTTCAGTTCAGGCAAAGGCGTAAATCTTATGGCATCCGCCACTTTATATGCTTCAGATCTTCAGGTAATAAATAACACCGGAAAAGGAGTTGATATTGCTGAAAACTGTGTGGCTGAACTTTATGATTGTATCATTTCCGAAAACAGCGCTAACGGGATATTTGTCGACGGTGAGAACAGTGAAACCACTATCACGGGATGTACAATTAAAAATAACAGTGCCAGCGCCATCCAATTAAAAAACGGCCTGGTACATATAAGCAACAACAGTCTCATAAATAACTGTCTTGGAGAAACTGACGGAAAGGCAGTTGCAGTATTCGCCGGTATTTCGGGCGAAATTACAAACAATTCTTTTTCCAATCCAAACACTAAATTTGAACTGTTTATAGCATCCGATGTGATTTTAACACCCTATCTTTCAACTGTAAAACGTACCATGGCTTACGGCTATACCGATATCGGAGGTAACACTTTCAACTGAGCATACCTTTCGTTTCTGGTTATATAATTTTCTCATCTTCTGGTGATTTTCATAATACCAAAACCGTGATATAGTATGTGAAAACAAAATCAGAAACGGAGGTTCTGTTGTGGTTAAATCGCAAGAAAATAGACGGTTAAAAGATGTTAATAAAGTACTTTGGATTACAATAACCGCAGTATTTATGGCCCTTAATATTGCGGTGTCCAGTTTTGGTATACCTGTTCCCGGAGGACATTTATATTTATGTGATGTGGTAATATGTACCGCTGCTCTTCTTCTGGATCCTTTGGGAGCATTTGTCGTCGGAGGTTTAGGAGCCTTTATAGGCGATATGATCTTCTACCCTCTTCCGATGTTTGTTTCTTTAGCGACTCACGGATTGCAGGCCGTAGTAATATCTCTCATGGTCAGCAAAATGAAAAAGACTACCAGTAAAAGCTTTTTTACTGTAAGTCTCATTGCTACGCTCACCGGAGCTGCCATTATGGTAGTTGGATATACTCTTGGTAAGATATTTGTATATTCAACATTTGAATATGCTATGGTAAAACTTCCTTATGAAATCGCTCAGGGACTCTTAGGTGTCGCCGGCTCCCTGCTTCTGTGCTTTAAGGGCGGGCTCATTAAGGTATTCCGCCGCATCGAATTACAGGATATGACAAAATAGAAGATGCGTAGCATCATTTTGTTACCGAGGAAACGCCGGAAGCGTTTTCGATGTGACATTTACAATAAATTACGGAGATAATTTATAATGAATTTTAACGAGATTACCGAACAAAGCCGTCAGGCCGTCAGTGAAATAATAAATGCAGCAGGGCTTTCGGAAGGTTCCCTGTTTATTATCGGATGTTCTTCAAGTGAAGTACTCGGAAGCCGGATAGGGACAGCCACAAATATGGACTCAGCAAAGGCTATTTATGACGGCATCATTCCCACTCTTTCAGATCACGGCATACTGGCTGCCGCTCAATGTTGCGAGCACCTTAACAGAGCCCTTGTGGTAGAAAGAGAAACCATGCGCCGCTTTGGTTTTGAACAGGTGAATGCAATCCCACAGCCAAACCATGCAGGAGGCGCATTTGCCACCGAATGCTACAACCGCTTTAAAGACCCTGTTTTAGTTGAGTCAGTAAACGCAATGGGCGATGCAGGCATAGACATCGGTGGGACGATGATAGGCATGCATATAAGAAGCGTTGTTGTTCCGTTAAGAATTTCTCTAAATAAAATAGGCGAGGCTCACATAATCTGTGCCAGAAGACGTCCCAAATACGTGGGTGGAAGCCGCGCCATTTATGATGAAAAACTGATGTGATATTGTTTTAATCAGATTGCCTTAATATAGAGAAGTCTTGCCTTATAGTCTCCGAAGTAATTCCCCGTCAGATTTATACCTGCATACATGAGGGCATCTCCCGGAAGGATTAATTCGTTTTCCTCTTCTTCTCCGGTATTCATATCAAAATACCGAAGCGAATAATTTTTCAGGGGATCAAGGCCTTTCAGTTTTACGAGCCTGGCCTTATAGTTTACCCTTGCCATAACATTAACTATCGTGATCAATGCTTCCGACTTATCCTTTGTCACGGTTTCCCAGCAGTCCCATTCGTGATTTTCCAGGAATGAAGCTACACGATAATAATCACCGTCTCTTACAATACTGTTATAGCGATGATACATGCTTACCTGAGCAGGTATCATTTTTTTATTCTTTTCACTTATTGCTGTTACATCAAGTTCATAGCCAAAAGTTCCTGCCAGAGCGACATATCCCCTTGTTTCAAAAGGCGTCGTCCTTCCGGTTGAATGATTGGGGCAGTCACATACATGGGCCCCCATGGAAGACAGCGGATAAATAAGTGCTGTTCCTTGTTGTATCTTTATTCTCTCAATCGGATCCTGATCATCCGATGTCCATATCTGAGGGCTGTAATATAGCATACCAGGGTCAAATCTCGCTCCTCCTCCTGAGCAGTTTTCAAGTAAAATATCCGGAAATTCGGTTATCAGTCTCTCCTGTAATTCATAAACTCCAAGACAATAACGATGGAATACTTCTCCCTGTTCTTCTTTTCCAAGAAGAAAACTGCCCACATCCGTAAGCTGACGGTTCATATCCCACTTAAGGTACTCTATATTCGCACTTTTAAGAATTTTTGATATCTGTCCGAAAGTATAATCTATAACATCGCGGCGTGACAGATCAAGAACATACTGCGCCCTGCTCATAACCGCTTTTCGGTCCGGAATCTGTATGGCCCAGTCAGGATGTGCCCTATAAAGATCAGAATCGGGACTGATCATCTCAGGTTCCATCCATATTCCGAATTTCATACCTCTCTTATTTATCTCTTCTACAAGATACTTTAATCCTCCTTTTATCTTATCTTCATTTACCGTCCAGTCTCCCAAAGAAGAAGAATCATCATTTCTGTGACCAAACCATCCGTCATCCATGACAAGCATTTCAATCCCCAGTTTTGATGCCTGTTCCGCAATGGATATGAGCTTTTCTGTGTCAAAATTAAAATATGTAGCTTCCCAATTATTTATAAGTATCGGACGTTCAAGATCTTTATACTTGCTTCGTATAAGGTGTTTTCTGTAAAGATCATGGAAAGTCCTGCTCATCTGTCCTATACCTTCCGCAGAGTATACACAGATTACCTCCGGAGCCTGAAATTCTTTTCCCTTCCTTAAATTCCAGCAAAAATCCACTGGGTTGATTCCCATAAGTACCCTTACGATATCAAATTGGGATTTCTCAGCCTGTGCTATAAAATTTCCAGAATAAACAAAATTAAATCCGTATACGTCACCACTGTCCTCATCAGCATTTCTTGAAACAAGCCCTATAAACGGATGCTCCTGGTGACTTGATTCTCCTCTTAATGACGATACACAGTGTCTTCCGTATCCTAACGGCTTTCTGTCAATAATACGTTCTCTTGCCCATGATCCATGAAGGAAAATCGTGTCATACTCATCCCCATAAAATTCAACACAGGATGACAAAACTTTTGTAAGCTTTATATTTTCAAATTTCCCGGTATTCCTGATGTTGACACTTTTTGCTATGGCATCAACATCATTAAATACTGTATAGAAAAGTGTAATCTCAAGACCGTTTACAATATCTGTTCCGATAATTTCGACAGTTTCACACTCTTCTTCTGTTCCAAATGTGGCGGGCATACCTTCTAATCTCGGTTTTCCTTTATATATCCTATGGTTACTATAACTGAACGAAGTTACCGAATGGCCGTTTTCGTTAAGCACCGCAAAGGCATCGTCACGATAATCACCGAGTCCGTGACCGGGATACTCGAAAGGTGCACAATCCATAAAGGAGGCTCTCTCCCTTTCATTTTCCGACGGAAGAAATGGATGCTGGTATATACGGCTTAAGTCATCGATATCCGTCAAGCGAAGCCTTCTTCCATAATATATATGCAAAAGAAAACCATCGCTGTCCACTGTTTGAAACATATATGTAGTATTAGGCGTATCGAGTTTAAAGATTATTCTGCATCCGTCTTCGTATGATTTATAAGTTATTCCCATATGCTGTCCTTTCATGGTATGTCCATGTATCTTTTTCTTTTCTCTAAAAATCGCTGTTTCTCGGCTTTTTGGACTTTTGATCCTAGTATCATATTATTTTATATCGCCAGATTCCGGCTGTCAATGTATTATCTTGAATTCAGATTGACAAATTGATATTTATATTCTATTATGATAATTGGGGGTAATTTTGATGGAAAACATATATTTTAATTCATCGAGAAGCCGAAGACGGCGCAGAAACAAAGGCCCGATCATACTTTTCCTTCTTTTAGCTACCTTTATTATAGGTTTCGGAGGATATCTGCTTTCAAAACATCTCTTCGAAAAAGCGGAAAATACTGAAACCTCTGTAGACTCAACAGATCAGGAAACGGCTGTATGGTCAAGTGCCGATCCAAATTCAAACACTAACGGAATTTATATGCTCTGGTCAGAGCCAAAGGTAACCGAAGCTCCCATAATCGTTGAAGATGAAGATGAGAAAATCTGGATGGGTGATTTTAATGATACCCGTGAACGTGTGAAGGCCAAAGGTATATATATTTCTTCCGCATATATCAACAAAAGACTGGACAGTGCCCTTGAGCTGGTAGATTCAACCGAACTGAATGCTATGGTTATCGATGTCAAGAGTGATGCCGGTTATATAACCTACAATATGGACTATGATGTAGCCCGTGAGATAGGTGCATGCACAAACACCATAAGCGATATTTCATCTACAGTAAAGCGGCTCAAAGAGCACGGTGTATATCTTATCGCCAGAATCGTTTCCCTGAAAGACCCTATTTTGGCAGAAAGAAAACCTGAACTGGCTTTGAAGAATACCGACGGTACCATATTCAGGGATTCTTCAGGTCTTGCCTGGGTTAATCCATATGAGGATAAAGTCTGGGAATACCTTACCGAAGTATGCAAACACTGTGTAGAAGCAGGCTTTGATGAAGTCAACCTCGATTATATCCGTTTTTCTACCGATAAAGGAATGTCAAATGTTGATTTCGGTCCAAAAGCTGATGAAATGACCCGTATAGAAGTTATTACCGAAGGTATCAGAAAAATATGCGAAACAATAAAACCCATGGGAGCTTTTGTTTCCTGTGATGTTTACGGTGCAATCATTTCAAGTTCAACAGATGCAAGAATCGTAGGTCAAAGTTACTTCAATATGGCTAAGTATCTTGATTATATCTGTCCTATGGTTTATCCTTCTCATTACGGTGACGGTTATTACGGACTTGATTATCCTGACACCCATCCTTATGAACTGGTCTATCATGCTCTTATGGATTCCAAAAAAGTTCTTTACATGATAGATCCTGAAGAAAACAAAGCAGAAGTCCGGCCATGGCTTCAAGATTTTACCGCATCCTGGGTTAAACACCATCTCAATTACGGAAAAGATGAGGTTCGTTCAGAAATTAAAGGCGTATATGATGCCGGATATTCTGAATGGCTTCTTTGGAATGCAGGTGTCATATACACTAAAGATGCTTTAGAAAAAGCAACTAATTAAATATAGGACTTTTGTTATGGATTTATTCAGTTTTATGGAACAAAAAGAAAAAGACCGGGAATCTCCGCTTGCATCCAGAATGAGACCTTCTTCTCTGGATGAAGTGGTCGGCCAGGAACATATCATAGGAAAAGATAAACTTCTTTACAGAGCTATAAAGGCGGACAGAATAAGCTCCGTTATCTTTTACGGACCGCCCGGTACCGGCAAAACAACTCTTGCCAAGGTCATAGCCGCAACTACAAAATCTAATTTTCGACAGATAAATGCAACATCAGCCGGAAAAAAAGATATGGAAGATGTTATAGAAGAAGCCAAGAAGAATTTCGCCGGTTACGGTAAAAAAACTATTCTGTTCATCGATGAGATTCATCGTTTTAATAAAGGGCAGCAGGATTATCTGCTTCCGTTTGTTGAAGACGGAACCATAGTACTTATCGGTGCCACCACCGAAAATCCATATTTTGAGGTAAACGGAGCGCTTATCTCACGTTCACATGTTTTCGAGCTAAAGCCGCTTACCAAACATGCAATAAAAGAACTCATTTTAAGAGCTGTAAATAACAAAGAGAAAGGCATGGGATCATTTAATGCCTCAATAGATGATGATGCTCTTGAATTCTTAAGCGAGATGGCTGATGGTGACGCAAGAACTGCATTAAACGCTATAGAGCTCGGTATACTTACAACCGAGAGAAGTAATGACGGTATAATACATATCAGCCTTGATATCGCTTCGGAATGTATCCAAAAACGGGTTCTGAAATATGATAAAGCGGGTGACAACCATTATGATACAATTTCCGCATTTATAAAAAGTATGCGCGGATCTGATCCCGATGCCGCAATTTACTATCTTGCCAGAATGTTATCCGCAGGCGAAGATATTAAATTTATTGCAAGAAGGATTGTCATCTGCGCTGCAGAGGATGTATCAAATGCCGATCCCATGGCTCTGGTTCTTGCAAACGCAGCAGCAGAGTCCGTTGAACGTATAGGCATGCCGGAATCCCGTATAATACTCGCTCAGGCTGCTGCCTATGTAGCATGTGCCCCCAAGAGTAATTCCTCAATCTGTGCTATCGATGAATGCCTTGAATCAGTACAGAATGAACATATAAATACCATTCCGCCGCACCTGATGGATGCCCATTACAAAGGAGCCAAAAAGTTAGGGCATGGTCTTGACTATAAATATGCCCACAGCTATAAAAATCATTATGTGTCTCAGCAGTACCTTCCGGATGAGCTTGTAGGCAGAACTTTTTACAGGCTTTCCGAAATAGGATATGAGGCTAAGCTTAAAGAATATTTGGAAAAAATCCGTCGTGAAGCAGAATAAACACTTTTCGAAAAGAAATTAAGGAGTATAAACAATGTCAACGCCTATTAAAAATGAAAACACCGCAAAAAATCCCGTAACAAACACTACTGATGTGCCGGTCAAAAAACACGGAACCTTTATGCGGATATTTGCCATTTTCGGTATCGTCCTGATCCTAGGACTTTATTTACTTTCGTTTATCGCAGCGATCAGCGATTGGGAAAACTCCTTTGGAATTTTTACCGGAGCTCTGGGTGCCTCGATTTTTGTACCTATAGTAATCTATCTGATTAAGCTTTTCTCAGATAAATCAAATAAATAGAAAAAGTGCCTATCCTGCAAAAAAACAGGACAGGCATTTTTTTAATTATTCATATACATCATCTTCAATACCAACATGTGGTGCCTCGCCGAACAAGTCTCCTTCTCCACCTTCTTCTCCATCACCCTCTGCTTCCGAGAATTCGTTGTGAACATCACACTCTCTTTCGGGGTGGTAAATATACGGTGTATCCCAAGTTGAAACATAACATCCGTTCGTATATCCCGGATATCCGTTATACTTCGTATAATCTTCAGACTTCATCAGAAGTACCGCCGATCTCTTACAACCGTCCGGACAATATGGCCCTGCAATTCTTCCTGATTCGGAACAGAGTGTAACCCTAACATGACAAGTACATTTTTTGGTAGGTACTGTTCCCTTCGCAAAATATTCCCTCTTTATACACGAACCATCAGCAGCATTATCACAAAGTCCGTATACAGCAAGGTTACCGCATTTAGTACATATATCGGCTTCAACTATAGAATCAGGTTTTTCCCACTCTTTATACTCCAACTCCTTTGTAACATGTATCTCTTCCATAATATTTCTCCAGAGATCCTGCTGATAAGTTTTATTCCACTGGTTAAGCGGATGATCAAATCCGGTCCATACCGCACATGTATAATAAGGAGTATATCCGACAAACCAAAGATCGCTGTTTTTGCTGGCTGTTCCCGTTTTACCGGCAACAGGCATTTTGTAATTTCTAAAAGCAAGTCTTGTACCGGTTCCTTTAGTGGTAGTATCGTGCATAGCGTCTGTAAGAAGCCATGCAGTTGAAGTCTTCATAACCTGATTCGGTTCAGTATTATTACTTAGAATTACATTCCCTTCATGGTCAAGAATTTTCGTATAGAATATAGGTCTGTTATAAAGACCGCCATTTGCTATAGTTGCATATGCTGCAGTCAGTTCCGTATTTGTTACACCGTCTGTCAGACCGCCTAATGCAATTGTAAGATTCTTATCAGTATATGAACGTCCATTCTCATCAACCCTGTATTCAACAAGAGTTGAGAATCCCAGTTTCTGAAGATATTCAAAGCCAAGGGGAGCACCTATCTGCTCCAGTGTCTTGACTGCAACTATATTCAGTGAGTTACAGATACCTGTCCTTATAGACTGAAGTCCCCTGAAACCGGTACTGTACCAGTTAATTACTTCCTTTCCGCCGTTCGGATAAAAGAACGGTGAATCATCCTGAACAGATGCCAGTGTAAGTCCGCCCGCATCAAGTGCCGGAAGGAAAGATGCAAGTACTTTAAACGTTGAACCAACTGCACGGGTTGTACCATATGCACGATTTAGAGAACGGCTCACCGTCTTTTCTCCTCTTCCGCCGTATATTGCTACAACCTTACCTGTAGATTGTTCAATAATAGTCATTGATGACTGTGGCTGAGGATTTATCTCCTTCCGTTCTCCGCTTATTTTGTCTCCGGCTTCAGTATCAACCTTAGCCGCCTTGAACTCATCAATCTTTTCCTCTAAATCATCCATGTTAAGGAAAAGATCACTTATTCCTTTCTTAACTCCATCCTCATGATAATAGTAACCCTTTTTATCATCATAATCGGAAAAGAACTTCAAAAAGTCTGATTTTTGATAATGAGTTTCCGTTTCATCAGAATGAAGAACAGAGAGTTTATATTCACTGAGTTCATAACATGAACCGTGAGAACTGTCAAATCCAAATTTCGGGAAATTGTTCTCATCCTGATAATACTTATCCACTATTGCCTGTATTTCAGGATCCTGTGTAGTATATATGGTTATTCCGCCATAGTAAAGAAGATGTTCCGCTTCACTTCTGGTATAGCCAAGTCTCTCTTGAAGATCGTCATAGATCTGTTCTATCATCGCATCAGTAAAGTATGAATAGGTCTTTACCTGCGCCTTATTGTCTCTGCTGCTATTCTCCGCTATACGGATATATACATCATCGGTATCAGCCATGGCTTCATCATATTCTTCCTGAGTGATCATATTCAGTCTCAGCATATTATCAAGCACACTCTGACGACGTCCGACATTTTCAGAAGGGTTTGTCAGCGGATTCAATCTTGTAGGTGACAGAGGAATTCCTGCTATAACCGCTATCTCAGACAGAGTAAGTTCAGAAACTGATTTTCCGAAATAACTAAGTGCTGCTGTCTCTATTCCATATGCACCGTTACCAAAATTTACAAGATTCAGATAATACTCAAGAATTTCATCTTTTGAAAGTACATGTTCCAGATTTATCGCTATGTACTGCTCCTGAATCTTTCTGAGAACAGTATCCATAAAATACTTCTCACGTCCGCCACCGAATATCTGGTTCTTTATAAGCTGCTGGGTAAGTGTTGAACCTCCGGCCTGGAATCCGGAATTAACGAGCGAAAAACCTGATCTGAATATTGTCCTGATATCTATTCCGCTGTGTTTATAAAATCTCTCATCCTCTATGGCTATACATGCGTTTCTGGCCATCTCCGGAATTTTGTCTATACCTACCCTTATTCTGTTAGCCGAAGCTCCTGCAAAAGTTTGTGCAACCGTTCCGTCAGCAAGAAGTGATTTTGAACTGTAGCCCTTTACTTCAAGCTCAACAATCTCAATAGCAGGAGTAGTATCAAGAATACCCTTGAATGCTCCGAATCCTGCTACAATACCCAATATGATAAGTATTATAATGGCAATAACCGAAAAACGAAATACATTAAGTAATAACTTACTGTTCATTCGTCTTGATACAGACTTTAATTCTTTTCTTTTTCTGTTAATTCCATCTCTGCTGAAATCCATATTATATCTCCGTAGAATAATAGTCCCTGTCTATCAAATCTATTATACATTTACCGGCAGTTATCTCTGCCATTTTATTCTTTATCTTTCCCAATGCAATATCGTCACATAAACAGATACATGTTACAATATCCGTATACTGGGTATCTATTATGACGGCATCAGACTCCTGAGCCAGATAAGAAAATTTCCCATAGCTGGTATAATCGGTAATAAGTTTTATTTTGTTTAATAAACGCATCCGCACTTTTTCAGCAGCCTCAATTCCTTCTGCCGCTGCTTGAGAATACGCACGTACGAGACCTCCGGTACCTAAAAGTATCCCTCCAAAATATCTTGTAACTACAACGGCAACATTTTTCAACCCTGAGCCTTTTATCACTTCGAGCATCGGACTTCCTGCGGTCTTAGAAGGTTCTCCGTCATCACTGCACTTTTCAACGTCCCTGAAGACTTTTTCAATATTGTTCCCCGTATTGACAGGCTCCAGTATTATATATGCTGAGCAGTTATGACGTGCATCAAAATTTTTTTTCTTTATCTCAGTAATAAAATTCAGAGCATCTTCTTCTGATGCTACCGGACGTACAGTAGCAATAAACCGTGATTTTTTCTCAGTTATCTCTGCACTGCACTCATTTTTTATAGTATAATATTCGTTCATTTTCCTAAATATCCAACAGTACAGTAACTGTAGCTTTAATCAAAATGCGGATTACTCTTGCAAAAATAGTAAAACCATATTATAATACTCCGTAATAAAACAAAGCAGATATCTGCAGAACGGAGTAAATATGAGTTTATTATCTGATTGGCGTAAAGGCGCCTATGAAACTGAACGCAGCGATTACGAAACAAATGCTTTCTGGAAAAAATATTTTGACACAGAAAAAAAATTCTATGCCACTATTCTTTCACAAAATGGTACCCCTGTCAGCGGAACCGTCAGCGGTCTTGCAGAAAAGTTCCACACAGATCTTTTCCTTATGACAGGAATCCTTGATGGTATCAATGACAGTCTTAAAACTCCGAATCCCATAGAGGAAATGGACGCCGATACTGAAGTAAACCTTGATTATGATCCCGAAAAACTCTATTATAACATGGTTGCAGCAAAAGCTGACTGGCTGTATGGTCTTTCAGAATGGGAAAGTATCCTTTCTGAAGAACGCAGGAAAGAGCTATATAAGGAGCAGAAAAACTCCGGAACCGTCCATGTTGAAAAAAAGCCGGGACGTAACGATCCCTGTCCTTGCGGCTCAGGTAAAAAATATAAATTCTGCTGCGGCAGAAACTGATTTTTCAAAGGTCTGATAAAAGCTTATCAGACCTTTCTTTTTTTCAATTACAGCTCATATCCGATTGCAAGGAGCATATTTCTGGCGCTCTGTACAGAATCTACTCCCATTGCGTTCTTTATCGGAGCAAATTCTCTTTCTCTTATCACTTCAAAAGGCAAGCAACTGCCCATCATGCGAACAAAGTCAAGTGTAAGAGTTTCCAGTTTATAGGCATTGGGTTCATCAGGTTTAACCAGAATATATCCTGTAGGTGATGAATCCGATTTTTCGAGATAAGGTACTTTTTTCTTGACAACATGAACAGGCATCTCTTTTCTGGCTATACTATCCATATCTTTCAGTCTGAAAAGATAGTTCAATATAACTCCGTATTCATATGCCGGCTCACCGTCTGCATCCTTTTGCTCCAAAAGCTCTTCAGTCATATCATAATATTCAATAACGGAAGGCATTCCATCTTCAAGGCATATGGATCCGACTTTTTCTCCCGGATCTGATTTTTTAACCACTTTTGCCCCCGTAGCACATCCGCTGTCTATAGTTGCCCCGACAAATATCGGATCTGCAATTCTTTGAAGAACATTATCTATAGCAAATACATTAATATATTCGATTCCATTTTCTTTTGCGTATTCATCTAATCCTGCGTTCATCATCGAGGAATAGAATCCTCCGTTTCCGTTTGGTGACATAGCAAATTCATCAGGTTTACTGAATAAAATATTACCATCTGTATCAACGCACGGGGACATATCCTGTACAAAAAACTTTACATATTTCGGATTATATCCAAAGCATTTATGTTCTGCAAGGAATTCCTTTATTTCTCTGTCATTAAAGAGGCTGGTCATGATAAAAAGAGGAATCCATGTACCGGTCTTATCAACAACATCCATCATGTTTTCAAACATTCTCTGAAAGATATATACAGGTTTGGTAAGGCCTATATCAAACATCCCTTTTGCATGTTCGCTTCCAAGTCTGGTTCCCATGCCGCCTGCTAAAACAAGAGCTCCTACTTTTCCTGCCTTAATAGCTTCAATACCGATATTTTCAAAATAATCTTTTTTCTCTTCTATCTCAGAAAGCTTCATAGTACGTATGGGTTCGATCAAACCTCTCTCGCTTTCCTTGTCATTCAGTGCTTTAAGAAAGCTGAAATCAAGAAAATCACACTGTCTTAATATTCTGTTTCTGTCTTTCTCATCCATTGCCAGAACTTTGTCCAAAACGATGTCCTGACAATACATTTTCATGATATTTTCAAAATTTACTAAATCCATCTCTGTCTCCTATCGGTAAATTATATTGTCCTGTGCGATTGAGTACTCGTCGCACAGATCTTTCAGAAGATCATTTATTGCCTTCTGTTCAGCTTCAGGTATTTCCCCATTCTCATCGTGACTATATGCTATTACAATATGATCTTCTCCTCCGGGAACTTTTTCTGTCAGAGGTATTATCTCTATCGATACACCGTCTATCCCCACAACATAATGAGCGCTTTTCTCTATCGGATCCTGCATAAGTGGATTCAGAATATCGGCACGTTCATATCTATTACGAAGCTCTATGGCGGTAAGATTATCAAACCCACTGTTTTCAACAGCTATTATACCTACCAAGGGAGATTTTTCACCTGTTCTGGTCACGCCGTTCAAACTCAGGTACAGGCTGTCATCCTTTAAAAACGCTGTGGATGATTTTTTTACCTCTTTAAGGACTATATATATTCCTCCGAAAAGCAAAGATAAAACAATGACGCAAGCCAAAACAACAGCTATTCGTCTTTTCATCAGTCTACGCTTATATTCTTTCTTTGTCATAATACCAAGCCATCTTTCAAACTCAAATAATATTTTTATCCATTCTGTACTATAATACTCCATTTACAATAATTTGTCAAATATATGTATAGAAAAAAGGGATTGCCGCTTCTTAGACAATCCCTTGATTTTTATTCAGTAAAAACTTTTCTCGGAGCTTTTTGTTTTGCCAGTTCTATCATTTTTTCAGAAGGTTCAAACAAAATCTTAACTCTGTTTGTTTCATCACTTGAAATAATACAGTATTTCTTGGCTTCCGGATCATGTGAAGAGAAATCTCTTACTTTTAGCTCTGCATTTCCGTGTTTTTTTATCTCATCGGAATTTTCAGGAGCCATAACTTCTACATTATCAAGATCAATTCTTAAGACCGTTTTACGACTCTCTCCGCCGTTTATCCTGTCAAAGTCAATCTGCCCGTCGCAGAAAATGTACTCATATTCAGCCTCAAGCCTTGGAAACAAATAGAAAAATGCCAGACAGCCTAAACCCAAACCTATAAGCATCAGAAACTGGGGTCCTAAGAAACCAAGCACAAATAACGCTGCAACAAGAAATATAAGGCCAGCTTTTGCAAAATATATTGATGCGTTATTTTTTCGCTTAACTGATGCTTCAGTATATGAACCGGTCATTGGTGTTCTCCTTTTGTTGTTTTTTAAGGCTATATATTACTCAAAGAAGCAATCCTTTTACTTTTACAAGGCTACGCATTACTTCGCACTTCGTGCTCTCGTAATGCTCAGCTTTTAAAGGCTGCCTATCAATCTAAAAAGCAAGCGGATTGCTCCGTGCTTCGCACTCCCGCAATCCTTGGCTTTTTAAAGGCTACGCATTACTTCGCACTTCGTGCTCTCGTAATGCTCAAATGTATTCGCATATCGCCCTGCTCACTTTGTTCGCACGGCTTTTATGCTCATACATTTGCACGCTCGCCTTCTAACACATACTTAGGTAAGCAAGCTTACCACGTATGTGTTAAAGGCTCACTAAGCCTTTAGTACATCCCACCCTGGGGCATTGCGGGTGCTGCAGGTGCGGGTTCTTTTATTGTAGCTACAGCTGCTTCAGTTGTAAGGAATGTAGAAGCTACGCTTGTTGCATTCTGTAATGCTGAACGGGCAACCTTTGTAGGATCGAGAATTCCATCTTCAACCATATTTACATATTTGTCTGCAAGTGCATTGTATCCGATGCCGGCCTTAGACTCTTTAACCTTATTAACTACTACAGAGCCTTCAACGCCTGCATTTGTTGCAATAATATAAAGGGGAGCCTCAAGTGCTTTAAGAACTATCTGAGCACCGGTCTTTTCATCGCCTTCAAGTTTAGCAACTTTCTTAGCTGCCTCTGCTGCAGCATGGATATATGTTGATCCGCCACCTGCAATGATACCTTCCTCAACTGCTGCACGTGTAGCATTAAGGGCATCTTCCATACGAAGCTTCTTTTCTTTCATCTCAGCTTCGGTAGCTGCACCAACACGGATAACTGCTACGCCGCCTGCAAGTTTTGCAAGACGCTCCTGAAGTTTCTCCTTATCAAAATCTGATGTTGTCTCAGCTATCTGAGCTCTGATCTGAGCAATACGTGCCTGGATTTCTTTAGCATCACCTGCACCGTCAACGATGATAGTGTTTTCTTTCTGAACCTTAACAGACTTAGCGCGGCCAAGCTGATCCATGGTAGTATCCTTAAGTTCAAGTCCGAGTTCCTCAGTGATGACTGTGCCGCCTGTAAGGATTGCGATATCCTGAAGCATAGCCTTACGTCTGTCGCCATATCCGGGAGCCTTAACAGCTACTACTGAGAATACTCCTCTCAATTTATTAAGAACAAGTGTTGAAAGAGCCTCGCCTTCAACATCTTCAGCAATGATGAGAAGCTTTCTGCCGCTCTTCATAATTTCTTCCAGAATAGGAAGTATATCCTGTATATTGCTGATCTTCTTATCCGTGATAAGGATCATAGGATCGTCAAGAACTGCTTCCATCTTGTCCATATCTGTTGCCATATATGCTGAAACATAACCCTTGTCAAACTGCATACCTTCTACAAGGTCAAGTTCTGTCTGCATAGTCTTTGACTCTTCGATAGTGATAACGCCATCCTTTGAGACTTTATCCATAGCGTCAGCTACCATCTGACCTACATTTTCATCACCGGCTGAAATAGCTGCAACCTTGGCAATCTGCTCTTTGCCGTTAACCTTTGCTGAAAACTTAAGGATTGCTGCAACTGCTGCATCACAAGCCTTCTGCATACCGTTACGAAGGATGATGGGGTTAGCGCCTGCTGCCAAGTTCTTAACGCCCTCATTGATCATTGCCTGTGCAAGAACTGTAGCTGTTGTTGTACCGTCACCTGCAACATCATTTGTTTTTGTAGCAACTTCCTTAACAATCTGAGCACCCATATTCTCAAATGAGTCCTCAAGCTCAATTTCCTTAGCGATAGTAACACCATCGTTTGTGATCAAGGGTGAGCCATATGACTTATCAAGTATAACGTTTCTTCCTTTAGGTCCTAATGTAACCTTTACTGTATCAGCTAATTTATTAACACCTTCGCACAGAGCGGTTCTTGCATCTGTACCATTCTTAATTTCCTTTGCCATGACTGATTCTCCTTTAAATTTTCTCTTTTGATATATATATTATTCTACAACAGCAATAACATCATTCTGCTTAACGATAATATATTCCTCTCCGTCAAGTTTAACTTCTGTTCCGGCATACTTGGAGTAAATAACCTTTTCTCCAACCTTAACCTGCATCTTTACTTCCTTGCCGTCTATAACTCCTCCGGGACCGACAGCAATAACTTCTGCCTGCTGGGGTTTTTCCTGTGCCTTGGGTGTAAGAATAATACCCGATTTAGTAGTCTCTTCAGCCTCAAGCTGTTTTAAAACGATTTTGTCGCCTAACGGTCTTAATTTCATGATCGCGCCTCCTGAAATATTAATTGTTATTCTTCTGTTAGCACTCAACTTTTTTGAGTGCTAACCAACTAAATGATATAATATCACGATTTATTAAAAATGCAAGCACTTTTTACAAATTTTATTTTTTTTTTACAACTGTAACTCAATACTGTCCAGTTTCTTTATTGCTCTTACAAGCGCATCCTTAGAATTTTTCCAAGGAGCATCAACATTGCGGTAGTCGAATTTGTCTGTATACCACTCTACATCATCGCATACTCTTTTCATGTTCTCAAGGAAAAGTTCATCCAGTTTCTTGGTAAAATCCTTCAAAGCATTTCCGCTCATGTGTGAATCCGCCGCATCATAAAGTGCTGCATAATGACTGACACAAAAACCTTTGGATGAATCAAATTTTGTCCTAAACGCAGAATCCTTATCATAAAGATAAAAAATCGTATCAATATATCTTTCAAATATATTCTCTATCCTGTTGCAGATATAGCAGCTCTTTCCCAATTGCCTCATATATGCTGAAACAGCAGAACCATCCGTGTTCTTTTTGAACAGGCCACCTCCTGAACTTCTGCCTTTCTTCTGAGCCTTTTCCGTTTCTTTAATAAGTGTCTGCATATGCGTATGCAGCATAAGCCCAAGGCCTAAACGATTCTGGTTTCCGTACATCATCTCAACATGTTTGGCACAGAATCCAACCTCGTTTGTTTCCATGCGGACATCATCTTCCATATACGAAGGTCCCATGGTAAATTCTATGGCATTCTTCTGAAGGGATGCGTACATCGAGCAGACGGGACATTCCGAATCCTCATTAAAAGCGTCGTTGACCGGAATCGCATATAATTGTTCGTCCATAAATCTGTTTCTCCTTTAAATTTCTTGAAATATCTCACTGACCACGTGAATTTTTTATCTCAAAAATTGCTTCCTTAATCTTAAGTGCCTTATCTTTGATCCTGTCACTGATGGCCCTGTTCATTAAAATCCTTTCGGCAAATTTTAATGCTTCCGTATATCTTCCGGTTTCATAGTTTAAAGCACTTAAAAGATATATAAATGTACTCTCGTTCATCCCGCAGATAGGGAAGGATTCTTTCATCAAAGCTTCTCCAAATCCTTCTGCAGCCTTTGTAAGATAGTCATTTTCCTCATTTGAAAGAATTTCAAGTATTTTTTTCTTTTCCGGGCCTTCTATATCCAGACTGTCTGCCTTCCCCCTGGTAAGCCATCCAAGGTTTAAGCAGATATATGCCCTTTCACTTATCTTTCCATGTTTAACTATAGAATTAACAAGTGCAAGCTTATTTCGGGCAATGGCATCGTCATATGAATATACATCTCCTTCATACTTAATACCGGTAAAGTTTATACTTATCTTCTCTTTTATAAATCTTGCCTGTGCCTGTGACAGATGTTGGAATTCCTTAGAAAGAGCCGCATATCCGCAAAGAGGGCAAACTGAAATAGTATACTTTAACGTATCCAGTTCTTCATATCTGGGCCTTAAATCCATATCCTGAGCTTTTGGTTTCATTCTGTTGGGGCGGAGCGCCTTTTCTTTAAAGCGATGACCGCAACAGGCGCAATCCATATCCTTCTCAAAAATAAAATCTTTCTCCTCAGGTTTTCTCTCAGGTTCTTTGTTAACTACCGCCTCTTTTTTCTTTTCTTCTTTTTTGTCATGGAACAGATCAACACTGCTAAGGTTGCCCAGTCCCATAGATTCGAGTCCCGAAAGAATATCTCCCATATCCTGCTCCTTATTATCATTCCTGTCTGTTCAAAACAATATTTTCTTTATAAACCGGATAGCAAAGCTGCTTAAAAGTAAATATGGTGATCGATTATAATATAACTTTTGCCTTTACTTTCACACTTTGCCTTTGATGCTTCGATTGATCCGTTAAAATACATGTATGTATCGGGGATTACCTTTTCTCCGCTCAGTGCCTTTTTAGCGGCACTGATATTTTTCTGCATCTGCCTGTATTGCCACTTACCCTCATAAGCTTCCAGATTGTCATAGATTTCCATAGCCTTATCTATAAGACTCGGATTTCCTTTTATTGGAGTAAACTGAACTCCCCATTTCTGATCATAGATAACTTCTTTGATAGTATTTACGTGACCCCAATCCTTTTTATCTCTCATCCTGTTCAGGATAACATTTCCTACGGCAATTCCGGCATCCTCAGACATGTCAGCCGCCTCACAGTAGATAATTGCACTAAGGAGACGTAAATCTGCCTCCGTAAACTCATCACTCCAACTCAGCGGCTCTGAATCTACAGGTTCCTGTATTTTTTCTTCCTCCGGTTTCTGAGGATCGGTTTCATCTTCCCCGGGTTTCTGAGGATCGGTTTCATCTTCCCCAGGCTTCTCTTCCGGATCCACATCCTCTGAACCTGTAGTTTCGGAAGGTTTCTTTTTCCCGGAAACAGATAATTTGGATTTTTTCTTCAGTCTGCTTATAACCTTGTCCAAAGAAGAAGTAGGTTGTTCATCTTCTTTTTCACTTGAACTTTCCGTTTTTCCCTTGGCACTTGCTTTGATCATTTCCTGACTAAAGCCTATGATAAGTACTGCCGCAAAAAAGGCGGCAGCAAAAATCATGATTTTAAATTTATTCTTTTTCAAAATAATCACTCCATATTAATGGTGGAACAGCCTCATACCTGTAAAGCACATAACCATTCCATATTCATTACACTTATTTATAACAAGGTCATCCCTTACAGATCCACCGGGCTCTGCGATATAAGTTACACCGCTCTTCTTTGCACGGTCAATATTATCACTGAACGGGAAGAAAGCATCGCTTCCAAGTGCAACACCCTTAATCGTATCAAGATATGCCTGCTTTTCTTCCTTGGTAAGGGGAGCCGGACGCTTTGTGAAGTACTGCTGCCAATTACTGTCAGCTACAACATCTTCGCCCTCACCTGTGATATACTGATCGATTACATTATCCCTGTCAGGACGCCCTATGGAATCAAGGAAAGGAAGCTCAAGAATTCTGTCCCACTGACGCAGATTCCAGTTATCAGCCTTGTTTCCCGCAAGTCTCGTACAATGAACTCTGCTCTGCTGACCTGCACCTACACCGATAGCCTGTCCGTCTGCTGCAAAGCATACAGAATTTGACTGGGTATACTTAAGAGTTATAAGGCTTATGATAAGATTAGTACGAGCCTCGTCTGTTAAGTCCTTATTCTCTGTAACGATATTATTTAAAAGTTCGTTATCAATTTTAAAGTTATTTCTGCCCTGCTCAAATGTAACACCGAATACCTGTTTTTTCTCCTGTACCTCAGGGATATAGTTAGGATCGATCTTTATAACATTGTATCCACCCTTACGCTTACTCTTTAAGAGTTCAAGAGCTTCGTCGGTATAACCGGGAGCAATGATACCATCAGATACTTCACGCTTGATAATCTTGGCTGTTGTAAGGTCGCAGACATCTGAAAGCGCGATAAAATCACCAAATGATGACATCCTGTCAGTTCCTCTGGCTCTGGCATAAGCACAAGCTAAAGGCGAATCGTCCAAGCCTTCGATATCATCAGCAAAAACAGCCTTCTTTAACTTATCGCTCAGCTTGTTGCCTACAGCTGCGGAAGTAGGTGATACATGTTTAAAAGATGTGGCGCAGCATTTTCCGGTAGCCTCTTTAAGCTCTTTTACAAGCTGCCATGAGTTAAATGCATCAAGGAAATTGATGTATCCGGGACGTCCGTTAAGTATCTCGATAGGAAGCTCAGCACCGTTCTCCATATAGATTTCCGCAGGTTTCTGATTTGGGTTACATCCATACTTTAATTCAAATCTTGTCATTTTCTAATAATCTCCTCTTTATCCTTAATCTATATCGCCATTGTAACATTGAGTACTTTTTACACGTTCTTATTTATTATTCTGGTTTCCTTCTGTCCTGTAGCCAGATCAATATATGCAACATACAGAGAAACCTTATTATTCTCATCAAGTCCGTTCCAGATAGTGTTTGTATATTCATCAATATCGTTTGGAACGAAGACTCTCTCCGGCTCGCCGGTAAATGTAGGGATAGGATTTCCATCATGATTGTAAGTATGGATGAAATGTCCAAGACCTGCTACGGAATTATAATTAAACGTATATCTGTTGCATGTACTTCCTTCTGCGTCAGCACTCTTTAAAATGCTCATCTTGTAAGTGAAATCATTTGCCTTAATGAAGCTCAGCATAGCACTGATACGGGGTGTCCAATTAGGTCCGTCGGGCTCGAACTCACGAGCTGAAAGAGCAACTTCAAAAGCATAACTCATATCTACGACCTGAATGGGATTAAGAGCAAATGTAGACTCCCACTTCTCTAATACCTTATATACGGTATCTGTCTGGTCACCGTTTGTAACTATCATATAATTCTTGAATTCACGAACAGGTGAATAGATAACCAGTGAAGGATCCTCCAGCTTAGAAGGATCAAAAGGCTTGATGATAATGCCGTCAGGAGTTTCAATGAACACACGGTTTCTTGAGTTTGTACTCCTGCCCATGATAAAGTAAGCGGTCACTGCCTTCTTACTGTCCTCGCTCTTTCCAACTATGATACCACGTCCTACATAAGAGTTTCCTTTTACCAGCTCGTCAAACTTCATAACATCATAAATGCTCATGCTCAGTCCTTTCCGTTTGGATACAGTTTTGTTTCGGCTTTTATAATCCGAATGTAATCCAAAAACCTAACTTTCATTTTAACAAGATATCACAAATAAATCAAGTTATTTTTTCAGCCCATTCTACCGGATAAAATTTTAAAATCCAGCCCGGTAACTTATAAAAAGAAAAGGGAGATTTTTGAATTTCTTCAAAATCTCCCATAATATTATCAATCAACTACTTTAACTTTGTATGTAATACCGGCATATTCTATTTTCTTAGGAATCTTTTTATTTCCAACAGTAGCTTTTGATAAAGTTACCTTTCCCATCTTTCCTAAAAAACTGCCCTTCTTTATAACAGTATATTTAAGACCGTTTACAGTTATCTCTTCATCATATGAAGGTTTGATAAATACCAGTGCCGAAGGAGGAACAAGGTTTGCTTCCGCACTTGCAGCAGAAATAAGATAACTTCCCGAAACAGGAGGTAATACTCCCTTTACAGTTCCGTTTTCATCGGTAACAAGTCCCGACTCAACACCGTTTATATAAATCATGGCATTTGCAACCGGTGTCTTTACAGGATTCCAATTTTCGTCATAGCTGTATGAATAAAGAGTAACCTTGATTTTTTTATTCTTATTGCAGCCATATACACGAGCATCAAAAAATGCATAAGAATCTGAAAAATATGTTGTATCACTGTAAATAAATGCATTTAAATAATCGCCTTCAGCTACGGGGTCTAAAAGACTCCATGCAGACATATCATTTAAATAGTAACCATAGGAGCCTCCGTTTTCAACTCCCCAGAGTTTTTTAAGTGATAATCCATCGTATCCTTCAATACTTTCAGCAGCAAAGCCTGCTTCTGCTCCGCCTTTATAATACTTCTCATGAGCGCAGTAGAGAGCATCATAAATTGTTAATGCACCATCACTGTCAACATCTGTAACAGTTACTGACTGCTGTCTTACTACCATATTCTTGGTGCCGTCACAAATAGTAACATAAATATTCGCACCATCTGCAGCAGATGCACTAACACTGCCGGATAATCCGGTAAAACCAGTCACGATCATGGCCGCAATCAGGATCATTGACAGAAATTTTAATTTAATCTTTTTCATATCATATCCTCCATCAGTTAGATTTGCAGTTGTATAAACAACTGTATATTTGGGCGGCTTCCTCTATTTTTCGAAAATCCGGCGCTCGCAGACGATCATATGATCTAAAGGAAACACGGCTAAGTCTTCCGGCTCATAGCCTCAAGCCAAATATGTCTTACCTTCTCAAAGCATTCACTTCAATGGTGTATAAAAACAGTCTGTTTGCGGCAGCATACTGTTCCGACAATCCGGCTGTAAACCCCAAATAGGTTTACGGATTATTTACGGCGGCGTGCCCGCTCAGGTTTCTCACCTGATTCCTTACTCCGTTACCGCTCCATAGATTATACTCTTTTATAACCTGTTTTGCAAGGTTTTTATACTTAAAGAGTCCTATCCAAATTCCAAAATCATCGGAAAATGATAAACATGATCACTGTTCATAGATAGGTTTTTGGATACGCTGTCTGGTTATCTCAACAAGGTTCAGCATAGTCATATCTATCAATTTTGCCGGTATATGGTCAAGTGCCAATACTTCCTTTATTTTTTTAAGCAGTTTCTTTTTATGCTCTTCCTCCTTCATATCAATAAAATCAACTATTATTATTCCGGAAAGATTTCTAAGTCTCAGCTGCCTGCCTATTTCTTCAGCCGCTTCGAGATTTACCTTAAAAAAGGTTTCCTCGGTATCCTCCCTGCCTGCAATCGCTTTTCCGGTATTAACATCTATAGATACCAGAGCTTCCGTAGGCTGAATAACAAGGTATGCTCCGGAATCAAGCCATACTCTTTCATGAAGTGCATTTTGTAATTTACTTTCTATCCCATAAAGAGTAGAAAGGGATATCTGATCATCCCTGTAAAATTCCAGCTTCTTAAGCTCATCACCGGGACAAGTCATAAGATATCTCTTTATGTCTTCATATATCTCCGCATCATCTGTTTTTATGCTGCTTATTTCGGAAGAATACCCGTCCCTTATCTCACTTATGTATTGAGGAGGTGCTGTGTATAAAACCGAATAGCAGGTTCTGTGTATTCCGTTCTGTATAATTGTTTTATACTGTTCGATAAGTTTTTCAGCTTCCCCGGTCAAAATCTCACCAGAGATTCCCAAAGCATTTGTACGTATAATAAAACCATAATCTTCACCAAGATAAGGTTTCATAATCGTCTTTAATCTTTCTCGTTCCGCATTATCATCGATTTTTGCAGAAATTCCTATCGTATTTTTGCCGCGTACCATTATAATATATCTGCCCGACAGGTTTAAATCGGTAGTGGCAAGACATGCTTTTGTTTTTGTAGCATCTTTTGCTATCTGCACTATCAACTCGTCTCCAATCCTGATTGCATGATTGCCGGAATCATTAAAAACAGGATTCTTATTCTCTTTCAGTGACAGATAGACGATTTCCTTACCGGCTATTTCCACAAAAGCCGCATTTATATTTTTTACTATATTTCGTACTTTTCCCAGATAGATATTTCCCACGCGGCCTTTTTCTTCGGTTTTATCCATTCTGATCGTAACAATCTCCCTGTCTTCAAAAAGCGACGTGATAATCTTGTCCTCTTTTCGTACTACAATTATAGAATTCCCCATTATGATTCTCCTGTTTCAATTCCTGCAGAACAGAGTATTACAGACTCACAACATTGTCTATATCTTTGTACATCTGCATACGATGTATCTGGAATGCCAAAGGATTATAATCAACATTTGCATATTGCAAGAATGCTTCAATTACCGGTTCCGGCTTGATATTTACAGCACTTCCGGCAGAAAGCCGAAAGAAAAACCTTATTCCGGGTTCATATGTATCTGCATGTACTATTCCCACAGGCTCGAACTGTCCCGGGCAATGTCCGTTATCTGTAAATTCTGCCTGATAAATATACGGTTTTATATCCATCAGCCGTTCACCTGATTTAGTCTTTTTGTTAACAGTTATCTCAGGAAGCGATTTAAATTCATTAAAAAGCTCTGACAAACTGTCTCTGTTGTCATTTAAAATGCCAAGACTATATCCGTCTTTCAGGGATACCATATAATCAGCGCCGTTTACAAGTGCCATGGCATTTTCAGGATGTTTTGTTCCCTCAGCCCAAGGTATCTTTACGCATGACACTATCTCAAATCCTTCGGTAAGACTTAATGATAACATTTCATTTACTCTTTTCTCCGTCATCGGATTACCGTCAGAATCTGTATCTTCTGTTTCAATATCCATGTATTCTCCGTCACTTGTGATACCTACACCCAGTGGTGAAGCAAATACCATAAGCTGGTGCGGATTAAATCCCTGTGAATATTTAATCGGCAGCAGTGACCTGCGTACTGCTTTCTGAAAATATCTCATAACATCCAGATGCCCTATAAACTTCACTACCCCATATTTGGAAAAACGTATTCTGAATATCATTTTTTCCCTTTCTTTATAAAAAATTGTCAATTTTTGGTCAATGTCACTTCAAAAACGCTTCCAGCGTTTTATCCGGGCTTATTTGCTTTCAATACAAACACCTGTGTTCCAGGAATTGCACCCGCAGCCTCCGCAGCCTTCCCGACAGTTTTTTGTAATCTCTCCGCGTTCTGCCTTTTTATATTCTCTTTCAAGGAATTTCCGAGAGATACCCGTATCAATAAAATCCCACGGAAGAATTTCTGCAATATCACGTTCCCTTAAGGTATAAAAATCCATATCTATCCCGGATTTTTCAATAGCTTTCTCCCACTTTTCCATCTTAAAGAATTCAGTCCATGCATCAAAAATACATCCTGACCGGTATGCCTCGAGGATAACCCTGCCTACACGTCTGTCACCTCTGGCAAGCAGTCCTTCAAGTATGGAAGTATTACTGTCATGCCAGTTATATTTTATGCTCTTATAATTATGTTCCTGCTTTAATGTATCCATTAACAGTGTTTTTCTTCTAATATATTCATCCGGTGAAATCTGAGCTGCCCACTGGAAAGGAGTAAACGGCTTCGGAACAAAATAGGATGTACTGATGGTGACCTGTACCTTTCCCTGACGCTCACTCTTTGGTACAGTATCATAATAAGCCATGGCTATTTTATCGGCAAGATGGGGAATTCCCTCTACATCAGTGTCCTGCTCAAACGGCTGTCCCAGCATAAAATAAAGTTTTACCTTATTCCATCCGGCTTTATATGCCTCACATGCACCTCCCAATATAGTTTCCTCATCCAGACCTTTGTTTATTATATCACGCATCCTCTTAGTTCCCGCTTCAGGCGCAAAAGTAAGACTGCTCTTCCTTACATCCTGCACCCGGCTCATAACGTCAAGAGAAAATGCATCTATTCTAAGCGAAGGGAGTGAAATATTTATTTTTCTTTCCCCCATTTCTTTTATAAGAAAATCCATCAGTTCAGCAAGTTTTGTATAATCACTTGAACTTAAGGAACAAAGTGTTATCTCTTCATAACCTGTTGAATTTATCATGGCAAGCGCATATTTTTTAAGGAACTCCAAACTTCTCTCTCTGATAGGACGATATATCATTCCTGCCTGGCAAAAACGGCAGCCTCTTATACATCCTCTTTGTATTTCAAGTGCAACACGATCCTGCACAGCTCTTATATAAGGCACCACCGGTTTTTCAGGATACACGGTATCACTCATATCTGCTACAACCTGACGCCTTATCTTTTCAGGTACACCTTCCGCAGGCTTAAAATATGCTATAGTGCCGTCTTCATTATATCCCACATCATAAAAAGCAGGTACATATAATCCTTCTATATTGGCTGCTCTCTTTAAAAATTCTTCCCTTGTCTGGCCTTTTTTTCTGCTGTCCTTATAGGTCTCCATCAGAAGGTCATATACCGTTTCTCCTTCACCGATATAAAATATATCAAAAAAGTCAGCCAGCGGTTCGGGGTTATAAGTACAGGGGCCCCCACCGATCACGATCGGGCATTTCCATGTCCTGTCCTTTGCCATCAGTGGGATCTGAGACAGTTCCAAAATCTGTAACACATTAGTATAACACATTTCATACTGCAATGTTATTCCAAGAAAATCAAAATCCTTAATCGACTGTTGGCTTTCAAGAGCAAAAAGCGGTATCTTTTTTTCTCTCATAAGCTTATCAAGATCCGGCCATGGCGAATAAACTCTCTCGCAGAAAGTATCCGCTCTGCGGTTAAACAACTCGTACAGGATCTGGATTCCTATATGTGACATGCCAACCTCATAAACATCCGGAAAACACATACAGAACCGGATGTCAACAGATTCAGGCTCTTTCCAGACAGCGTTAACTTCATGTCCGATATAACGTGCAGATTTATCAACGCTCATTAATATTTCATCAGATAGTGCTAATTTTCTCAAAGCTTCTTCCTCCAAAATAAGAGCTATGGACTCTATTTTCTCTATCCATAGCCCTGATATTCCGATTCAAATATCTTAATCCGTTACAGGTCCGCCTTTGGTACCTATTATTCAATATTAAATGCTGACATTGTAAGGTCAAGCCTTTCTGACATCTCTGACAGACTAAGTGCCGCTGCAGAAACTTTGTTAACTACATTTCCTACCCTGTCCATGCTTGCAGATGTCTCTTCTGTTCCCAATGCGTTCTTATCTGCCACGTCCGAAAGATTCTTAAGAGCTTCCTCAACTGCATTTCGTGCTTCTTCAAGAGCATTTACATCGTCTGATATCTTCTCGGATGTTTCAACGGTGATATTAATGTTATCTTCCAGTTCATTAAAAATACTAACTGTCCTGTCAACATTTTCATTTTGCCTTACGATTATCTCCCGAACATTGTCCATGGTTTCAACAGCATTATTGGAGTCTTTCATGAGCGAAACTATTATGCTCTGGATAGTATGCGCGGAATTATTGGTCTGTTCCGACAGCGCAGATATCTCAGATGCAACAACCGCAAATCCCTGTCCCGCTTCTCCGGCGCGGGCTGCTTCTATGGAAGCATTAAGAGATAAAAGATTTGTCTGATTTGCTATGTCTGATATAAGATTGACAGCTTCTTCAATAGACTTGGCTGAACTGTTGGTCTTGTTTGTCTGTTCAAAAATTACTTTTATCGCTGTGTCGACTTCTTCATTGATTGCTTTTAATTCATCAAGTATCTCAAGAGCTCTTTCACTCTTTTCCTTCATTACTTCAGAATTTTTATCAAGACGCTTCACTTCATGTGCCGTATCGTTAATGGCATTACTCATTACATCAACCTGTTCCGAAGCCATTCCGGTATCTTTTGCCTGTAATGATGTCGCCTGATTTATTGAACTGACAGAATTCTTTATGGATTTTATGGCAACATTACTGTCCATAGATACTTTCTTCAGATTAGCAGATGCTTCACCCAGTTCATCGGTACAGTGTTTCGCCTCAGACACTATATCCTTTAACGTGGAAGCAAGTTTCATATTCGACTTGCCGAGCATCCCCAGTTCATCCTGACGTTGCAGGGTGGCATTATCTATCACTATATCAAGATCGCCTGAAGTAAGCTTGTCTGCTGCGCGGTTACATGAAACAACTGCAGATGTTATGGAAGAAGATGTACGATACGAATAAATGATCGCCAATACAACAAATATAACCACAGTACCTAACGTGATCCATACAATTACAAACATTCTTGATTTTGCTTCGCTTATAGGTATTCCGACAAATAACATACTGTTTATCACATCTGAACCCGACTGCTTCAAAGGTACGTAAAAGCCATAATACTCTGTCCCGCCATATTCCACTTTACTTTCAAAATAGGAACCTTTAAAGCTGATTACTTCATCCACGATATCGCCAGCTGCCGCAAGATCTTTCAGCCTGTTTCCTTCGTTATCTTTTATAGTAGTCGCATAACCTGTTGGACCATAGAAAACAATCGAGTCCACATTAGAATCTCTCTTTACGGACTCAAGGATTTCAACGCCATCTGAAAGATCAAGCTCACCCTTATAAATATGACCTTTTAACACCTTATAGTCACCTTCTATCATATTTAAGGCACCTGCTAATGAATATGCTGTCGATTTTAATCCCATTTCAGTATTATGCCTTGTAAGCATAGGAAATTCACCCACTATTATTCCTGCTATAATTATTATAACAAGGAGCATGGGTATCAAAGTCATAAGCATAAGCCTCATCTTTAATTTCATCGGCATGTTCCTCCTGTTCTGTCCGGATATGTAAATAATAACATAAAAATTATATATTTTAAAGCAATTTTTATATTTTATGTTGAAAAATCTAAAAAATCATATATAATATAACAAAATAGAAGATATTCCCCCCTTTTAGCGTAGCGAAGGTGGGGGAATAGTGAAATAAAAGGAGTGATTTTATCATGCCCTGGTGTCCTAACTGCCAGACAGAATATCGTGAAGGTATTCTCAAGTGTACAGATTGCGGAGCCGACCTTGTCTCAGAACTGGTTGCCGAAGATTCCGATTCTGTTTTATGTTATCTGCAAAATGAACAGGCCGCAGATAAATTGGTTGCTTATCTTGCTTATTCAGGAATCGAATCCATGTATCAATACGATCCCGATGAAGACGCTTTTATGGTTGTCATAAAAGAGAAAGATAAAAAAAGGGCTATTGTAGAATATAAAGCATTTCTCACGGTGGAAGGCGAAGCTATGAAGCAGGCTTCACAAGCTGAAGAAGAGATAATGCCTCTTGAAGAAGATGACAGCCAGAATTCCGAAGCTTCCTCCGAGGAGGAATATCAGACCCAAAGAGAATACTTACAGATAAAAACTCTCGAAGACTTCGAAAAGTTAAAAGAGTATGGTATAAGCGATGAGGAAAAAGAGGACATCATCAAAACCGCCAAAGAAGCCATAACTTACAAGCCCGCCGGTGTTTATCATTCTCAGTCAGAGAAAGCAAACGATTACTCATCAACAGGTTATACATTTATAATCATCGGTGCTGCCATGTTCATTTTCACGGCGCTGAATCTTTTCGGAGTAATTCCGTTGCTTCACGAGAATACACTTGCTCTCATAGTTCTCTTTGCGTTATCAATTGCAGCATGCGGTGTCGGAATCGGTGCCTTCAAGCGTTCCAAAAAAGCAAGTTCTCAGATTGCTGCCGAGGAAAATCAGACCAAAGAAATAAATGAATGGATGGAGACCCATAAAGAGATTATGACGCAGGATGATTTGAGCGAGGATGCTGATACTCCGGATGAAATATTATATCTTAAAAGGACAGCCGTCATGAAAACCGCTTTACGTAATGTTTTCGGTAACCTTGACGATGACTACATTGACAGTCTTATAGATGATTTTTACAACAAATGCTTTTAAATACAAAAGAAAAGAATGTCCCTCGGGACATTCTTTTCTTTTGTATTATTCTTTACTAATTCTTTATTACTTTTACAGTACATGCAAGAGCTCTTCCGTTAACTATACAATATACTGTAGTAGTTCCACATGCCCTTCCGGTAACTTTTCCGTTGGAAATGTCTGCGATACTCTGATTATCTGTATCCCATCTGACATCAAGTTTGTTCGTTCCTACTCCGTCAAGCTGAAGATTTATCTTTGTGCTCTCGTACTGATGCAGCGTGATTTTTGTCTTACTTAAGCCTACGACATATACACTTATCGTGCTCTTCTTTCCTGATTTAGACATAACTGTTATAGTAGCGGTACCAACAGATTTTGCAGTAATCCTTCCGTTACTGTTAACGGTTGCAACAACAGGGTTGTCCGATGACCAGCCAAATGACTCAGTATAGTTTGCCGGGCTTATAGAATACTGAACACTTGAACTTTCACCCGGAACCATGATTATTGAACTTTCCGCTAAAGTAATGCTCGATATTGAAACCGGAGCCGTGACATGAACATAGCATAATTCATAAACATTGGGATTATCTTTGGCGGCGCACTTAATTATACAATCCCCGGCTTTTATGGCTGTTATCTTTCCTTTTTTATTTACTACCGCAACCTTTTCATTATCCGAAGTCCATACTAGCGGATATGTAACCTTTTTAGGAGTGGTCGTCGCTTTAATCTTAACATGCTCACCCTGTAAAAGATCTACATAGTTGGCACTTAGATCAATATTCTCAGTAGCGGTTATGACTTTTACTTCACAATCCGCGTATACCCCGCTTCCATCAGTCGCTTTAACTCTTATTCTTGCCGTCCCGGCTTTAACTCCGAGGATTACGCCTTTCTTGGAAACTTTAACTACTTTTTTATTGCTGCTTGCCCATTTAACATTTTTATTTGTAGCTGTTTCTCCGGAAACTACAGCTGTAAGCTTAAGCTTTTTTCCGACTCCGATTTCCACAGACTCATTAACTGTTATTGTAGTTACTTTCTCAACAACGGTTATAAGCGAATATGACATATAGTCACCGTCTTCACTTACACATTTTATGATTGCGAATCCACCCTTTTGAGCCTTCACAAGACCTTTACTGTCAACAGTAGCCACTTTGGTATCGGTGCTCGTCCACTTAACTTCCTGATCGGTCGCATTTTTCGGAGTGATGGAAGCAGTAAGCTGCAGAGTCTCACCGGCGTTTACCGATGCCGATGCAGGTGAAACAGTAATTCCCGTAACCTGCTGGGTAACAGTCACATTGCACGATACTGAAATTCCTGCGTCCGTTCTTGCAAATATCACACAGGTTCCTTTTGCCTTTGCCGTAACCTTTCCGGTTGCTGATACGGTTGCGACTTTAGTATTATTACTTTCAAATTTCACAGTATCGGTTGAATCGGCAGGTTTCAGTTCCACTTCAAGCAAATATGTTTCTCCGACACCCAGTGTAAGCTCCTTAACATCCATTGTTATGCCGGTTGCATTTCTCAAAACAGTTACTGTACAGGTTGCAAATATTCCCGATCCATCCTGTGCCTGTGCGGTAATAACACAGGTACCTGTGTTTTTGGCTGTAAAAAATCCCGTGGAATCGACGGTTACAACTTTTGCATCTGTGGAACTCCATTTCAGAGTTTTATCAGAAACATTATCCGGCTTAATAGTATAGGCCATTCTGTATGTATCACCGACAAACATGGTCAAAGATTTTTCATCCAAAGTAATGGACTCCATACCCTGAAGAATAGTGAATTTACAGGAATCCATCTTTCCGTTAGATGTTAAAACATTTATATCTGCCGTACCGGGTTTTACAATAGAAACCTTTCCGTTCTGATCAACCTTTATTACCTTTTCATCGGAGCTCTTCCAGATTAATTTTTCATTTTCCGGCAGTTCCGGTTCACATTTTGCATATAACTGGTAAAAGCCGGCAGATTTAGGTAGCGTAACTTCATGATCTGAAAGGGTGATGCTTGTAATATTTGATATTACATGTATCATCATTGTTCCGATAACCCCGTTATCAGGATTAACAGCAGTTATGATCGTAGTTCCGCCTTTTATGCCTTTTATGATGATGGAAAGATCACTCGTTGTAGTTATCGCAGCTACAGATGTATCAGAAGATGTCCATTTCAGCGAAGTTCCCTGAACTACAGGAGATATATCTGCTGTTATCGTAAGACTCTCATCTATACCGATGTGGTCACTTACAGCACTTAAGGTAATCGAACTTACAGATGCAACGACCTTTATCGAACATTGTGCACGTTTCGTTACACCGCTGCCAACAACTATTTTGACCGTAATCGTAGTATCTCCCACCTTGAGAGCTTTTACAAGTCCGTTCTCATCAACCGTACAAATAGATTCATCCGCGCTGGTCCATGATATATCTCCCTGATAAGGGCTGGGTGCAGTAAGTGAAAGCTTAAATTCAGATCCCAGCGTCATTGTCGCTGAAGTAGTACTTATTGCAATACCATCATAAACAGTTACATTGATTTTTTTATCGGTGCCCGCGGTTTTATCAATTCCGATGATTTCCGGTTTGGTAGCATAGCTTCCGAACAATTCATCAAAAAATGTTAAATCTTTCAATGTTATGCTAACCTTAGCAGAACCTTCCCCTACTGCTCCTATAACACCCGTAGTTGAATCAACACTTATAACATTTTCTCCGCCGGATACAACTGCGAACTTAAAAAGTCCTTCAGGGAAATTTGAATTTTCCAGCAGATCATATGTATCATAAATACTTGAATTGTAATAGCATAAAGTAACATCACCGGAAGGGAATTTGACCGGAACAACTATTACGTATTCAAGTGCCATAAGGTCCTTTTTCTTGGTTACATCATATGCAGGAGTACTTGTAGCTGTTTCAGAACCCTTTATCGGAACTGCCGTAACATAATATACGCCGGCTTTCAGATTCTTTAAGACCATACGCCCGTTAGCATCGCTGGGCTGGATATCTGCTTTTATCTCATCTGTTATCTCAGTTTTCGAAGAAGCTATATCTCCTCTGAAAACTCTCCACTGAAGGTTATCTGCAAACAGGGCATTTGTCTGAAATACTATAGTGGAATCTTCCCATTTCACATAGGGATCCGGGCTTGAAGTACAATGGCTTTCCTCATTATAACCGCTTATGTAAGCTTCAGGGACTACAACTACATCATAGCTTAATGTTTCACCTTCACCGGTCTTTTCATTTTTGGTAAGGGTTCTTACAGAAATAGTGGTAAAACCTGCAGTTTTAGCCGTAACCATACCTGTAAGGGAATCCACTTCCGCAACAGAAGGATTAGAACTGGTCCACTCAAGAGCGGCAGTAAAAGAACCAAGCTTTTGAGGATCTATATCACTATATACACTTTCCAGCGTAGTTTCATCAACTTCGGTAGCCGGATCATCTGTTTTATATGAATATCTTGCATATTTCAGCTTTCTTATGTAGTGAGATGCTTCCGGATGGTCCGCAGAACTAACCGTATACATCTGAAGGGTATACTGATTTTTATCAGCTTCAGAGCTGCTGTCTCCGTCCTGTGCATATATCAAGCCGTAATATCCGTTATTCTCTGTACCCAGAAGATTATTCAGAATTTTCTTGTCCGGATTGCTTTCCACATTATCAGACCACTGAAGAGGAACATAAACAGAACAATATGCTGCAGCTGTATATATATTTCCTCCGGTCTCTATATCAACGGAAAGTCCTGAAAAACCCGGAGAGATAATATCAAGGGTAACATTTCCTGCATTATCCTGTTCTTTTATCTTTACAATGCTCTCATTGCTGACGCCCCATGTAAATTTTGTTCCTGACGGTAATCCCTCAGAATATTGAAGTTTTATCGTAATCGGGCTGCTTTCACCGTTAGTTGATGAATATTCAATAATTCCACCACTCTCTATAGGCTTGTTACCTATAAGAAAGCTGAATACACCCTCTAAAGAATCTGCTTTTGTTACTCCGGAATGTGAAATTCCGACAAAAATCATAGTCAGGGCTAAAACCATTATTATCCGGGAAATTTTTTTCATATATACTACGACCTCCGAACATAAAACCCATACAATAAAGAAAAAAGGATTTACGGTGCCATCGCACTGTAAATCCTTTTGCATACAATACACCATATATTATATCGGCATAATTTTGTAAAACTTTAACTTTCTTCCTTTTTTGATGAAATTGAAAAATTATCATCAATTATTTTTTCAATCATCCTTCTTTTCATATATACATCAAAGCATAACATGGCTATGAAAGAAAATGCCTGAAGATAGTCTTTTTCTTTTCCTTCTTTTACTTCTTTAAAACTTTCCTTTGACTTGTAATACTTTCTTATAACATCACGCGTCACAGTAAAAGACTGATCATACCCCATATCAAATATTTCTTTGTAGATTGCTTCCATGTCTATTAAGCCGTTATCCCCAAAAAACATATCTGTAAGAGGTTTCAGGATACTCTGCATATCATCCATAGGCATGACATTCTTTAGATAATATATGAAAAGCAGGGTATACATATGATCCTTTGTATACTTTTTCTTATGGGGTGAAGGAAGCAGATCATTTTTGGTATAATTATTGATCATCGTTTTGGTAAGCAGCTTATCGTCCGAATGACGCTTTGAACTTTCAAGATGCTCATCCATAAATTTTGTGACCTGATCCATATATAGGTCAATATTCGGAATCTCACCAGGCTGCACATAATTCGTTGACTTCATTTTGTTAAGGATAGAAAGCATATATGCATTGTTTTCATCCTTCAGCATTTGCCTCAGGCTCTTCACCGCTGCGGCAGAAATGCCGTCTTTTTTTGATCCGCTCATCTACTTCATCCTTTTCCCGCAAAAATTATTACTCTGCGGACTCCTCTTCCTTCTCATCCTTGTCTTCTGCATCAAGGTCATCAAAGTCGTCAAGATCGTCTATATCTTCGAAATCATCGAAATCATCGTCCTCTTCATAGTCCTTGAGGTAATCAGGCTTAACAAGTTTATATACGAAGTATACGATTGCTGCTACTGCTGCAACAGCCAGAATAACAGAAACTATGATAACAACCTTATTCTTCTTATCTTCTTTCTTTTCTTTCTCTTTCTTGTGAATGATCTCATTAATCTTTGACTCTGTTATCATCTCATCAAGTTTCTTTTTTGCGTTGTCCTTAAATTTCTTACACTTAAAACACATAAACCCCACATCCTTTCAAATTTTTAATCTTGTATCCGTATTATGTATTCGGAAATTTACATTTAATAGTTTATCATACTATTTGATATTTTTCCAGTATTTTTTTACATTTTATTAAATTTTTTTAAATTTTTTCAAATCATCTGCATATATAAAACAATTGACAAAAGGGATAAATGAGAGTAGAATTAACCATTATAAATCGGCAGGCAAAGGCATTGTCTGTTCTTTTTTTCAAAAATTTTCAGGAGGAATCCATGTACGATATAGATATACTTGAAGGTCTCAACGATATGCAAAAAAAGGCCGTGCAATGTACCGAGGGACCGCTTCTTATCCTTGCTGGTGCAGGGTCCGGCAAAACAAGAGTACTTACCTATCGGGTAGCATATCTTATCTCCGAATGCAACGTCAGCCCCTATAATATTATGGCTGTTACATTTACAAACAAAGCCGCAAAAGAGTTAAAAGAGAGGATAGACCACATAGTGGGTCCGGGATCTGAAGCTGTCTGGGCCAGCACTTTTCATTCAACCTGCGTAAAAATCCTGAGACGTTTTATAGAAAGGCTTGGATATTCGAGAGATTTTATAATATATGACAGAGACGACCAAAAAGCCCTTATGAAAAATATCATAAAGAGCATGAATCTCGATCCTAAAAAATATAAGGACAATACTTTTTTAAATGTTATCTCCTCCGCTAAGGATGAGCTGATAGGTCCACAGAAATTTTCGGATATTGCTGGGAATGACCCCCAGCAAAGGCTATATGCAAGGGCTTACGATGAATATCAGAAAAGACTGATGGCAAATAATGCTCTTGATTTTGACGATCTTATATTTATGACCGTTCGCCTTTTTAGGGAATCATCAGAAACTCTCGAGTATTACCGCAGAAGATTTCGTTATATCATGGTTGACGAATATCAGGATACCAATACAGCTCAGTTTGAACTTATACGTTTGCTCGCCGAATTCACTGATGAATACGGCTATACCGTGCATAATCTTTGTGTGGTAGGCGATGACGACCAGTCAATCTATAAATTCAGAGGCGCAAATATAAGGAACATCCTTGAATTTGAAGAAAACTATCCTGATGCCACAGTCATAAGGCTTGAGCAGAATTACCGATCTACCGAAAGCATTCTCGATACCGCAAATGAGGTAATCAAAAACAATCAAAACCGAAAGGCCAAGCGGCTTTGGACACAGAACGGCCCGGGAAAACCTGTTTCATATACTTCTTATCCAAGTGATAAAGAGGAAGCTGCAGAGATTATCAGTCAAATATATGACGAAGTACGAAACGGATATTCCTCTTACAAAGATTATGCTATCCTATACAGGACTAATGCCCAGTCAAGACTTTTTGAGGAAAGGCTCATCATGCGCGGTGTACCTTATCGCATTATCGGAAGCATCAATTTCTATCAGCGTAAAGAGATTAAAGATCTGCTGGCATATTTAAGAGTATTGTCCGGCAGTACTGATGACATTTCCGTAAGGAGGATTATTAACATTCCCAAACGAGGAGTCGGAAACGCAAGCCTTGATAAAATAACTGCTTATGCCAATGACAATAACATCAGTCTTTATCGTGCATTTCTAAACATTTCCCGGGATGAACAAATTGCTAAGTCCCTTAAAGCAGGAAGATCGCTTACAGGGATCAAAGACTTTGTAACACTTATAGAATCCTATAAAAAGCGTCTCGAAACCATATCTTCACTGACCGATTATGCAAGAGATCTTCTCGAAAGCATAGATTATGATAACTACTTAAAAGAAGATGATGATGATTTAAAAGTTGAAGAAAGAAAAGAAAATCTGGAAGAATTATTTAACAAAATAGCTGATTATGAAAACATGGCCGAAACAGGTGATGAACCTCCGTCACTTTCCGGATTTTTGGAAGAAGTAGCCCTTGTAGGCGACATAGACAGTTATTCCGAAGAATCTGATGTAGTAGTCCTAATGACAATACACAGTGCAAAAGGATTGGAATTTGACAATGTTTTTCTTGTTGGCATGGAAGAAAACATCTTTCCGAGTGCTCTTTCCATCAATTCCGAAGACCCTGAGGAAGAAATAGCTGAAGAACGCAGATTGTGTTATGTCGGAATCACACGGGCCAGAAAGAATCTTTATCTGAGTTCCGCTATCACACGTATGATGCATGGAAATATAGTTTTCAACGCCCAATCACGTTTTATCCGTGAGATACCGAGACATCTTTTATCCATGAAGGGAGCCGGCGGACGGGCAAATACCATAAGCGGAAATAAAGCTATAGCAAATCTACAGTATCGCAATACGTCAAGTAGACCCGTTATGACAAGTATTGAAGATAATCACAGCCGGGCATTCAGAGAAAAAGATGCCGGACACTATAACCCCAAAGTCACATTAAACGACAATCCATATATCAGTATGCCGTCAAAGGGGATCAGCTCATCAATAAATGATGCCGATGACCTCGGGTTTAAAGTTGGTGACAGAGTAAAACATATCAAGTTTGGGACGGGTATTGTTGCCGAAATAACAAAAGGCGAAAAGGACTTTGAAGTAAGCGTTGACTTTTCTTCCGGTCGAAAGCGTATGTTAGCTTCTTTTGCAAAATTAAAAAAAGCAGAGGACTGACAAACGTTTAGGGATGCTCACTCTGCTCTTCTGCTTTAGCTAAAGCCTTGGAATCGGCTTTAGCTTTTATCCTTTTAAAATATATATGTGCTATTAGGGTAAATACACCTGTTACTATGGCCAAAAAATAGTATGTTATGCCTCGATTCAGAAGCAGCCCTGCAGAGACTGCCTGACCGAAAATCATAGTTTGAAGTCTTACAAACAGTATCTCGTTTGCTCCTGATGCTCCGGGAATGGGGAGCATATCTACCGCAAGAGAAAGTATTATCTGGAGGGCAATAATCTCTATAGGATTACAGTCCTCTATTTTTAATGCCATTGCCACACAAAATGCAACACCGAAATAAGCCAGTCTCTGTAATATGGTTATAATAGCCATCTTAAGCATAATAAGCTTATTTCCCTTGATAAAATCAGATGCCATTTCATATTGCTTTATTGAGTTTTCTGCTTTTTTTCTGGTCTCATCAGGTCTTTTTACCAAATGAAGCTTTGCACCGATATTGATAAACCAGTTTACTACTCCTGCTGCAAGCGAGGGTTTTAACACACACGCCAAAAGGAATAGTCCGAAACCTGCCTGAATAACTATTCCGATAATAAAGAAAAGTAATACGTCAAAGATAGCATTCCCTACAAAAACCGGCTTAATTATCAGCGCGATCAAAAATAATACAACAAGCGAAAGCTTATAAACAAGAGTTACCATCATACATACGAGGGTAGATACAAATGCATTTACTCCAAGCTTTGTCATATATACTATCTGAAGCGGCTGTCCTCCGGAAGCCCCGGGAGTAATCTGGCTAAAAAAGAAACCGATATTTGACAACAGTATGCATTTGATAAAACTTACCTTCTGTTTCATCCCTTTAAACAGCATCCTGAACTGTATCGACTCTCCACAGACAAAAAATACCATGAGCAGAACTGCAACCATTATCCATTTTATGTCTGCTTCTCCGATTTTTTTCAGAATAACTCCGGGCTCATTATCTTTAAATAATGTATGTAAAGCAAAATAAGTTATACCTATGATCAATAATACATTCAGGGTATACTTCAGGAATTTCTTTAATGAGCTGCTCACCATAACCTCCAACATGTGAAAAAATATCACAAACAGAAAAAGTATATCTTTTTGAGATAGACTTGTCAACAAAAAACTTTTTTTCCGTTCATAATTTTTTAACTTTACTTTTTTCCCAATACACATTATAATATATCTAAACAGGTTTACTTCTATATTTGAAAGGAGAAGCAAAATGAAAAAGTTATTTAAGGTTGTTGTCGGTACTGCAGCTGCTGCAGCTGCATGTTTTGGAGCTTATTGTGCATACAAGAAGTTCGTCGCTAAGGATACTGAGGAGGATGATTTCGATGATGACATCGATGATTTTGACTTAGACGAAGACGAAGATGAAGAATCTCCTGAGTATGTTTCATTAAACATTGACTCTGATGCTGCCGAAGATGCAAAAGATGCTTTAGATGATATCAAGGATGCTGCTGAAGATGCTGCAGATGACATCAAGGACGCTTTTAACTAAAACTTTTAAACTTTAATGATAAAGACCCTCACATAATGTGAGGGTCTTTTCATTTCATCAATGTCACTTAGTTGTAGTTGTTTCAGCCGGCCATGTAATCGAATATGATGCATAATACGAAGGCAGTTTCAAGCTGATATTCTTTGAATCGTTCTTGTTTATTCCTGAAAATCTTATATATATGGTACTTCCGTCAGGAACGGACTTCTTTTTAACTTTAATCTGTTTAGCGGATTTTATAGTCTTCCACTTTGCTTTTGTTACATCAAATGTTTCCCCGTTCTTAACTATACAATAGTCTATCGGAGCTGTTGAAGAAGCCTTAGTAAATGTCAGTAAAAGTACACCATCGGAAAACTCAGTTTTAACATGACCTGCTGCTCCAAACTCCGGTGCCTTTGTCTGACCGGGTATAGTCACTATCGCAGTCTTCGAATAAGGTTTCTTCTCGGTAGCGGCAGTTCTTATTTTTATATTTACGCTTGTTCCTTCTTTTGAAGCAGAATACAGAGCTTTAGGAGCAATATCTGCAATTGTCATATTCTTAGAACATGATACCCATTTATTTCCTGCTGTATCATAATATTCCATAGATACTTTTGTGTTAAGAGTCATCTTCTTAACATTAACCTTTATTGAAGGTGCATTTGCCATCTTCGGGATAGAAACTGTTACTTCCTTACTCGGACGCTGTCCCGGATGTTCTGCATCAGTTCCGGGGACCTGATTACAAAGAAATACTACCTTACAGCCTTTGAATCTGAGATCATTTATCTTTTTAAGGAAATTTTTGTATTCCTGGGAAGATTTGTCAAATGGAACCGTCATCCAGTTATAATCTGTGGACTTTCTCCACATAAAGCTTGTTGCTTCCTCATAACCGCTAAATTCAAAATCTATATTGACTTTATCAAAAGTAACCTTAAAGCTTGAATTCATTTTGGGGAATTCCATATCAAGTGCCGTAGTCACCTTATTTCCCTTAAAGTAAACCGTTGTATCAGCTTTTGAGCTTACCCATGATATATCCATCAATATGTATGCACCGTTTCCGTCGCTGTCTGAATCTCCCTCTACTTCATTCCATGTTTTTCTGCCATCCGAAGAAAAGTATAATATAGAATTACCATTCTTATATACCTTTATGGTCAGATTATCATAATCTACAGTCCCAACGGTAACAGCAGTAGCGTCACTGTCAGCTTTTACCGGCTTAAAGCCGATACCGTTCAGAACAAAGATCAGAACAGCAACTAACAAAGTCGATGCTGGAAGAAATGATATGAGGAATTTACCGATCATTTTTTTCATATGCCCTTACTCTCCTTCCGGATTATTCATTACGGATTATCTGCAACTTTGGGAATCAATACGGGTTAACAATTATCTGGTATCCTTCCGACAGAACATATCCGTTATCAAAAGTAAATTGTACAAATGCCGAAACTCCTGTTGTCTTGTATGATTCTATAATCCTGTTCATCAGTTCTTTGGAGATTTCACACTTTATATATCCACCTGACTTGGTAATATTCTTACATATTGAAATACCCTTAAAAGTAACATTAAGAAGGTTTACTGTTGCACTCGGATACTTAAGCTTAAGCCAGATAACTGTTCCAAGATCGTCCAAAGTAGTTGTTGTTGTAGGAACACCGCCAACAGTAGTTGTTGTAGTAATCTCCGTATTCAAAGGCCCTGTAATTACCCATGATCCGGATGAAGCCTCTGCAGCCTTATCATCTGCAACAACAAATGCTGTTTTGTCATATGTGATCTTAATCTGGTCTTTGATCACTTCCCCATCGCTTAAGTAAACATTCAGAACTTTCTCTATGCAGTCATCCTTAATCTGAGAGTTTTTCTCCATAGCCCAGGTATCAACAGTAACGATCGCATATCTCTTACCGTTTAATTCATAATAGTTCACAACATAGCAGGGATAAGTATTGTCACGCATATCCTGCTCGGTAAAAGTTATTCCGTCATACTCAAGCTTTGTTATATTTCTTTCATTTGAATCAAATTCACCCTGAGAATGGACTATAGGAGAATTCTTTGTTCCGATCTCAACCACAAAACTGAATACACTCGCATCACATTTTTTCCAGTCACTTGAATAACGTGAATAGATAAATGTTGAACCGTACAACCTGCTAAACGATGTCAGGTACTCTCCGTGATCACCCGAAACCTTCTTTATCTTCCTGCTGTTCATAGCAGATTCCTCTGACTGGCTGGGATTCTTTATAACACTCTTCGGATGAATGTATATTGCAACACCATGCTCAGCAGTACTCTTTACCAGTTCAGAATTTCCCTGTTTGAAGTTAAGCAGCAGTTCACGCTTCGTATCATCAGTTCCTAAGGAATCTATTGCTGCGGTAGACATAATCGTCGTAGTGATCAGATATTTATAATCTTCTTTTCCATCGGGAAGCTTGCTCTTTTCTTCATCAGTAAGTTCTCTTATAACTGACTTAAATGTGTCTGTTCCCGATTTTAATGTAATAGTAGTAAAGCTTGTTGTAGAATCATATGCTACAAACTGTATTTCAGATATTACCTCATTAACAGCACTGTAACTGTTAAATGTCAGATAACTTCCTGTATTTTCCGGTCTGCATACACCCGAAATCGTAGACAGCCAGTAAAGCCCGTCTTCCTGTGAGCTGAGCTCTAACGGATAACTGAGTTTTGACAGTTCATAAGAAGGTGATGCCAATTCATAATCTTCCTCACCGAGTTTGCCTTTAGCTTTCTTTCTGACATATATAAGGCTTCCGTCCCCAGCCTTGCTCTTAGTTATAGTAACCTGCTTTGAGTCAGAAATACTGTTCCATGTCAGTTCCTTAACGTTGTCTATCGTAACACCATCCTCTACATCCTTCTGAGTAATGATACAATACTCGTAAGGGGCACTGTCTGTAGCAACAGATACGGATAATCCTACAGTTGAAGGACTTGTGTACTCCAGCTTAATGCTGTCTTTTGCAGCTGTCGTCAAAGGTTTTTGTCCCGGTATGGTAACTGTGGTAATATTCGAAACCTGACTCTTATCAGTAGCTTTCATTCTAAATTGAATGGTAACTTCGGTACCGGCAACAGTTCCTCCTCCCGAACACATAGCTGCAGCTGCGATTGAATTAAGAGGTCTGTCCTCATTTTTATCAACCGATTCCCAGCTATTCCCTGTGGGTGTACCTGTACTGTCACAATATCTGAATTCCATGTCTTTCTTCAGATTAATGGTCATCTTCTGATCATCTATCTTCATTACCGGTGCAGAAGCTCTTGCCTTGATAGAAACAGTAACTTCTTTACTTGCTCTTGCGCCAGGATCCGAACCGTTTCCGTTCTTAGGTGCAGTCCTGAATACCAGTGTAGCGCCCTTTGCGATCATACCCTCAAGGGTAGAGTTGAAATCTGCCGCATTATTAGGGAAGGGTTTCCAGGTCACACTCTCTTTCTTCTTCCACTGAATAGAGCTTCCATCCGCTGCGCCGCTGAATGAAATACCTTTCAGCGGTGAATATGTAACCTTAAAATTTTTATTCTGCATCGGGATAGTCACTCTTACGGGAGTAGTGTTTACATCTCCCTTCAGAGACAGCTCGTAATTCTTTGTAGCGGATATCCACGACATGTCTAAATAAACATAACCGCCTTCCGGCTCCGAGATCACAGTCTCCCATTTTTTCTGTTTGCCATCCGAGATCAAAAGTGTGGTATCGCCTGATCCGAGCTTTACTTTTATAGTACTTGTTTCATAGTTTATTTCCTCAACAGAAACAGCTCCGTCGGCAAAAGCCTTTCCATATGCAGAAAGCATGATAAAAAGGCACATCAAACCCAAAATGCAGACTGAACCTTTTAGCACTCTTCTTATTCGCATATAAACCTCCTTAACTTGCAAAAACAACAAATTATATGTTTCAAACCCTAAAACTTTCCCGAAGAATGATCATCTTAAAGCAAAGGGCATAAAAATGGCATAATATACTTCTTCATTTTGTATATCGGACAATGACAAGAAAATCTGAACCCCTATAAAAAATTTTTTTTACCACTATACAAAATTGATAAAGTAGGTTAAAATATATTTTTGTCAAATGTGTTCTACGTGTCTTCGTATTTTAGGCCGTACAGAAATCAGCATCTGATAATTATATATAAGGAGACCCGTATACTTGATCGTGTTACGGAAAAAAACTCATGATCACCTTATTATTTGATGAATTACCTTCTTTTTACGTAGCTGCTGCTTCCATCATTGTTTTTATCGTTACTTTCTTATTGACCGGCATTCTTAAGGAAAAGCTTCCAAGGGATATCGGAAGAGCCTACGCAGTAAATGCCGAAAAGTCAAAAGGTAAACCCAGAGGAGCAGGAATCATCTTTGTTACGATTTTCTGCATTTTATCCTTTCTGTTCGCACCGTTTGATGCTGAATACTCCGTTTACCTTGTTTTCCTTTTCTTTGCAATGATGACCGGTTTTCTGGATGATGCCTCAAAAATCCCCTGGAGTGATTACAAAAAAGGGATTTTGGACCTGCTGATAGCAGTGGGAACCTCCATAACCTTTGCAGCACACAACTCCACAACCATAGATTTTAAACTGATCTCTCTCTTCACAAGCGACCCTGTATCCTTAGAAATACCGTATGTTGTTTATGTAATTCTTGCAACAATCCTTATATGGATGGCTATCAACGTGATCAATTGTACCGATGGTGTTGACGGTTTATGTACAACACTGGCCATCATAAGTTTATTTACATTTATCCTAATTACCACCGAACTTGACTTTGTTTCATATGAGATCATGTTCCTTCTGGCGATGTCCGCTTACCTCTGGTACAATGCAAGTCCCAGTCAGATGCTTATGGGCGATGCCGGTTCACGTGCCATAGGAGTTTTCATGGCACTAGCTGCTATGAAATGCGGTGATCCTATACTCTTTATACCTATATGTATTGTATTTATCGTAGACGGCGGTATAGGATTGGTAAAAATATTCCTTAAACGTTTCTTTAAGATATGCATTTTAAAGAAAACAAAGACGCCGCTGCATGACGAAGCCCGAAAAAACAGAAGCTGGTCCGATACTCAGGTCGTTACCCGTTTCAGTATTCTCCAGTTTTTAGTATGTATTATAGTAATAGTCCTGCTCACATTCTAAAACTTTTGAAGATGTACATAATTATATCAATATTGTTATAACAATGAAAGAGGTGGTTAAATCGCCACCTCTTTATCATTTTTCTTCAAGTCAGAAATTAATACAAGAATTATTCAAGTTCAGGCAGAAGATCATCCATATACTTTACAACATATGAAGCTCTTTTCTCGGCAAATGTATATATCTGCTGCTCATACCCTGCATAGTTGGAAGCCTGCGCCCAAATATCCCAATATCCTCTCTGGCGAAGAACCTGAAGAAAATCATAAAAATATTTCATTTCCTCTGCCCGTGAAGCATGGAGTTTTTCGTATTCTTCCTTAATTGTTTTCTCACTCTGTGCTCCGTTCAGATATTCAAAGGTTTTATCCCTAAAGTACTTTCTGCAGTCTTTTCTCTGCATAAGTTTTTTGAATAGAGGCGAATACCTTTCGTTGTTCTCATCAAGTACAACCCTTAATGTATTATAATTCTCCTTGGTCTTTGCCTGATCATAAAGGTTATAGGTATAGTCCATATCGTGCGGCAGAAATCTCCACTTTCCGTCAAATACTCCGTCCCCGAAAGAAACAAGATCATCAGGTATATATTTGAAGCACTTAAAGTTATTATTGGGCCAGTCCCAGTTATTTAGTGCTATGTTCCATGCAAAAAAGTCAAGATAACTGTTTACATCTATAAATTCACAAAGGCTGTTGTAGATTGAATCATTGGTAAGATCTGCTTCTGAATAGTATTCATATTTTTCATTATATTCATCTATATAATACTGGATTTCTTCGTCATCATTCTTAAGCTGATCCGTACCTTCGGCTATTATAAACTCTCCGTCCGCATCTCCGTATTTTTCTTTGAAATACTTATCGCAATAGTTTTCATGTAACCAGAACAGAGAGTAGTACTTTCCGTTAAGATAAATAACCACAGGAAGTACTTCTTCGTAAGTTTCAAAACCTGCTGCCTTGCAAAGCCTTTGACTTAACTCGTCCCTTATATAAGCAAACTGATAATCATTACCGCCGTTTCTCAAGACAAGTTTGTCATATTTTGTTATGACAGTACTCTTTCCTTCTTCTACTTCATAAAGCTTAGGCGTACCAAAGGCATCAATCTTAAAATTTTTATGTCCCGCATCATAAGAACTTCTGGCAAATAGTTTCAGAGACTTAATCGTATACCTTCTGGAATAACCGCCATAAGCCCTTACTCCGCCGTACTGTTCAAAAATAAGTGAACCATCGGCTTCAAATGCCTCGATAAAAACCTTTCGTTCATACTCTCTTCCACGGTTTAAAGCATTCTCATTATACAATATGCCGTCGGGAGCTTCAGTCAGTTCAGCAGGATCTCCGCTCACAAAGAATACAAGCGTCGAAAATCTGGAGTCAAGATTTCTGCCGACAAGATAAGATCTGGCTGCAACATCGGACTTATTGCCATCTTTGTCTATAGCGCATGCTCTCAATGTATATGCGTCAGGGAATTTTCCTCCCTTTGCCTTCATTTGGAGCGGTTCCTTGTATAATGTATCTGAAACTTGAGGTTCTGTTCCGTCCATTGTATAATAAACGCTGGAGCCTTCAGGACAGATAATCGTAAGTTTGATATCTTCATTATAAAACTTATTTTTCTGTTTAAATTCATAAGTTCCGTCAGCATAGAACCATAATTCAAGATCTTTTGTTTCAACAGTTGTATCTTCTTTTTTATTCTGTTCTTTTGCCAATGAACTTATACTTTCGGAAGAAGTGTTAGTATCAGTGTTGGTCGGTTTCGACGTTTCACCCGGTCTTCCAGGCGTTCTTGTCGGAATCGAAGTAGGCTTTTCACTCTCCGGAGAAGGAGAAACCGTCGGAGTCGGATCTCCTTCAGTTTTTTCCTTTTCATTACTGCTGCACGCGCTTAACAAAAATGCAAATACGCATACTGCAAGTAATAGTAAAATCTTTATGTTCTTTGTTGCTTTTTTCACCTTTTATTACCCCCAAAAACTGTTACCTGTTGTTTATTTCGGATTGTATCTTACCATACAGATCTTTCGGGACATAAGCCCGCACTTTAATTCCTGAAGGAAGATACTCTTCCTCCAAAAGAGCTCCTTCTTTTCTTATCTGCTGAACTATCCCTGCATCTTTAAAATCCAGAACGGTATCAACCAAAAGTCTGTTCTGCAGAATTATCTTTTCTATATTCTTTGCAAGTTCATCCATCCCAAGACCGGTATGTGCCGAAGCTTTTACTGTCACGTTCGCGTTTAAATCCTTCATAACCTCTTGGGATTCTGCTATATCCTGTTTATTAAATACCGTAATGATAGGTTTTTCCTTAACACCCAATTTCTTAAGTGTCTCATAAACAACACTCATCTGCTTCTCTGCTTCCGGATTTGAAGCATCAACCATATGTATTATAATATCCGCATAGCAGGCTTCCTCAAGCGTAGAATGAAAAGCATCTATAAGATGATGTGGAAGTTTCCTTATAAAACCTACGGTATCTGTCAATAAAACTTCCTGTCCTCCGGGTAATCTATAACTTCTTGTCGTAGGATCCAGAGTAGCAAAAAGCATATCTGCAGAAAGAATGTCTGCTCCTGTCAATCTATTTAGCAGCGTAGATTTTCCGGCATTCGTATAACCTACAATAGCGACAACAGGAACTCCGCTTTTCATTCGCCTTGCCCTGCTGACACTGCGGTTCTTTTGCAGTTCTTTTAATTCTTCATCCAGCCTGCTTATTCTGTTCCTTATATTACGTCTGTCGACCTCAAGTTTCTTTTCTCCAGGCCCCCTCATTCCTATTCCATAAGACACTCGAGACATTGAACTTCTGAGTCCTACCAAACGTACGAGCCGATATTTCAGCTGTGCCGCTTCTACCTGAAGTTTTCCTTCGGCAGTAGAAGCATGGCGGGCAAAAATATCAAGAATAAGCATGGTCCTGTCCATTATCTTAGTCTCTAATAATTCCTCAAGATTCTTCATTTGAGCAGGTGACAGCTCATCATCACATATGATTCCCGTAGCTCCGGTATCAGCTATCATTTCTTTTAATTCTTCGACTTTTCCTTTACCTATGTAAGTCCCGCTCTGTAAAGCATCTCTTTTTTGTATGAGCCTTCCTACGGTTAACGCCCCTACCGTATCGGTCAGCTCCTTCAGTTCATCCAGTGAACTCTCCGTATCATCATTTTCATTCAGCTCAACAGCAACCAGAATTACTTTCTCCTGCTCTTCATATATATCGATCATTTCACTCATAACAACCTCCAAAAGCAGGTCCGACAAAACAACTTTTAAGATTTTAGCATAAAGATTTCCAATTATCAACCCAAATAAAAAAGATAAATTATCAATTATTGCTTTTTATATGGTTGATTATATTAAAAAAATATGATAGACTATGAAATACAAATCAGAATTGTCTGAAAAAAGTGCTTACCCGGTACAAGTCCGCCGGTATTCGCATTTTTTTCTTCGGAGGAAAAATGTCTATATATAAACGTTTTATATTTACTTTAGTAACCGGTATCATGTTCATAGGACTTCTTACCTTCTATACTGGGCAGCCTTTAAAAAGTGCTATGATTGTTGATACATCCGCAAAAGAAGATGTACCGTCACCTACCGTGACTCCTTCGCCTGAACCCGTCGTCGAAACAGGTACTCCTGTACCTACTCAGGAAGCAGAAACAACCCCTGTACCTACTCAGGACGAAGATGCTCCAAATCCTCTTTTAGAGGAGATTTATCCTGACATACACGATCTTATCGAACAATATCTGAACGCCAAAGCAAATGCTGATATAGATACGTTAAAAACGCTTGTAGTCGATCCTCTTTACATAAGCGTTGAGACTATTACCGCACAGAGTGAATTTATCAAGGGTTACTCTGACATTAAATGTTATACTAAGCGTGGCGGAGGAGATATCAAATTTGTAGTATACTGCACCTTTAATATGTTGGTAACTACCATAGACACTCCTATCGCTTCCCTTGAGTCCTTCTATATAACATATAAAGATGGAAAACCGTTGGTATTCTCCGGCCTCTTTGATGAAGAGACTCAGAAAATGCTGGATAAACTTGATAACGACGAAGATGTTATCGCACTCAAGGAATACACTTCCGAACAAATAGCAAAGGCCCTCAAAGAGGACCCTGCGCTTTATGAGTTTTGGAAAAAACTGATAAATTTTGTCGGAGACGATCAGCTTCCTTCAGAAGAATCAACCGATGAACCCGAAATAACAAATTGATTGTCCGGATAATAATATACTCTGTCTGAAAGAACCTCCTCAGGGTCAACACATTCCCTGTTAACAGACATAACCATTCCGTCCAGAAAATCTCTTGACATACTTTCATTGTCGGGAACTATAATGATTTCATGTACAGAACTCGGAAGAATATAAAAATTCCCTCCGATCACTTTACTGATTCTATCCAGAATACCATTATACAGAAGACTAACAGCACCGTTACTCCTGTCTTCTGTAGACAAAACATACATATTTAAGCCATCGTTCCTCTGAAAAGTTTCGATGGCTTCTTTTTTTGCCCTATCGCAGCCTAAATACTTATTAATACTTTTAAGCAGAATATTATCCATTCGGTCAAAAGTCGGAGGGTTAATCCTCATACTGTTATTTACAGCATTTTCCTTTACGGTCTTTTCCGGTATGCCCAAACACTCACACAGCTTCCTGTCTATCCTGATGGTAGCTTTTTCTTTACCGCATTTAATAACATAATGATATGTTACGGCAAGATCATCTTCCACTCTGTCATATACAGCCTGTTTAAGCATTTCTATGTTCTTTTCATAGTTCACAAGGCGAATGATAATATTGTCCTGAAAATGTTCCGGATCGATCTTGTTGCATAAACGTTCATAGTCGGATTTCCTGCACGTCCTGAAAACCCTTAAAATTTCTCTTATTATATCTCCAATATCTCTGCCGTTAATAAAATCAAGATAAAATGACTGCATATAAATATTGGGAGCAATATTATGCCCCTCCTCCATTATAACTATGCTGTCAAATTCAATGGAATTATTTTTCAGGATTTTTCTATGCTCAACACTATAACCGTCTCCAAGTTCTTTTTCGAGACAAACAATGATTAAATTTACAAATTCATTCAGATCCATATTTCCTCCTAAAACGGAGGAAATAATACTAAAAAATAAAAGAAATATACACAAACATATAAGTATAATATCATTTATGCCATATTTTGTCAAATATAAAAGCATGGCTTCCGCCATGCTTTTATCCCCAAAATATACTACACCCTATAAACAATATCACGACCAGTAAGGCTTCTGTTCACTGTTAGAAACGCCTTTTAGCTTCTCCTTGAATTCATCAAGGATTTCCGTATAGTCCTCAGCCTTATAGTCCTTTATCTTCTTATTCTCCACAAGAGTCTTTAAGGTTTCCTCAAATTTAGCAACGTCCTGAAGAGCCGTATCCTTATAATTATTGGATATATTCATTTTTATCTTCTCTATCAGCAGATCTAACTGATTTTCCTCTTTGCTCTTAAAAAAAAGTCCCATGACGTACCTCCTGTTAACTCTTGCATATTTTTTCTATGCTATTTATATCAAACCGTCTGCCGTGTGCTACTTTTTCATAGTCCCCGATATGATCGTTCATCCATGACACAGCCTCTTGATAACCGCTTTCTGAAAATTCAAATACTTTTTTGCTCTTTAGTTCTTCAGGCGTTTTATCAAATCCAAACGGTCCCGGATACAGGTATGCTTCAAGCTTATCCTCATTTTTTATGAAGGCGAAGCTAACCCCTTCGGAACTTCCGAAATAAGGTGCTTTCTTTATATAATTGATAGAAATTGGCTTTTCAAACATAATCTCCCACACTCCGCTATCTCCTATTATTGATTATAGCAAAATTTTTAAATTAAAAAACTGTACTTTTTTTACAAAAAGTACAGTTAGGATTATTCATTGTCAAATTTGTACCGTATCAGTTAAGTTTCATATCCCCATCCTTAATCCAGCCGATCTTCTTTAAGAGCATACAGAAAACACATGAAAGAACTGCAGGAAGTACAAAGCAGATAAGAATCATACCTACCCAGTCAAAGGCTGTGATAGCATCCTTCGCTCCGGAAGCCACATCATTTACCCAGCCGGTATATACACCGATCTGACCTACCAGACCACAGGTACCCATACCTGAAGAAACAGGCACACCGTTCATCTTAAAATCAAAAACACAGGTTGCGATAGGTCCGGTGATAGCGGACGCCAATGTGGGCGGTATCCAGATACGTGGATTTTTTACGATATTACCCATTTGAAGCATACTGGTACCGATACCCTGTGATATAAGACCCCCAACCTTATTTTCCTTATAGCTCATAAACGCAAAGCCGATCATCTGTGCACAGCATCCCGCCACTGCTGCTCCGCCGGCAAGTCCCGTCAAAGAAAGCGCTGCACATATGGCTGCTGAACTTATCGGAAGCGTAAGCGCCATACCTACCAGTACAGATACAACGATACCCATAAGGAAAGGCTGAAGCTCAGTTGCATTCATGATAACAGTTCCTACCCAGTTAGCCGCCTCTCCAAGTGCAGGAGCGATCAGCCATGAAAAGAACATACCGACACCGATAGTTACTATAGGGGTTACCAGAATATCAATCTTTGTTGTCTTCGAAACTAATTTTCCTGCTTCAGATGCAATAACTGCAACAAAAAATACTGCTAAAGGACCACCCGCACCGCCTAAAGCGTTCGAAGCAAATCCTACTGTGATTAACGAAAAGAGGACCAATGGAGGACATTTAAGAGCATAGCCTATAGCTGTAGCCATAGCAGGTCCGCTCATGGCCGATGCAAGTCCGCCCACTGTATAGGTTACACCTGAAACAGTAGCAACCGTCGCGGTCAAAAAAGGGATATTGAACTGTGTTCCAATAGTATTAATGATCGTTCCGATCAAAAGCGAACAAAACAATCCCTGTGCCATAGCGCCAAGCGCATCAACAAAATAACGTTTTGCAGAAATCTCAATATTCTGCTTCTTCAGAAATTTTTTCAGCTTACTGTCCTGAGGATCAGCCTGCTTCTTCTCTTCTGTTTTCATTTGAGCCTCCATAAAATATATTTAACAATATCGGCGATCCTTGCTTTCTGTAAAAAAAGATAAGCAGGACCATTTCTGATCCTGCTTTTTCCCGGCACTGCAATCAATTTTTGGGGATATTTTTAGCAATATTCTGAAATTCTGCAGAATCATTGCCCTATATCATAACCTCTCTGACCTATAAATGTCAAGAAAATATTTATAAGTATCTACTTTTAATTCTCCGCAAGCCTGTTCGTCACAAGCAATAATCGCATTATTGTGTAACTGAAGGGCACTGATAGTCCACATCTGTGATACTCCGCCCTCTACTACATGTGCCAAAGCTCTTGCCTTATTATGTCCGTTAATAAGGATAAGAACTTCTTTAGAATCTGTAACAGTACCCACACCTACAGAAAGAGCTTTTGCAGGAACCTGTTCAGGATCGTTGTCAAAGAACCTGGAGTTAACAATCCTTGTATCTTCTGTAAGATCCCTCACACCTGTACGTGAGTTAAGTGATGTAAAGGGTTCATTAAAAGCAATATGTCCGTCAACACCGCATCCGCCCATAAAGAGATCTATTCCGCCATATGAAGCAATCTTCTCTTCATAACGTCTGCATTCAGCTTCAGGATCTTCAGCAAGACCGTTTAAGATATTAATATTCTCTCTCGGAATATCAATATGATCAAACAGATTGTCATGCATGAAATACCAATAGCTCTCATGATGCTCTCTTGGAAGACCTACATACTCATCCATGTTAAAAGTTACAACATTCTTAAATGTAACTCTTCCGGCCTTATTGGCTTCAACAAGCTTCTTATATACACCGATAGGTGATGAGCCTGTAGGAAGTCCAAGAATAAACGGTCTGTCCTCCTTGTGTAAGTTAATGGCTTTGATAATGTGCTCAGCAGCCCATTCACTCATTTTGTCATAGTTTTCCTGAATAATAACCTTCATTTTATCTTTCCTTTCTTTAAAAAAAATTTTTCTTCTTTAATATTTGAACAGATATGAACCGGATATCTTCAATTTTGTTATATCCGGAACTGGAAGATATCTCCACGTATATACTGGCTGGATATATGCAATGGTCTTCCTTTTTTATCATAAATCACTTCATGAAGGAACATTATCGACGTTCCCTCCTCTATTTTCAGTAACCCGCAAACTTGTTTGGATGCTTTCTTTAATGATATCACATGTGTTGCCTGAGCGGGCTCTGCTCCACATTCACTTAAAAGATTATATAGCGAACCGTTCAGATCGCTTTCAAGTAGATACGAATATGCCATAGAAAAATGATTTTCTTCAAGAATAACCGGTATTCTGTCAGCAAAGTGAATTCTTACAGTTTCAACCACTCTTGACCCCTGTGAAACTCCAAGTTCCTCTATATCCTTTGCGGATGCAGGCACTGTCCTTAATACCAGCACTTTCGTAGAAGGCTTTTGTCCGTTCATTCTGCAAGTATCATGAAAACTGTTCACTGCATGCAGTTTTCTGTGGATTGCCGGTACGGTAACAAACGTTCCTTTGCCCTGTTTTTTTTCTAAGATTCCCTGCTTTTCCAGCTCTGAAATAGCCTTTCGTACAGTAATACGGCTCACTCCGTATGTAGAGCATAATTCCTGTTCAGGAGCTATTTTTGAACCGGTCTGAAGTTCACCGGTACTAATGCTGTTTTTCAGTTTCTGCATCAACTGTATATAGAGTGGACTGGAGGCCTCACTATTCAGTTTATCCTCTTTCCTGTTTTCCATATATCCCCTGTCAATCAATACTAAACTTTTTCAATAACTCTTACCTACGGATTAACGGATTTTTGTAAGGTGACCGGATACCTTCATCGAATCTATGATACTGTCAACCTGCTTTTCACATTCTTCAATGGTCCCTGCCTCTGCCATAACACGAAGTACAGGTTCTGTTCCGGACTTTCTCAAAAGTACTCTTCCGTTATCACCAAGATCTTCAGTTGCCTTATCAACTGCTGCCTTAACAGCTTCATCATTCAGTGTCTCGTCCTTGTCATCTACCTCAACATTCTTTAATACCTGAGGGAACATAGTACATCCTGCTGCCAAAGATGATACCGGAAGTTTGGTATCTATCATTACCGACATAAGCATGATAGCGGTTATAAGACCGTCTCCGGTATGTGCATACTTACGGAAGATAACATGTCCCGACTGTTCGCCGCCTATCATATGATCATATTCCTTCATATTTTCATATACATATCTGTCACCTACCGCAGTCTTCTCATACTCTATCTCTGCAGCATCCAAAGCTTTATAAAGGCCAAAATTAGACATAACAGTGGTAACAACGGTATTGGATGGAAGCATTCCGTTCTTTTTCATCCATTTAGAACAGATGTACATAATCTTATCACCGTTTATCTCCTCACCATTCTCGTCTACGGCAAGGCATCTGTCAGCATCTCCGTCAAAAGCAAACCCGATATCCATCTTATTTGCCTTTACATATTCTTTAAGTGCATTAAGATGTGTAGAACCACAATCTTTATTTATGTTAAGACCGTCAGGAGTTGCATTTATAACATAGGTTTTAGCACCAAGAGCATTAAATACAGCGGGGCCTATCATCCATGCTGCTCCGTTCGAACAGTCAAGAGCAATCTTATAATTCTCAAATGAACGAGTAGCCAAACCTGTCAGATATCCGATATAACGGTTTCTTCCGGAGTAAAAATCTATTGTGCTTCCAATCTCAGAATCAACTGCTTCCTCAAGATATGCAGGATCACCGTCAATAAAGCGTTCAAGCTCATTCTGAAGATCGTCATCCATCTTCTCGCCTTCGCTGTTCATAAGCTTGATTCCGTTGTCGTAGTAAGGATTATGTGATGCAGAAATCATAACACCGCAGTCAAACCCTTCAGTTCTTGTAATATAACTTACACAGGGAGTAGTTGTTACATGAAGAAGATATGCATCGGAACCGGTAGATGTAATACCTGCAGCAAGAGCATTCTCATACATATAAGATGATCTTCTTGTATCCTTTCCTATTACAATCTTAGCTGCTTTTCCATCATGTTTCTTCTTGTAATACCATCCAAGAAACTGTCCTGTCTTAAATGCATGCTCTGCCTTTAAAACCTTTCCTGCCTTACCTCTGAAACCATCTGTTCCAAAATACTTTCCCATTAAACCTGTTCCTCCTCATTATCTTTTCATATATTGCCCTTCTGAAAAATGATCACTGTAAATATATTGTCTTAGGGCAAAAAGCAATCATCATTTATAATTATATGTATAATTACAGACTTGTCAACATAACATTATATAACATTATATCAAATCAAAATTTAAAAATAAAAAGAAGGCTTTTCAGCCTTCCAAAACAATCCACTTTATTCTATCAGTATCCAAATAGATCGGATAAACTTTTATTCCTCATCCTTATCCTGTGCAGTAACAGCAGCAACGGATGAAATAGCTGCAATAACAGCTGCAATAACAGCTATCAGCACCATAACAAAGAAAGCTATAATAGCTATTGTCACTCCGGGATTAACACTGAACATGCTCAAAAAATCTTCCATACTGTCCCTCCGAAAATCTTTCTATACGATATAATACAACAGCATTGAAAAATATGCAAGAAAAATCTTATAAAAGTAATGTCGTAATAATATAAAGAAAAATCACTTGATAATTTTTCTTGAAGCTCTGTTCTTATCCTTCATCTCATACATTCTGTCATCACTTTTTGTCAGCCACTCACTTAGAGTAACTCCGGATTTTACAAAGCATATACAATGTCCGTAACTTGCCAGTACATTATATGGCTTATTCGAATTTTTGTTAAAATCTTCAAGATAATTTGAAAACCTCTTAACAAACTTAAGAACACTGTTTTCAGAATAGTCAAGAGCAAGTACCTGGAACTCGTCACCGCCAACCCTAAAGCCCTGTTCATCCGTAAAAGAAGCCTCCCTTATTGCATCAGCTATAACGCAGATCGCAAAGTCACCTTCAGCATGTCCGAAAGTATCATTTATCACCTTAAGGCCATCCATATCAATACCGATAATAGCCATGGTACGGTTTTCATGTTGAACAAGCTCATACATCTTATGTGATTCCACATCAAAGCCATGTCTGTTTTTAAGATTGGTAAGAACATCTGTAACATACATGGACTGAAGTTTATTTATAAGCGCTTCGGTTCGTTTTGATGCTCTCATATGCTGAAGAGCATTACATATAGAAATCAGCATGAACTCGTAAAAACTTCCGATAGTTCCCCCCGGATAATAATCGATAACCGCATATCCGAAACTTGCTTTATGGAAATGCAGCGGGATTACATAGTACGCCTTAGGTTCATCGCTTATATACTCATCCGGAAGCAATTCTTTGCGGGAAAATTTCATTTTAATGTTTATTTGTCTTTTCCTGTCAAAAAAAGCCGTCCTTAAAACAACATCGTCAGTATATCCGACCATGTCTTCGTTTTCTACGCTTTCCCATTTATAATCATTTAAAACTACAAAAAAGTCCTTATACAGAACATTGTTATTTATATATTTTGCAACATACAAATTTAAAGCTTCTATATCAGCAGCAACTACAGTATCTAAGCTCATAAAGCACGACTGGAGATTCTCTCCGCGCTGTCTGTGCCATAAATCAAAATATTTTCTGAGCGATATTGTAAGAATCTTCATGGAACTCTCACAGCAGCCGCAGCTCTGACGCGGTATGGCTTTGGTTGTTACATATTCGAATTTGTCAATTTTCTTTTTATCTCTTAGTTTTACAAACATTTCACAGGCAGTTTCAGCCATTTCTTTTATATCCATTCTGACTGATGTAATCGTCGGAATAGTATAACTAACCTCATCAACATCGTCAAAACCGGTCACCACAACATCTTTCGGAATCTCATATCCTCTGGCCTGAAGAGCATGGCAGACTGCTATAGCCATATAATCATTTGCACATACTATAGCCTCCGGAAGCTTTGAATTTTTCCTTCTTTCTAAGATAGCATCTACGATCCTGTCTCCGGAATTTCTCCAAAAATCACCGTGATACAGATTTTCTTCCTTAAGTTCCATGCCATGTTCCGCCAAAACTCTCTTAAAACAGTTTAGCCTTTTTACTGCATCGGGATGTCCCTTAATACCGCTGACATAGAACAGATCTTTAAACCCATGGTACTCAATAAGATGTTTTGTGATGCTCTCCATAGAATTCTCATCATCGATAAGAACCGTATGATAGTTATCAGCTTCACGTCTGATACTTACTACAGGACATTTACTGTATTTTTTTACCATATTCAGGACTTCTTCCGAAGCTTCTTCACTGGTAAATGTATCAAGGCAGAGAAATATTCCGTCATAGTCCGAATAATCCGGCAGATAGGCAGCATTCATCTCTCCGGCTTCAAACTCATATGTTTCTCCGAATCCGCCAAACCAGTTATATATTATTGAATAATAGCCAAGCTCCGCCATCCTGTCCGAAAGGCTGACGACCATCTGACTCTGATAATCTACCATGCTGCCGCATATAAAAATTGCGACTTTCTTTCTTCCCACAAATCCCATACAAAAATCTCCGTAGTAATACAATACATACCATCTGTAAACAATCCGGCATTCAACTAAAGCCGATATACCCTTTTATAAATATATCGGCTTTTTCACATATTATATTATATAATCAAAATAAATATTTTTCAATAAAAATTCTATATTTTCAAACTTATTTCTATTATTTCTTAAGCAATGCCTGTATTATCTACTTTTAAAGCCCGCATGGAATTCAATATAGCCAGGACAGCTACTCCTACATCTGCAAATACCGCCGCCCACATTGAAGCAATTCCTACTGCACCGAGCACCAGTACCAACAGCTTTACTCCGAGTGCAAAAAATATATTTTCTTTTACTATCCTCAAAGTTTTTCCTGCAATCTTCATAACTGCGGCAATCTTTGCCGGATTATCATCCATTATAACTACATCTGCTGCTTCTATTGCCGCATCCGATCCAAGACTTCCCATAGCTATACCAACATCTGCACGTGTAAGAACCGGTGAGTCGTTTATTCCGTCCCCCGCAAAAGCAACCTTGCCTTTTCCGGTCAATTCCCCTATAAAGCGTTCTACAGCCTTTACTTTATCCTGAGGAAAAAGCTCTGCTGCCACTTCATCTATGGCCTTCCCGGTAAATCCCGGATGTTTTTTTACTACACTTTCATGGATACTGCTGCAAACAGATTCAGCCTGTTCCTTCCTGTCTCCCGTAAGCAGCACACATTTTTCAACACCTGCCTGCTTTAATTCGACAAGTGCTTCTATACTTTCAGGCTTTATAGAATCGGATATAAGTATAGAACCCATGAATCTGCCATTATCAGCCAAATATACAATTGTTCCGGGCAGATCATTTTTCTTAACACAGATATCGTTTGCCTGCATCATTTTTTCATTGCCTAACAATATTATTCTTTTTTCACAAGAATCATTATCTAAAACGGTAAGTATAACTCCCTGTCCGGCTATCTCACTGATTTCTGTTTTCCCATCAATTGCCGCTTCAGGGATTTTCCTATCTCTTGCTGCCTTGCATATTGCCACTGCAATCGGATGTGTTGAATTTCGTTCCGCCAGTTCGGCCAGTCCCAGCAATTCGTCTTCACTGATTCCATCAGGGTATATGCCGTTAACTTTGAACTCACCTTTTGTAAGAGTTCCCGTTTTGTCGAAACATATGGTTTTTACATCCGCAACCGCCTCTAAATGATTGCTTCCCTTAACAAGAACGCCTATAGAAGACGCAGCACCGATTCCGCTGAAAAATCCCATAGGAACAGAGATTACAAGCGCACATGGGCAGGAAATAACAAGGAACGTGCATGCTCTTTTAATCCATTCTGCCCAATCTCCTGTGATCAACGAAGGAATAACTGCCAGAATTATTGCAGCAATAGTAACTATCGGTGTATAGTACTTAGCAAATCTATGAATAAAGTTCTCATGCCTGCTTTTTCTTGAGGACGCATTTTCAACCATCTCCAAAATCTTGGATATCGTAGAGTCTTCGTATTCCTTTGTCGTCCGGCATTTTAAAAGGCCGCTTCCGTTTATGCTTCCGCTGTATATTTCATCTCCTTCGCAGCCCCGTCTTGGTACAGATTCTCCTGTAAGAGCGGAAGTATCAAGGAATGACTCTCCGTTAAGAATAACGCAGTCAATTGGTACTCTTTCTCCCGGTTTTATAACTATAATGCTTCCGGTCTCCACATCATCCGGATCCATCTTTTCTATTGTGCCGTCTTCATTCTCCACATTTGCATATTCGGGACATATGTCCATAAGATCGGATATTGATTTTCTTGATTTTCCGACAGCATATGATTGGAAAAGCTCGCCTACCTGATAAAACAGTATCACTGCAACAGCCTCAGAATACTCTCTTATTCCGTATGCTCCTATACCTGCTATAAGCATCAGGAAATTCTCGTCAAAAATCTGTCCGTGACATATGTTTTTTATCGCTTTTATCACGATATCATAACCTGCCATTAAAAAAGGAATCAGGAAAATAAATGGTTCCACAAGCTTTCCTTCAATATTCTCTTCATAAACGGCTGTATGTGACCAGATCAGTATTCCGGCGTAGATAATCCCTGCAGCTATGATCCTGTAAAGTATTTTCTTTTGTTTAGGACTCATATCCTGCCTCCTTGGTTATCTCCTTACCATCTATCTTATGATAACACAATCAGGTTCTACCTTTTTGCAAACCCTTACCACTTCATCCATTATACTTTCGAAACGTGAATCATCTGCATCGATTGTCATTTTCTGTGTCATAAAACTAACACTTGCATCACTGACTCCATCAATCTTCTTTATAGCATCTTCCATCTTCGCTGCACAATTTGCGCAATCAAGGTCCTGTAATTTAAATTTTTTCTTCATCTTCTTTTCCCCACCGAATATACGGTGTCCTTTCTTTTATTTATTTTATAAAAACCTCTTAGAGTAGAAGTTTTACTCGGAAATATGCTCTATTCCCTGAGCAATAATAGAGCTTACATGTGCATCTGCCAGCATATAAATAACGGACTTACCTTCTCTTCTGTTCGTAATAAGCTTTGTTTGTTTCAATATCTTAAGCTGATGCGAAACTGCTGACTGTGTCATGTTCAAAGTACCTGCAAGGTCGCATACGCACATCTCGCTTTCAAACAGTGCAAACAAAATCCTTATTCTTGTAGAGTCTCCGAAACACTTGAACAGCTCAGCCAGATCATACAGCTTATCTTCTTCCGGCATCAGCTTCTTCAATTCATCAATTTTCTCATCATGTGCATGTCCATGAGATACTTCACAGCATTCAACTTCGTACAGTGCCATATTTTTTCCTTTCATATATGTCCTAATTCTGTTGCGATAACATATGAGCATTTGTTCATATGTTCATAATACTACAATTTTTTATTTTGTCAAGTCCTTTTTTTCATTTGACTTAAAATCTTTAATGCCGTATAATAAGGTAAGGTTTATTTATGCTATAAAACAAAGGTTTCAGGAGGAATATCATGAATTTTACAGAAACAGAATTAAAAGATGTCTATATTATAGAACCCAAGGTTTTCGGAGATCACAGAGGCTGGTTTTACGAGAGCTGGACTGAAAGAGATTTTGCAAATGCGGGACTTTCATATCATTTCGTACAGGATAATCAAAGTTATTCTTCCAAAAAAGGAACTCTCAGAGGGCTCCATTTCCAAAAGGGCGAATACTCTCAGGCAAAGCTTGTCCGCTGTGTCAGGGGGCGTATAATGGACGTTGCCGTAGATCTGCGTCATGAATCCCCTACATATCTTAAATGGACAAGTATTGAACTCTCCGCCGAAAACAAACGCGAGTTTCTCATCCCGAGAGGATTTGCACATGGTTTTCTCACCTTGACGGATGATGTTGAATTTATATACAGGTGTGATAATTATTATAGCCCTGCTCATGAAGCAAGCATACGCTTTGACGATCCAGATCTTAACATTAACTGGGGGATTACCGATCCTATTCTTGCTGCCAAAGATACAGAAGCACCATTTCTCAAGGATTACTTAAAAGGAAACGAGGTACTTTTCTGATGGAGAAAAAATATGATTATCTGATAGTCGGTTCCGGGCTTTATGGGGCTGTTACTGCATACGAGCTGACTAAAAAGGGCTTAAGCTGCCTTGTAATAGACAAGCGTAAAACCATAGGTGGAAATGTATATACCGAAAATATTGACGGTATCAATGTTCATAAATACGGTGCGCATATCTTCCATACTTCGGATAAAAAAATCTGGGACTATATAGGCCAGTTTGCAGAATTTAACAATTTCATCAATTCTCCCGTCGCCCGTTTCCACGATGAACTTTACAATCTGCCTTTTAATATGAATACCTTTTCCAAATTATGGGGAATAACCACACCCGAAGAAGCTGCTGCCAAAATCCGTGAGCAGATAGATAAGGAAGGCATTGTCGGGGAACCGTCAAATCTGGAAGAACAGGCTCTTCGTCTTGTCGGTCGTGATGTATATGAAAAATTAGTAAAAGAATATACCGAAAAGCAATGGGGAAGAAGCTGCAAGGAGCTGCCGGCTTTTATAATCAAAAGGCTCCCTGTACGTTTCACTTTCGATAATAATTATTTCAATGACCGGTATCAGGGCATCCCGATAGGCGGTTATACTGCGATCATAGAAAAAATGCTCGACGGTATCGATATTATGTTAAATACAGATTACTTCAATATGAAAAGAGAGTATGAAGCCAAAGCGGGAATTGAAGGCGGTTACGAGAGCACAGACTATGGCTGCGGTATTGCCGACAAAGTAGTATATACCGGCATGATCGACCGTTTCTTTGATTATTCTTTAGGGGAGCTCGAATACAGATCGCTCAGATTTGAAACAGAAAAACTTCCCACCGAAAACTTCCAGGGAGTAGCTGTTGTTAATTACACGAGTCACGAAGTCGATTTTACAAGAATAATCGAGCATAAACATTTTGAGTTCGGAAAGCAGCCATCTACTATCATAACCCGAGAATATCCCAAGACTTGGGAAGCGGGTGACGAACCTTATTATCCGATCAATAACGAACTTAACAACAGGCTTTATGCCGAATACAAAAAACTTGCCAATGAAATACCTAATGTATTCTTTGGTGGCAGGCTCGGGCAATACAAATATTTTGACATGGATAAAGTTATTGCACAGGCTTTAGAAGATATAGCCTATATGTAAAGGAGGGAAGGGGCTTTTTAGCTTCCAGACGTATTAATGACACAAAAAGCAAAAAATTTTCTTTTAAAAATCGGCACAGTCCTTTTACTTACCTTACTGATTCCGGTTTTCAATCCCTACAGTGATAAGACTTCCGCTGCGGATACTCTCACCGGCAAAACTTCTGCAGAGATAACAGCAGAAATGGGAATAGGCTGGAATCTCGGTAATACTTTTGACGCCACCGGTGGTAATCGTTCAGATATATACAGTCAGGAAACCTCATGGGGTAACCCCAAAGTTACACGCGAACTGATACAGGCCATCCACGACCGTGGATTTAAAACCATCCGTATCCCTGTAACCTGGATGAATCATATACAAAAAGATGGCGGATATACCATTAACCCCGCCTTTTTTGCGCGGGTTAAAGAAGTTGTGGATTATGCATATGAGCTTAATATGTATATTATCATTAATGCGCATCACGAATCCTGGATCAACACCTCTAAGCTTGGTGTTGAGAACGCAGGGAACAGTGCCGATGGCACACCTTATTCCGGATATTTTGCAATAGCTGACGAGCTTTCCGCTGTCTGGTCCCAGATAGCCGATTATTTTGCCGATTACGATCAGCACCTCATCTTTGAAGGCATGAATGAGCCGCGTTTAAAAGGGACAAGCATAGAGTGGACCGGTAACAGTTCCGCTTATGACGGCGTTAACTACTTAAATCAGGTTTTTACTTATACAGTCAGGAACAACGGTAAAGGCCATAACAATGAACGATGTCTCATGATCCCCGGTTATGCTGCATCCTCTTCCGCTGATATAATGAAAGCTCTGTCTATACCGACTTATCAGGGAGAACCTGTTAACAATCTTATAATATCCGTTCACTGTTACAGTCCTTATGACTTTTGTCTTTCCGACAACATGGAGGATTTCGATTCTTCAAACAAACAGCATACATCATCTATCGACTCAGTATTTAAAAATATCGAAGAGCTTTTCTTATTCAATAACCTTCCCGTAGTTATAGGTGAAACAGGTGCAACCAATACCAATAACAACACGAAAGCACGTGAAAACTGGGCTGAATACATGGGTAAAAAAGCCTATGAATACGGAGTTCCGATAATCATTTGGGATAACGGAGCATATGGTACATCCGGCGGAGAATGTCATGCCTGGATAAACAGGCGGACTTGCGAATGGAATTTCCCCACAGTTATAGATAAACTTTTTGAAGCAGAATCTTATATCGATTGGGGTGAAAAATCTAGCATAGACAAGCTGGCATATGATGAAACCAGCTATAAACCCTCAATATCCGGAGGAACCGTCATTTGGGAAAACAATGCCGGAACAACTGTTTCAAAATTAGGCGCAGGTTCTGATAAGATCATCTCTGTTCCCGTTTTAAAGAAATATATTATAGCTTCATTTGATATAGCTGTGGCATATACAGGTGAAAGCTCTGTAAGGCTGGATTTTTACGGTGAATCCGCTGATACAACCGCAACCGGCGTAGAACCATATAAAACAGAAGAGGCATTTGGAAAAAAAGTGGCATATTTTAAGTTCCGCAACATCAGTGAAACTATACGTAACAGTGATCTTGCCATGGCTTCAAACGTTACCGATATGAGTATAACTTCCACCGGTGAGGACCTGACCGTATATGAAATAGCTTCTGTTCTGATAGATGCTACAACCACTTATGTCGTTGGAAGCAAAGAATATACCGGCACAAGCTCATTTAATGATGGCATCCCATCCTTACCGGGTCTAAAGTTTCTAGGCTGGTACTCTTCTCCTGTTTACGAAAAAGGAACTGAATTTAACGGAAAAGCAACCAGGAATCTGACTGTTTATGCAAAATTTGCCCTTAACGAAGATACTGCAGCAGATAAATATGTAGTTAAACCGGTAAATACCGGCACTGATACTGATACTGATACAGATGCCGTTACCGACACCGAAACCGAAACCGATAAACCCATAAGCGTAACGGATCCGGTTTCTGCACCTGATGACAGCACTCAGATAACGCCTGAGCCTTCAGCACCTGAGAAAACCAAGGACAATTCCGAATCTTCCGGTCCTTTCCCTATTATTATAATAGTCCTTCTGATAGGTGCTGCGGCCGGAGTTGTCGGCGCCGTAACCATAATTATTGTTTCCCGTAGGAAAAAGGGCTGACATTTACATATTTTTAATTAAAATTCTTATAGTTTAAGAGGTATTAATCAATGTCTGACAACATCGAGATCAAAAACAAAATAAAAGAAAGATTTAAAGCTCTGTACGGATATGACTCCTGTCGTGCTTTCTTTGCACCCGGAAGAGTAAATCTTATCGGAGAACACACCGATTATAACGGAGGGCATGTATTTCCCTGCGCACTTACGCTCGGCACTTATGCTGTTGTCGCCAAAAGGAATGACCGCAAACTCCGATTCCATTCTATGAACTTTGAATCCCTCGGAGTCATTGAATCCTCCCTTGATGACCTTGTCTTTAATGAATCTGCCGCATGGACCAATTATCCCAAAGGAATTATGTGGGCTTTTAAAGAGAAAGGATTTGATATTCCTTCCGGACTCGACATTGTTTATTATGGGAACATACCAAACGGATCAGGGCTTTCCTCTTCCGCTTCCATAGAAGTGTTAACCGGTTTCATTCTCAGAGCTCTTTACGGATTTGATGTCTCCAACATTGATCTCGCACTGATAGGTCAGTTTTCCGAAAACAAATTTAACGGGATGAATTGCGGTATAATGGATCAGTTTGCCTCTGCCATGGGTAAAAAAGACCATGCCATTTTTCTTGATACCAACACTCTGGAATATACTTATGTTCCGATTGAGCTGCAGGGAATCAAAATTGTTATTGCAAACACTAACGTTAAACATACTCTCACTTCTTCAAAGTATAATGACCGTCGCCGGGAAAGTGAAGCTGCTCTTAATGAACTGAAAAAATGCTGTAATATCTCATCTTATGGCGATATGGACGAGGATATGTTTAATCTCTACTCCAAAAATATAAGCAATGACATAAACCGCAGACGTGCCAAGCATGCGGTTTATGAAAACCTACGCACAATATCTGCAGTAAAAGCATTAAATTCAAAAGACCTTAATACTTTCGGGCGCCTCATGAAAGAATCCCATATATCACTTGATAAAGACTATGAAGTTACCTGTAAGGAACTGAATATTCTTGCCGAAACAGAGTGGGCTCAGGAAGGAGTGATCGGAGCCAGAATGACCGGAGGCGGTTTTGGAGGCTGTACGGTAGCGCTTGTTTATGAAGACTGTATTGAGAATCTGATAGCAAAAACCGGACCTATTTATTATGAAAAAACCGGTATTAAACCCGATTTTTATATCGTAGATATCGGTGACGGTCCTTATGAATTTTAAATCAGACATGTTCCCGGCTTTTTAGCCGCTTAGTCCCCGGTTATCAGCCGGGGATATTTTTTTCTTTACAAAATATAACTAATAAGATATAATGTTGATAATTATGTGCTGATAATTGGAGGTCATTATGGGCAAAAACATAAAAAAAGGAACTATGCCGAAAAAAGAACAGATTACAAAAGAGCAAGCAGAAAAAAAGAAAGCAAGTTTTAATCCGTATCTGCTTCCTTTGATGTTTGTCCTTGGAGTGCTTCCGCTTATAGTTCACTTAAAAATATATGATACGCACCTGGAAGACTTTGATTTTTTTGAAACTATTCAATATGCAGATGTTTTCCTGTATTACAAGCAGCTTTTCTTTATCACTGCATGCAGTATCATGTTACTGCTTATCATTGCACAAGCCGGATTACATCACCGCAAGATTAAAGGGCTTAAGCTGTTCATTCCATTAGGAGGGTATGCTCTTCTTGCTTTATTATCGGCAATTTTCTCTGAATATTCCCAATTCTCTTTTTCCGGAATATTTGAGCACTTTGAGTCGGTATGGGCACTTCTCGGTTATGCATTAGTGGCTTACTATGGATTCTTATTTGTATCAACAGCAAAAGATCTTGACTGGCTGCTTTCGGCACTTACGGTAGGAACTGTTATAATGCTCCTCATCGGGTTGTCTCAGGCATTCTCACATGATATATTCCGTTCCGATTTCGGAAGAGGATTAATCCTTCCATATAAATACCTGCATGATGAAAACCTGCAGCTTAATTTCGGATTTCCGGAGGACAGCGTATATCTTACACTGTTTAACCCCAACTATGTAGGATCTTATGTTTGTCTTCTTGCTCCGGTATTTTTGATGTTTGCTTTCGCAAAGAAGAAAATATGGCTCGTTATATTGAACATAGTAATATTTGTGGGCTTGCTCCTCTGTATACTTGGTTCAGGTTCAAGAGCCGGATTCATTGGCATCGCTTTCTCTTTACTCCTTCTTGTAATAATATTTAACAAGAAGCTGATCAAATTCCTTCCGGAAGCAATCATCGTAATAGTATTGCTCATTGGTGTTGTATACACCTACAATAACCTTTCGAACGGTCAGTTGGTTGCACGTGCCAAGCTTGCACTTGATATAGAACTTAAGAACCCGACACTTAAGTCCATAGAAACAAATGATAATGACATAACTATCAACTATAACGATCGCAAGATTTCTATCGGTCATACAGTAAATGGATCAACCGGTAGTTATATTATATTCACAGTAGATGAATACGGCACAACAATTCCTTATACCGCAGTAAAGATTGAATCTGCCGACGGTTATCATTTCACAACCGAAGATGAACGTTTTAAGAATATTTCCTTTGATTTCGAGATTTTAAAGAATATCGCTACCTTCTCAATAAAGATAGACGACAAGGTATGGCATTTCCTGTATCTTGAAGACATGAACCATAAATACAGCTATTTCTATTACAACAATAAAAAGAAAGCTGTAAAGATACGTAATGCCGAGTATGTAGAATCATTGGATAAATACGGAAGAGCACTCTCCAACCGTCTGTTCATCTGGTCTTATACAATACCACTGCTTAAGGATAACATAATACTCGGTACCGGTCCTGATACATTTATTTTGAACTTCCCTAATGATGACTATGTAGCTATGTATAACGGAGGGTATGAACGGGAACTTCTGACCAAACCACATAATATGTATCTTCAGATAGGTGTACAAACCGGCGTGCTCTCACTCATCTGCTTCCTGGCATTCTATTTCTGGTATTTTATTTCCAGTATAAAGCTCTACATGAAAGCAGATAAAGCACACTATTATCCGTCAATGATAGGCATCGGAATACTTTGCGGTACTTTTGGGTACATGATAGTAGGAATGATAAACGATTCTATGATCGTTGTGGCTCCGCTCTTCTGGACACTCATCGGTATCGGAATAGCTATTAACTCCATGATAAAGAGAGATTCCGCTTTTGCAGTTATAGAAACTCTTGAGCCTGACAATTCAGATAAAGAAGCCGAAGCTCCGGTTGAAACTCCGGTAACCAAAGAAGTCCAGGCAGTAAAATAAAAATAATCCCCACTGTGTGGGGATTATTTTTATACTTCCTTTATATACGGTTCTTCCTCTTCAGATATCGGAATCATAACAAATCTCATACCGTCAATATTCTCAATCTTTATTGTTTCGGCACGATCTGTCGGTATTAATATCTTTACCCGCCCGGCTTCGTTTTCTTTCAGATCATCCTCTTCTGAAATATCATTTTTTCCATCGCCAGAAGTGACTTCTGCTTTATCCAGCTTCTGTTTCAGTTCAACTATTTCCTTTACCAGTTCCTTTTCACGGCGCTCACCTTCACTTGATCTTAAGGCCTTTTTATCAACAAAGCTCTGTGCGCTCGGAGGTTCCTTATCAAAAGCTTCTTCACAGGTTTCAACAATCTTTTTTACATAGGCTTCTTCCTTAACAACATCCTTAACTGCTTCTGTAAGTATATCTCTGTCTAATATTTTTCCACTGACATCTTCTCCTTCAGCTGTACGTTCTTCCAACAGGCAGTTCAGGTTATCATGTATCTCAAGAATTGTATCCCGTATCTTCTCCCTGTTTTCAGTACCGAAAGATTCTTCCACGGCATCTTTTAGCACTTCCCTGCATTGTGTCGCAGTCTTTTTAGTACAGCATCCTATGACTGAATCTATTATCTCATCATGAATCTCAGAAGAATCCTTTGTATAATAACAGACATGATGAGTATCCGTCTGTCTGTCTGAGAAACAAGGAAACATAAATGCCACATCCGGAGCGCCGACAACCCAGTCCTTTTCTCTTGCTCCCATCCTGTTCTCGGCAGGAAGATAGCCAAGGCCTGCTTTTGTTTGGTTAACAGGACATATACTCACCAAAATATACGAAAAGACTTCTTCCGATTCATCCAGTTTCAATTTATCCGTAGTCTTTACAGGTACATCATAATTATCGGCAAGTACAGTTATCAGGAAATTCCCTTCGAAAACATAACTGTCTATGATCCTGTCAAACAGCAGATTTAAAAGATCTTCATTCTTTAGTCCGCTTTCTTTCAGAGAAGTCAGCAATCTGTAATTTTCTCCTTGTTCCTGTGAAGAAGTAAAAGCCAGTTCAAGAAGGTTATCTCCGATATTACCCGAAAGCGACTTCTTTGCTATATCCAGATATTTAAAAATTTCCTCTTCCGGAAGGTTAAGAAACACTTCATTCTGTACAACCACTTTTTCTCTTGAACTGTTTACATAACACAATGCCATCCTGCTTATGGAGTTATCCTTAACAAACCTTCTTCTTAATTCGTTTCTGTCTGAATTTGTCATATTTTCATCCTCTCAAAATATTAATATCTAGCCCAAGATCTCATCACGAAGGTTTTCTACCATTTCTTTATTCTTTGAGCTGATCATGTCTGAATAGTCAAATACTATGAACCCGGAAGCTCTTCCGCTCTTTCTTAAGAATCTGACCATATCGGCAAGCAGATACTGATTATACCATTCAGTATCCGTTATCTTATCAAGAGAACTTATATTATTGTTTTCATTCATCTTATAAGCAGGAAGCCCTGCATAAACTCTTACATTATCGTTTTTTGCGGCAGCTATCCATTTTAAAAGAGTCTCATAGAAAGGGAAAATATTTCTGCTGTTAAAACTCCAATAAAGCTGCGGGCAGATATAATCAATATATCCGTCTTCCGACATCCATGTCCTATAATCCACATACCAGCAGTCGTCATCATCGAAATAATCTATATATCCGCCGGGACTGATGCCAAATACAACTTCCGGGTTCGTTTCCTTTACAGCCTTATAAACATCACTTACGAGAATATTTACATTATTCATTCTCCACTCAACTATAGAAAGAGCCTTTTTCCCGGAAGATATTCTTTTTTCTTTATATTTTTCATACTCCGGCGCATCGAAATTGTTTTTATAGTTACTGCCTAATGCCGGATAAAAATAGTCGTCAAAATGTACCCCGTCAACGTCATAATTTTCTACTATTTCCTTTACTCCGTTAACGATCAGTGTTCTTACAGCCTTTATAGAAGGATTAAGGTAAAGAGCTCCGTCAAACTCAAGTACGTTCCTGTCATCGGAAGTCTTGGAATTTGTAAGCCATTTTCTTGCCTTGTTCTTCTTTGAAAGTTTATCTACATCTGTACCGTAATTCCATGAACCGCTTATACGGTAAGGGTTGATCCATGCATGGATTTCAAGATTTCTCTTATGGGCTTCCTCTACCATGATCTCCAATGGATCGTATCCTGGATTTTTGCCCTGTTTTCCTGAGGCATATGCTGACCACGGAAAATAGGATGATTCATACATTGCATCTCCAAAAGGACGAACATGGACTACAACAGCATTCATCCCAAATGAAACAGCATTGTCAAACATCTCTTCAACATATTTTGTAAATTCTGTCTTTGAGTACTCACAAGAATCCGCAAAATCATAATATGCAATCCATACGGCTCTGAACTCTTTTTCACTCTGTTCAGTTATCTCAGTATCTTTTTCTTCAATGATTTCTTCGGCATAAATTCTGTCATTGCCGGTTAATTGAAAAAATACCAGCACCATTAAAAGGCAAAGAAGTATCTTAAAATATCCATTTTCAGAACCCTTACCGTAAGCTTTAAAGCTATGTTTCATAAAGCTTTCTCCTCCTCCGGATCAAAATGATAACGATATGATTATAGACATTCTGTCCGAAGAAATCAAGCTTATTTTATCTCTTCTGTTCTGTATATGAACTTAACCTGTCCAGCCATTCCGTCAGCTATACCTGAATAGTTGTTATATTCTTTTGCCAGGCCGCCCAGTGCCTCCATTCTCGAAACAAACCCTTCAAGGTCTCCTTCAATCGCTTCTACAAGTTTCTTAATAGCTTTCTCATTAAACTCCTTTATTCCGTCACTAAGCTGTACAGAACCGTCATGAAGCTGAGTTATTCCGTCTTTCAGTGCAGGCATATTATCTTTTAAAAGATTGATTCCGTCGTTAAGAGCACCTGAACCGTTATATATCTGTTCTGTTCCTGCTTTAAGATCCTCAGTACCTTTCTTCAACTCGTCCGAACCTGTTTTCAGTGATCCTAAGCCATCTTTCAGAGTCGCAGAACCTGTCTTAAGTTCAGAAGCTCCGTTCTTTATTCCGTCTACACCGGATTTAAGTTCTGTAGTTCCGTTCTTTAGTGACTCCGATCCGGCCTTTATCGTAGCAACACCTTCTGCAGACTTTGCAACACCCGCAGTATATGCACCAAGTCCCTGATAGAAAGTATTATAACCGTCAAGGGACGCTTTTAATTCTGCAGCAGCCTTTGCTTTAGCTGCATAAACTGCACTTGTGGCAGGATCTGCTTTTTTATATCCCTCAGCTGCCTGGTTAAGTTTAAGAATAACACCATCGAGTACCTGTGAATAGTTATCTACTGTTAATGCTGGTATTTCAGCGCCTGCTTCCTTAAGCTGGTTAGAAGCGGTTCCAAGCATTGCATTAAATACATCAAGGGCTCCCTTCATCAGATTATCATTATTACCTGCAAGTGTATCAAGACCGGTTTTAAGCTGTCCGATTCCTGCATCGAGTAATCCTGCTCCGCTTTCCAACTGTTCTGTTCCGGTCTTCAGCTGTCCTGCTCCGGCCTCTAACTGACCAAGTCCGTCATAAAGCTGTCCTGCTCCGGCCTCAAGTTTTCCGGCTCCGTCACTTAATTGTTCAGCACCGCTCTTGAGCTTGCCAACTCCGTCATCAGCAGCTTTTATACCATTTTTAAGATCAAGCGACCCATTTGCAAGTTTTACTATGCCGTCTTCAAGGTCACCTGATTTTGCAAGCAGTTCTGCAAGACCTTCACTCAATGCTCCCGATCCGTCTGTAAGCTGTTTCATTGCGTCGGTTAACTGTCCCATAGACTCACTCACATTGTCTAATGAAGATATATCCAGACTGCTTATCTTTTCGAATATCTCATCAGTTGCGGCCGTTACAGTCATTCCAAGACTAAAATCTTTAACATCCGCCTCTATCTCAATACTTTCCGGAATCGTGAACTTTTCCCTGTCAATTTTCAAACTGTCCTGTAATCCCGGAAATGCTATTCCGACTACCACAGTTCTGGAACCGTCATTAAGCAGCCTTGCATTAGAAGCTTTAATCTCACTGAATCTGTCATCGTCAAGGATAACTCCTGATATTACGGCAAAAGGAATCTGCATTTCTTCTTCCTTTCCGTTTATGTTAACTGTTTTTCTTGTTGTATTCTCATACTCAAATCTTATCACGGTATGTCCGGATTTTCCTTTTATCTCATCAGGAGTCATTTCTTTTCCGTCAAGGAAATATCTTACTCTGACATTTACCGGGAGCTTATCGTCACTTGTTCCCTGATAGCTGATATCTGAACCATTTGCTGTCCATGCACAGTTTGTGCCGTTTTGCGAAAAGGTCTCATCACCTTTTACATTTATAATATCTTTAAGTGAACTTACATCATTAATTGTTGTATCCTTAAGATTATTCTTTATCCAATCACTGACAATAACCTTCTGGATATTCCCATTAGCATCTGAAATGACATATACAGTCTCATCCTTAACCGTTTTAGAACTGTCCGAATCACTTTCTGATGATAAAAGGCTGTTAATAAGACTGCTCGCATCCTTTCCTATCTGTTCTGTTCCATCAGTAATAGGATCTCCTGTATTAACTTCAAGCTCCCCAGTTGTTACGGTAGCAACACCGTTTTCGGTATCTTCAGCCCATACCTCCGAAGCAGTCTTAATGCCGGTGATAATTAGAGCTGCACTCAAACCCAGAGATATAATCCCCATTGTAATCTTTTTCATCAGATATTTACCTCCATATTCTTCTTCGTACTGCAGGATTTCATTCCGGCAGTTGTTTTTATGATTATTCCGTCAAAAAGCATCAGCATGGCAGGTAATGCCAGCACAACCAATACTACACTGATTACCGCTCCTCTGGCTAAAAGCATGCACATCGAGCTAATAATATCTATATCCGAATAAACGGCTACACCAAATGTTGCTGAAAACAATCCCATGCCGGATACGATGATCGAAGCAAGAGAAGTAGAAAGTGCTGTCTTTATTGCTGTTACTTTATCAGCCCCCTCTATCCTCTCCTTCTTATATCTGGTAGTCATGAGTATCGCATAGTCCACAGTTGCTCCCAGCTGGATGGTACTGATACAGATTGGAGCTATAAACGGAAGTGACTCACCCATATAATGAGGAATTCCAAGATTAATAAATATTGCTGCCTCTATAACAGTTATAAGTATTATCGGAAGTGATATGCTCTTTACTACCAAAGCTATGATAATAAATATGGCTATTATTGATATCATATTAACAACCTTGAAATCCTTATCGGTTGTTTCAATCATATCCTTCATACAAGGAGCTTCACCTATAAGCATTCCTTCAGGATCATGTTTTTTAAGTATGGCATTTAAACTGTTTATCTGCTCGTTGGCATCATCGCTTGCAATCCGGTACTCTGAATTGATAAGCATCAGCTTCCATCTGTCACTGACAAGAATCTTTTTTATTGAAGCAGGAAGGATATCTTCCGGAACTCCTGCTCCGATAAGTGATTCTAATCCGAGAACCTTTTTTACACCACTTACCTGTTCCATTTCTTTCATCATATTCCTTATATCTTTGGACGGAAGCGAAGAATCGATCAATATCATATGTGTTGAAGCGACATTAAATTCTTCTTTAAGTTTACTGTTTGCTATCACATAGTCCAAATCCTGGGGCAGCTTATCTCCCATATCATAATAAACTTCATCATTTGTTTTTGAGTATCCTATAAAAGCCGGTACCAATACGATAAAGAATATAATCAGAAAAACAGGGAATTTTTTTACTGTAAATCCTGAAAAAGCATCCATTTTCGGAAGCAGGGATTTATGCATGCATTTTTGTAAAGGCTTATCCAAAACAAGGATCATAGCAGGAAGTACTGTAACACATCCTATCACACCAAGTACAACACCCTTAGCCATAACAATTCCAATATCTCTTCCCATTGTAAAAGTCATAAAGCAAAGAGCAATGAAACCTGCTATTGTCGTTATAGAACTGCCTACAACACTTGTCAGGGTATTATGTATTGCTTCTGCCATTGCCTCATGCCGGTCCTCAGTCTTGCTGCACGCTTCATTATAGCTGTGCCACAGGAATATCGAATAGTCCATTGTAACCGCCAACTGTAAAACCGCTGAAAGTGCTTTAGTTATATATGAAATCTCTCCTAAAAGGAAATTGCTTCCAAGGTTCAGTACAATCATCATACCGATTGAAACAAGGAAGACTATAGGAATGATCCAATTGTCCAAAAGTATGATCATAGCTATCAAAGCCAATACAACAGCTATTGCAACATATATTGGCTCTTCGCGTTCACAAAGATCTTTAAGATCAGTTACCATAGCGGATAACCCCGAAACAAAACATTGCTTACCGGCGATAGAACGGATTTCTTTTATTGCATCCATTGTAATATCAGCTGATGTGGAACTGTCAAAGAAAACCGCCATCATTGTGGAATTCTCTGTATTAAAAATCTCATATATACTTTTCGGAAGAATTTCAAGCGGAATTGAAAGATCCGCTATCGTATCATACCAGATAACGCTTTCCACATGATCAACCTTTTCTATTTTCTGTTTTAATACCGCAACATCATGTACCGGCATGTCCTCCAGAATGACAAGTGAAAACGCACCTTTTCCGAAATTCCTCATTAATTCATCCTGACCTTTAATGGTCTCAAATTCCTTCGGCAGATAATTTAGCATATCATAATTTACCCTGGTATTAATATATCCAAGTACCGAAGGAACCATAAGCGCAAGTGTAAGAACCAGTATAACAATCCGGTATCTTACAACAGCCTTTGAAAACCTCATGATAAAACCTCCATTTCTTTTAACACTCCTTCATTAGCACTCGTGTCTTTAAACTGCTAATACTATAATAACCATTCTTTGTATATACAATAGTCAAAAAAAAACACGTGACCAAAATTTAGTCACGCGTTTATATCTGTCTATATTTTAATTATTTACAAACTGCCCAAAGAACATTTTGTTTAGTTCGCAAAACCTTTCTATTCCTGCTTCAGTATCTTCCTCCATTCCGTTATTAAGCCAATCAATCGCGAATCCGAAACACTCACATTTATAAAACTTTAGTACTACCTTTCTGTCAAAACCCTTTAGCATACTCCTGTCAAATATCGGATTCATATACTCATCTATAACATAATCGCATATCTTCCACAAATGCTGTTCAAAAATATCTCTGTTAATAGAATTATAAATATGTAAAATTGCTTTTCTTTTCATAGATGCAAAAGCAAGAATAGCTTTAATACAGGTTTCTATAGAGTCTATGGTAGTATATTCTTTCATTATATCGTCTGCTTCTTCCCTGACTATTTCTTCTATCAGTGCCGGAATGTCCTGATAGTGATAATAAAAAGAATTACGGTTTATCTTACATTCAGCAACAAGCAGCTTAACTGTTATCTGGCTTAAGGGCATTTTTTCAAGAAGTTTTAAAAACGTATTCTTAATTTCCTTTTTTGTAAATTGTGTCATTCCATACCTCTGTTTTGCAGAATTTTCGATTATCCGGTTTTTCTGTTTTGCAGTTAATCAAAACACCGATTATCATAAAGCATACTGATTGGATAAGTATAACAAAATAACTCAGTTTTGACAACATTTTTTTCAGAGTTGCATATAATCATAGAATATGGTAGAATTTATGTATCTTTAAATGATAGGTATAGTATCCTGATCAGCTTTTAGGATATCTAAAACCTACCAAAAATATATATTAATAGGAGGGTTCAAAATGTCTGTAAATGTGGGGAAAGTTATTGTTGCATCAACTGTCGCTGTTACCAGCGCAATCAGTCTTACCGCTCCTGCCGGTATAAATGCGGCAGCAAAAGTAAAACTTAATAAAACTTCCGTTGAATTAAAAGTCGGCGAAAGCTTTAAGCTCAAACTCAAAGGCGCAAAAGCCGTAAAATTTAAGTCTTCCAACAAAAAAGTTGCAAAAGTCACAGCCAAGGGTAACATCAAGGCGAAAAAAGCAGGTACAGCTACCATTACCGTAACCGGCGATAACGGAAAGACTTACAAATGTAAAGTAACAGTTGTTAAAAAGAATCAAGACACCGGCTTAACCGATACCAACATTGATCTCGGCGGAATGGAAATCATTATACGTGACTGGTGGAGCCCCGGAGAAGATATCGAACCAAGAAACGAATATGAAGCAGCACGCCAGAAGTATCTCGATGACATACAAAAAACATATAATTTTAAAATAAAAGAAGTAGCTATTTCTGACTGGGGAGCAACACCCATGGATTTCATCGATTATGTAACCAATGGTGGAGATGACCAGAACTATGTATTTGCTCTTCGTCCCGATCCATCTATGGGCAGCGCAGTATTATCAGGACTTATGTATGATCTGTCCACACTTGACTGTTTAGATTTCAGTCAAGAGAAATTTAAGCGTAACATGCTCCATGAGCAGTTTACCTTTGGAAGCAGCATTTATGCTTTCCATGCAGGCTATGCAGAGCCCAGAACAGGAGTTTACTTCAACAAACAGGTTTTAAAGGATGCCGGAATTGATCCTGATGATATTTACGACGCTCAGAAAAACGGAACCTGGAATTGGCAAATGTTTGATGAACTAATGTCTAAAGTCCAGAGAGATACTGATGGTGACGGAGTTGATGATGTATACGGATTAACACTTAATGAAACCATTATGACTCAAATGGCTATCCTTTCAAATAACGGTTCACTTATTTCAAAAAATAAGAAAGGTAAGTTTGTAAATAACCTTGATAGTGCCGAAACTCTTGAAGCACTAGAATGGTGTGCAGATATATTTGCCAAGTATGACGCCCATGATCCTGAAGATGCTACCTGGGACTACTATTTTGAAGAATGGAGATCCGGAAAAGTCGGATTCCTGGTTGATCAGGAGTATTTAGCTACACAGGGCAATATGCTGTATAATAGAACCGATTTTGACATGGGATTTGTAATGTTCCCCAAAGGACCTAAGGCAGATGATTATGTTTCCCTTTGGGATGACAATATTTATGCAATACCGGCTTGTTATGACGCTGAAAGAGCATGGAAGATAGCTTTTGCATGGAATAAATATACCGATCCTGTTCCCGGTTACAAAGACTATAACCAGTTTATCGAGACAGCTAAGATTTCAAATTACGATAAACGCGCGATCAAAGAAACGCTTCCAATGATGGAAGATCAAAAACTCGGAAAGTATACATTTGATTACTTAATTCCTGAGATAGAAATCGGTCCAGATCTCTACTGGATGATCGGTCCTAATGCAGCTATTGATGAAATAGTTGAACCTACTATTATCAAATGGAATGAAGTTCTTGATGAAATAAACTCATATATCAAGTAATAAAACTAACATATGGCTTATATGTAAATAACCCTTCTCTGCGAGAAGGGTTATTTTTGATTTTAGTTTCAACAGTCACTGATCATTTCAAGATTTCTTCGTTTTTTTAGGTCTGAGAACAAATGCTGCGAGCCCAGCTAACAAACCTAAAATAACAAATATTATGCCAAAAACTTTATATCTTGAATCGGATTCCGGGTTAATTACAGGTTCCCCATTCACTTTAGCGTAACGCAGAATTTCCGAACCGCCGACCTGAAGCTTATCTGCTCTTTCGTATGGTTCCAATCCCGTATATCTATATTCTTTACCATCAACCAAATATCGATATTCGACCTTAATCTCATATTTTATAGAATCTTCTGCAACGCCCTTGGTTCGTAAGACTTCTTCCTGAGAACGGCTAAGGTTCCTGCTCACTTTATCAGCCGATATTATTTCAGCCTGAACCATTTCGATATCATCCGGGCTTATGTTATTAAATAAAAGACCGTAGAGGAACAATCCGCAGCCTATAACAAGGAATAATATCATACCTATAATACAAGTCCTAAAAGTCGATGGAAGGTTCTTCCATTTTGTTTTCTTTTTGTTCATTTTCAAGTGCCTCCAGCTTTCATCGTTCTTGGTAATGTCACCTCGAAAACGCCTTCTGCGTTTCCTCGGTAACAAAACGATGCTTCGCATCTTCTATTTTGTTATAATACCATAAATCTTATCCGTTTTCAATTTTTTCTTTCAAATAATAGTGGAAAAGAATCTATATAACGAGTATAATAGACCCAGACAAACCAAAAAGTGAGGTAGTATCAATGAAAAAAAAGAGTTTCAAGAAAATATCAGCTTTATTCATAGCCGGAATCCTTGCCTTATCCTGTACAGAGCCTCTTAGTGTCAAAGCTAAACTACCTGTCACTGTTTCCGGAAGGTATGAAGAAGATGCAAACAGATCCCTTCCCGGTTTCACTTATGCTCTGAATTCGGTACATAAAGTTGACGGAAGACAGGGGATTGCCTGTGAGAACGAAGAATTTTATGTTAGCGGCAGTACTTCTCTCTCCCACTACGATAAAGACTGGAACTTAGTGGCAAGTAACAGTACTCCGTTTGAAGAATTTTCAAAAGACACTTCTGTTAATCATATCGGTGATATAGATGTATATAACGGCGAGATATATGCCGGAGTTGAATATTTCATGGAGGGTAAAGCCTCGGATATACAGATTGCTATCTATGATGCTGAAACTTTAAAACTCAAAAGATACTATTCGTTTGCGCCGGAAAGCGGGCAGACCGAATGCTCCGGGATAACTGTAGATGCAGACAATCATTCTGTATGGATGTGTGCCTGGGAAGACGGCGAAAGCGGAAGATACCTTTACAGATATAATCTTGATACCGGTGAATATCTCGGAAAATATCACCTTCAATGTCCGCCCCAGTGGATACAGGGCATAGTATATTATGACGGCTGGATCTATATAACTGCCGACGACGGAACTGCCGATGACGGAGAACCCGATCATATTTACAGATGTCTCGTAGATCTTAATAAGACATCCTTCAACGTAATCCTGGAACGAACTTTGGATGATGTAATACTTCAGGGAGAAATAGAAGGCATCTCCGTTGACAGGGAAAATAAGCGGATGCTTGTCAGCTACAACAGAGGTTCACAGATTGTCCTTGGGATGGTTAAAGGTTTCTACGATGGATATACCGAAGAAATACACGAAATATTTACCTACGATATGGCAAGGAATTTTAGGGAACTGGACTATTCCCTTGATGACTACTGGGTAAATAAACCCGCAAAAATAAAAAAGAGTGCAGATGTGTTTTTCGTGCTTCCAACAGTAAATATGAAGAATTTTTCCCCTGATAACGACGACATTCTCAGTAAAAGAAATGCCACCAGATATTATCTGACATACAATATGGAAAAAGCTATTGCAGAATATTCCGCCAATGTATTTGCTCCGCTGTACAGGCAGGCTACTCTGGGCAGCTGTATGAAAGACGGTAATTTACTTCTCTGTCTTGATGAAGAATATCTGTCAACTTTAGATTATTTCGATATAGCTTACGCTGATATAAAAAATGCATTCGAGTACTATCTTGAGAATTTAAATGATGGCAGAGGTATTGTTCTTTTCGGATATTCCCAAGGTGGTGAAATGATTAAGCGACTTCTCTCCGAATACGGCGAAGATAAACGTTTCACCGATAAATATATAGCTGCATATATTATCGGAGCTCCCGTTACCGAGTCTTACATGGCGGCAAATCCTTATCTAAAAGCAGCGAAAGGTAAAAAGGATACCGGAGTTATCGTAAGCTTTAATGCGGTAGATGCCCGTCTTAAATATACCGGAGAAAAAGAGATATCCATCAATCCGCTAAATTGGAAGACAAGCAGTAAAAAAGCCGACGCTTCTCTTAACAAAGGATATGTATCATATGATACATATGGGAAAGTATCCAAAAAGATTCCAAATTATTGCGGCGCCTACATAGATAAAAAGACAGGCAAGCTGGTTGTTACCGATATTGAAGATCAGGATGCTCTTTATGAAACAGATACAAAATTTTTTGAAAAAGGAGATTATCATTTATATGAACTTTCCTTCTTCTGTCAGAACCTGAAAAAGAATATCGCAACAAGAATAAAAACATACAACTCAAGACTTTCCTCATAAATGTCAATATCACCGCATCTTCTTTCATTCATGGCTTTAACCACGACTTAAAACAAAGATATCCCCTACCTTCGCTATACAAAGAGGTGGGGGATATCTTCAATTTTGTTATAATTTATTAATAAATCAAAGGCATCTGATATTCTTTCTCATAAATATCCTTCCAAAGATTATAATTCTGCTCTTTAAGCTTTTCCACTCTGAGTTTATACGGAAGCGTTGTATCCGGATACAACGGCTCAGAGATATGAACTGTATACTCTTGGACGAAGTAACCGTCCTCTCCCAAGATATCAGAGTCTCTCATAACTATGAAGCACGGAAGCACAGGAACATTGCTTTTAGCTGCAAATACGAATGCACCCTCCTTCAGAGGCTTAGGCTTTCTGTAATTCCACCACATACTCTGCTCCGGATAAACCAGAACAAAATGTCCCTTTTGCAAAAGCTTGATAGTAGATTTCATAAACTTCTTCATGGTTGTATAATTCGATGATAGAGGAAGGGTATTACAGTTTCTCATCATAAAACCATAGAAGCCCGGGAACGATGTATAATTTCCCTCACGGATGACCCTGTAAAATGTTCTTTTAGGCTTATTTGCGGCATCATAAACCAACTGGATTGCAAAGCTGTCAAATGCATTAAAGTGGTTACATGTAATGACCGCTCCGCTGTTAAGATTCCTGAAGTTTTCTATGCCGATCATATCCTTTATAATAAGCTTCTTTTCATTTACAAGTTTTCGAACAAGTTTTCTTGCAAGTCCAAATGCAATTTTTGTCAAAAGCTTCTTTATCGGATTACGTCTGAAATAATCAATATCTTCAGGATTGAGTACTTTTGAAGGCGGATCATCCTCAACATCTTCATCAAATCTTTTCGCAAGTTCGTACTCCCTTATCTTTTTAACAATAGCAACCCTGTCGGAAGCCCTTTTCTTTTTATTTAAAAAATTCTGATAGTTGTTCTCATTATCAGCCTCTTTTACAGCTAAAGCAACAAGATTTTCATAGCGTTTCTTATCGTTTACGATATTCTCCGGCCTGTAATCTTCTATTTCTTTAAGAATCTCATTATATACCGAAGTCTTTTCTGCATAGCTGTAATAAATATCCGCATAAGGACAGTCTCTATAATGCCAGGGTTTTTCAAACATTATGTAATGGAAAATACCTACCTCATTAACCGGACATGGAAGGTCGAACATAGTCTCGTAATTCCACCTCTGGTCTATAAATAGAACATGATCCTTGCATATAAGATTCAGGTAATCCTCATCCTGCGTTACTACGAAATCATATTGTTGAAGAAGTCCCATAAAACGGTTCAAAACCCTATGAGAGCGCCATTCCTTTGAATTGATAAGTAATACTCCGCAATTAAAGAAATTATTCCTTGATACTCCTACACACTTTTCAACATAGTTTCCAAACTCATCAACCTGAACCATTGCCTGTTCATGACAGGCTGCAAGATAATGATTTGAAACATCTGTATTATAAAGGACCGAGATATCTCCCTGTACAATTGTGTCTGAGTCAATGTATAATGCCTTATCAAGTTCAGGATGCATATCTGCAATGAAAAGACGATAGTATGTTGTTACAGAATAATAATCTCTAAGAGGAAGATCGTGAGAAAGGGTACTCAAATAATCCGAGACATCCTCAAAGAAAAATGTGAATCCCGGTTTGGCAAGGCGCTTTACCAGTTCCTTCGATTCCTCATGAAGGCCTCCGTGCAGGAGATGTATATGATAGTCGTAGTTTTTTGAAGCATTCTCTATGAGAGAATACATTGAAACTATAACATATTTTAAAAATGTTTCATCAAAAGCATAAAAAATTTCAATTATTGGTTTGATCATTGTTTGGACCTATCGCTTATAATATTGGTTCAGTATAACTTCTTTATTCTAATATATTCCTTATATATATCATCAAACTGATGATACTTGAATACTTTGTGTACTCTCTTAATATCCCACTGCTTTATATTATCTGTATGTGGGTAAGGCAGATAAAACAGTCTTTTTGAAAAATGTCTTATAACCGTCCATTTATGAAGGAATTTCTGATCGTTAAAACGCTGCTTCAGCATTTTCTTCCTGGTAGTCGATCTTATAAGTGCACTCTGATCTGCAAACACAAGCTTTTTTCTTTTAATCCAGCATCGTGCCTTTTTAAACAATCCGTTTTTCTTATCTTCGGCTATATTAAACAAAAGCACTCCTGCATTAATATAATTAGGTTTTATAAGATATTTCCCATAATGATCCCTGGCTGCAGCATATTCATATCCGGAAATATCAACATCGTATAAAAGATGAATGTCCCGGTTGAAGAAAATATCCGCATCCAGATACAGAAGCTTATCAGGAATATTAGGAACAAGATCTGCAAAAAGTCTTATAAGAGTGTAGGGTGAACAATAAGCACTCTCATTTGGGCAGCCTGCAAAATGCTTCTTATAATATTTATCGACTCTTATGGCATTTACGGAATTTTCCGAATTATACGATTTTATCACTGAATCATATATACTTATCTGTCTTTCGGTAATTGCAGTGTATTTTGCATCTATATCCTTTAGTTCCATTGTAAAAATGTAAAAGCAAAACGGTTCTGCGGATTTAGTTCGCATAAGTATCGACAGGGTACATGTCAGGATTCCGTCAAAAACACCTTCATTTCCGCAAAATAGAACATTAACCATCAATTTTCCTCTTTTTTTATGTACTCAATCACACTGATATCTGAATTCTTTGCCAGTTCACACATCTTCGAATAAACTTTATCCCGAAGGGCCTTACGGTTCAGCTTTGGACTACCCTCTTTCTCAGGAAAGAATGGTCCTTCAATGTAAGTTACCATTTTAGGCTGTTTCCTGAACCTGGTCTTCTTGTATGTATTAACAAAACAAAAAACAGGTGCCTGTAAATTTACCGGATACAGGAATGATGTGTCAACAAAAGGTCTTATTCCGGTATAGTAAGGCCAGATATGTGCCTCCGGATATATAACTAACGGATTCCCTGCGGATACTTTGTTGTTGATGGCCGCTAAAAAGTTTTTATAGGCAGCCTTATCATCAGGAATCGGAAGACCTCCTAGGGACGGCACCATCTTTCCAAAAACCGGTACATTCAGATTATTCGGATGAACTATAATATATGTCCTTCTCGGAAATGTCAGTCTTGTCTGTAAGAGTGCATCCCCTAAAGCTTGCGTATGATTCCCATACAGGAATATACCCTGCTTTTTAAAAGGAGTCAGTTTATCCTTACCTATTATCTTCTGCCTAAAGACAATCCGACCATATAAAACAACTATCGGATACATTATGATCCTATAGCAAACGAATCCCATAAATCTCTTAAACAAAGATTTTCTCTCGTAATCATAGGATCCGGTAATTATGGGCGGTGTAGTAGTAAAAGTGGAAAATTCATCATGGAGTTCATCGGTAAAGTATATAACTTTTCTTTTATCCATCCCCTCATTCCATCCTTTACTGGCAGTTATTTTTATAAATGTATAAAAACCTTTAGTTACTAACCCATAACATTCTTATTATACTCAAAGAAAAAAATTTTTCAACCACCAGTTTTGTGGATATGCCAAAAAAATCTTTTAAGAATATCATAAGAAGTGTTTACAAGCAGATAAAAAAAGTGTAGAATGTATAAAATGTGATATTGGGGAAAGAAGTATTAAGGATAGGAACATTTCGAAATGAACGCAATAACAGTTATCAGAGACAAATTTAGAAAAATAAGGCAAATATCGGGAAGCCACTTTATTTTTTCGGTACTTGCAGCTTTTTTGATAACAGGCATAGCTGTTTTAAGACTTCCGTTAAAATCCAAGATTCTCCCGATGATCGACTGGATTTTCGTATTTCTTCCCACACTTACTATACTTTTTTTATTCTATGCTTCAATAGAAAGAACAAAGCGTTCGGTTTTCTTATTCATAAAGTTTCTGTATTATCTATGCTCACCCTTCATCCTCATGTTTATATGTGATGCTTTGTTTGACCCTAACAAGGCAAATACGTATTCTGAGAACTTTTTCAGCCGTTTCTTTCCCCTTTGGATAGTCATATGGCTGTTTGGAATAATTGCTCTTAAAGCTTTGGCATGGCTGTTAGAATTTACCGCCAAAAAGGTGTTTGCAGATGAAAACCCGGCTAAAAAAATCATCTATGCACTTGCTATAATGTATACTCCCCAAAAAATCATAAGCAAACAAAAAAAAGACGGGAAATCCAAATGGTTTGTAGCGATCATATGTATGCTGGCTGTCGCTTTGGCAGTATTTATATTTGTCGTTACTCTTTTTCTCCATACAGTATACTCTAATATGGAATTTGAGGCCATACTTTTTACTGTCACTTTTGCCGCAGGCGGGCTGGCATTAGAAGATCTTGTAGCCGGTTTTACTCTGGTTGTACTCTTCTCATTGATTACCGGCTATATTTGTTTCCAACTGCTCAAATGTTTCAGAAATGATAAACTTGTCGTAGAAGACTCCGGCAGTACCGGGAGCTATACCTTGCTCCTTAATTGGAAAAAAAGAGCGGTACATATAGTACTTTCTGCATTACTTCTTATCGGCAGCGTGCTCCTCTTCTCCCGTCAGACAGATTTTTTCCATTATCTTAATATGAAAAGTGACAAATCAAGCTTATATGACAACTATTATGTTGCTCCAAGTGAAAGTGTAATCTCATTTCCCGAAAAGAAACGCAATCTTATTTACATTTTTCTTGAATCGATGGAAAACACTTATGCTTCCAAAGATATAGGAGGCTCCCAAGATATAGATTATATATCCGGACTTTCAGAGCTTGCCTTCGATAAAGACAGTGTAAACTTTTCAAACACAGACAAACTTGGTGGTGCCTCTGTTTTTATACCTGCCATAACACATACCATGGGCTCAACCGTCGCACAGACTTCTGGTATACCTTTAAATACTGAGCTCTTCGACTTTTCCAAGGAATTCCCTCCGGTAAAACGATTAGAGGATGTCCTGCATGATAATGGCTATAATCAGCTTTATATCGAAGGTTCAAAAGGCGAATTTTCAATGTATGACACATATGTCGGGAGATATGATGACAGCCTAGTCTATGATCGAATAACACTTGTCGAGAAGGGCTATGCGGAAGAAGGTACCGATTATATTTGGAAGTGGGGTATCGAAGATCAAAAACTTATTGAAATAACGAAGGAACTTATAACTGAAATATCTCAGAAAGATAAACCCTTTTTCGTTACTATGTATACCATGGATACCCACACCTTCGAAAGCGGCCATCGCTGTCAAAACTGTGATGACAGTATCAGTAACGATTATCTTGCTTCCGTCGAATGTTCCTCAAGATCCGTTATCAAACTGGTTGAATGGATAAAGCAGCAGCCTTTTTATGAGAATACCACGATAATACTTGTCGGTGACCACTTAGGCAATCAAAAAACATCAAGAGTAGAAATAGATGATGACTATATTAGGACTACCTACAACTGCATCATTAATCCTGCAAAGGAACCGGCAAATACCAAAAACAGAATTTTTTCATCCCTTGATATGTTTCCTACCACCCTTTCGGCAATCGGTGTTACTATAAAAAATTACAGACTTGGTCTTGGCACAGATCTGTTCTCAAAGACTCCGACATTGTGCGAAGAACTGGGAGTAGAAGTATATAAAGAACAGCTTGAACGTTCCCGGGATTATTAAATATAAAAGGGAACACACATCGATGTGTGCTCCCTTTTAGTTCAATTAATGTATTAATTCAGCCACGATTCGGCATACTCCTTACTTACCATTCCTTTATCAATCATGTCATTGATTTCCCGATAGATTTCCTCTTCAGCTTTAGAACTCAACAAACCTGACTTTAACGCAATACTGTACCATCTCAAGGCTTCTGTACTGTCAATTTCAGTACCTGCACCATACTTATACATTGTTCCCAAAAGCTTCATTCCCTCTGCGTTATCATTCTTTTCAACCGAAATATTAGCTAATTCAAATGCTTTTTCGTCATCTTTATCTAAGCTTATACCTTTATAATAGCATTCCGCCAGAGCATAAATATAAAATCCCGGAAGTTCAGAGCCATAATGCTCATAAGCCTCAATCAGATAATTTACATAATTGTCGGGATCTTCCAGCTCAACATAGTATTGTATCAGTTTCAAATATCCGTTATAATTTCCGTTCTCTCCGGATTTTTCCAACCAGGCTATTCCTTCATTTCTGCTCTTTATGATCGTTTCATTACCATATAGTTTTAAACTTCCATAAAGAACCATTGCCTCGGTTTCACCTGCTTCTGCAGCTTTCAGTAACCACTTTTCTGCCTTTTCATAATTTATTTCAGTACCCTGACCTTCATTATACATTTTACCAAGCATGAACATGCAATACGGATCCTCAAGTACAGCACCTTTCTGTGCATACTTAAATGCTTCAGGATAATCTTCGCCGAAAGAAAATTCTCCGTTATAATATAATCCCGTCAAAGCCTCCAAAGCATCTATGCTTCTGGCATTAGCAGCCGTTTTAAGTAATTCTATGGCTTTATCTTCATTTTCCTCTACTCCATAACCATTAAGATACATTACTCCCAGCATACCATTCGCATTAGCTTCATCAAAATTTGCTAATATCTGTACCCACCGGAACATTTCTTCCGGGCTATCAGAATTCTCTGCCAATTGCCAAATGCATTCACCGCTTCCGCACGAGGCTCCTTTAAGCAAGTAGTGCTTAGCTATATCTTTATCAATATCTACACCAAGGCCTTCGCTATATATTTCCCCCAGTTTTGAATAAGCATCCTGGCATCCATGGTCCAGTGCCTTTTCATACCACTGCCTTGCCATATCATAATTATAATTTCCTTCCTCATCCTGCCCTATCAAACCGTCCAAATACATATTCCCAATGGATTTTGATGCATATCCGTAGCCAAAATCAGCAGCTTCTTTAAAATACTCATAAGCCTTTTCATAGTCCTTCTCACAGCCTAATCCATATCTATACATAGTGCCCAGATAATCCAAAGCGTCAGGACTGCAATTATTTTCATTTTTCTCTTTTGCTTTTTTATCCGCTGCTTCAAACCATTTCATAGCCTCATTATAGTTCTGTTCTACACCATACCCATAATAATAACCCAATCCGTAATAGCAGAAATCCGGAATTGATCCTGCATCCATGGCTTCTTTACATATCTCCATATATAATCTATAATGGTCATCAGCTTTAACGCTTTCTCCCATTGCTTCATAAGTAATACCCAAAGAGAATTCGCGTGTTTTTTTGCATTCTAGTGACTCCAGTGACTTATATGCCTTTTCGTAAAAGTCTATAGCTTTATCATAATCTCTTGATATTCCTAATACTCCTCTACGATATATGTCTCCGATTTGGAAATATGATAAAGCAATATAATCCGGCATTTTGCTTGTTTTTATAACATTGTTAAGCAAAGATACCGCCTGTTCAGCATCGGCATTTTGTCCTGCATATCCATATAGTATCATTAGTGCTCTGTAATAATCAGCCTCAACACAACCGTTTTCTAAAGCCTCATTATATAACTCCCAGGCTTTATTCATATCGGCCTCACCACTAAGTCCTTTCTGTAAAATCGAGCCAAGTCCCAGGCGTGACAGATTACTTCCACCGCTTATACCTTTTTCATACTCTGATTTTGCTGCTTTAAAATCATATTCTTCTTCATAAATCCCCCCAAGATAAAAATATGCATCTGCATCCCCCATTTCAGCAGCTTTTTCAAAGCATTCCCTTGCTCTCTCATATGCATCAGCCCCGACTTCATAAGTATAAATCCGATATCCCTCTTCCATCAGCTGTTCAGCAGTCGATTCATCCCCCTCGGATCCGCTTTCATTCTTGGAGCTCTGCCCCGACTTTGTTCCCGTTTTTTCATCTGAAGTGCCCGGAAGCGTCTCACCGGAATTATGATCATCTGGTTCTACACCGTCATTTTTTGACGATTTGCCAAAATTAACAAAAATACAGATACCAACAATAACCAGGACAAGAGCTAACGTGCCAATACTCCAGAATAATATTTTCTTTTTCTTGGTATTTGCTTCCGGTTTGCCTGCTTCCTGAAGCCCGGTATTTCTTTCCCGCTGAAGCCGTTTCACGATTAATGTATCACCTTTTTTCAAGTGTTCAAGTATAACACTTATATAGTCGTAGAGAGAGTCAATGCCTGCTTCTAACGGTTTTGAAACAGCATCCAGCCAGTGAACTCTTGTCAGATAATATTCCAGTTCATCATTCATCATCTCTTCAGTTAACCTGAACGGTACCAAAGTCTTTCCGGCATTAAAAGCAAGCGCCACTTCATTCATGACCTGCCTGGATAAATTTGAATCTTCAGTATATATCAAAACGAATATATATGCAGAATTAAGTCCCTCTCTTATGGCCGAAACCCATTCCTGTCCGGGCATAATATCCCTCGGGGCATACCAGCACTTAATTCCGCTATTCTCAAAGCGTGACACTACAGCATCAGCCAAGTTTTTGTTTTTTGAAGAATAACTGATAAAAATATCATATTCATTATCATTCTTATTCTCTGCTTCATTCATTGATGAAATACCTCTGTAATTAAACATACTTACTCATTAAAAATTATACATAAAACATCTCTCAAAGTCAAGGCATGAACCTGTATACAGCTATGTTTTATCCATTCTGCAATATTATTTTATTTTTTTGAAACCAATCCGATATACACTTTGTCTAATAAATGATAAAGTTAAAAAAGTATTTTAAAAACAAAAGGGAAGGTACTTTTATGAAGAGATTATTTGCGCTATTGATCCTTATGTCTATGATTGATAACGATTATCTTATGCTGATGTATTCTTACGCTGTACATGTTAATCCTGATGCAGAGTATAGTACAAAGAATGAAATGTATGACTATGGCCAGCAGAGCCTTTTCTTCCATACTGAAGACGGCACCAAAGTAAAATTTGCAAGCTTTGGAGATGTAAGATATATCTACGATGATAAATATGCAAGTAAACTCGAAAAGCTCTGGGACAAACTGGAGATGCATTGTAAGTAAGAATCTGTCTTATTCAAATTTCCGGTATTCCAGTATATCTCCCGGCTGGCAGTCCAGGGCACTACATATAGCGATCAAGGTGGAAACTTTGATCGCTTTTGCTTTGCCTGTCTTTAGGATTGACATATTTGCAAGCGTTATGCCAACCTTTTCAGCAAGCTCGGTAACACTCATTTTTCGTTTCGCAAGCATTACATCTATATTAAATATTAAAGTTCCGTTCATTTCTTCCATTACGATAGCCTCCTTTAGATCATATTGTCAGGTCGTTTTCGTCCTGAAGGATGGCTGCTTTTTCAAAGAATCCCGATATTGCTCTCATGCTTATTCCAAAAGCAACTCCTATTATGCTGATGAAGGCTGAAGCCAGAACGATGGACGGATGGTTGATATTTAAACAAAGGAATATAATATTGGCAAAGAAAAATAATGCGGTATCTGCAAAAACAAGGAAAGAGATCGTTTTGAACCGTTCCGCATTTTTGTGGCGGAACAACTCTCCCGCATCAATAGTCCTGACAACCTGCCATAAAAGTACAAGTGTAATGTAACAGGGCACTGCCAAAACCCAAAACAATATGAGCCAAGGGACATAGGCATTACTGAATTCAGGAAATGCATCCCTGATATAACCGCCTATGAACGGTACTACCCAGAAGAAAAAAGCAATTCCCAACATCCCAGTTACAATAATCGTGATTTTTAAAGCTAACGAATTCTTGTCCATATTCTGTCTTCTCCTTAAGAATAATTATTTTTTATTTTTGATGCTGTATATCGGGCCACATTAAAAGTTCGTATTCCGAGTGATTTCTCATCACGGTCTATTTCTTTAAGATAATACTTTTCTGTTTTTACAAGCTTGTTTTCATAAATATATGGGATCAGTACCGGTGCCGCATCGGCACCTAAAGTATTCAGATATTCATAATCCACGGTTTGTTTCTGAACATTTACTTTAGCTATAATGTAATCGGGATGACTAAATGACAGTACAAGATACAATACTGTTACTATGATAATGCTATAACGGTACAGGGGAAATCTTTCCCTGAAAATATATATCAGCACACCTAAAAACAGAAATGCCAAAAGCCCCAATGTCCATAATACCAATATACGCAAAAACGTGAGATCATAGCTGTTAATATACATTATCATACGTACGGTGCTTGAAGCGATCATAACGTATGTACATAATGACATTATTGCAAGTATAACTTTTAAAACTTTACTTTCACGGAAAAAGCTTAAACAAACGAGAACCAATATAAGATTAAGTATACTGACCGCCAAAAGCTGGAAAAATCCTTCTCTGGCATATTGCGCGTAGGTATATCCTTCAGGAAGTTCCAGTTTTCCCAAGAACAGGCCGAAAATCTGTATCCCGGCAAATAAAATATAGACAGCTGTAAGCAAAACTGTAATAGTTATAGCAAGTAACGGTTCCCCATTCCTCATGTCGGTTACATTTTCATTCAACGTATGTTTACACAGATAAGCGATCAGAAGATAAACTCCCATAAAAACAACCACTGTTCTTATAAACATATCCGCAAAGCTTTCTACATCAGAGAATGAGTCTATAAGGTTACTTGTCATTTGGCTAAAAAACACATCCGCACTTGAGAGCAGCGCCACTACCATGATCAGAAAAGGTACCGCTATAGCTGTTCCCAATAACATATATTTCAGATTGCCGGTTTTTATCCCCTTTGTACTGACATACTTCTTTGCATCTTTAAATGGTCTTAGGATTTGTGAAAAAGAGCCAAATGCTGTATAAAAAATACTCGACAGATGCTTTCCAAGTTTCCATTCTGATGTATCATAAAACTGTCGCAACAGCAGACTCATCATAAGAAGGAATATTCCTATCTTATTAAATATGATAATCCTTGAGTCATCAGTACAGAAGGTCGATATTGCAAGCAGGAGCATCGCTGCAAAATAAAATATGCTTCCCTTTTTTAATTTCATATCGAGTTTCTTCAAAACTATACATAGAAAAACTAAAGTCGCTATTATGAAGAACAGAAATGCAATCCCGGCATCGTTTTGGAACATACAAAAAGTATAAAATACTGCATAAACAAATGCCGACAGAGCAAAAAACACAAAATTATCTTTCATACGGATGGTTGCTTCCGTATCAGGTTCTTTTATCTTCTGATATGTTATTGCTCCGTTAAAGTTATAGTTATAATTATTGTTATAGGTATTATTATAGGTATTATTGTAAATATTATTGTTAAAATTATTATTTGGGTTATTATAGTTACAGTTCGTAGCAAATACCCGGTTCCAGTCTTCCGAATAATTAGGAGCATGAGCAGCCATATTTGGCGAAGCACTCGCCTGAGTAAAGCTATTCGAATTCTCTATACTTTCCATAATATGCATCTCCTTAGAAGTCTATTTTCAGATAAAAAGCCGGCCTCACTTCTATCTTATTTCATCTTTCGGAGAGCATTATAACAGCATATTAATCGATTGTCAAGTATTTTTTATCGTTTTACGATAAACTTTTATCGAAATACTGGCGACAGAGGATGGTTTTCTGTCGCCAAAATAAAGTCATAGATTTACAGTGAAAGATATTTTTCCATCTTTCCAAGCAGCTTTTATGTTTCCGCCATATCGGCGACAGATGCTCTCGGCAATGGAAAGGCCGATTCCGTAGCCGCCTTTATCTATATTATGGGATTGATCCTCTCTGTAAAAGCGGTCAAAGAATCTGTTACAGTCTATCCCTGCACCATCCTTGTATGAATTTTCAACAACCAGCTTCATTCTCAAATGTCCGTGCTTTATGGGATTCAGGTTTACAGCCACCTCACCGTTGTCATCACAGTATTTTATGGCATTGTCCACCAAGATGGTAATAATCTGACGAAGCTTACTCTCATCCGAAGTTACCATGATACCCTTTTCTATCGCGGTCTTTAAAGTCTTGCCTGTCTGTTCGGCTAAAGCCTTGTAGGGGGCTACGGTTTGTTCTGCTGTCTCGGAAGCATTTATTTCAGTCAGATCGCTTTTATCTTCACGTTCCTCGGCCTTTGCTATCATCACCAGATTCTGAATTAAGCCATTCATATGGTCAACCTGATTCAGTGTCGACTTTGTCCATTCGTTCTCTCCATCGGTTACTTCCAACAGTTCGGTATTTGCTCTGATAACTGCCAAAGGAGTTTTCAGTTCATGGCTGGCATTGGTTATGAACTGCTTCTGTCTTTCGCTGTTCTCGATCTCAGGCTGTATCAGCCGCCATGAGAATATCCTCACCAGGATAAAAGCGATTATAAAAGCTGCAATACACGTAATGACAGTAGCTCCGAGAAGTCTCTTTGATGTTGATATTTCAGATGTACAGTCGAGAATTATCAAGGTTACAGTCCCATCTTCTTTCTCTTCTTTTTGAAAATAATAAACTCCGTAGCTGCCGAAAGTTTTATCATCTTCCACAATCTGTTCAGCATACTTCTGCACAAGCTGGAGCTCAGAATCATTGATCGCATTGCTTGAAAACAAAGTCACATTATTTTGTGTATCATAAACCAGCATAAAATAATGGTTATGTCTGTATTTGGGTGAAAAGGCATCAAAAAATGAAGGCATAAAAGGCATATCCCCTTCACCTACTTCAGGAGTATCGTTTAATTTTCCTTCACTCTCTTTAATATTATTCAGAGTGCTTTTTATTGAACGGATGGTTACCGTATGACTCATGATATTGATTACGGTTCCGATAAATACCATAACCAAAAGAAACGAAAGCATGGCTATGATAATGAATTTTCTTCTCAGTGCGTGGATTTCTTTTGTGTTCAATTATGTACGCACCTCCTCATATGTTGATACATTGTTAAAAAACATGTTAACCTAAAAAAATCTTATACTTAATATCTTTTGCTCTGTAATCTTATGGCATTGTTCCAAGCTTGAATGTTCCGCCTCGCTCACCGTCTATGCTTACCTTTGAACCTACAGATGACAATTTTCCACGAAGATAGGATATATAAAGCCAGACCGTATCCGCTTGAGCATTTCGCTCGTTTTTCCAGACCTTTTCCAAAATGTGTTCTGTGGAAAATTCAATATCGGTATTAGCTAAAAACATCTGCATCAACTCAAATTCCTTAACTGAAAGGCTTATGGAATTCTTTGCTGAAAGAACAAACGACTTGGGATCCAGAACCAAATCGGCGTATTCGTAGGATTCGTTCTCGTATTCAACATAACGCCTGGTCATGGAACGTATACGTGCTAACAGTTCCTTCATAGCAAACGGTTTTGGAAGATAATCATCTGCACCGGCATCTAAGCCTGCCACTCTGTCATCTATCTCTGCCTTTGCGGTAAGAAGCAGTACAGGTGTAAGTATATGACGGCTCCTCATTTCTTTAAGAACTTCTATTCCATCTTTTTTAGGCATCATTATATCAAGCACTATGCCATCATAATCTGTTTCGTTTATCTTTTGGGAGGCTTCCTCTCCGTCAAAAACGCTGTCAACCTCATAGTTTTCATGTTTTAATATCGCTGTTATCGCTCTGTTAAGATCCGATGTGTCCTCTGCAAGTAATATTTTCATTGCTTATCTCCATTTCTATTAAGTCGACATAATCATATTTTTAATAGCCTGCATTGAAATATCCGTAGATGCCAATTCGTCTGCACAGCGTTTCAGCTCGCTGATTATCAATTCGGTGTTTCCTGTGATGTTCTTCTTATATTTCATATGGTGTTCTAGGGCTGCCCATGTATCCATTGATATGGTTCTGAGCTGTATCTCACAATAAATGCCTGATTCGGATTGAAGTATCATATGATAGCTGCGGTATCCATTTGGTTTTGCATTTTTTATATAATCCTTTTCCCGGATGATTGTATAACCGGCAACTGATGCTATGTAATCCCTAATGGTATATACATCATCAAGAAATGCACACACTATCCTTATTCCTATAGCATCAAATATCTTCTTTAATGCACTTTCTTCTGTTTCCGGAAGTCCAAGCCGCCTGCATTTCTCACGCATACTTTCGTCAGTCTTTATCCTGGCCAGGCAGTGTTCCACAGGATCCATCCCGGTTTCTTCGGTTATCCTTTTTCTTAGTTTCGCAATATGTTCTTCCATATCCTGAACAACCTTTTCAAGTTCAGAGAGCTTATCTCCATATATGCTATAATCATTCCCCATAATTTATTATTCTCCATCTTATAAATCTATAGTTATAGTTACTAACTTTCACTTTATGAAAAAGATTATAACACCTAAATGTGAATTTTTAATGTTTTTAAAACCGTCCCCTGTCGTCACTGTTCTCTGCCACTTCCCTCTGTTTGAATTATAAATTCAGATCCATTACCGGGTTCTGACTTTACAGACAGTTTTAGTGAAAGCTTTTTTGCCGCCATGCTGCAAAGATACAATCCCAATCCCGAAGACTTACTTCCGCTTCTCCCATTAAATCCGGTATAGCCCTTCTCAAATATCCTTGGCAAATCCTCCGCCCGGATTCCTATACCCGTATCGGATATGCTGATTGCATCGTCCGTTACAGAAATCGTTATTGAGCCGGTATTAGTGTACTTTATTGCATTGTTTATCAGCTGTTCAATAATGAAGGACAGCCACTTCTCATCAGAAAGAATTTTTCTGTCAGTAGGTTCGTAATTAATCGCAAGCTTCTTGTTGATAAAGAGAGGCGCATATTTTCTGATACAGCTTTTTATAATTTTATCCAGGCTCACTTCGACAAATTTTAAATCCTTGCTTTCGCTTCCCAGTCTGAAGTAATTGAGCACCATGTCAACATATTGCTCGATTCTGAACAGTTCAACCCTGCACGCCCTTGTTTCCTGTGTATCGTCCTTCATCAGCATATCCAGTACAGATATCGGTGTCTTTATCTGATGGACCCATAAGGAAAAATAGTCCTTACTATCCTGAATCGCAAAATTATACTCATTGGTAAGTGAATTGCACCTTTCATAAAGAAGTTCGATTATTTTTTTATAGTCTTCCTCCTCCAGGGTCTGCGGCTCACTTTCTGGATAGTCCCCATTGGATATCATTTCCAATATTTTTTCCCGTTCATTATGCTTTACCGCATAACGATAGAAGGAAAATCCACCTGTGCAAAGCAATAAAAACACTTCAAGGATGAACGCATATATAAATGGCGCCAAATCAATCCTGTACAATAAAAAAACAGAAAGCATGACGATATTGCATGCTAAAACCATTATCAATATCGTCAGCTTTTCTTTTAAAAATCTGCCTATTAATTTTTGAAAATCCGTTTTCTGATCTTCCTTTTCCATATTCTGTTTTCTTTCTTTTTTCGACTAAATTGGTATGTCATTCAAAACTAAATTGATTACGATTGAAACGAGCTATATATGCCTACTCTATAATATACCCCTGTCCAACCTTGGTTTTTATAAAATCAGCAAGACCGGCCGCTTCAAGCTTTTTTCGCAGCCTTGTAACATTTACCGTCAGAGTGTTTTCTTCCACGTAACAGTCATCCTGCCAAAGCTTTGTCATCAGCATATCACGGCTGACGATTGTGCCCTTTTTCTCTAAGAGCGTTCCAAGTATTTTGAACTCGTTTTTAGTAAGATCAATCTGTTCCCCATTATATTCAAGGTTTCCATCATTCAGATTTAGCACCGCTCCCCTGTGTTCTAACACATTCGGAGCCACACTCATATTGTATGAACGCCTGAATATCGCCTGAAGCTTTGCCATTAAGACGTCAAGGTCGATTGGTTTGGCTATGAAGTCATCTCCGCCCATATTCATTGCCATTACTATGTTCATATTGTCTGACGCGGATGAAATAAAAACTATCGGTACATTTGACAGTCTTCTTATCTCCGTGCACCAGTAAAATCCGTTGAAGAACGGCAGGTTTATGTCCAAAAGCACCAGCATGGGCATTTTTTCTTTAAATTCATCGGTCACATGCTGAAAGTCATCAACGGTAAATACCTCATATCCCCAAGTTTCTACTCTTGCCTTTATCGCTTGTGCCAGTGCGTGATCATCTTCGACCAGCATTATCTTTTTACTCATGTTTTTAATCCTTGTTCATTATGATTTTCGATATATGATAAAACTATACTGATGTTACAAAGATATACTCATTAACGAATCTAATTTCACCTCATCCGGCTGCTTCGCAGCCACCTTCCCCTAAAGGGGAAGGCTTAAAAAGAAAAATGTAAGTTAATGAGTATAAAACTTCAATAAATATATCGATATAATTATCGCATTTCAGTATGAGTTTGTCAACTGACTATCCTATAATACGTCTTTGCAGTTATGCTGTATATGGAGATATACACTATCGAGAAAATTAAAAATACCACTCCGATACAGATTAGGAAAATGTTTGCACCTGTGGTGGTCAGCATGCTCATCATCTTAGAAAGTATCGGATAAGCCATCAGGGTATGGATTCCAGCAACCAATAAAGGTATAAAGAATACCATGAGTATCTGACTGCGAATAGTCCTCTTTATCTCATCTTTTGCAAGTCCTACTTTTTCCATTATCTGGAAACGGTTTCTGTCATCATATCCTTCGGTTATCTGCTTATAATAAATGATAAGCGCAGTGGCAAAGAAACATACTATTGACAGCAGTATTCCCAGAAAAAGAAGGCTGCCGTTGAAAAGGTATGACTCCGACCGCTCTTCCCATTCCGTTCTTGAATTAATCCTTATCAGGATGCCTTCTTCAGCTTCCCGTTCCTGTGCCACTTCAATAAGGGTTGATTCAAGTTCCTGCTTCATAACATCATCACCCTCTATATCAGCAAAGAACCTCTCCTCATATTCAGATTTCTGATGACCATATCTTTCCGCCTGTTCGTTATAGATTTTTTCAAGATTTTCTGCGGTAATTACCATGGCAAAGCATTTGGCAACCTCAGTAACGTCGGAATGTACGGGGGTTTTTTCCAATTTTTTTACATTTTTCAGCTCAAGTCCGGCTATCCTGATACTATCCGGATTCCAAGAATAACCAGTGAGTTTTCCGAAAGCCATTTCATCATTTGAAAGTTCAATGCTTTCACCTGTAATCATCTTATATGTGTCCGTGTCGATAAAGGTGATAACAAAAGTATCTTCATCTTCAAAATGCCTTTGTATCCACTCGTCCTTAATAATATCCTCAGAGAATAATTCCAAGCTGTTTCCGTTGCGAACGTATGCCACTTCCAACGTCTTTTCTTTTCCGAACATTGTAAGCTTAAGATCCAGCCTGTTGCATGCCTCACTTATAGTCCCTTCAATTTCATCATAACTAAGATCACCATTAAACATATATTCGCTTTCTTCCGTCCTGTCATACAATTCCCACATGTTGAAATACATGTCGTGAGGGAACTGATCCTTAATGGTCTTGTCAATACCTCTGTATAACGTTACGGTAGAGGCAATCATGATAAGCACACCTGTAGCCAGTATTGCAATAGACGCAAGGCCGGCGGCATTCTGCTTCATCCTGTAAAGCATTCCTGATACGGATATCATGTTTCTGGGTTTATAATAAAATCCGCTGTTTTTCTTTAACATCTTTAAGATAAAAATGGAACCTGCAGTAAACAAAAAATATGTTCCGATAATAACAAGAATTACCGCGAGGAAGAAAAATGCCAGCGCTTCAACAGGCTTTTGGATAGTCACAGCTATATAGTAGCCGCTTCCTAAAGACAAAAGTCCAAGTACAAAAAGTATCCATTTTACCTTAGGTTCCTTCTCTCCATATGCACTACTTGCAAGAAGTTCAGTGGTTTTAAGCCTTTTTATAGATATACAGTTAAATATAAAAGTACTCAGGTAAATAATTGCAAAAAGTACTACTGAAAGTACCAAGGCTGTGAAACTGATAAGGGTAATACCCGTAACCAGTTCCATGTCATAGATATTCATTATCAAAAGTATGGACAGCCTATAAAAAAGCATTCCTATAACCGTTCCGAGAATAATGGATAATCCATGTGAGATTACATTCTCAAAAAACATGATCTTTATCACATGCCTTTTATCAAGACCCAGAACATGATACAGACCGTATTCTCTTTTCCTTCTTTTCATCAGAAAATTGTTGGAATAAAAGATAATAATGAATGAAAGAATGCCCATTACCAAAACGCCTACTATCATGAACGCCCCGATATAATTTCCTCCTCTGGAATTATCCAGCGCCCTTTCACCGGCAAGTGAGATCATAATGTATAAAATCCCGAACATAACGGAAGACGCAATAATCTGGGGTACATAAAGCTTGAGATTCTTTTTTAAATTCGTAATTGCCGTTTTTATATAGAAGTTTTTCATTTTTGCTCTTTTCTTTCTGTCAACCGGGAAACAGTTCTGTGATTGGTATGTTTTTCAGTCAATCGCAGAACCGTCCTTCTGATTGACCTCGTTTTTGATAATAACTCTAAGTGAATCCGTTATCTTCTGATAAAACTCCTCATTACCCGCGTCCCCGCGATACAGCTGATGAAATACCTCTCCATCCTTTATAAAAAGGACGCGTCCCGCATGGCTTGCTGCTTTTATGGAATGTGTGACCATAAGTATCGTCTGTCCGTTTTTGTTTATCTGCTCAAAAACCTCCAACATACCGTCGGTTGATTTTGAATCAAGGGCACCTGTCGGTTCATCGGCAAGAAGAAGTTTCGGCCGGGTTATGATGGCCCTGGCTGCTGCGGCACGTTGTTTCTGCCCGCCCGATACCTCGTAAGGATATTTCTCCAATATGTCTGATATTCCAAAACCCTTAGCCACGGGTTCCAGTCTTTCCATCATTTCCTTTAACGGATATTGGCTGAGTACCAGTGGAAGCAGGATATTGTCCTTTAAGGAAAATGTGTCAAGAAGGTTAAATTCCTGAAAAACAAAGCCCAGATTCTTCCTTCTGAAAGCAGCCATCTCGCCTTCCTTAACCTTCGTAAGCTCCATCCCGTCCAGAATTACGCTTCCTGCCGTCGGCCTGTCAAGTGCCGCCAAAATATTCAGCAGAGTGGTCTTTCCACTTCCTGACTCACCCATTATTGCAACATATTCACCCTGTTCAACAGAAAAGTTCACATTCTCCAATGCTCTTACACTGTGTCCGCCAAGCCGAGTGGTATAGATTTTCTGTAATTTCTTAACTTCCAAAATGGACATTTAATTTTACCTTGCCTTTTTCCTTATGTATTTTGCAACTTCATTGCAATGCCTATGTTACCATAAAACAGATTTCGTGAACATCTTATTTTATTACATTTTAAACTGAAGATATGACATTTTTGTAAGCTTAGACTTAAACCTTAGAAAATCTTGGTCTTTATATCATCTTTTTCTAATCCATCCACAAATAATAATAAACCTCCTGCCATTTTTTGGTCCGCTTAAAAAATAAAAATTGCGGCAGAGAACCTTCCCCTGTCGCCATCGTCATCACTTTATACCAACACTGAATTTATAAGATTTTTTAAATCTTCCTTTATTAAATGCCATGGTCAGATCATATCCATTGCATTGACCCGAACACATGAAACTGTCACATCTGGAAAGTATGTACAATGCATAGAAATAATTTATAGTTGTATCTTCAATGGCATCATCATATTCTTTTCCTGAATGTTCCTTTTTCTCCAATTCACTGATAATAGTTACATCCTTAAAGTCACTGACTCTATGCCTTTCCTGTGAAAGCATACGCAGTTTATCGCCATACTTATCTTTCATTTTCTCACAGATATCCGCATCTTCAGAAGCCAAAAAGATATAATCATATTCGTCTTCTTTAATCCATCTGTCTATCTCAGGGATCATGTCATCTACAGAAGCCATTATTCTCTCGCCTATCTGACCTGTAGTGAAGTAGTCCGTTCCTCTGATCAATAGGCCGAGTACCTTTTTCCCTTGAAATACAGCCTCAAAATATTCATCCATCTGGGATTTCAGGTTTTCATTAATAACACTTGAATCAAAACTTTTATCAGCTTTTTTATAGAAAACCGTAGGCACTATAAGCGCTACACTGTCAAGCTGTACCGTATTGCTTTCATCAGCCTCTTCACCCAAAAAATCAATACTAAAATATTTTTCTGTCATTTCTGACTTATAACGTCCACTACCACGCCGTATTCCCACTTTTAACCCAAAATGAGCAAAGGCATTTTTAAAAGCAGCAAGCCTGATCAGTATACTTGCAATTCCCGAACGTTCTTCAACAATATATTCAATATACTTTACATCCCGCAAGCTTTTGCCATTCAATAATCCCTGTAAAAAGAATATATTATGAAACGAAAAAGCAGAAAGTGTGGTATATGAATCCATTGGTTTTTTTGTAGGATCCGGTTTGCTGACAATTCTTATGAATGTTTTTTCCATTAAATCCGGAAATCTGTCAACAATATGAACCCTTTTATCATCATTGACAAATTTCATCAAGCGACTGTCTAATGAGTATATCTCCATATCGGTATGCTTTAACGCAAGTTTACAAAGTACAATTGTATATTCATTTGCTTCCTCTATACATATAGTCTTGAAGAAATTAAAATACTCTAAATACATTGAACAGGTATCTTCTTCATCATAAAATAAATATTCCGGAATTACCTTGGTCAAATGAGCTTTTTTCAAAAAATCTTTACTTATATCAGCATCATTAGCCCTATATTCAATATCATAATCTCCGCTTTCACAACTCACATGATAATAATTTTCCCCTTTATTAAGAGCTTCGTGAAATAATCTGTCATCATGCATAAGCGTTTCTGCTTCACAATCAGTTTTGTCTCTCAAAATGAACATAGATCTTTACTCCTCTAAAACATTAAAAATCAAGTCCTAAACCGTCCCATTCCTTAATAGTCGGCAATACTTCGCGTCTGATTACATATTCAGCAATTATTTCAGGGGTCGACCTGCCTGTTTCTATTGCCTGGAATGCTATGTAAAGTTTTGTAAGCGGTAAAATCTTCATAGTGATAGCCTCTACCTCTTCCTTTGATTGTACACTGAAATATGTACTGCACATAACTCCCCAGATTTCAGAAGCAAAAGCCGGATCAAAACCTAAGAATCCACGTTTAGTAGCCTCGTCAAGCTTAGGTCTGTTCGGAAGAATAATATAAGCAAGCATAACCATGGCAACGTCAAAAACAGGATGTCCATAAGCTGCATCCCCTATATCTATCAGTTGTAGCTCGTTATTTTGGACCATAATATTTTTTGAATTAAAATCGCCATGTAAAAATGTTCTTCTGTCCGGAATACTGTCGATGAAATCTATTATTTTCTTCAGCTCATCCTCTGTAAGAACAGGCTGCATAGACAAAGCCCACTTTTTCAGTACATCCTTGCGGTTCACGAAATTCATATTTTTAGGAACCTCAATTTTGTTAAGCTCCTTGAGTGTCATAGCCATTCTGTATGCTAATTCTTTAATTCTGGCCGGTTCTTCGTCTATCAACTGTGCAACGGTCTTTGCATTAAACATTTCATAAACTGTTCCGTAACAGTTTCCACATTTTACTATATCAAACGATATTGCAGTAGGTATTCCCAAAAGAAATGCGCTTTTAGCAGATGCTTTCTCCCCCTCGACAAATTCAAGCGGGACATTCTCATTATACAGCTTAACAACTGTCTCATCATCAAGCTGATATACCTTTCCATATGCTCCAAAGCCCAATAATCTACATCCGTCTACTGATATTTCTCTTATCTTTTTTTCCATTCTTCCTACCTCATCTTTTAACATCCTTATCATAAATTCAGAGTTAAACTTATTATTGGCTTATCACCAAAATCAAATCAGCCCCAATTAATAGGTTCCAATCCTTCATCCACATAGGCTAAGGCAGTCTTTTTCAAAAATTCTAAATGACTGGCCGGAATCAAGCCCGGCATAAATAAAGCCGCAAACAGTGTTCTTGCCGAAGATATAGCTGTCACCTGTCGCTCAACTTTCCTGATAAACTCCTCATCATCGCTGTCAAGATAACTCCTAAGGTATGTATCCCACATAAGCTTGCTCTCTTCTTCGGTAAAATTACGCGTCAAAGGGCTTGCCTCCCTGCTTCCGAACTTAGGAGGCATATGGTATACCGAACACATCGAACCAAGATCAAATACAGGATGTCCACAGCCACAAGTCATAAGATCAATAAAAACAAGCTCATCATTTTGCAGCATAACATTACCGGTGTGACAATCACCATGAATAAATGTATTTCTATCCGGTATTGTCTCATATAATTTTCTAAGCTTATCTATCTCTTCTTTTGTGCAAATGCCTTCAAGCCTTGGAAGTACATAGAGAGACCCTGCTTTTGTCGGTGGAAATTTCTGTGGATCGACTTCAATTTTATGCATCTCGCGCATTGCTTTTGCAAATTTTCTTATATGATCAACCAAGTGTTCTTTATCATTTTCTATAACGGTCAGGAAATCCTTGGCATCAAGTAATTCATAAACCGCTCCATAACAATCGCCAACTTTTACTATATCATATGAAATAGCCGTAGGTATGCCGCTCAAGAAAGCATTTTTACTGCGCTGATTTTCATTACGTATGATTTCCATGCTTGTACCCGGCTTAAAAACTTTTAAAACTGTTTCTTTATCTAAGCGATAAACTTCTGAAGTTGCTCCTTTACCTATTACTTCGAGACCTTCTTTGCTAACTCTGCGCATAGCTTTTTCTACATTTATAAGTTCTGAGAAACCGGTAACCTCAAATATATCATATACCTCTGATGAAACATCTGTAACCTTCATCTTATTCTTAGACTTTTTACAAAGCTTCATAAGTATTCTTAATCCGGCAGAAGAGATATACTCAAGCTTCGAAGCATCAAGTATGATATTGGCCTCAGGATTCTCATCAACTGCTTCATTTATTTGATCATCCCATTCCGTTGCATTCGTTGAATCAATCCGACCTTCAAGTGAAATAGTTAACTTATTATTCTCCAATGTTTTTTGCATAATCTTTCTCCTCTTCTGTGAAATAATTTTACTGTTCAAGCTTTTTCAAGAATGTCCTTGTACGTTCATTTGACGGATTGTCAATAACATCTTTAGGTGCGCCTTGCTCTACAATAACACCGCCATCCATAAATATAACCTTATCGGATACATTTCTTGCAAAATCAATCTCGTGTGTCACTATTAGCATTGTCATTTTTTCTTTGGCCAGATTTTTCAAAACCTTTAGTATCTCAGCTGTCAATTCAGGGTCCAATGCAGAAGTAGGCTCATCGAAGAAAAGCATTTTGGGGTTCATCGCCAATGCTCTTGCTATTGCAACGCGTTGCTGCTGACCACCCGAAAGCTGATAAGGGTAGAAATCCCCTTTATCTGAAAGCCCAATTTTCTTAAGCAGTGCCTCTGCTTCCTTTATAACTTCTTCCTTATTCCTTTTCAGTACATTTATGGGTGCATCTGATATATTTTTAAGCACTGTATAATGCGGAAAAAGATTAAAATTCTGAAATACAAGACTGAATGAACGCTTTATTTCCTTCAGTTCATCTTTCGATACGTATACCGGTTTACCATCAGCTGTTTTTACATCATCTTTCAAAGCTGACTTCCCGCAATATACCATGCTTCCGGCATCTATAGTTTCCAACATGGATATACAGCGTAAAAATGTTGATTTTCCGGAACCTGAAGGTCCCAGAATCGATATAACCTCACCTTCTTTAACGGTCAGGCTGATATCCTTCAACACTTCAAGATCTCCAAAACTCTTTTTTATGTTTTTTACCTCAAGCAGATTCATCAGACCCTCTCCTTATCTAAAATAATTGAGTTTTTTCTCAATACGTTCCATAACAAACGCTACCAGGAAATTAAAAATGTAATAGAACAATCCTGCAATAAACAACGGAAGTATTGTAGCCTGAGCAGCTGCAACCTGTTTAGCCAAAGTGAACATCTCAGTATATGAAATAGCAAAAGCCAGAGATGTATCTTTTACTAATGTTATAACCTCATTGGTTATTGAAGGGATGATATTTTTTATCATCTGAGGAAAAATAATCTTAAAAAACTTCTGTGATTTTGAATATCCAAGTATTTCACTAGCCTCATGCTGTCCAACAGGGATAGCCTGTATTCCTGAACGGTATATCTCCGCAAAATATGCTGCATAATTAAGTGAAAACCCTATGATTACCGCAATAAATCTATACTCAGATGAAGTCGAGATATTAAAGAGATAATATGGTCCGAAGAATACCACAATCAGCTGCAGCATAAGAGGAGTTCCTCGAAGTATTGATATATACAGCTTTACCAATAGACTTAACGGCTTGAATCTACTCATTCTGCCAAATGCGAGAAGCAAACCTAGTGGAAGTGAAAACAACAGCGTCAGAAAAAATATTGCCAGGGATGCACCAACCCCTTTTAGCAGCTGCTTACAAATACTCCAAAGTCTATCACCAAATGGTTTTTCCACTGTATCTTTTTGCTTTACACCCTGCGAATCTCTTGAAAGACATACGCATTCATCCAAGTCCCATTCTTCTGCTATCCTAAGAAACTCGCCATCTTCAACCATCTGGAAAAGGGTTTTCTGAACTTCATCACGAAGTTCTGTATTTCCCTTTAAAAAACCAATACCATACTGTTCACTCGATATATGTTCATCAAGGATTTTAAATTTCCCGCCACGAGCGGATATTTCATAATTGGCCACACCAATATCAAGACAAACCGCATCAACAGCACCGCTTTCAAGATTCATGAATGCACTGTTATAATCACCAACCTGCTGTAGTTCAGAAAATGATGCTGCCAATTCAACATTCTTCTGTTCTGCATCTTCTCCTGTAAATGCTGCAAGTGCAGAACTGTCCGTCTGTACCACTACAATCTTTCCTGTAAGTTCTGAAAGCTTGTTTATTCCTGAATCACTTCTTACTACCGCTACCTGAGAATTATCTACATATGGTACAGACCATGTATAGTCATTTTCTCTTCCATTTATGGTAAATCCATTCCAAATACAGTCGATAGCTCCTGTACTTAATTCCATATCCTTTAAATCCCATTCGATAGGAACCTTTTTCAGTTCCCATCCACGGCGCTTACAAACCTCCTGCGCTAAGGATAGATCAAATCCTATATATTCACCGTTTTCATCCTGATAACCATATGGAGGGAACTCTGCATCGAACCCAACAGTAAATGTTGTTCTTCCTTCTTCTGCCTTGGTTCTAACCGGACTCAAAAAGGCACCAAGCATAAGTACCACCGTCATCAACATCAGAATCCGCATAAATTTTTTTCTTCTCTCAATCAGCATAATTCATACTCCTCAATAAGATGTTTTCCAATTTTTACAAATATTTCCGCCATATAGTTATTCAAGTGTTTAGTATATCAGAAAACAACTCATTTAGCAACCTTTTAGAATAAAGCCGCATAAATGATGCTCCGCGTCTCCTTTCAGTCATGGCTTCCCCCGCCTGAAAGAAGAAATCACCCACCTTCGCTAAGATGTGGGTGATTTCTTCAACTTTGTTATGTTTTTTTATTTTGAAAGATCTATCCAGATAGCCGGGCGTACATTAGCAAAATTAGCTGTATGATAGTTGCCAAGAATTTTTCCATCTCCAGTAACATATGAAGCTGAAGCTTGACTTATCCCCGGTGAACGAAGCCACCATTCACCTGCATCTCCATTTCTAAAGCGTCCTACTCTGCTTATGGAACCCTTACCGGGATTTTCACTAAAGTACTTTTCTACTTCGGAAATTGATAAGAGGAAAATCCTATCTGAGGTATTTTTACCTCCCTTAGTCTTCATCTTTTTATTATCCGGGTTTTTAATCTTTACCTTCTTTATCAAAGATTTCTCAGCTTTAGAGAATACAGAATTGTAAAAATTATCATTAAGATACTGGCGGATTGTACTATCAGCCCATGTAACGTCTTCATCCTTCAAAGTATTGCCGGTATCCATATAACGTTCTGACCCTACCAGATATCTGCTAAGCAGCAGTGCTTTATTGTTCTTCTCATCATAATCAAGAATCTGCCATTCTAAAAGATCACTGCTGTTGTCATATTCCTGAGTACCAAATACTACATAAAGATTTGCAATAGATTTATTATCTTTTACTGAGAGTTTGTTCTTACTGATAATCTTATCTGTAAGCTTGATCCACATAACAGGACGGACTCCTAATTTCTCGTATGCAACACCGCTTCCATTCCATTCAATTTCACCGTCATCAAATACAAATGCGGCATATCCGGCCTGATAATCACAAGGTTCATAGTCTTCCCAGTCTTCTTCGTCCCAATCTTCAAAATCGGTGGTGCTTCCCAAGTCTCCGGGTGTTCTCAGCCAATAATATCCACTGTCACCATTGGTATATAAACCAATATTCCTGTTAATTAATCCGTTTTTATTACTGTCTTCAACATACTTCTCATATTCAGATATAGAAAGAAGAAATACCTTATCTTTGGTAGCCTTCCCTCCTTTTGTCCCATATATCCTATTATTCTCGTTTGTTATTTTTGTCTTCTTGATCAACTTCTTTTCGCTTTTTTTGAATGCACTGTTTATAAAATCTTCATTAAGCCACTTACGAAGCGAACAGTCCTTCCAAGTAATACTCTTATCCTCTTCATTATATAACTTTTTGCAAAGTATATTTTCGCTCATAATAAGAGCACTCTTACCGTCTGCAGAATATTCAAGCACTTCCCATTCTATGTCTTTATTATCCCACTTACCTAACTTAATGGTATCTCTTCCATATTCACTGCTAAAGCTTATAAGTCCCTTATCTGCAAGAGCTTTAAGCTTAGGGTAATTTTCGCTCACATATTCTGCATCGCTGTATCCGTTAAGCTCTACCTTATCTTCTTTACTGAATGAGCTGTAGACAGTCTTTTTCCCGTTTTTTCTAAAAGCTTTAACTTTTACGGTATACTCCCCCGGAAGAAGATTCCTGACTATAGTACTGCGTTTTGTTGACCCGTTCCTATCTATAACCGCGGCACTTTCAAACTCTGATGCGCCCGGGTTTTTGATATAGATCTCATATCCTTCAGCATCATATGTCTTTTCGGCTGCGACAACTATGCCCATTCCGTCAGAAGCAGGTTCTGCGGATATCTCCGGTGTTTCGGGCACAAGATTTTCAGCACTTAATTTCGGATCCATATCTATATAGATTGCCGGACGAACGCCACAGGCAGCAGTACATTCATAATAATATTCCTGCACGCCAAATTTGGAGATTTCCACAACATTGTGAGCACTTTCACCCGGAGTACGAGTCCACCATGAACTCATCTGTCCGTCATTATAACTTGCAAGCCGCATATCATAATCAGGCAGGTATTTATTCGTTTCATCTAACGAAAAGATAAAAACTTTGTTCTTTACGTTCTTAGTATCCTGATCATTAATGGTATAATTCTTTATCCTTGCCGCTTCGTCGCTTGAAAAAGCATCAAAATAGAACACACCGTTTAACCAAGCCCTTACATCGGAAGTTTCCCATAAATTATCATCTTCTTCGTTCTTAAATGGCATTGAGCGTACAAGATTCCTGCTAAGCAGAAGTGCTTTATTTTCTTTTTCATCATAATCACATATAAGCCACTCCAGTTTATCTTTATTACCATCACCATTTCCGTTTTTATCCGGAATATCATAGTTTCCGAACGTCACATAAACATCTGCCTGTTCTTGCGCAGAAGATCCAACTGAAAGGTTGTTTTCCTCTATCAGTTCCGGAGTCAAATTTATCCAAAACGCTGGACGAACACCATTTAATATACATTTTCCCTCAGATATTATACCTCCGTCAGATGTAACAACGGCAACCTCTCCTTCATACCACCCCGGTGAACGAAGAAGCCAGTAGCCGGCACCACCGCCTATATATCTACATATTCTTGATGGCACCTCATAGTCATCGTAATCAAAATCTTCCACCTTTTCTATAGGAGGGAAATACTTATCCAGTTCATCTTTTGAAAGCAGGAACAGCTTGTCCTCCGTATCATTTCCACCCTCTAAAAGTAAATCATCCTCTTCATCATAATAATCAGGAGTTTTAACAGTAGTAGTTTTTATCAGAGCTCGTTCACTGTCCGAGAAAGCTTCATTAATAAAATCATTATTCAACCATTTTCTTACATCTGCATGTTCCCAGTCGGTATCATCTGTTTCCTCTGCATAGAATTGATACCTGACAAGAATGTTCTTACTGATAACAAACGCACTTTTTTTGTCCTCTGAATATTCAAGGACTTCCCACTCAATATCATCAGCTTCATCCTTTGGGTAACTCGCATACATTCTATCAAACAGGCGATATCTGCCGAGTGTAATAGTGTCTTTTGCTGCCTTCGTTTCAAATTTCAACCCTATGGTACCATTATCTGCAAGGGTTTGCAGCTTTGGGTAATCTTTCTTAAACTGCTTTTCTGGATCCGATAAATTACTTTGTTGATCCTCTGAGCCTGTTTTAGCAGCCATAACCTTATATGATCCCACTGACGATACTAAACCTGCCAGTAACCCGATGACCAATATAACAGCCAGCATCTTCTTTACTGAATACTTCATAATCATGTCGCCTCCGTTCAACATATGTAAAGATTAACTCTTTTAAGCTATTCTTTACTATTTCATCCATATAATAGCATGCTTCACTGTATAAAAAAAGTCACCTTTGGTTAGGTTATTTACAAAATGGTATGCAATCTTGTTCATTAAAAAAAGCCCGGACACCTCCGAGCGAGGCGACAGAACGGTTCTGTCGCCATTTTTTTATTACTGCATTTCTTTTGCTATATCAGTATCTCTGATACGTGATTCTGCATCTTGTGTATTTAAAGAAGAATTCTTATTAACTTTACAATATATTCGGTTGATATTTGGAGCGAAAAAAGTATAATATAATAGGTGAAGCGTATGTTCGTGGACTTAAGTCTGATAAAGGTACGTCAGGAGGAAATTATGATTTATATAGTTTATCCGGTGCTACTGATAATACTGTTCTGGGGATGCCGGATATATGGCAGGAAGGAATGGAATGAGGAATTCCTTTCTCTCAAACAGACGAAGGATCTTTTAGGTTTTGCTGCGTTATGTATTATGTTTCATCATATCGGCCAGAAAAACAGTGCTTCATGGATTGATAAACAGTATTATACAGGGGGATTGGAGTTTTTTGTACCTATTGGTTACGTACTGGTTGCCTTCTTTACCTTCTGTTCTGGATATGGCTTATATAAGAGCTTTAAGAGCAAGAAAAACTATCTTAACTCCGGATTTATTAAGCACCATATTCTGACATTTGTTTTCTTAGGGTACTTGGTAGCTTGGATATTTCTGGCAGTCAGGATATGCCTTCATGAGCCGATGGGTGACGGTAGATGGGTGTTCTACCTAAGCGGCCTGAAATTATCCAATCCAAATGCATGGTATGTGATTGTAATGCCGTTTTTTTATATGTGCTTTTTCTTTGCTTTTAAGTTTATAAAAAACGAGAAAATTGCATTTATTGCGATAGCGCTTTTTACATTTTTCTACCAGTTGCTCGGTATGGCTATCAATCATAATGACTGGTGGATGAGGGGCGAATGGTGGTATAATTCAATCCATCTTTTCCCGGTCGGGATCCTTGTAGCTATGAACGAGAGTAAAATCGTACAGCATATAAAGAGACATTATGTTTTATATATGATATTAGGCTTAATTGTTGCTGTACTGGCTTATTTTGGTAAAGAGCTCATTCAGACCAGGTTTTCGTATTATGAGGAGTTTTTGGTCCTGCCAATCAAAATTCTGCGCCGGATGGTATGCCTAGCATCAGAAGCTATATTTTCATCTGCTGTAGTTTTTTATATTTTCATGATCGGCATGAAGGTGCGCATCGGTAACCGGTTCCTAAAACTGATGGGGAGCATTACGCTGGAGTTCTATCTTATACATGGACTATATGTTGAGCTTTTTAACTATTCATTCGACGGTAAGGTGGATTCTTTGATATATATAGAGAATAGCCTGTTGTTTACGGTTATAGTGTTTGCTTTATCGCTTCCTTCTGCCCTGCTCATAAAGTATATAAGGAAATGCACAAAGATCAGCGGCTAAGTAAGAAAGTTAAGTGGAACGTTTAAAAATTTTAAAACGGAGGAAAATACATTATGTTTGAACCCACATTTGAATCTCTGAGAACATATAAATGCCCCGATTGGTTTAGAGATGTGAAGTTTGGTATATGGAGTCACTGGGGACCGCAGTCCGTACCTATGTGTGGAGACTGGTATGCAAGGAATATGTACATACAGGGAACAGATCAGTATGAGTATCATCTGCGTACTTACGGACATCCTTCAAAATTCGGATATAAAGATATCTGCGCTCTCTGGAAGGCAGAAAATTTTGATCCCGATGCATTGATGGAGAAATATTATAAAGCCGGAGCAAGATATTTTGTGGCACAGGCATCACATCATGATCATTTTTTTAACTTCAAATCAAAATATAACCGTTTTAACAGTTTAGAAGTAGGACCTCATAAGGATATCTGTGGTATGTGGAAAGCTGCAGCCAAGAAATATAATATGCCGTTTGGAATGACAGAGCATATAGGAGCATCTTTCTCGTGGTGGCGTTCGAACAAAGGCTGTGACACATACGGGCCTTATGCCGGTGTCCCTTACGATGGAAATGATCCTTTATACAGGGACTTTTACCATGATAATTATGAACATGTGACAAAGCCTGGGGAAGATGACAGTAAATGCTTATGGCTCACAAAGAACGAGAAATTCCATGAATACTGGCTTAATGTTATGAAAGAAATCATAGATAATTACCAGCCTGATCTACTCTATTCGGACAGTTGGCTTCCGTTTGAGGAAGAAAACAATCTGGAAGACAAGAACGATAACCTTTACAGGTACGGTTTAGAGGCAGTTTCCTATCTGTATAACATGTCAGAAAAGCTGCATGGCGAAAATACGGCGGTATATACCCAAAAGCATCGTGACGAGAGGATTTATAAAGTCGGTGTGCTTGATATGGAAAGAAGCCAGCTACCTGACATCAGTCCTGTACCATGGCAGTCCGAAACCTGTATAGGCGGGTGGTTCTATGACAAAAAGGCACACTATAAAAAGCCGAGGCACATAATTGATATATTGATCGACAGTATCGCAAAGAACGGAACTTTGCTTTTAAATATCCTTCAGAGGCCTGACGGAACCATAGATGAACAGGCAGAGTGGATACTTGATGAACTTGCCGCTTGGTTTAAGATAAACAGTGAGGCGGTATACGAAACCAGACCGTTCAGGGTATCAGGCGAAGGCCATTCACATGTGATCATAGAGGGCTTCCGAGAGGATCAAGTCGACTGGCAGGACGATGATTTCAGATTCGTACAAAAAGATGGAACTGTATATGCATTCATCATGAAGGGGGATCATTCAAAGACCGCAGTAATCAAGTCTTTTAAACCGGAAGAAGAGGTAATGAGTATTGAGTACCTTGGTATAGGTCCTGTGGAATATGTCCAGCATTCGGGCGTCCTTATAGTAGACCTTCCGGACAGAACGGAAACAAGCATGCCCGGAGTGTTAAAAATCAAACTCGGCTAGATTCTTGATATAATAAGGCTGTGAAAAATGGGATAAAAACCATTTTTCACAGCCTATAATTTTTTATTCAATATTAATAATATAATGAACCCTTTTAACTTTACTGGCCTTTTAAGCCTTCTGTTATGTCAAGTCAATATTTTCATTTATTCTTTCCTTTTTGGAATTCCGACACGAATTTTAAAAGTAAACTCTCTGGAACAAACTTTGCAGCATATGCGCCAATTTTAAGCATCCTCCCGGGAACTATAATTTTCTTACGCTTAAACATAGCGCCAATAGCTATTTGAACGCACTTTTTTGCAGAAATACCTTTTGATCCAAAAGATACTCCTGCCACTGAATTAAATTCAGTTTCAACAGGACCCGGGCAAAGAGCTCCTACATATACATTTTTGTTTTCTTCCTTAAGCTCTTCTGCCACACCTTTTGTAAGGCTTACAACATACGCTTTCGTGGCATAATATGCAGACATATATGGACCTGCCGGGATAAGTCCTGCCGATGAAGCTACATTCAGCAGATATCCCCTGTTTTTATCTCTGAAATATTTCACCATCTTTTTAGTTAATATATGTACAGCTGAAACATTTACGGATATCATATCCAGTTCATTGTCAAGGGATGTATCCGCAAATGCTCCAAAAACTCCAAATCCAGCATTATTGATAAAGACTTCAATATCATAATCTTTTATTTCTTCAAACAGAGATTCACAATCTTCGCGCTTTGATAGATCCTTTACCAATAAATTGCAGCTAACATAAAACTTTTTTGAAAGGTATTTGGCTATTTTTATCAATCTGTCCTTGCGTCGGGCTACAAGTATCAGATTATATCCATGTAACGCAAGCTGTTTGGCAAATTCTGCCCCAATCCCGGAACTGGCACCCGTTATCACCGCATATTTATGTTCACAGTCTGTCATAATTTCTCACTCCAAATTATTTATTTTCATTTTAGCACGTTCCAATTTGTTCCCATATAAATATTCCAATATCAGCATTTTTATCCGACTCACATCCACACTGTTTCTTTGGGTATTTTCTATTTTGTTATATATTTACCTTGTGACCGTAACTTTGTCCTCATCGTAATTGAAAAAAGTTACTTCCGTATTATGGCTTAGGTCAAGGCTCGTAATTTCGTTATTTTTGCACGAGAGATACTTCAAGTTCGCATTATTACTCAAGTCAAGACCCGTCAGATTGTTTCCGTTACACTGGATTGTGGTCAGCTTCACATTCTTACTCGTATCCAACTCCGTCAAACCATTACCGTCGCACTTCACTTCAATAAGGTTAACATTGTGACTGATATCGATAGTGCTAAGCTTATTAGAATGGCATGACAGCTGCCGTAAGTTCTCATTCTTGGACAAATCCAGTTCGGTCAGGGCATTACTTCCGCAATCCAAATAGGTTAATCTGGGATTATGAGTCACATCAAGGCTTGTCAGCTTATTCTTCAAACAGAACAGGTCGGCAAGATTCGCATTATTACTTAAATCCAGCTCCGCGATATCGTTATGGTCAATCCTGATATGGCACAGAGCAGTATTTATGCTCGTATCAAGCGAAGTTAACTTATTCTTCTTAATATTTAACTCTTCCAGCTTAAGGTTTTTGCTTATATCTATGGATGTTAATTTGTTGTCACCACAGATAAGGTGCTTCAGTTCCTGATTTTTACTTATGTCAAGTTCCGTAAGCAGATTTTCCTGACACTCAAGAAGCGTCAGGTTGGTATTATGGCTAATGTCAAGGCTGGTCAGCTTGTTACCGTTGCAGTACAAAATCTTTAACTCCGGGAAAAACTCGATTCCCGACAAATCTTCTATTTTAAGTTTACATGGCTGCATCCTGTCAATGCTTCTTTCCTCAACTGAAAGTATACCGTTTTTATCCGTATCAACTGATTCAGATATAAACTGCCTGAATGCCGGATCCGGGAAGTTTGCCTCATTTATGGGAATATCCGACAAATTAATAACTTCCGTGCTACCCGTCTCGTTTCCTAAACCGTTTGAACCATTATCTATATCTGTATCCTCAGTCACATTAACAATCATGGGAGTATCATCAGCACCTCTAAGAGAATTAATATCTATTCCTTTAAACTCAAAATCAGCAGCTCCGGTCCCATGACTTTCAGTGACATTTCCTTTAATATCAGTAACAGTTAACCAGCCATGCCCTGCGTCAAGTGTATGTTCATCTCCATTTACGTCTTTAATAACAGCTCTTCCTTCAAGCACGTAATTGATGGTCCTCGTTCCTCCACCGGCTACAGGATAAGTACGAACAGCCACTACTGTACCACGGATCGCCATAGTAGTATTAGAGGTCTTTATCTCCAATGCTTCATCAGCAGCGTATTTCTTCTGAACTTCAACAACTATTTCTCCCTTTTTAAGATCTATCACAAGCTTTTTACTCGAGTCTTCCATAAAAGCTACCTCGGTATCATGCTCAATCCTGGAATATGTTTCCCGGTCACAGTTGATACGGGCAAGTCCGTCAGACATAACCTTCAGATTGTCTCCGGAACGCATTTTCATCCCTTCGTATGCGTCTTGCAGGCTGCTATCCCTGCCAACGGTAACTCCACCCATAGTGTCCATTATCTGTATATTATAATACGAATCTGATGAGGAGCCGAGAACCAAAAACAGAACAACGCCGACAATTACCACAACTCCTGCCAAAATCAGGATAAGAATCTTCTTAGACATTTCAATTCCCTTTCAAAATATATTTCTTCATTATATATAACATGAATACCACAAAACTATTAAACAATCCTTAAATACTATATCACATTTTTAGAAAAAAACAAACTCCGATTCCATCGCTTTTTTACTACAATTTTGTCCGGGTATGTATATTAGGCGATAGATTTCTCCAAAAGTGTAGCATAAGCGACATATCAGCAATATTCTTAATATTGAAGTATAAGGCTTCCGGGCATATACTAAAGTCACAACGAAGGGAAAAACAAAAAATTTTTAAGGAGAACGATACAATGAAAAAACTAACAACAATGACAACCAACAATACAACAATGTCAGCCTTTTCAAATCTCCCCTCCGAATGGCAGAAGCCGTTCGGAGGTTTTTAGATTCCTGCAATGTAAAGATAATCTGAAAGGCTTCAGGGGCTTCTAGTGAGATTAATAAAAATATTGAAATTATTGAAATCATGTGATATGATACCATTAAAAGATGGCTTTTGTGAAGGAGGGCGCAGAAATGTTTTGTACGAACTGCGGGAAGCAAAATCCGGATAGTGCAGTTTTCTGTGTTTATTGTGGAGCTTCAATGAACACAAATACATCAAATGCTGGGATGCCTCAGGTAAACAACATACCAAATAGTTATGGTAATACTTACGGAACGGTACCAAATCAAGGGATGGTTCCAAATCAAGGAATGGTTCCAAATCAAGGAATGGTTCCAAATTATAACCCCTATATCGTAAAGGCAAAGTCGGAGTCAAAGTTATCGAAATATTTTGAAAAGCGCAAACCGAATATTCCGGGAGTAATTTCATCAACACTGCTTTTTGCTACTACATTTATGCCTTTATTTCATTGCGGTTGGTATCCCTATGATTTTGGAAATGAATTTGTACGATTTGATGCCGATTTTGGCGATGTTTTATTAATGGCTTTTATGATCATTGCTGCTGTAGCAGCACTTGTCTGTTCCATATTTGATAAAAGTATAGGTATCTCGATTTCAGCTTTGGCAGGAATTGTCTTTATAGTAATAGTGTTTATTGATAAAGCTGATCGTGCTAAATGGACAGAATGGGTTACTTTGGCATCAGGTTTCTGGTTTCTGATTATCAGTACGGTTCTGCTCATAGGTTCGGCAATATATGGGTTTATAAGATATCAGAAGGTTAAAAAACAAGTATAATAAGAAAAAGGTGACATTAGAGCAGTTCTTTTGTCACCTTTTTTGATGCAGTGTATACCCGTCTCCAGACTCATTTTTTCACAGTCTTTTTTAAATCAGGGCTTAATCTTTATCCACATTGCGGGACGAACACCGGCACTATAGTCGTCGTAAGCATTGATGCCAGTGTCGGTAACTAAGTCGACACTAATGCCGTCCGAGTGTACGTAGCCAAGGTAATCGACATCGCAAACGAAGTGGGCGTAATCGCCTGGTGAACGTAGCCACCACCAACAAGTATACTCACCATCAGCTGTCTGATAATCTTTATCAGCTTGTTTCTTATTTTTGTACCATGCAAGCGCACATCTGCGATTTATATCATAATCTTCATAATTTTTCGAAAAACCATAGTCACTATTTCTTATCTCAAGCTGTGATAAAAGAAAAACCTTATCTTTTGTATTTTTCCCGCCTTCAGTCCTATATATCACATTGTCAAAGTTTTCTACGGTTGTAGTCTTGATCATGCCTCGCTCAGTCTTATTGAAGGCACTCTTTATGAAAGCATTGTTAAGCCACTTACGCAACGTGCAAGTCTCCCATGTAACCGAACCCCAATCTTTATTGTATGGAAGTCTGTCAAGTGCATATTTACTTAAAAGAAGTACCGCCTTCTGCGTTTTCTCAATTACGATCCACTCTATCGGCTCCTTACCATTAGTATAGTTCAAGTCCTGTTCATAAGAGCCAAACTTTATAACATCACCCTTTTTCACTTTAGAAAAGTCATATGATGTAGAATACCCTGTAGTTGTCGACTCTTTGAGTGTGAAGGTCTTCTCCTTACTCCACTCACTGTATGTATTTGTTCCATTATTCCACGAGCGAACCTTGACGGTATATGTACCAGGCTGTAAATCCTTAAATGTAAGGCTTCTTTTCGCCTTGCCATTCTTTTCTATGACAGTATTGAAACCTGTTTCCATATAAACGTTTCCGTCAGAAGCCTTATGTTTAAAATATTCACAATATTCAGAATTTGCAGGTATCCCAGTTATTGATACCTCGTAACTATCAGCATTTTTTGTTTTCCCGATAGTAATTTTAACACCAGTTTTCTTTTTTATCAGTTTAACTGTAATTTTAGGTGTAGCTAAAGATGTCTCTTTAGCATTTGTTTGTATATTACCAAATATTCCGGCTACCATGAACATAACCATCAGTAAACAAATGGTCTTTTTCACAAATCTCATGACTTGCACCTTCCTAATGTTTTTCTTTTATTGTACTACATTAAAAGCCTTATTTCAATTAAAAATCTCAAATTGCTTCTGTTACTTCCTTATTATTTCCCATATACTGAATATCCAAGCGTCGCCAAATTAATTCCCTTTGACTTTCCTATAGCCTTATTTAAATATTTTACATACTTTGATTTTGTCGTTGTCTTTCCTTTAATCAGATATGTATGTACAAGTTTATCCTCATCGCCAAAATATTCAAGGTTTTCTTGTGCATATACGACAAATTGGTTTTTCACCAATTTATACAGGTAAATTCTTGTAGTAGACTCATTAAACCATCCACATTTGATCAATTTCTTATCAGTATAGACAAAGAGGTCTAAATCCAATTCAGTAGGGTATGAAAATCCTGAAAAAATACGTCTCACGCCCACTTTATCACAGGAGTATATTTCGCCTTTTTTAAAATTACTTTCACCATCAATGACTATCATTTCATCCTTACCATCACCGGTAACATCACAAAATGCATATTTAACTGTTTCTTTATCTAAATCATTATAATGTCGTATTGCATATAAAATCTAGATTTCACCAAGTGCCTCCATATAAGCTTCACGGATTTCACCATTTGTTTTCTTCGTACTTTTAAAAGGTGCAGTAAATAAAAAGCTGTTATACATTTCATAAAAGCAAGGATTTAGTAAACCATATTTCTTATAAGCTTTATTATATGCAGACTTCTTTATGCTTTTTTTCTTTGATGAATACTTATAGTACTGTATCTCTTCTGATTTATAATCTCCTGAAATATCCAAATGTCCTTGAGCATAAGTTTCAAGCTTCTTAACCGGTTTACCATCATTATATTTATATACGCATTCATAAGAATACACACTCTGTCCATTTTCATCCAGAGAATAGTCAGGATCACTTATCGCAAATCCCTTTTTAGATACACCAGTAACATACCCATGAACCAAAGAATACGAAAAATCATTTCCATTATAATGATAAATAAGAGTATTCATTACAGAACGAATTCCGAGTGCTCCAGAAAGAATAAACTCTTTGTATCCGTCACCATCCAGATCATACCAGAAAAAAGATATGGAATCATATATCTGCATTTCAGAATGTTGACGATATTTTTGTTCCTTAAGTATTGAATAGTAATATTGTTTCTCCCTTTCATTCAGTTACGTTGCCTTAACCTTTGCAGTAAATGCAAAGGAAAACAATATAGCAAGCATACTCAAAAATAATAGTTTCTTTAACATATCAGTTCTCTCCTTTTGCTAAAAATGGGGATACAATTGTGGTATAGACTCATCCTGTTAGTATTCGAATTAAATATTCCTTCCCTTATACTGAACTGTTATTACATAGATATCGCTAGTCATAATCATCCCTTCCTTAACTCTAAATAAACATACGCATTGCCTAATAATCAGTAGCTTATCCTCTTATATCTTACTATTTTAAAGAAATAACTATAGCAGGACAGATTCCATATCCTTCATCAACATACATCCCCCATTCACTTATGCTCCCATCTCCGAAAAAAAACACAGCTTCCGCGTTATTAAATCCAGGGGAACGTAACCAGATATCTCCACATACAGCAAGTTTTTCCGATTCCGGTATTCCACCAGTAAATTCTCTTCGGTCAAAAAGCATATCCTTATTTATTATTTCTTCCGGTAAAATAAATCTCTTTCGTTCTCCCCCCGTCACTGCGTCTATATCTGATGCTTTTGCATATTTTGTACTACTTCGTCTCCGATTAAAGTCCCTGATATAATTCCACATTTCATCAGATTTACCTGCCGAAGTAAGCCTATCTCTCTCTTTGGCATCATAATCTTTAAAACCATAACTGGTATTAGTCATATCTTCTAATGACAGAAGAAAGACTTTATCATCGGTGTCAGGACCACCTACCGAATTAAAATACGGATTGTTTTCGTTTTTCAAATGAGCTGTTTTAATGATTTCTTTTTCCGAATCATTAAATGCATAATTATAAAAATCATTATTGAGCCAACTCCTCAATGTACAAGTAGCCCATGTTGTATCTTCTTTTGTTTCATTATATCGTCGAACATCAAGAACATATTTACTAAATAGCAGTGCCTCCTTTCCATCATTTGATAATACAACCCATTCAATCGGTTCCTTTCCATTATTAAAATTATTATCTTGTTCAAACGATCCTAATACTACTATATCACCCTGTTTAATATCCGATCGAATTATAATTGGTTCCTGAGAGGGATCTTGTACAGCTGTAGGTATTAAGTTCTGAATGTCTTCGATTCTCTGCTTATTTAACTTCTCATTAATTTCATTTGTCAATTCAATATAAATCGCAGGACGAATGGTATGTAGAAGAAGGTCTCCAACATCATTACCTTGTAAATTTACTCTTCCATTTGGAATAACATTTGTGACTTCAGAATCACGTTCACCCGGTGTACGGAGATACCAATAACAACTGGACTCATAATCTTTAGTCGGATATGTAGTATCTACCCACGGACATTGTGCCAATACATACGCAGTCGGTGCGCATCTACGAGCAATGTCACCATTCTCACTTTTGTATTCTTTGCTAAACCCATATTCTGTATTTAAAACATCATCTGCTGAGAGTAGAAATACATTGTCATATGTATCATTTCCACCATATGTATCATATTTCGGATTATTATGATTCTCTAAATAGCTCTTTATTATGAGTGCTTTTTCTCTATCATTAAAAGCGCTATTATAAAATTCACTATTAAGCCAACTCCTTAATGTACAGTTTTCCCAAGTAATTGCAGTTTTTTTCTCATTAAATCGCTTGAATTCAAGTGCATATTTGCTTAATAACAATAATTTTTCTCCGTCGTTTGAAAGTACTATCCACTCAATAGGTTCTTTTCCATTATCAAAATTATTATCTTGCTCATATGAACCAAATGTCACAATAAGCCCTGTATATCCTTCTAAACTATTTTCTGAAAAAGGAGCAGTTGATATATCTGTAGATTCCGGTATAGGAGATGATGTAATCGTCTCTGAAGGATTATTAGTAGGTATATCTGACATTTGTTCCGGAATACTTTCCGTTACTGGATATGCTGTTGTTGCTTGAGCCGCACTGGGTTCTTCACTCTTGCTACTACATGACGTAAGCACCAGTACAAGGCATAGAATGAAAGCAAATAACTTCAGTGTTGTTCTTTTCATAAAAAGATCTCCTCGTAAACAAAAACTCTTCATAAACTCTGCTTTTAGTTTTGGTAAAAAAATTACCCTTATAAATTATTATACTTTTTCCCTCTGAAAATATCAAGAAAATATTGGTAATGTCTAGTCCTTTCAGCTTCCAGCATTTCTTTGATAGTTCCACCAAACAGATCTATACTCCTAAAGGAGCTACTGGATAATCTGGCGCTTGCCATCGGTCATCTTAACTTTGTGTACAGTTTTCTTTTCTTTTGCCATAATAATAGGTCTTCCTCAATTTTCTTTTAAACATTATAACTTATTTTGGGTTCAAAATAAAGTTAAAGAAGAATTATAAATGCTAAAATAAAAATGTACAAAAACGATTTTTGTTTACATCGCTACCAAAAGCTGATATTATGGTTGTTATAATAACAATTGTACATTTAAGGAGCATTCCAAATATATAAGGAGAAGCATGCTTATGCAAATGGCTGAGAAAAAAGTTTTGATGAATAAATACTTACTTATAGTCACCAATATCCTGCTGGTCATTTTCACGGCAATCGGATTATGGTTGATGTTCTCACGCCGTTCCGCTGCTTCACCTTCAGAATTTTTGGCGAAAGGCTTTCGGAACTTCAAGTATTTTACCACCCTTTCAAATGTGTTCTGCGGATTGACTGCCTTTTCTTATCTTCTTGCGCTCCTTTTTACTAAAAACTTGAGAATCTGGAAAATCCTTAACACAGTCAAAATAATGTCCTCTTCAGCTGTCGGTGTAACTTTCATCGTCGTTCTTGCATTCCTAGGCCCGATGTATGGCTTCAACAGGACGTATCGTAGTTCAAACTTATGGTTTCACCTGCTTATCCCAGTTTTCGCAATGATAGAATTCTGTTTTATCAAGTTCGAGTATCCCTTTAATAAAACATTCTATGCCGGAATCCCTGTAGCTATCTACGGGATAACATATCTTCTTAATAACATCATCAACGGCACTGGAACATATCTAGATACAAATGACTTTTACGGATTTCTCAGGTGGGGATACCCTATAGGCATCCTTGCTTTCATAGTGATACTTCTTTTAGGATGGGGTATAGCATGCCTGCTGAGATTCATACGGAAGTTATCTTTAAACAATCAGTCGCTTTAGCAAAAAGAGTGCTGAAACCTACGGCACTCTTAATAATCCACACTGCTATATATTATTATATTATTTGTATAAAATCTATTATTTCGCTAAATCCGCGTTTAATGAAATAATGGCATGTAAATCCACTTATTTATAACAATTTATATCTATATCGTTATCCCACCATAATTTACGTTCCAGCAGGTCTTTTATAACATTTTCATCAACTAATCTATAATTATAAAGGTCTGTACCTACATTAAATCCATATGGTCTATACAGACCGCCTCCTCTGTGTATATGGCCAAACAATGTTTGGTAATACTTATCATGATCCTTTGGTCTGTGCGTCAGGAAAAACTTTTGTCCGCATAGTTCTACATAGTCATTTAATTTTACATCGTCAAAATTATATTCATTTATGCAATATTCTTTAAACTTTTCCAGAGATCCATCAAAGTGATCATCTATTACACGTTCTTCTGAATTGCCAATGATAAGTACTATATGAGCGTTAACCATCCGCGATACAGACAGTCCACTATCGAAATCATTCTCATTTGATGAATAGTTATAATTGATGAAATCACCTATGGCATAAATCACATCATCCTTTTGAACCTGGCTGTTCCAGATTTTTATCTGTTGGTGCATATATTCATCTGCAGTATTAAACGGACGCATCTCACGGGTCAATATATCAACAGAATCAGCTCCGAAATGCGTATCTGCAGTAAACCATAAATGTCTTTGTGACACGTCAATTTCCTCCCAAAAACCAAGTTTCTATCTTTCGTCGACAATCACTGAATATTCGTGCCGGCGAGTGCCTGACGTGCATTTTTCGTCTTGCCAGCTTTAATCTGTTCCTCTGATGTGGCTATGTCTGCATACATAGCCCACTTTCCCTGGAGACTCTTAAAAACATCCATGCTCATAAGCACCATATCACCATAACCATTTTGGGTAATATAAATTGGTTCATCAGACTTATGGCAAAGTTCTGAGATGTTAGACGTATTTTTCAACTCTTTAATAGGAATAATTTCTGGCATAACAAAACCTCCTTCCATATGGGATTATAATGCCATAATTATCTCATATTTGCAAGGATAATTTCATGATATAAGGTAGATTCAGAACATACTCAACACGATTTTTGCTTACAGAGCTATTGCATCCATATAATTATATAGGATAGCTTGGCAAAGTCTCTTCTTAATTTGATATTATTTCTTCGGTACACCTTTTCATACACCTTATCTGGCGAAAAAAGGCGGACATCTGCGAATAAATACAAAAATTCAAATAAAATAAAAAACCCTAAAATCATTGAAAAAACAGTGATTTCAAGGTTTTTTTAGAGAGGCGACAATCGGATTCGAACCGATGAATCAGGGTGTTGCAGACCCACGCCTTACCACTTGGCTATGTCGCCATAATTAAGAAAACTCCCCGAGTTGGGCTCGAACCAACAACCCCTCGGTTAACAGCCGAGTGCTCTACCATTGAGCTATCGAGGAATAGACATTTTACATCATCCCAACCACTACCAGGGAACTCGCCGCAGCGCCCTCCCATTGAGCTATCGAGGAATAAACAAACATAAAGAACAAGATTCGCTTAGACACTAGTCTATGCAGACATCAGCCTTTGAACCTTCAGGTCAAGCCCTCGGCCTATTAGTAGCAGTCAGCTCCATGCATTACTGCACTTCCACACCTGCCCTATCTACCTCGTCGTCTTCAAG
>JAFXXN010000108.1 GCA_017542245.1 Lachnospiraceae bacterium
AGTGCTTGTATAATCTGTTAACCTGTTGCTACTTGGAATAATTGGTTATTCTTCCCTATTATCCATATCTTATCCGAGATGAACTCAAATCTCTGAAATGCCGTATTTTATTGGCTTTCAGAACCTCGTCAACTATTCAAGCTCGCTAAGATAAAGCTTATATTGTGGTTAGGCCTTTTATTTCCCTCTAGATGTTGTGCTGATTTTATCAAAAACCCGTTTTTCTCTCAACTGTTTTTCAGCTTCAATATCATCTGGTTATCACCGTGATAACACTTAAGGACAGATATGGACAAAAAGCTCTCTGCACTCTATGACAGACAATTGTAGACGATAGTGGACGGTTCTGAGGGGGACTGGAAATGCTAATCTCATCAATCCTATCTCACTATAACCATAGTATGATAACCGTTTTGTTTTTGATTATAATTCTTTCGTCTTTATCTTTCGCCAATATTCTTTTTTGAATTCGTGCGCACCATGAAAAAACGCATCTTCTGTTTTGGAAAATGATCCCATTTCAATCTTAGCTAATGTAAGTTCAAGCGTACAAATCAGATCTGCGACTTGAAACAGTCTGTAATCAGCCGGTTGCACCTTGCGAACTTCGACATCAGAGAAGAGGCTATTAAAAGTAATATTCAAAACGCGTTTTAATGCCTTTTGGCCGTTATCATAGTAGATTATGATCTTATCGAAAGAATCCCAGTATTCTCTTGAATTAGAAACCGCAGCCATTATTGCTTTTGTAAGTTTTGCATCAAGCTCATCGGAATCTCGGCATTCTGATTTCTTAACCTTTGCACAGATAAAATGGATAGGAAGTTTTCTAGCAAAGTTGTAAAGAAGATTGAAAAGTTTCTTTCTCTCTTCCATTGTCATGTTTTCATAATCTGCTTCTCTACGAATAAGCGGACCTGCATGTAAAGCATGATGCGGGTATCCAAGATCAGAAAGATATTGTTCTATTCCATCCAGCTGTTTTTTAATAGAATCATCCTGATTGTGGAGTACAGCAGTAACCATATAATATGGACAGCGAGCATCATACTCACCGAAATCACCAGTCTCGTCTATAAAGCAACTTAAAACTCTTTCATTCTTTTTAGGAGTCATATTTTTCCCCGAAAATAAAAATGGCGCCGGTTCCCAGCGCCTGTAGGTGGACCCGGACCTTTCGGTCAGCCCAAGAAGCATCGCTGCTTCTTTCTTGATGATATTATACATTAGATTTTTTGTTTTTGTAAACAGCACTTACCTTGTTTTGTTCTTCCACTTATCCCAAATTCGCGGCCAATCAACCTTGTTCTGAAAACATCAGATTAACCCGTTTCTCAACTATCTCAATGACATCATCAAGAGACTTCTGACCACAATAATATGCTGGCATCTCCTCATTCATTATTACTATAATTCCAGAATCCATATCAGGAACTACAACGGCATCAGAAATCTGATCAATATAGTAATCAACTATATCTTTTTGTAGAGGAATATCTGATGAAACATAAGGATTCCGCCTGGAATTCTTTATATCAACATACTTCTCAAATGCTATCTTTTGAGCACTTTTAAGAACCGGATCATAATAGGTGTTCACTTGGTTTTGAAAGTCAGGAGACATAAACATCATTGCAAACTCCCATGCTCCATCTTGCAGAGGACAGCACGTCGTAATTCCAATACCTCTGCCTTTAATTACTTCAGCATGTCCATCTGAAGAAGGAAGGCCGATTATTGAGTAATTCATATATACATCTCCATATAAGTAAACAAAACCATAAAAATTCATTCCATCTACAAGTTGAATTTTCTTCTTAGGCGTCCAGTACATATCATCATTGGGCATATTATCTGGAATTGAAGCAATAAACTCATTTGTTGCTCTGAAACTGGCATTTTCGAGTTCGATTTTCCCATCTGTATCGTAAGAAAGACTATCGGTGTTTTCCATAAGCAGTTTCATTAAGGCCAGATTGTTTTTATAGAGAATGCTGGTCCCGGAATTATATTCGTTTATCAAGTCGTTATATTGATCAAAAGTTATGCCTGATGATCCAGATTCAATATAAGAGTTGTTTACTGTAAGAGCAACAGATGAAAAGTTATAATCCAGCCGATAATGTTTTCCGTCACGCCCATTAGGTTTTGTTACAAACTCCATATAGTCTCCGTTATTAAGGCCTTTCTCAGAGTTTATTCGCTTAGTAAGATCAATAAGATAATCAGGATTATTCAACTGTGCCGAATCAGATCCGTACATCACAAGATCAGGACCTTCACCGGCTCTTATATCAGACTTAAGAAGATCAACAGCGCTAGCATCTGAAGCTACTATCTTAGCAAGATCATATTCCCACCCTTCTTCATAAAAAATGCCATTTGCAACATCATAGTACTTGCTGTCCGTTTCGATAAAATACTTATCAGAGCTTCTATTAAAAGCATTAACGGCACTATATTCATGAGGCAACATGCTCTCTAAATATGCAAATTTGAGTATCTTTTTTCCTGCGTTGGGATTCTCATCTGCTTTGTTTAAGACTATCAGATGTGTTGTTGACATTCCTCCTGTTGGTCCCTGGTCTTCGGCAAAAAGAACAACTCTTTCATCCGTAACCCAAACAAGGGCCAAATTCTCTGTCTGACCATGTATATATGTATCTTTAAAAGACAACATTGTTTTTCTTTCCCACGTCTCGGTATCTACTTTTTCAATTGATTCGTAGTTCCTTGTGAACTCAAAAACACCACAATCAGGAATAAATGAAGTTGACCAACTTCCGCTACTATCTAATTCAATAGAGTGAAGCGTAAGTGAATCAATATCTAATGTGCAATACAAAACTTTTCTAACACCATTCTTATCAACATCGGCTGTAAAAGAAACACCGTTTTTGAATTTTACAAGATTGGAAATAAACGTAATATCAGCATCGTTTCCAAAATCAGGAGTATATGTCACCACATTCTGTCCGTTACTAATGCAGATTTTATATTTTGATTGATCAAAGTCACTTGCAGACATAAGATAAACCATCTTGTCATCTACGCCAACCATTGCAAGAACATTGGAAAACATAAGTCCATCATCAGGGAGTTCAATTGAGAATGGATTCCTAAGTGTACTGCCGTCAAAATCAATTTCATATCCTTTACTGACAAGCGAATCCTTTTGCTCATCATAGTGCTGAATAACTGCATAATACTTATCATTAAGTTTATATAATGTTTCCGGTGCATAAAACTCTTCATCACCAAAATAATCTGATAGTTTTACCTGTCCGAGCATAGTACCTTCATAAGAGTAACGCCTTATGATGACGTCATTATTCGAGTTTTTTATATAAGCTTGAAAAACTATTAAAACTGAATCCTCATCGGCCACGTAACTTCTGCTATATAGATCGAACAAGTCTTTATTTAGTTCATGCTTAATGTCATCCGGAGTTATGACTATTTCAGTATCATTCCACCACGGATCACTAACTGAGACTTCTCTGACATTTTTCGATGTGTTGACAAACGAGCAGCTTGTAAAAAGCAAAATAGATGCCATGCTTAATCCAAGTGCTTTGCGGCTCATTTTTGCAGGCTTCTTTATGCTGATTATTCTCTTTTTCATCATCTCATACCCACTTCTCATTCCAGTTGATATTGAGAACCCTATTGCCATATCAGATTGCTGCTGAAGTAATCCTAACAGCGTTCTTGCATAGTCTTTGGAAGAATCTGCACCATATATTGTCATGACTTCTTCATCACATGCCAATTCGCAGTCATATCCCGAAAGAACAAATGCAGTCCAGATGATCGGGTTATACCAGTTTATGAAGAGAACGAGGTATCGTATAAGCACCCATAAATAATCACAATGCTTAAAATGGCATGCTTCGTGGCAGATCGTAAAATCACATATCTTCTCGGAATCGTTATCGATATAGATTTTGTTGAACAAAAGAAACGGAGCTTCTTTATGCCTGATACTGTAGATTCTAAGTCCGCTCTCCGGATCTCTTCCAATATATTTTCTATTGCGCCTGCAATATGATATGAAAACAAAATTGTATGTTATCAGGAACACGATAAGAACGGCTGAAACAGTAAGCGAGATCTGTTTCAGAATAGAATCGATTTTGATATTTTCATTTGCTTTATTATCGGGTATCCATTCGTTTTGAACAGGAACCTGCTGATATTCAGGTATTACCCCTGGATCATCATGCTCTTCGTGAACAACAGTCCGAGTTCCGTTATCAACTTGATTTACATGTTCTGCTTCAACAATAACAGCAGGGGCTGCATCATTTTCTTCAACACTTGATACTATTTCCGTTCCTGAAGAGAACAACCTGTCGATCGTCTCCACCACCGGTATATCAATCTTAATAAAAGGCATTAATATCATATAGAGCGGAATAACTATCCAGAAAGCATATTGGTGCTTTCTTAAGACTTTTCCGTTCGACAGAGCACGTACAATGATTATGCCGATCGTTAATATCGAAATGCCGATAATGTAACGTAACATGTTAATCCTCTTCGATAATCCTGCGAAGTTCCTCTAACTGCTCTCTAGTAAGCTTATCTGAACACTTCAGATTTGAGATTAGTAATCCGACATTACCGCCATATACTTTATCCAAAAAGGAAGTCGTCTCTTCAAGTTCAGCTTCCGTCCTGTCTATTGCAGCACTGAACCACTTGGTACGGCCTTCCTGTACAAAAGTAACTATACCTTTTTCGACCATACGGTTAAGCAAAGTTATAATAGTCTGCTTGGACCAACCGGTCTTGGCATACAGGGCTCTTGTTAATTCCATTAAAGTCATGGACTTATTCTTCCAAAGACAATCAACTATCTTCCATTCGGAATCTGTCAGGCGCATTTATATACATTCCTCCACATTGGTCTACTACTGCTTACCAATATACAACGTTGGTCGACAAGAGTCAACCACGCTAAAAGGAAAAAAACATTACGAGTTGAGAACAGTGAGCATTCAAAACTCTGTGAGTTTAGAACACTCACCGTTTCACAACTCTCCATTACTGCACGTTTCTACACCTTCCGCGCTACCGCTTGGATTGCCATCCATGACTTGAGGAGACGTAACCCCTCAAGTCACGGCCGGCGGGAATTTAAGAAAGATTATCTGACTCTTTTCCGCTGTAGTCCTCTTATTTGTTCCTCATGCTCAAACACAATCAGGATTCTAAGTTCCAGACACTTTTCTCTGATTTCCATATACTCACTAA
>JAFXXN010000109.1 GCA_017542245.1 Lachnospiraceae bacterium
ACAGTCGATAAGACCGATAACAGGAGTACCGCACTTCATAGCGAGGTCATAAACATTTGCGATCTTCTTCGCATGCATCTCACCGATAGTACCGGCAAGCACTGAAGCATCCTGGCTGTATACATATACAGGAGCTCCGTTTATAACGCCGTATCCGGTTATTACACCATCTGAAGGCGCAGCTTTTGTCTGTAGATTAAAATCGGTATTTCTTTTTGTAACTAAAGCGCCGATCTCTACAAAACTATTGTCGTCCAGCAGCGTGGCGATACGGTCACGAGCGGACAATTTAGTTGTGTTACTCATCGTTTACCTCCATGAATAAATTTATTCCAATTTTCACCGAATACCATTATACATAGAAAAATCTGAAATGCAACATCTTTTTTCATAAACAAAAAAAATGTCCGTTTGAAGCGGACATTTGTTTTTATATGTATGTAAATCTTGAATATTTTATTTAATAACGCTACTATAATACATTTTGTATCATCAATCGGCAAATCCAACACCTTCAAAGATATCTGTACATATCTCCCCGTTTATCGTGCCAAATGAATCCTCATCCATAACAAAAGTTCCCCACTCTCCGTTTTCGGTGCTGAAGAATACCTGTCTGTCTCCGTCTGTCTTTTCAAAATAGATCTTATCGCCGGGATTTAATTCTACTTCAATATCAAATTCTCCCGAAATCTCAGAATCCGATGAGAACAAAATCGAAGGATCGATCATACCTGCTTTAAAAGGTTTTTTTAAGATTACTTCCTTACGAGGTGAGAAATCATAATATTTGCTGAGCATTCTGAAATTACCATCTTCCGTAAGCTCATATAATGCAGTCTGAAAATCAGTGCCGACAACATCATTTCTTGACTCCAGTGTAAGACTGAGCGGATTGTCAATTATTGTATAGGCAATGTTGAAATCCCATGAATTTTCGCCATAATAATCTCTCATAATCGCAGGAGTCAATGAAGTATAGTCATTCTTGACAACTGTTCCGTCCTTAAACTGGAATACCCATGTAATAGGATCTTCACCGTCATAATATTCATTAAAGATTAAAAATCTCTGATCATTGACCTTTGCAAGATAAAGATATACCTCATCCTGTGAAAAGCTGAACTCATTATCCTCAAATACAGGCTTGCCATTTACCTCAATAACCAGCCCCTTCATTCCGTACTCCAGATACTCCGATCCATGGATATACAGAGTGTCATAGTTCTCAGTAGTTTCATCAAGATCAGGCAGCTCAACCGTATCGCCTAAAGTATATGAGATCATATAACTTTCGGAAACGGTACGGTAAATCTTCTTAAAAAGACCTACCATTCTGGGTCCGTTAGCTGTCTCTGCAGGAAATCCCTCATAAAAAGATAACGTTACTGTCATATTTCCTAAAGCATACGGTCCGATTTCATAAGGAACAAAATAAAATGTAACTCCGTCGTATCCGATTGTAAACGAAATAGTGTTATCTTTTACTTTTTCTTCAATGGTCTTTACCAGAGCTTCAAAATCCTCCTCGCCGTCCCAATATCCATACTTTCCTTCAAGCCTGTAAGCAAGCATACTTCCCAAGGAATCACAATCATTGCAAACATCACTTATAACAAGCTTTTTTCCTGAAACCGATTCAAAAGAGGCTCCTGAAATGCCTGTATAGGGATGAGGCTCTCCTGAATATGAAGACTCTTCATACTTTATACTGAGAACGGTGGAATCTGCTCTTACAATATCACCTTTTGTATGTTTGTAAAATGTTCCCAGATTAGTTTCACCGTCCATAACATAACCACGGTACTCTTCAAAAGCTGAAGTAGTAACTTCTTTATTGGTTGTATTGATCAGATCGACAGTTCCTGCAAGTGCAGGGTACATTTCCTTTTCAATATCTGAAAGAAGTATTTTTGTGTATAACATATCAACCTTTTTGTTATACTCAGCATCATAAACAGCATCAGTATAATCAGTCAGACCGATCTTTAAAAGCTCCGGGATATCATACTCCATATCTTCATCTGCAAAAGCTCCGGTCTCAGCATTGTTTACCGGATCTGATGTAGGTGTCGGCTCTTCGGTATCCGTAGGCTCCGGAGTTGCTGTTACTGCCTCTGTGGGCTCTTCATTTTCAACAGGTGCTTTTGTTACTGCCTCTGTAGGCTTCTCTTCTTCAGTAGGCGCCGGAGTTTCAGTCAAAACATCTGTAACTGTAGGTGATGTTTCACTGTTTGTTTCCTTCTTATCACATCCCGTAATGCTAAAAACGAATACGAGACATAAAATAAGAATCATACTTATTCTCTTCATCATGTCCTCCATAAAACATTTTCTATAATATCGAGTGAGTATTTTATCATACAATAATTAAAAATGCAAACCATTTATTTCATTACTTCAGGAAAACTTCATAATACTAATTTCCATCATAATCTGTTTAACTGTCTCCAATAAGATTCTTTAATGCTGATCTGATACTTTCCTGTCGAAAACCTTTCCTATATGCAGCAGCCATAATTTTCTGTTTGTCTTCATAAGAAATCTCCGACCTGATTCCGAGCTTTTTTCTCAAAAAGTTCTCTGCAGCTTTTATTTCAATTGCACTTGTTCCCTCAGTATTCCTTTCTGGATCTATACTCTCCAATATCTGTTCATACGCAGTATCTATGGTCTCATCATCTATACCTTTTTCGGAAAGTTTATATCTGATCTCCCTTTCACTGAGATTATCCATCTTTGTACGGACATAGTTTTCTGCCGTACGCAATTCATCTATATAGTGAAAGCTTCTGACATATTCTATAGCTAAAGTCGAAGTCTCATCCGAATATCCGTTCTCCTTAAGTTTTCTCTTAAGTTCGTTTTCAGTCTTATCAGCTTTAACCAGGAGATTCATGACATAGCACTTTGCCCTTCTTAAAAGCGTTTCCTCCATAAGCATATTCAAAGTCTCTTCAGAGATATCCCCTTCGTCAGTCAGATCATATTCGTTTATCTCTTTTGGATACAGAGAACCAATAAAAGAACCATCTACGTAAACAGAAGTCTTTTTCCCTTTCTTTTCTCCAAATGTTACTGTCATCTTTCCTCCCTGTTCAATTTCATAGGGACGGTTCTGTAATTGACAAATCCCGTCAATCACATAACCGCCCCTATGATTGAAAATCTAAAAAATCCAGAACATTAATCGTCATCCCTTAAATCATCGGGCATTTCCTCATCCTCATCTGCTAAGGATTCATCGGGTTTAATAACATACTTATCCCTAACCTTTTTCTCGATCTCATCAGCAATTTCCGGATGTTCATTCAGATACTGCTTTGTATTATCCCGTCCCTGTCCGATCTTGTCTCCGTTATAAGAGAACCATGAACCGCTCTTTACGATGATATTATCATTAACTGCAAGGTCTATTATATCACCAAGCTTAGAAATACCTTTTCCGTAGATGATATCAAATTCTGCCTCCTTAAAAGGCGGAGCTATCTTATTCTTTACAACTTTAACTCTTGTTCTGTTTCCGATAACCTCACCGGCGCTCTTTATACTGTCAATTCTGCGCACATCCATTCTTACGGATGAATAAAACTTAAGTGCACGTCCGCCGGTAGTTGTCTCAGGATTTCCAAACATTACTCCAACCTTTTCACGTAGCTGGTTAATGAATACTACGATACAATTAGTACGGCTTACAACTCCTGTAAGCTTTCTTAATGCCTGTGACATAAGCCTTGCCTGAAGTCCAACATGAGAATCGCCCATGTCGCCTTCAATCTCTGCCTTCGGAACAAGCGCTGCCACCGAGTCAATGATAATTATATCAACCGCTCCGGACCTTACCATGGTCTCTGCTATCTCAAGTGCCTGCTCACCGTTATCAGGCTGTGAAATATAAAGATTATCAATATCGACTCCTATATTTCTTGCATATACAGGATCTAATGCATGCTCTGCGTCAATAAATCCGGCAATACCGTTTCTTTTCTGAACTTCTGCAACCATATGGAGTGCCACTGTTGTCTTTCCGCTTGATTCCGGACCGTAAATCTCGATAATCCTGCCCTTAGGAACTCCTCCCAGCCCAAGTGCAAGATCAAGGCTCAGGCAGCCTGTGGAAACAGTTTCTATATTCATATGGGCACTCTTATCCCCAAGTTTCATAACAGAACCTTTTCCGAAACTTTTCTCAATCTGTGCCAAAGCCGACTCCAGGGCTCTCTGTCTGTTTTCATCTGCAGCTGCAGTTTTTGTTTCTTTTTCTCTTGCCATAACTTAAATACCGTATTATTACGGTTCCCCTTTCATATTTTGTGTCCATGCTTAATAAACACAAAGTTATAATATCACACACAGTATAATTTTACTTAAAACCTGTTTTACTGTCAATCTGTTTTAAAGATTTTTATTTTCCGTTCAGATACTGTTCAAACTCATCCATAGTCATAAGTATCTTTCTGGGTTTTGTACTTTCTTCAGGACCCACAATCCCGTCTTCCGCCAATTTATCCATAATCCTGGCAGCACGGTTAAATCCTATACGGAATTCTCGCTGAAGCATTCCAACAGATGCCTTTTGCTTCTTTATTATAAGCCTTGCTGCCTCTTCAAAGAATTCATCATTGGCATTCGCATCTGCCTGGCCTCCCTCATCCTTACCCTGAGATTTTTCAGCAGAATTTGCTTCAATATGCTGGCTGACTAACTCGTTGTACTTCATCTCTTTATATTGCTTCTTTATGAAATCAACTACCTCATTAACCTCTTTATCCGATACAAACACACCCTGAAGACGTACAGGCTTAGCATACCCTCTTGGATAGTAAAGCATATCACCCTTACCGAGAAGTTTCTCAGCTCCGGCCTGATCCAGGATAGTACGTGAATCAACTATAGAAGAAACTGCGAAAGCAATTCTTGTAGGAATATTGGCCTTTATGGTACCTGTAATAACATTTACGCTCGGACGCTGCGTAGCCAGGATCACATGGATACCGCAGGCACGTGCCAGCTGAGTCAGACGTGCAATGTCTGATTCTATATCCTTTGAATTAGCAGTCATCATCAGGTCATTCAGCTCGTCTACAATAATAACTATCTGTGGCAGCTTATCAGGACATTCGCCCTCATTGCTCTCTTCCATCCACTTCTCAACCATATGGCTGTTATAAGCAGCCAGATCCCTCACTCCGGCATCGGCAAAGAGTTTATACCTGTTATCCATCTCTGACACAGCCCATGCAAGAGCCCCCGCAGCCTTCTTTACATCAGTCACAACAGGCACTATAAGATGAGGTATACCGTTATAGCCCACCAGTTCTACTCGCTTTGGGTCTATCATTATCAGCTTTACATCCGTAGGTTTCGACTTATACAGAATACTCATGATCAAAGCGTTTATGCAGACCGATTTTCCTGAACCGGTAGCACCTGCAATAAGTGCATGAGGCATATCGCCGATATCCGATATGATGGATTTACCGCCGATATCCTTGCCCACGGTAAATGCCAGGTTGCTCTTGTATTTTCTGAATTCGTCAGTATCTATCAGATCTCCGAAGAAAACTGCAGAACTTTCCTTGTTAGGAACCTCTATACCGACAGCTGCCTTGCCCGGAATAGGCGCCTCTATACGGATTTCAGGAGCCGCAAGAGCCAGCTTTATATCGTCACTTAAGGACGTGATAGTCTTTACCTTTACGCCTTGATCCGGAAGAAGCTCATATCTGGTAACTGTAGGACCAACACTTGCATCGACGACTTTTACACCGACTCCGAAACTTTCAAATGTACTCTGAAGCTTCTGTATCGTAGCCTCAAGTTCATCACGTTTGGAACTGTTTCCTGACTGCTGCGGTTTGCTTTTGTTAAGCAGACTTACAGGAGGGAATACATACTCCGGAATGTTCTGTTTTTCAGGCTTCTTCTCAGGCTGTTTGGTCATATCCGTAAACACGGCTGCTCCGGAACCGATCCTTGTTACTTTCTGATACTCTTTCTCTGCCTTAACAGCTTCACTGACCTTTTCAGGAACATTTTCTTTCTGTTCATCAAGAATTTCATTGACATGTTTTGCTAAATTCTTCTCATCTGAATATACTTTTTCCGAATCATCCCTGATGGGTAGTTCTTCCTGTTCACCAGATTTTTCGGAAATATCCTCAGTGTCCTCAACATCATCCGGATTCTCATTATTCAGAACATTTATGATTTTTTCATCCTCATCATATGAATCTTTATGTTCTGCCGGTGTAATCACATTTTGCTCAGATTCTTTTTCGTAGAGCTCATCTTCATCGGCATTCTCATAAATTCTGTTATCATATAATTCGTCAGCATTATCTTCTGTTATGTTATTGCCATCACCGTTCATAACCTCGTCATTTTCGGCCTTCTGATAAATGCTGGTAATATTTGTGATATTGTTCCCGGAAGTACGGTTTATGCTTCCGGAATGCAAAGTTTTCACACCTACGGAAGTTATCCTCTCATTATCTTCGAAAACATCCTGTTTTCTAAAGGTTTCTCTCTTAGGCTTTTCCTCCGTTTCGGTATGGATCTGATCATCCATGACATCGGCAAAATCCTTTTCGGTATACTCCTCTTCTATAACATCGTTCGACTGGTTCTTACCCAATCTGACATTTCCGACCCCTGGTATAAACAGGTTTTGAGAGACTTGAGGCTTTGCTTTAGCATCTTTTTTTGTTTCAACTGTTACTTTAGCCGTTTCCCTCTCCTTTTCTAAGATAGGATCTTTACGAATATCTTTAACCGTTTGTCCGCTTTTAGCATTAGCGTTTACTTTATCGGATTTAGCAGCCGTATTTTTCTCCGGTTCATTCTCGCCTTTCTTTGTAAATGACACATTCATGGTTCCCATGCGTCTTCCGGGCATTCTTCTTACACCGTATCTTACTCTGCTTTCCGGCTTTTCATTAGGAATATCATCGTCATCATCCGTATCAAGATCATCATAATATTCCTGTTCACTCTTCTCTATTGCTCTGCGCCTGCGGTAATCTGAAAGTCTCTTATTGATCTTTCTTATAACTGCCATAATAAACGGTTTACCCGTCATCAGAACAAAAAGAATGAGAAGCAATGCAATAAGAACAAGAACCGCCGCCACCTTGCCTACGAAAGGACATAACAATTTTACAAATAATCCGCCAAGCAGTCCTCCGTAAGTGGCTTTTTCACCCTCATAGGCAATACTTGAGTTGCTAAAATAATCAAGAAGCTTGATTTCTTCATCATATCCGCCAACAGCCAGCTGTATCAGCGCACCCAAAACTGCCGATAGCAATACCGCATATACAATGCTTAAAGGATTAACACCGTTATCCTTATTGGCTATAATAAATACTGTGAGTACCCAGATTATGAAAGGCAGGATATATCCTAATCTTCCGAATAGGCCAAAGATAAAAGCGTTGATCCCGGTGCCGACGATTCCGCAAATCTTCAGATAACTAAGTACCATCAAAATGCAGATCAGTGTTACAACAATAATTATAATATCATCTCGTTTAGCTTCCCTGCTTTTAGCAATATCCGGATTTTTTCTTGTTATATATCCCCTTTTCTCAAGTTCCGAAGGGGCTTCCTGTCTATTACTCCTTGTTGCAGAATTTCTGCGGCCATTCATATTCACCGACTCCGGGGGAGTTCTCTTTTTAGAAGGAGTCTGTGATCCCGAAGAACTGTTTTTTTTCACATTCCCTGTCCCTGTAGAACTCTTTCCCGAACTGCCTGTTCCGGAAGTATTTCTGGATCTTGTGCTTCCGTTTCCCGCAGAATTTTTAGTTGTTCTGTTTCCTGTTTTTTTGACTTCTGCTGCCATTAACTTACTGACATCTCCTCTATAAATCTTATATCTTCATCCTGTTTTTAAAGCCTTGACATCCAAACAAATGCAAGTTCAGGCCACATGCTTACATCAGCAAAAGGATTTTTGCCTTCTTCCGGTCTTCTTCTGTTTTCAGGAGCATTCTCCGATTTTTTCTCATCATCATCATTATTGGAAGGTCCGACATTGTTTCCGAGAAACTGTTCCTTAAGCTCTTTCTTTCTTGCATCGGATACCTTTATCAGGGTATCATTTTTTATATGCTCAATAACATTTTCAAGCTGTTCGACAGAAAACTGTCCTCCTCTCCATCCCGCAAACTGTTCAAAACTGGCAATAGAAAGACCGTGATCGCCAAATGGAAATACATATTGTGCATAGTTTATCTTATTTTTTCTGAGTGCTTCTGCAAAAAGATAGCTGTTTTCAATCGGTACCAGACTGTCTCCCAAAGTCTGCCAGATAAAGCACGGAGGTGTATCAGCCTTAACCTGCTTTTCTGCCGAATAATATTCCAGTTCATCCTCTTTAGGTTCTTTTCCCAAGAGTGCCTGAATGGAATAAATATGTGTATATTCCCCTGATGTAATTACCGGATAAGCAAGTATTACTCCGTCAGGCCTGCATGAAATACCGGTATATTCAGGATTTTCATCCTTAATATCGTCAAAATGTGTAGCCAAACAGGCGCATACATGTCCGCCTGCAGAAGAACCGCATATTACAAGTTTATCCTGCTGAACATGATACTCGGATGCATCCTTCCTGATCATCCTAACTGCTCTTGCCAGATCATTAAGAGGCTGTTTTTTTAAAGGAATTGACATGGTAATATCCGTAGTATATGTCAGCACAAAGGCATTCATGCCTTTCTTATAAAATTCCAATGCAACAAGTTCTCCCTCATGCGGAGTACACATACAATATCCCCCACCGGGAACTACAAGTATAGTCCTTCTAATCTCATCATCCTCATCATGCAGATATGCTCTGATATTAGGCATAAACCCATAAGCTGCCTCATATGTATATTCATCACTTTTCCATAAATCTTTCCTGAAAGTTTTCATCTTCTCCTCCACCCTTGTATCATTTTCTTACCGACAATACACAATATTCTTATTTTACCCTATTTCGTTTTCTTGTGCAACAGATTTCTGTTCAGCAGTAGATTCCTGTTCAGCAGTAGATTCCTGTTTAGCAACAAATTCCTGTCCGGCAGCAAATTCCTGTCCAGCAGCAAATTCCTGTCCGGCAACAAATTCCTGTCCGGCAAAACCGTTTTGCATTCTCTGCTCATACTCAAATCCGGGCATGGGCTTAGCAAAGTAATATCCCTGGATCATATCACACCCTTGCCCGGCAAGGAAATCAACCTGTTTCTTGACTTCAACACCTTCGGCTACGGTACGCATATTTAGTGATTTTGCCAGTCTTATGGCTTCCGAAACAACTATTTCGCCCCTGTTACCTTCACTCTCACCACGGAAGAAATCCGCATCAAGCTTCAAGACATCAAGTGGCATATCTTTAAGTGAATTCAGTGAAGAGTACCCTGCACCGAAATCGTCCATCGAAACAGAAAAGCCATAACTTTTCAACTTTTCAATTGTGTTTATAAGAGCTTTTTTATCATCAAAGAAAGCACTTTCAGTAAGTTCTATTTCAATCAGTTCTCTGGGCGCTCCTTCATTGTCAACAGCGTCTCTTATCTGCTCAGCAAGATCACTCTCTATGAAATGTGCTCTCGAAACATTTACAGATACGGGCACGCACTTGAATCCACTGTCAAGCCATCTCCTCTGATCTCTGGCTACATGTGTTATCATATAATGATCGATTTCTGTTATAAACCCATTTTTCTCAAATATCGGTATTATCCTTCCCGGCGTAACAAAACCATATTCCGGTGACTGCCACCTGATAAGAGCTTCTGCACCTCTTAGTTCACTTGTTGTCGGATCGTATTTAGGCTGATAATAAATTAAGAATTCCTCGTTATCAATAGCCTTTTGCTGATTCTCGTTAACAGTGTCTATCCATCGCTGTTCTTCTACAAGTTTATTGTCAAAGAATGCAATAGCTGAGTCATCACTTGCTTCAAGCGTCGCTGTGGCAGCACATGCATCATTATATACTTTCTCAATATTGATATCTTTTCTTCTGACATAACTGCCTGATTCTTTTACGATTGCAGGAATAAGGGAGATTCCGATATGAAAGCTGAATTTATGACTCTTATCCACTCCCTCAAGATGTTTCAGCAGCAGTTTTACTCTTTTCTTTAATATTTCCTCATTATCATACTGAATAAAAGCTGCAAAAGATGCTGCACCATGATGTGCACAGGCTTCGTTACGTTTCATGGTTTTCATTATCATTCTGTTGATAGCCTGAAGAGCCTCCTCACCTTCCTGAACCGAATGACAGACACAGTAAGTATTATATTTCACGAACAGGATATCCAGAATAGCAAAATTCATCTTGTCATACTTCTTTTTTCTGAGCATCTGTTCCCCTTTTATGGTGAACCACATCCAGTTATGTCCTTTTGTTGCAACATCTGTAAAGAATACCGACAAAAGTTTTTTATGATCGACAAATTTCTTTATTATCTTTATAAGTAATATAACAAAGAGACTGAAAGCTGCAACTCCGGCAATAATTATGATTATGAAGATTATCCCTACGTCTCTCATCCTTATGTCATAAGAGGCTTTTCCCACCAATGATGTATTTCCGTCATTTAAATCCAGGGATATCCAAAAATTAAGAGGAACCGTTACATACTTTTCACTGTCATCACTGGAAAAAAAGCTTGAAAGTATTCCATGTTTTTTCACCAGTTTATAAGTATCGGTCAGTACTATATCAAGTTCTCCGTCACTTTTGAGTTCAAGACAATCGCAGTTTTTATCATAGTAGATCTGTACACTCTCCGATATGCCTGAATTAGTTACCATCCCGCCAAAAGATGTGCTTGTAATCTCTCCTTTAGAATATAATATATTTCCTTCCTTATCGGTAATGTAAAAATCCCTGCCCTCTTTCTCGAGCAGAATTCTTGCCTCTTCTTTATCTGATGCTGCTTCATACAGCCTCGCCATGTAGTTTACAACTTTGTATTCAGATTCAAATTTCGCCTCACACAGGAAGAAAACAACCACTTCCAAAATAAGTGCCACTGCCACAACCACCAGAGTAAATGATAAAAGCAGTGCAAAAATAGACGGTATAATATGCTTTTTTCTTATAAGCTTATAACTTCTGCTTTTCTCTGACTCCATTGTAAAAAATCCTCTCTTACATTATTATCATCTTTATGAAAAAACAACTTTTATCCTGCATATTTCCGATATTGTTCCAACTCTCATAAACGGACCGAAAAGACCAACTCCCGAAGTAACTATACTTTCCATATTTCCGAATCGTTTATAACCATATGAATTATCGCATATAAGTGAAAGTATAACATTTCCGGGGAATATCTGTCCGTCATGAGTATGTCCGCACAAAGCTATATCAACTCCGGCTGCGGCCAGCTCTTTAAGTTCATTCGGTTCATGATCAAGAACAATCACCGGATATTCTTCTTTAATATCCATCATTAACTCTTCTGCAGTCTTTCTTACATCTACACCTCTGCCGGGTCTGGCATAATCAGGACGTCCGTATACATAAAAGCAATCATCTATAAGCTCTGCCTCGTCTCTTAAAAGCCTGATGCCGGCTCTTTCAAGAAATTCATCCATTCGGGGATCGCTTTCTTTTTTTTCTGAATGATTGAATGTAAAACCGGCCAAAACCGGTTCTTCCACATCATGATTCCCATAGCAGGCGTATACTCCGTACTTGCTTTTAATCCCTTTGTAAATATCAATAAGTGCTTCCGGATTGTCAAGTGCATCATATGAATTATCAAAAATATCTCCGCAGAAGAATACTATATCCGGTTCACATTCATTGATCAGTTCGACCATACGCTCCATTTCGGGGACACCTATATTTACCCCCATATGCATATCGGCGACCATAACCGCATTCAGCTCTTTTATTTTGCTGTTTTTTCCCTCTGCCTCAACAGTGTATTCCGTAATCCTCGTGTCCGTTGCATGAAGCATCCCATAAATACATATGATTGAAACAAATATTATCCCCGCAGTTGCGGCTATGATTGCCACATGTCTGGGGCGTTCCAGCTTCTCAGTGCTTCCCGTACGTTTTTTTGTAATACGCCATACCAGGCAGAAAATAAGGTATAATAAGGCCGGAAATAATGAATACATAAGTATTCCGAGCCACATGCTTCCAAAATGCTGCATACGGAATTTAATATTCGAATCCGGAAGCAGGAATGCTACGGGCATAGCAGCCGCAACTATCGTAAAGAAAATATATATAAGTATTTTTATCCACGTTTTAACAGTCCCCTTTACACATGCTTTAAGCCATCTGATTATCATAAATGCTATAAGCCATGTTAAAAAAATATATAAAGGACTAAAAAAAATCGCAAGCATTTATTTAACCTGTCCCATCATGATTTATTGCGGGATAATCAGTGATCCCCGCTCCTGTATTCGGATGGCTCCCCGAATAAATCAGATCAACCATGAAAATCACCAGAAGCACTATACATATCGGTGCTATTATCCTTAGTTTTATCTTTCGAAGAATATTATCGGTAAGAGGTGCCAGAATATATACCATAAATGAACCAAAAATAGCAAAAACCAAAAGGCCTTCAGCACATATTCTTCCCCGGATATTCAAAAAATATCCTGAGTAATCCCACCATTTCTGATCATAAAGATATTCAAGAATCGCCGAAGTAGTATATTCCAATATTCCGCTTAAGACTATGATACTTAAAAATTCTATAATGGGCTTTTTCCTAAACTTATTTAAAATTATCAGAATTACCAGGCTCCCTCCGCCATAAATCGGCAGATACGGCCCTTTAAGGAAGCCTCTGTTAACAAAAACCCCGTCTTCATACAGATGAATACCGATTTCCCATAACCATCCGATAAAAGAAAAAATGAAGAACATTATGATCATGGACCAGATTGAATACCTTCTTACATAATGCAGATATTCAATCTTGGGCGGTTTTAAATGATTAAGAAAAGTTTTTCTGTAGGCAGGGAAAAGTCTGAAAGGATATATCCTTTTTTCAAAAACATATTTTCTGGTTTTTACTTTCTGTTGATGTTCCTCATATTCACAGAGCCGTTCCTCATTTTTGTCAGCAAAAAGAACCACTCCGAAATTTCTTGCAAAAAACCCCGAAATGCCTTTCAGCCTCACCGGCAGATTAATCTTCTCATCTGCATAGGCCATAATATCCGCATATGCTTCACTAATGATGTCATCATCGGGCTTTACATATAACAGAGCATCATTCAGCAGTGCAGCCTCAGGAATTGCCTTTTTCTTCTTTTTAACCTCCTGCCTTAATTCTGCGTAATATTCAGCAAACGTAAGCACCTCATAGGCATTTACAAAAAACAGTTCTAAAAGTCCAAATGTCAGTAAAGATAAAAGTCTCCAACCCAAGAATGACATACTGAGTTTAAAAGCTTCCCATTTATGTCCCTTCATCATCTTTGATGACAAAGTTCTGGCTTCTTTTGCAGAAACAGATGGGTTCTCTGCTAAAATATACGGAACCATTAGATACTCATAATACTTGATGAAGCCACCGATTACCGTTAAAGACCACAGACTTGTAATCAATGTCGCAGTAAACAGTCCCCATGCAGTCTGCAGCCATCTTCCTGATCTAATAAGAAAAAGTATCCTTCTGGCCGGAACAACTTCATAAGTTCTGGCTTCCAGAGTAAATCTTCTTGCTATCACTACAAAAACTCTTGCAACAAAAGACCAGAGAAATATTGATAGCAGGATAATCAGCACAATCAGAATAACTGCCGCAACATCATCCGATCTGAAAATTGTTGCGATACCTGTAAATACCTTATTTACAAATTTCCCCGACGTAAGTGAATTTACAATTCCGGCAAATACACCTTGGGACTTTCCTATCTCGACCGGCCCCAAATATTCAGATTCGGTATCATCATATACCGTCTGAGCTTCTTTAGTCACAACATCTTTAATATCTGCCAGATTATCTTTTAAATCCGTAGCACTTTCAACTATAACATCTGCACCGTCGGCTATCCCGTCTGACAACTTCTTCCCATTTAAAGTATCAGTCAATGTCTCCTTTAATTTCTGCTCCCCTTCCTGGAGATTCGACTGAATCTTTCTCTTGCTTTTATCCCAGACTTCATTAGTTCCGAATCCGTTGGAAATATATTGCGCAATATCCATAAATCCGGTAAATCTTTCATCCAGAATACTGGTAGATATCTCTTGCGAAACCAAATCCGGATTTTTAGAGAGAGCGTTTTTTAGATTTCCGAAAGAAGATGCATTTTCGACACCGATAAACGAACATAATGCCATTATTATGACTATAGTCCAGTAATGTCTGACAAGAACATCAAGTCCCCTTTTCTTAAGTACTTTTCTGTTCAATTATAAAGCCTCCTACAGTTTTTCCCCATAAAGGTCAGGCTCGCCGATAATGTCTTTATAAAGGTCAAGTCCGAAGCTTGTAAGTTCAGGAACGCTCTGTATCATCTTAAATGTTCTTTCACCGTCTGCTTTTCTTTCCGCACAGAAGAATGTTATATCGGAATGCCCGGAAGATTTCATGCTTTCTTCCGATTCCGAATAGATTTTTCTTGCAAAAGAAAGAAGATGCGTTACAGTGATCACTTTTACCCCGGCCTCATTCAGCGCCTTGATAATATCATACGCGATTATCGAACCGTCTATTTCCGTTGTGGTCGCAAAAGACTCATTAAGAAGTACTAAGGACGCTTTATCAAGATTATCAATAATAGTATTCATTCTTCCTAATTCTTCATCCAATCTGCCGCTGTTCATAGCAGAATCTTCACGTCTTGTAAAATGTGTAAAGATGGAAGTAAACAATCCGCTGGAAAAGCTTTCCGCAGCTACCTGGAGTCCGGCCTGCATCATAACCTGTGCTATACCGACACTTCTTAGGAACGTAGATTTTCCTCCCTGATTGGCACCTGTAATTATCACCAGATTCTTGTCCCTGATACTACATGTATTTCCTACAGCATTAACCCGCTGCTCCATACACATGACAAATTCTTTCAGCTCGCTGAATACCAGATCTTCATTATTGCAGACCACCGGGAAACAGTAATCTATTTTTATTCTCTTCATATGTCTGCTGAGATTAACTCCGCCCCTGTAAAATGCGACCTGTAAAAGCAGCTGATCAAAGAATCCGGAAAAATTATCAATAAATTTCCCGGTAAATGACACAATATAATTTACAACATTTTGTTCTATTTCAACTATCTGTTTTTCTATAACAGGCGTCATCTTTGATGAAAATGAATTTGCAGTAAGAGAATTCTTAAATTCTCTTATCTTTGCAATAGTACTCTTGGGATTACGGTACTTGATCAAATCCGACGTGACATTATTCATTTCAACTTTTTCAAACTTCAAACCGGGTCCGAGCTTACCTTTTAATACGATTCTCGGAATATGCAGATAAAGATCGCCATCCCTATCCTCACTTTCCGTAACATAGAAGGAGATATCATGAAGAAGCTTATCTATTTTCTTTTCGTACTCATCATTAAACTCTTCATTTAAACGCTTCTCCAATGCTTTAAAACCATCAGATTCCAGAAAGACAGAATTATCCCTTATTATCTTCTTGATTTTTTTCAATCCTTCAGCAAATAAAGCCGTAAGATGGATACGTGTAACTACCCATCCGTTCATATCCGTTTTTCCTGTATATCCGGATTTTCTGCCAAATTTATCCCATTCGGCTACAATGGTTGCTGCTTCTTTATAAAGATCCTGAATAAAAAATTCATTATTAAGGCAGTCTTTTAAAATCGCCTGTCTGTATATAATCTCTTCTTTTGAAAGAAGCGGTGACATCATCACTCTTCCCATAGTATCGGTAATAAAAGGATCCTGCTCTTTAATCTTCTTTACTTCACCGTTCTCAAACACTACATCTTTTCCTGCATTCATGTAAAGGGTTTTCAGTCCCAGGTCCTGTACTATACTTTTTGCATCGAAATATTTCTGAGTTCCTATCCATTCGTGGTCGGAATATAATAAAAATGCATTCATGCTTAACCTAATCTTTCCTTAAGTCTTTCTTTCAGCTGGTTGTAATTCAATCGATACTTATTTATCTGATTTTCGGCACATCCCTCATAGTCCACTCCATGCCTTAATATTTTAAAGTTCTGTATTCTGTTTTCATCAAGCTGTGCACTCAATCCTGCCACACGTTCATCAACATCACACAGCTCACGTAAATGAGTTACATAAATGCCATGGCATTTTTCTCCTATAAAATGGCTCAATACATTTTTACCCATTATGATGGCATCAAAATTGGCAGCTGTAGTAAAAAGCTCATTTATAACAACAAATGCGTTGTTCCGGCTGTTCTTCATCATCGGAGAAAGTCTCACCAACTCCTCCATGAGTTTTCCTCTTCCTGTCTCAACACTTTCTTCTACGGAAAAATGAGTAAGAATATCCGAAAACCAGTGTATATTTGCTTTATCTGCTGCTACATCCAGCCCCATCTTGGTGAAAAACACCAATTGCCCCAGGCTTCTGGCAAAAGTTGTCTTGCCGCCCTGATTAGGTCCTGTAAGCACAAAGAAAAGGTCTGTATCATCATAATAAAAATCATTGCTTACTACAGGCTTGTTTTTCTCAAGATTAACACACGCAAGGGCAAGGTCATAAAGTCCTTCAGCACTTATCTTTTTATCTTCATCACATGTAGGTTCAGTAAATTTAAAGCCTGCTTGCTGCATCTTCATCTGAAACTCATAAAATGTAAGATAAAAAGGAAGTTCATCCGCAAGTCTCGAAAAAACATTATCTTCGAAATTTTCATACTCTTCGTAAAGTTTCTCTGCCTTTTTGAAAAGTTCAGGATTTCTTTTTATAACAATCTTTACAATTTCCTGTTCAAAACTTGTGAGATCATTTACCAGGGCGAAAGGACTGACAAAAGTCTTATCGTTTTCCGAGTCAAAATATCTTAAAAACTCCTCGTAATCTATCGTATCTTTTTCAGGATCTTCAGAATCATCTTCCTGTTCCGTCTCTTCATTTTCTTTCTTGTCCGATATGGAAACCACTACCCTGCCGTTTTCCAAAGAAGCTTCAACATCTATGTTTGAAAGCTCGGCCGAAAGCTCACTTGCAGACTGAAAAGCAGATTTAAACACTTCTTTTGACGTATATGTTTCAAGATACTCCATTAACATCTTAAAACCATCTGATTCCGGGACTTTTTCTTTTAATGTACTAAGCAGTTCAATAAGTGCCTCTGAGTATGTCTTTACTGCAGAAAAATGCCAGACAGGTTCCTGAACATCTACTCGTGTGGTTTTTTTCCTGTTTTCAAAATCCCTGAATTCATTATACTTGATACAGTAATCTGAGAGTGCTTTATAAAGATCTTTTTCTTTTATATCCCTATATATCTTCCTTCGATAATTTTCACATTCTTCATCAAGAGGAAAATACTCATAATGCTCTTTTATTTTTGTGTCATTTTTTGCTACTCTGTCTATTATCTGGTCAATGTTCAAATCTATAAAAAAGACCGGTCTCGTCATTCCTTTTATCGGTTCTTTCAGATTCAGTATACTTTCAAACCACATCTGTTCTTTTTCTCCTTCGATAGCAGATTCTAATAAAATAAGTTAACTTTTATCGCTTAAAAACGCAAAAAAGCACATAAACCCACTATATAATAGGATACCTCAAACCCTCTTCATTGTCAAGACCTACGGGACTTGATAATCGCTTTAAACTGTAATCTTTATGAGATCCGTGATATGGTTGACTATATAGTGTTTTTTTAGTATAATAATTTATTATTGTTATAAAACTAAAGGATGGATCTATTGTGATACTTTCAGTAAACAGCGTAACTAAAAGCTTTGGAACAGATGTTATACTTTCCGAAGTTTCCTTTCATATGGAAGCAGGACAAAAGGCCGCCATTGTTGGTATTAACGGTGCCGGCAAATCTACTCTTTTAAAGATAATCACAGGAGAACTTTCTCCTGATTCAGGGACAGTCTCCATACAAAAAGACACCACTGTCGGAATTCTTACGCAAACACAGAATCTTACAAGTGAAAACACCATATATGATGAAGTTCTTTCGGTCAAAGCCGATCTTCTGGCTTTGGAAGAAAATATCCGCAGAACCGAACATCTCTTAAAAGATCTGACAGGAGACGAACTTACACAGGCACTTTCAAAGTATTCACGTATGAATACAGAATTCGAAAATGCCAACGGTTATGCCATCCGAAGTGAAATAACCGGATGTTTAAAGGGATTAGGATTTACTGAAGAAGACTTTTCCAAGCTTGTAAATACTCTTTCCGGAGGTCAGAAAACAAGAGTTGCCCTGGCAAAGTTACTTCTTTCCAAACCGGATATCCTTATGCTCGATGAGCCAACCAACCATCTTGATATGGATGCTATCCGCTGGCTTGAAGGTTTTCTTCTTACGTATAAAGGAGCGGTGATTCTGGTTGCCCATGACAGATATTTCTTAGACCGTATAGTTTCAAAGGTGATTGAAATAGAAAATACGCACGCACGTTCATATGAAGGAAACTATACAGCCTTTTCTGAAAAGAAAAAACAATTAAGAGATGCCCTTATCAAGCAATACCTTAATCAGCAGCGTGAAATAAAACATCAGGAAGCCGTTATAGAAAAACTCAAATCATTTAATCGCGAAAAATCAATAAAAAGAGCCGCAAGCCGTGAAAAGCAGCTTGCAAAAATAGAGCGTCTTGAGTTACCCAAAGAATTAAATGCCGAAATGGATATCAGGCTGGAGCCGAATATTTTAAGCGGCAATGATGTGCTGACAGTAAAGCATCTGACCAAAGGTTTCGACGGTGTCACACTTTTTAAGGATATAAATTTTGAAATAAAACGAGGCGACAAAGTAGGTATCATAGGAGCTAACGGTACCGGGAAAACAACACTCTTAAGAATCCTAAACGGCCTGATCGAACCCGATGAAGGAAGTTTTAAACTCGGAGCAAAAGTATATACCGGATATTATGATCAGGAGCATCATGTTCTTAATCCTGATAAAACAGTATTCGAAGAAATTCAGGATACCTATCCGGATATGGACAATACCAAAGTCAGGAATGTACTTGCTGCTTTTCTTTTTACCGGTGATGATGTATTTAAACTGATACGTGACTTAAGCGGAGGCGAAAAAGGACGTGTATCTCTAGCCAAGCTGATGCTTTCCGATGCTAATCTTTTATACCTGGACGAACCGACAAACCATCTTGATATAATTTCAAAAGAGATACTTGAACAGGCCGTTTCTTCATATGAAGGTACCGTGATTTATGTCTCACATGACAGATATTTCATAAACAAGACAGCTACAAGGATCATGGAATTGATCAACAATACCTTTATATGTTTTGACGGAACATATGATTATTATCTTGAAAAGAGGGACATGCTGATAGCTCAGCTTAATAAAAGCGGTACAGCATCGGGAGGAACGCCGGATAATTCCCTGTACACCGCCAACATTTCCACTTCCGAATCAGGTAAAAACGATTCCAATGCTTCGCGCAAGGCTTGGGAAAATGCAAAAAAGCAACAGGCTGCGCAGCGTAAACTTGAAAATGAGTTAAAGAAGACTGAAGAAAACATAAGCAGACTTGAAGCACGTAACTTGGAAATAGATGAACAGATGCAGCTTCCCGAGATTTCCACCACACCGTCTAAGCTTCTTGAACTTTCCGTGGAACATGAAAACAATCTGAAAAAGCTGGAGGAGCTTATGGAACATTGGGAAGACTTAAGCAATCAGTTGGATTCCTGATATTTTTGCTGTAAAACAGCTGGTTTACTTTTCGTAAAAAGGATTAACTATGGATATAAATCAAATCACTATAGAAAATGCTGATAATAAAGATTTCAATCGGCAGGAAAACATGCTATCTGCCTCGCTTCTTTCCATAATAGTACCATGTTACAATGAGAAAGACGTTCTCCCATTGTTTTTGGAGGCTATCAGACCTGTCAGAGCAGAACTGCAGTCAAAAGGTTGTGCAACCGAACTTCTTTTTATAGATGACGGATCAAATGACGGTACCTTGGGATTATTAAGAGAATACAGTACGCTTGGAGAAAATATCCGATATGTTTCTTTTTCGAAGAATTTTGGTAAAGAGGCTGCCATCCTGGCGGGATTAAAAAATGCAAAAGGAAATTTTTGTGTACTCTTGGACGCCGATCTGCAGCATCCGCCCGGATTATTGCCAAAAATGTATGATGAAATGATAAACGGTGGTTTTGATTCTGTTGCGATGTACAGAAATGACAGAAAAAAAGAAGGGTTCTTCAGGCGCCACTTCTCTTCCTTCTTCTTTAAATTGTTAAACAGGCTTTCAAAACTTAATCTGGTAAACGGAGCCACAGATTTCCGTATGATGACCAGAACAATGGTAGACGCTGTTCTCTCACTTCCTGAATTAAACCGTTTCAGTAAAGGGATTTTCAGCTGGGTAGGATTTAATACAAAATGGATGCCCTTTGAAACAGGTGAGCGGCCTGCCGGTAAATCAAAATGGTCTTTCGGGAAACTTGTATCTTATTCATTCGATGCGTTTTTAAGCTTCTCAGAAGCTCCTCTGAAACTGTGTTCCTGGCTCGGAATCATATTCTGTATCGTATCTTTTATCCTTGGCATATATCATCTGATAAAGACACTTATTTTCGGCGACCCGGTAGCAGGTTTTCCCACTCTTTATCTTATGATGCTGCTAATGGGCGGTATAGTTCTTCTCTTCCTTGGGATAATGGGTCAATACCTGGCCCGTATATATATTGAGATAAAAAAACGCCCTGCATATATAATAAAAGAGACAGAGAAGCAGGAATGATCTTATCTTAAACGATTGCTTTCATACCTTGCCTTTGTTCTTAAAACATCACAAATATAACCGATCCTTACATCGAGGTCCGAGCTGTCCGACACTATGTCTAAGCTTGCCTCGATGTTATTTATTGTTCTTTCATCAAGACTATTATAGTTCTGCTTGATTATATCGAGTTTTGCTTCAGAAGAATCAGCCTCTAAAAATCTCATAATAATCGGCATCTGTGAATCCGGTGCTACCTCTTCTTCCAATTCACCTTTTCTTTCACCTGATATATCTTTTTTATCCTCAGAAGCCTGCTCTTTAAGCTTTTTTATACTTTTGGGATCTATCTCTTCAAATCTGTAAATCTGAGCTGAATCCGGATATTTTTTTCTGTCCAGCTGCTCACAGAAGTTTTTTAAAGGTCTTGAGTAAATATCAAATGTTCCGTAAAGAGCCTGATATATTACCAGTTCTTCTCCTGTCTCCGAATCCTTTGCCTTACAGATAACCTGATAAAGACCGCCTTTAAAATGTCTGTAAAATTTTCCATTTTCCACATTCATGATAAATCCCTCTTGTGCCCTGTTTTCAATAAGTCAATTTTGTTATATCCGTATTTTTATCCTGTCATTTTTCCTTGCTTTATAATAATCTGCATACTCACTTGTTATAAGTTTGTATCTCACCATCAGCTGAATATCTCTTTCAAAATCATAGTTAGTAAGCTCTGTGTCTTCAATCATATTTTGAAGTATACCGCGAATTCTTTCCTGATAGTCATTTTGAGTTATAACATTATCTGTCCAGAATATCCTGCTTTCATATGCTGCTTTAAAATAATCAGAATAACTGCCTCTTATCTCAAAGGAATCAAACACCTTAAATACAAAATCAAACTTATTAAACAGTTTTCTTAACGATCTGGGTGTAATAGCAATTTTCCCGCCTAAAACATAGAGATTTTTGCACATTTTTTCAGAGTTATTCCTTCCGCTGCTTTGATAAAATGCCGGAAGAAGTTCACCAAAAATACCGTTTAGCTCAGGATCCTTCCTGATTTCCTCATATTGCTCCATATAAATTTCTTCAACATTTTTCTGATAAGTCACTTGAAGAAATTCCGACATAGGCATGATCTCAGTTCTTAAGGCTCCCTCAACGAGAATTATATAAGCATTTTTACCCTTGTCCTGAACAAAGGCCGGAACCCTGAGTGCTGAAACATCTTTCCATACATCAACAATTATAGGCGTAAATCTTCGGTCATCTTTTCTGACCTTCAGCATCTTCTTCCTTGCTTTTATCTGCTTGGGAGAAGGTTTCTTTACTTCATAATCATTCTTTTCATTTTTAACCTGTTTTTCGGCTCCTGATTTGCCGGTATCCTCTTTGTAAGAATCGGACATATCCTCATATTCATCTTCAACCGAACTTAATATATCCGATAAATCACCTTCATTTTCCTCATTCTTTTCAGAAGAACCCTGACCTGCCGGTTCCTTTTTGGTCTCGGTATTACCCGAACCAGGAATACCTCCGATTCCAATGGCAATATCAGAAAGATCATCAGCGAACATGGAAAAATCAATTTCTGTATCAACTCTGGCATTTATATCCTGCGAGCTGTCATTTTTTCCGGTCTTTGAAGAATCATCGGCATTTGTTTTAGTATTAGTTTTTGTTTTATCATTTGACTTATTTCTTTTCTTTTGGGCTTTTTTCTCCATATCTACATCGATATTAACAAAAGAAAATGAAAATAACAGCAAAAGTCCAATTATCGTCAATAATGCACCGGCGCCCAGAGGGATGATAGATTTTCCGGTAATACCATAAACCAGCAGTCCCAGTCCACCGGCCACCAATACAATAATAGCGAGTATAAGGATTTTTGCTTTTTGTTCTCCGTATTTAAGTGTTATCAGCAGCTTCTTAAGCATCTGTGTCATCCTTAATACCAAAAAATTCTTTTACCTTTTTAACAACTTCAATCCCGGTTTCATAACCATGATCATATAATTCTCTTAATCTTTTTTCATCTCTGGTAATAAGTTTCGGAAGTGATATTTCAGGATAAAAGGCAATGGCCTGTTTCTTATTAACCAACTCTTCTACATAGTCCAGATCAGCATTATACTTATAAGGTCTTTCCCTTATCGTTTTTACAAAGTTTTTGTGCCAGAAATATCTTGTAGTTATAAGCTTACTGGTTTTCAGCTTCTTTCTGTATCTGCTTTGCTGTGTCAAAAGCACTAAGAATTTGTCCACTCCATCCGAAACAGCCTTTTTTATCGGTATGGCGTCTGCCATGCCACCGTCAGTCATAGGCCTTCCGTCAACAAAACGGGTTTTGCTTATAACCGGAAACGAATTGGAAGCACAGCACATATCCATAAGATACTTTTTATCTTCATATTTATTGATATATACAGGTTCTCCGGTTCTAAGATCGGTAAGGCACATCGTAAGATCCTGCTCTGAGTTAAAAAACTCATCATAATCCAGCGGTAACATCTCATTTGGAATCTTATCAAACATAAGCTTTATATTGATAACTGAACCTTTGGTAAAGAAATGCCACCAAGAAAAAAGTTTGCTTGTTTTAACCGTTTCAAGCAGTGAACCCTTAGCCCATCCTTTTTGCTTTGTAATATAGCTTATTGCAATATATGCGCCGGCAGATACAGCATATACATGTTTAAAATATATTTTATTTTCTATCAACCGATCAAGAATGCCTGCTGAAAAAAGACATCTAGTCCCTCCACCTTCAAGCACCAGCCCGCCATCTATAAGCATTGTTATTTCCTCCGTCAGTCAAAAAGCGGTCGAACTGCTTTTTGACAATTCATAGTTATTATACTATAAAAGGAATTAAATTTCAACAACAACGTTATCTCCCGGTATAAAAAAGAAAAGGAAAGGATTTTCGGTCCTTTCCCTATTTTTTCCTTTTAAGATGCTTTTTTCTTCTCTTCTTCCTCAAGTTTTCTGTAATCGGTTTTTCCGATCTTTGTCTGCGGGAGCGATTCCCTAAACTCGATTTCATTAGGCTTTGCATACTTTGCAAACTTAATTTTACAATATTCCATGATCTCTTTTTTGGTATCCTCATTTGCAGGAACACCATCTTTGAGAACAATAAATGCCTTTATCTTCTGCATCCTGTATTTATCTGCCACCCCTATCACGCAGGCCTTATCTATCTTTTCGTTCTCTTCAAGAACCGATTCAACCTGATTGGGATAAACATTATAGCCTGAAGCTATGATCATACGCTTTGCTCGGCCCTTAAAGAAGACGAATCCATCTTCATCTATCATGCCGTAATCACCTGTATAAAGCCATTTGCGTCCCGTTTCATCCGCTCTTAGGGTCTGTGCGGTTTCTTCGGGATTTCCGATATATTCCTTCATTACCAATGGTCCACTGATTATGATTTCTCCGGTTTCTCCTCTCGGAAGCTCTACACCTGTTTCATGATCTACAATCTTAAAAAGCATATCTGCAAACGGGAATCCGATACTTCCACGTCTTGCGCCTTCCTTTGGTGAAAGACAGCATGCCGAAAGAGTCTCCGTTGCTCCATATCCTTCACGTACCGATACCGGTGAATTGTTTTCCGCAAGAAACTTGTCAAATCTGTCCTTAAGATCCGGAGACAGACTATCACCACCTGAGAAAATTCCTTTAAGATGACTGTAATCAAGTCCGTGCATTTTAGGAACCCTGAGTATTGCCTCAAAAAGAGTCGGTACACCTGCGAAATAGGAACATTTTGAATCAGAAATCAGTTTCGCATAGCTTTTTGCAGTAAATCTCGGGATAAGAATTGTACAGGCTCCGGCATAAAGCATACAATGTATACAGATACCCAGTCCAAACCCATGGAACATAGGCATTGCTGCAATAAATTTATCTCCGGGCGTAAGAACAGGCACAGTTGCCTTAATCTGTATCGCCTGAGAATTAAAATTATGACTTGTAAGGACTACTCCCTTAGTTGTTCCTGTAGTTCCTCCCGAAAAAAGTATAACTGCGGGATCATGACAGGATCTGCTCTCGGCATATCCGCCATCATATTGTTTTCCCAACTCCATGAAAGTCTGCCAACGATATATTTCCGTCGTTTCAGCTACTTTCTCAGTTTTTCTTCCTACCGTCATCTTGTAGGCAACATTTTTAGGGAATGCAAGTCCATCCTGAATACCTGTAACAATAGTAAGCCTAACATCTGTGTTTGAAAGTATGTTTTTAAACTTACCGAATAACTGATCCAGGGTTACAACCATAACTGCCTTTGATGTCTTTAAATAATACTCTATCTCTCTTTCTGAAGAAAGAGGGTGTATCATAGCAGCTACTCCTCCGGCAAGATTTACCGCATAGAAGAGACACAGGGCCTGAGGACAATTTGGAAGAGCAATGGTCACACACTCTCCCGGACGAAGTCCTGTGCTTTTTAATGCTTTAGCACAGAGTTCAACCTGTTTTCTCATACTCCTGTAACTTACTTTTCTTCCCAAAAACTCATAAGCCGTATATCCGGGATATATATCTGCAGCTCTGAAAAAAGCATCCGCGATAGAACCGTCATAATAATTTAATATAGTATCTGCTCCGTCACTTTCTTCATGATAGAGTTTTTCAAATATATCCCTTGTATCTTCTGATTTTCTAAAACTTATCATCTTTTTATCGGTCACAGCCGCCTCATAACATAATTATTACTAACCCTTTTTTATCATTCAATCTCTTCAAGCGCATCACTGAACTTTTCAAGATCTTCCGGTTTTAACATGTCCTTCATATAAGGAACAGCATCAATAAACTTAAAGGTTCTTCCCGTTTCCAAAAGAGGATGATTCAGAACCTGAGGGAACATCTTCTCAACTATAGCACGAAGCTTTGGAGTATCAAGAATCTCACCTACAGTAGTTTTCTCTACACTATATTTTGAATCTACTGCTGCTTTTGCTTCTAACTTCTTAACATGGGTCATATCTGCACCAAACTCAAAACCAAGTTCTAATGCACGCTTATTCATCTCTATTACGATATCCCCTTTGCCCGCAAGCTTCTTCTTTAAGCCTTCAAGCAGTATCTCTTTCGGAAGCATTTTTGTAAAGCCAAGAAGTGCACCGATGAGGATCATGTTTGCCATCCTTCCGTCACCGAGTTCCTTAGCCATATCATCCGCCGGAACATCTAAAAGATAAACTCCGCCACTTCTGATCTTGCTCTTACAGCGGCTTGAATTTCTGATTACAAGTCCATCGGGAATAATTTCTGCCAATCCCTTCTGACATGCTTCTTCACTCATTGCTATCATTCCCATACACTTACCGGGAAGTGGTGAGATTATGGGCTTATCACTTAATACTACCGTACACTTGGCTACTCCTCCACGCTGAGCAGCTCCGTACCACGGAACAAATGTAGCAAATCCTACTGCTGCCGCACTTGCAGCAAGTGAAGCTCCCGCAGACAGAACGCCCTGTCCGCCGGTACCCGATATCAATAATGAATATTTCATTCTCCAAACCTCTCTTCCTTGTCCACAAAAGTCTTGCACTCAAAGTACTTTTCAGTCTGTTTCTCCATGAATTCAAGACTTGTAACCGGATCACAGTGCCAGGTTGTAGGACAGTTAGTTAAAAGCTCGATGAAAGAAAAGCCTTTATTCTCAAGCTGGTTTTTGAATCCTTTGATAATAGCTGCCTTAGCCTGTTTAATACCAGCAGGAGTACGAAGTGTACATCTGGTAACAAACCTCGGTGCATCAAGTTCTTTTATTAATTCACACATTTTTAACGGATAGCCGGTACCCAAAATCTGACGTCCCTGAACTGCTGTAGTAGCTTTTTGTCCGATAAGCGTGGTAGGTGCCATCTGTCCGCCGGTCATACCGAATATGGAATTATTTGCGAAAATAACTGTAATATTCTCACCTCTGTTTGCTGCCGACATGATTTCAGCAAGTCCTATAGAAGCAAGATCTCCGTCTCCCTGATAGCAGAACACCAGACAATCGGGACGGCATCTTTTTATTCCTGTGGCAACCGCAGGAGCTCTTCCATGTGCCGAACCGATAATGTCCAGATCCCAGGAAACAAGTCCCTGAGTAGAACATCCAACAGGAAGAACATATATCGACTTATTTCTTACACCAAGTTCATCTATTGCTTCAGCAATGATTTTGGTTGCTGTAGCATGCAGACAACCCGGGCAATACGATGAAGCCGTAGGAAGAATTGACTTCGGTCTTTGATAAAGTGTACTCATTATTCTTCCTCCTTTCCGCCGTTTATGATATTCTTAATTGCTTTCTTTACATCATAATCATCAAGCAGTACTCCGCCGGAATGGCCATACTCATAAACAGGAGCTCTGCCTTTTACGGCTGCCTCAACATCCTCTGCCATCTGACCGGGGATAGTCATTTCTATGTCAATAACTCCTTTTACCCTGCTATAATCAAGCTTATTAAAGCTTTCCTTAGGAAACGGGAAAAGAGTGATAGGACGGATAACACCGATTTTTATGCCTTCTGCCCTAAGTTCTTCAACGACCTGCTTTGATATGCGCGCTGCAATACCGTATGCTGTAACTACATACTCAGCATCATCAAGATATAATTCTTCTACCTGAACATCTTCTTTTTCCCATCTCTTGGTTCTCTCGCCAAAAGATTTGTTAAGTCCTTCAAGACCTGCTTCGTATATAGGTGAGATAAGATGTGACTGCCTGTTTTCTTCGCCTTCCCAACGTCCCATGGTCCATGAAGACTGTGCTTTAGGATTAGGATCTTTCATAGGAGGAAGTTCAACCTGTTCCATCATAGCTCCCAAGCATCCGTCCATAAGGATACATACGGGATTTCTGTCTCTCTCTGCATAGTCAAATGCATTGTATACAAGATCAACTATTTCCTGAAGTGTAGAGGGAGCAAACACCATGAGTCTGTGTCCGCCATGTCCCAAAGCTTTGGTCACCTGAAGATAATCTGACTGTGCAGGCTGAATACTTCCAAGTCCCGGGCCTCCACGGCTTACGTCAACAATCAGTGCCGGCAGCTGAGCTGCTGCCAGATAAGAAATACCTTCACATTTAAGGGATAAACCGGGGCCTGACGAAGATGTCATTGCTCTAACACCGGTACTTGCTGCACCATAAACCATATTAATAGATGCAATCTCGCTCTCTCCCTGAATAAACACTCCTCCTACTTCCGGAAGCCTACGGCTTAAATACTCAGGAACCTCATTCTGAGGGGTGATCGGATAGCCTGCAAAGAATCTGACACCGGCTCTTACAGCAGCTTCAGCCAGTGCTTCGTTCCCCTTCATAAACCTTTTCTCCATGTCAGTCCTCCTTTATTATGGTGATGGCTGCTTCAGGACAGACTGTACTGCATGAAAGACATCCGATACATCCTGATACATTATCAACCTTTACCTTAATATAGCCCTTAGCATTTATCGAATCATCAGCTTTAAGAACACCCTTCGGACAGTACTTTATACAGTATCCGCATCCCTTACAGAATTTCTCTGCTATGTTAACCTTATAAGAAGGACCTGTCTTAACTGATTTTTCTACATACTGTTTGTCATAATTTCTGCCAATTACTCTCACAAGCCTTGCAACTGTCTGGTTAATAGGGGTGGGAATACCTACTTTTTTACCCAGACGTTCGATAGCTCCGTTAATAAAATCAATTTCAGTCGGAACTTTCTTCATCAGCATATCCTGCGCCATTGAAGGATAATGAAGGCTTGAAGTTTTTCTTGCTGAAGGAAGAACATGAGTCATAAAATGATTGATATCAAGTTTAACGCCCATAGCCATGCCGACCGCTATTGCCTCTTTTACCATATCGACAGCAAGCATTACAAATTCCTGGTCTGCGCCAGCTTCACCACCGCGAAGTCTCACCAGACCGCACCCTGCATTTACTGCAATATTTACCAAAAGCTTATTCCAAACCTCGGTATCAATATCATCCATATAGGCTGCTTTCAGGCCTCCGGCATTAAATATTCCGGCGAGTTCCTCTCCGTATTTTCTCTGTGCCTCTTCCTTAACAACTGCTCCAAAAGCAACGTTTACATCACCGAAAAGTCCGGTATCAAGTACAGCCGGAGCTGTCATGATGGCTGACATATTTACACAGCCGTAATAAATATTTTCAGTAGGTACTGTTTTCGCTATAATATCTGTATTTCCGATACCGTTTTGAAGTGTGATTATCTTGGTATCTTTTCCGATTATTGAGGCTGCTCCTTCAAGTGCAGTCTCAGTATCGATACCCTTAACCATTACGAGAACTGCATCCATCTCCGGCAGTCCCGAACAATCTGTTACGGCCTTCATAGGCATAGGTTCGGTCTCGGTTTTCTCACCGTCCGCTCCTGTATAGCTTCTCATCACTATTCCCGGAACAGCAAATTTCTCAGCAAGTTCTTTACGTCTAACCAGCAGTGTAACATCAGCGCCGCCAAGCTGAAGATATGCACCCAGCATACTTCCCATGGCTCCTGCTCCTAATACAGCAATTTTCAATCCATTTTCCTCCTTCTTTATGACCTCGGTATTCTTATAGAAGTGTTTTTATCAAATCCCCACTTCTGCCCAATATTATATTGTAAAGAAAAATAGAATAAAAAAATCCACATTTTTGTCGATAAAACTACTTTTTAAAAAATGTTGAAAAAAACTTTTTACTATGTTATAATTTATTGTGTTGGTTTTTTGTGTTCTACGATAAACTATACAGAAAATGGAGATGGGGTTATGTATGTATTGAAAATTGATCTTCCTACCGGTATCGCTTATTTCACCGGTAAGAAAAAGGTCGTACAGGGGTGTGAATCTCCCGGATTAACGGGCAATATAGAAGGGGCAAGGTTCTTCATGGACGAAGAAGAAGCCGCAAAATTCTGTAAAATGCTTGTAAAAAAGTATGATATGGAGTTCTACTATTCTGTTGAAGAGAAAAAAGACAGTGCTTCAGCTGAAGAAAAGAAAGATGATGATAATTTCGTATTCCAGTTAGATAAAGACGTATTGGCTGACGTAATGGACTCGGATTCGGATGATCTTTAAGCCTGTTTTGAACCAATAGATAAGAATTTTTGATATTTTTAAAAAAAATGCTTGCAATTTATTATTGCCTGTGTTATTATATCCTTCGGACTTCAAAAAGGGGTTCGTAATGCTGCTATAGCTCAGCAGGTAGAGCGCATCCTTGGTAAGGATGAGGTCACCAGTTCGAATCTGGTTAGCAGCTTGTATCCGGGTTCGGATAGCAAACGAGGTGTGGCTCAGTTTGGCTAGAGCGCCACGTTAGGGACGTGGAGGCCGCAGGTTCAAGTCCTGTCACCTCGATCAAGAGAGTTCAAGGGTTTCGGGTTTCCGAAACCCTTGATTTTTTATCCCTGTTCTAACTTTTTCCCGTTTATTTGTATTAAGCTGGAATGTGTATTTAGGTATGAAACTCGCCAAAGCTATACTTTGTTTAATGGCTTTGGCGAGTTTTTATCAGAACTATTTTTAGTAAAAAAGAGAAATAATTAATTTGTAACTTTTTCAATCCTAAACTATCTAATGTATTGAAAGTAATAGTAAGAACAATCACAGAACCCAATGCGTGATAGATCTGCTACAGAGGAGATATGAAATGCAGGTTGATTTTTCTGAGGTATATAAGCAATATGCTAAACGCCTGTATCTGTTCATTTACAGCAAATGCAGAAATAGTGAGCTGGCTGAAGATGTAGTACAGACTGCATTTTTAAAGGCAATACTGAATGTTGATAATTTCCAAGGCAGTAGTAGTATATATTCTTGGATTACCAAAATTGCATTGAATGTCCTTTATGCTGAATGGGAAAAGCCCGATGGCAAAAATGAATCGCTTGATAAGTTGGTATCTGATGGCATAGAAAATATAGCTGTGACAGACCAGGATCCCATTGAGGATATAATACAAAGTGAGGAACGTGCTGAATTATATAGCAGGATAAATCGACTGGATCAGAAACAACAGGATATAGTTAACTTAAGAATGCAGGGATTATCTTTTAAAGAGATCGGAGAAAAACTCAATAAAAGCGAAAATTGGGCAAAAGTTAATTATCACAGAACTATTGAGAAACTTAAAAGTATGAAATGACGGAGGAGTAAAAGCATGGATTGTAAAGTTGCAAAACAGTTAATGGCAGATTACTTAATGGGTATGACTGATGAAGAAGTCAAGAAAGAATTTGAGGAGCATCTTAATAGTTGCGAGTCTTGTAAAGAGGCTTTAGAGAAATTGAAAAAAGCAGAGCAGGAGTATGATAAAAAGGATGAGGCTGTGCCGTTAAAGAAAGTTAATAAAGTTATACGAAAACATAAAATAGGTAAAATACTGTCAATAATTGGTATGTTGATTTTAGCCGCAATAATCGTTGTATTTGTAATGGGTGAATTAAAACCGGAAAATGATACATTACCAAGCATTACAAAGATTAGATACAAACATAAAGCCGAGGATATTGTTGAAGAATTCTTTGATAACAATATGGATGTCCTTTTAAATGGAACAGTTTCATACTTGATTGCAGGGACAGATAATCTTCCTTTTACTAAGGCACAATGTGTAAAGAAGATGATAGTTGATTACAGTGAGCAACTAAAGAATTTGAATAAAGATTTTTTGTATGATAAGAAATATAGCATAAAAAGATGTAAAATTAATTATCAAAAAATAAATAATACTTATATGGAGCTTGTTTATCCAAATGAAAAAGAGTATAAAAGATATAATTATACCGTTTCGATTGAATTATCTACTGATTTAGGTGATTTTGAGGTTGATATTAGATTTTTCAATGATGATAACTATGAGTTTGATATTTTATTTAGTGATCATGAGAGACCAGAAGATGAATTTCAATCGAAACTTCGTGATATTAATTCTATAATTACACATCTGGAAAGATTCGCTTCCGGAGCTGATCCGTTCCCTTATGTAATAAATGGCCGACTTCTTGAAGAAAACTACGAAGATGGTTTTATCGGAATAGGTAAAATTATAGCAACCGATAATTGCCACGAAAATAAAGATGATACATATATTAAGGGATTTAACGAAAGACTTGAAGATATCTATTACAGCAGCAAGACAGAATCCTTCAATCTGGAGGTCAGAGGATATAATCCTAATGAGCATGCTATAAATGTTGAATTAATTTGGATAATAAAAGATCTGAATTGTTATGAAGCAGTAATACGAAAGGATTTATTATATGGTCCTTATGGGTACCAGAAACTGAATGATGAAGCTAAAATAGTGGCTGAAGAGGGATTTAATAAAGAGCTTGAGCAGAAAATGAAAAATCTTTTTTAATTCACATACGATATATATGCAGCACTTGCGGCGTGAAAAAACTTGTCTGAACATATCTAAATTAAGGGAGGCTACTAACGCCTCCCTTAATACATTTTCCTATGAAATTGGACAATGTACTTTCAGTTCCTTTAATCAATCTAACGGTAAGTTTTTCCATCTGCCTCAATAGTTACTTTTTCGTCAGCTCCAAGAACAAAGCCAAGACTTAATACCCACGCTGCTTTTTGGTCTGTAATTTCTGTACCGTTCCCTGTGCGGTATTTTCCGTTTCCTATAGCCTTCCAGTCGCCATTGTCATATGTGTAAGTAATCTCGGTCCCATCGTCCCTTCTTAAAACAAAACTGTCAACCTTAAGATTTTTAACATTGTAATCTATCTTAAGATCCATTCTTCCTACCGTCAGTTTCAAAGCGTCAAACTCTATAATCTGTGGCTGAGCATCTATAGCTTTTATACTGTTTGGATTATATTTTTCAAGGATTTTAACCACTTCAGGATTTATCGAATCGAAGTTACGGTCAAGAGCAGAAACCGGGAGGCGTCCTATTTCTTCTTTTACTTTATCGGCATCCTTCTTATTTAATACCAGGAAGTGAATATCGTCATTTTTAGAAGGATCATTATCATCCCAGCTCAGCCTTGAAAAGATGAAGTAGAAACAATTGCCGCCTAAATTAGTGAACATGTTGTTCGATTCGTAAAATATAAAATTTATTTCTTCGCCATCCAATTGAATCTCATGGGTCTGAATCCGTCTTCTAAGACTCATGGCTCCAAGATTATATTCATTCAGTTTAAGCTGTTCTGTTTCTACAGGATTTCCGTCCTTATCCCACAAACTGAAAAACAGGTATCCTCTGGAAACCGCTTTATCATAACCGGAGCCTTCATATACAATCCTGTAATTACCTATTGGATATTCGGCGCCAACAGATGAAAACCGGACATTTTCCCATATCTCGTCGCTTACCGGTTCACTTATGGGGATGAATTCGTCATTTGTGATGTTATCTGCTAAGACACCTTCACCGTTAACCTCGTTTTCTGCAGGAATGTCTTCACTATCATTAATATCAGTCAAATCAGATTCTTCGGTTTTTTTAGTGTCACTTACGGAACCGTTTTCGACGGTAACTACTTTATCTTCAGCAACGGGAGCTCCTGCCTTATCGTTATCCGTAAAGATTTCGCTAATACCCTGTTCACTGTTGGAGAAGAAAACATCGTTAAGCAATGAGCTGTTCATAGCCCATACAACACCACCGCTTAAAGCCAGTATGCACACACCGGTCAGTGCAGCTACGGCAACCTTGGAAATATGCCACTTTCGTCTGCTCGCCTTGGAACTTGTCCCGTCATCGCAACATACGTTTATAACTTTGGTCTTTTCTTCTTCCGGGGCTACCATACTGTTCATAATGTTTTGATAACTTTTTCTTAGCTTTTCATCTTTTAACTCGTTCATGATGTTTTACCTCCTTAGGCTTTTCCGTCTTTTTTGCGAAGGATATATTCCCTTATCTGATCTCTTGCTCTCTGAAGGCGTTTAAAGACCGTATCTTCAGAAATACCCAAAATTTCCGCAATCTCTTTAGCACTGTATTCCTCATAGTAGTATAAATGTACGACTTCCCTATTCTTTTGATTCAGATTAAGAATTGCTTCTAAAATATAGGGATCTTCATGGGTTTCAGTTTTATTACCTGGAATATTTTCCGGAATAACAAAGTCGACTTTTGTTTTCCAGGGACTTCTCCATAAAGACCGGCTTTCATTTATCGCTACCCTTAACAGCCAATTCTTTACATGATCGTCTGTTTCAAATGTTTTAGAAGTTTTGAGAAGCTTTAAGAAAACGGTCTGTGCGATATCTTCCGCATCATACATATCTTTACATCCTACATAGGCGATTCTTTTGACATCGTCATAGAACAGATTCACGATACGTGAAAACTCATCATGTTCCATATTCCCTCCTCAAAAACAGTTTGGATATCCTTACATTATATATACGAATTTCTATACTAAAACCTGACATAAAAAAATTTTTTTCTGAATCCACATAAAAAACACCGTCTGAAGTTAGTATACACTAAACTTAAGGCAGTGTCTAAATTATTCTTATATAGGTACATATTTTTGTAAATACTTGAGTACAGAGCTGTCCCTCTATCTTTTTTTGTCTTTTCCTAACTTTATTTCATTATGTTGAGTCCGTTGCAGTAAGCTTCTATCTCCTCATCACTTACTACTCCTACGACAAATCCATCGATTACTTCTCCTTCAAGATTATACAAAGGTATTATTTGTCCTGTTCCCGAGTTTTGGGGCAACCCGATAACTTCTTCTATTGAATTATGTGTCGGAGCCAATTCGTCTTCGTTAACATATCCTAAGTTTCCATTTATACCCTTTGCAGGGATTAAATCCGCATGAAGCAGTGGATCTCCATATGTTTGCCCGGCTTTATTTGTACAAAGTTCTTGAGCATTACATATTTCATACTCCGTAACACCCTCTTGTTTTAATCTTTTATCAAGCTCTTCAATCTGTTTCTGAGTTAAATTTGTATTTTTAACTTTATCATATAAATTCTTTGACACCCCAAATATGTCATAGCATTCTCTTAAAGCACGTACTTCATGATTCTGATCCATAACGCAAAGGAACGGATATACATACTCAGATTTTACATAGCTTTCATGGCTGCCGTCAGGTCTGACAAATCCATATACTCTTGCAATGTATGCTAATTCTTCTTTATCTATATAACAGATTTTTCCATTATTCACTACATCCTTAGCTTGTACTATTATCTTACAGTCATCAGCTAGTTTATATCTCTTCTTTTCACCCAGATAGTCGACTTTTTCTTCATACGGGAACCAATGATAATCTTCACAGATAATATCCCCATTATCCATAGCATATATAACTACATAGAACGAATCATAAGGATTATCCAATCTCATCTGGAACTTATCAGGAGCATTTTCCTTTCTGCTGTACTCAACATTTGTTAAATCCGAAGTTGCATCAATCGCATCTACCTGATATGCTTTGGGATTAACACTAAGTATTTGCTCCTTGTATTCATCCAACAATGAATAACATCCTGAAAATGCATTATCTTCAATTTCTTCTCCTGATTCAAGTATTTTTTCTGAAAGTGAAACCTTTAACAAACTCTTGCAATTCATAAAAGCACGTGTTCCGATTTTTTCCAAAGTAGAGGGACACAGCACATATGTCAGTGAACTGCAACTCTTAAACGCATATTTACCTATCTCAACCAGGCCATCCGGCATATCTATTCGGCTTAAATTAGTACATAACTCAAAAGCATCAGTTCCAATCGATTTTACAGAAGACGGAAGTTCAACGACCTGTATCTGAGTACATCCTAAAAAAGCACGATCATTAATGCGCTCGACGCCTTCCGGCAGTGTGAGTTTTCCGGTACTCTCATCAAAATACTCTTTGTACAGTTCCAATCCATATCCGTTCTTCTGTTTTGTCTCCGAAATAACATTATCAACATGAATACTTTCATCAACCGATACTGTTTTGTCATGCTTATCCTCCGACACCTCACTCTCTGCATTCGCATTCTTTGGCGTCAGGAAAAACATAAGGCAAAGTACCGCAACTAACCCTGCTGCTACTGATATCCAGACAGTTTTCTTTTTGTATTTCATAATGTTCTTCACCCTTTCATTTACGCCGAGCTCACCGAATGAGACCACATTATATGCCCGGTCAAATCCGGATACGCTGCATCCAAAAAGTGTCTCTGCATATCTGGCTCTGGACTCGGAATCCATAGTCCTTATAACGCCCTCATCACATGCCAGTTCCATATCTCTGCTGTACATGATAAACGCTACCCATATCCATGGTACAAACCAGTACAGTGAGAGCAATACATAAGCTGCAACTTTAAAGAAGTAATCTTTTCTTGCGATATGCTCCCTTTCATGAGCCAGAACATATTTTCTTTGTTCACCGGTCACAAAATAATTTAGGTATATACGAGGTCTTATGAGCCCGAACACAAATGCATTCCTGACATAGTCAGTAAGATATACATCATCATAACCTTCAAGCCTTACCGCTTCTAAAAGACGTCTTTTTACTTTTATGGCTTTGATAATAGCATATGAGAACATTGCTACTACACCACCCAGCCAAACAAAAGCCAGTATACTGAATATATTGAATCTGTTTTCCTGTTTGGTTTGTGCTGATTTTGATGACAGTGTTTCTTGTGTTGGCTGTATAAGCTCTTCATCATTGAAACTCTTTGATGACTCAGAATTTTCATACTTATAAGCATTACCACTCTTTAATCCAACAATGCTTTCTGTACTATCCTGATTATCCAAATTATTTTGTGCAGAAACTACACTACCATCCTCATTAAGTCCATTATCATATATGACGACTCCGTCAGTTCCCTGTGGCTGTATCATATCCGTACTCTCAGAGTACTCTCTGACCATTTCTTTTATGGATAACCTAGGTATAACGGCAAAGCTACTTTCTATCGGTATAAATAACAGCAGCCTAAGACCTACCAAAAACCACAATGCACAGATGACAGCTTTTGAGGCCTTATGGAAGACCAGTCTCAATAACAGCACTATCAAAACTATCACGCCTGAATATATGCCTATTTCAAGCATAGTGGAAAATATTTTATCCATAGGCTCCTCCATTTACTCGTTCTGTGCACGGATGGCATCTATCATCTTCTGGATCTCATCGATATCCTTTTCTGTCATCTTGCCACTCTTTGAAAAGGCTGCAAGGAAAGCAGGGCATGAGCCGTTGAACTTGGTGTCGAGGAGATCATTTATCTCCGATACCTGAGCCTCATCCTCCTTAACGAGTGCCCTGACTATCATCTTTTCCGTTATAACTACTCCGCGCTCCGTCAATCTCTTGATGACAGTATATGTGGTGGATGGCTTCCATCCGAGCTCTTCAGCACACAACTGAACTAACTGTCCGCTCTTTATAGGCTCATTTTTCCACAGTATCTTACAGAAACGATATTCGCTTTCAAATATTTTTGGTGTATTCATATGATATACCTTAGGGAGTATGTTTTTTCAACAGTCCCTACCTTTCCTCAATAAAAAATGTCGACATTTAATCTAATGTGTTAGATTATAATTTTAATCTAACACATTAGATTTTATTTGTCAACACTTTTTTATCTAATTCTTTAGATTTTTTATTTTTGGGTTTACTCATTCATTTTTTGACCAACAAAAAAGACACCATTTCTGATAAAGAATCCAACTTATCACAAACGGTGTCTAAATTTTTTCGTTATCTGATTACAAAGCTCATGAGGATTTTCTCCGAATGACATTTGCCCGGCTGACGCTGAATAGTACTGGCGCAATAAGTTCAAATATTCTACACTATGGTTGCATATTTCAATTTTTTTAGGAACAAAAATACGGTTTTTTTGTCACCGCTTTATGTTAAAACGTATGCTATAAGTAATGGACCAACAAAGATGACAAGTCCTGTGACTATGGTGTGGCTGAGTGACCTGAGTTTTCGAGATATAAATCTGAGAAAAAGAAGTACTGCTATCATTATAAGATATTTTAGCACCATATAGAAAACTATACAACCACCTATTGAAAATCCAAGTCTTTCAAATATAGTTCCTTCAAGGTTTATTACCGACTGGGTAGGATAACTGAGACCGGCGGTACCATATACATTTAGGATACTAAAAAAATATGGAAGATAATTGAGACAGTAAATAATAAGCGCCACGAAGCTTCCAAGCAGGATTTTCTTTATATATAAGGATCTTCTGCCATATAACGTCACCGAAGTCACTCTGTCCATATAAAGCCTGTCATCTCCAGCAAAGATATATGTGAGCGCCAATACCAACATAATCCCGGCCGTTATCGCCAAAGTTAATTCCTTTCTCTTTGCCAATGGATCAAATGTAAGGAAGCGGTAGCCTGTGTCATAGACTATATATCCTCCATTTTCGCGTAATGTCTGAATTCTTGATGAAAGAATCTCTAAGCCGATGCGTGGTTTAAGTTTATCCTGATACTGCTTTGATATTTCTCCTGCAAGTTCCGGCGGTGACTCCAAAAGGATATTCTTAAGCTCCTTTTCTATCTCCGCATAACGTTTTCTTTCCTCTTCTATCGCCCGCAGAGTTGCGTCCGTTATTTCTCCTTGAAACTTTATGGCGTAATTCTTGTAATATATAGAGTTCTCGTTTTCAAAATACTCTCTTTCAGGTTCGAAGTTCATAAATTGAAATACCGCAAAGAAAGCTATAATCCACAAAGTCCCTCCACAGATCAGGAGCTTATAAGTTTCATGACCCAAAACAGATATTGATTTCGGTCTGATTTTACTGATCAAACGATGTACCAGGCTCTCTTCATTTGCCAATATGCCTTGAAGCAGATTTCTTTTAACTACTACTGTAGTCTGCCTTGAATATGCCTTTACTGCAAGAGGCACAACTGCAAGAGTCAAGAGTCCAAGCGAGCATATCACAAAAGTTAATCTGTTTACAGGATATCCGAACATACTTACATTTCCATAAATAGAAAGATACCGATTAGGATTTAGGAACGATATAAAGTTAAATTCCTTTAGGAATGCCAGATAACTGTTATCACTTATAAGATAATACAGAACAGCCTCCACTCCGAATACTGCTGCCACTCCCATGTACACAAATACAGATGACTTCAGTATTGAGGCTATCAGGAAAACAATAATGCTCATAACTGTTGTAGCTAATGCCAGCATTATGAAATAAACCAGCATATAGCCAAGTACCGACATGGTCATAGTACACCCCTTTAGCCCCACTACTGATTGTACCGATCTTGTAATATCACCTGTTCCAAATATATATCCACAAGTAAAAAATGCAGCTACGGATATAATAAAAGATACAATAAAAGATGAACATGCACATACCAGTATTTTGATAAAACCGTGAGTCCCACGTCCCTTTTCCATAGTAAAAAGAAGATTCAGCTGTCCGGATTCCCTGTCTTTTAGGATCATCTCATTTATCATTATCAAAAGGACTAAAATGATAATAATCCCTGTGACGCCATTCCCCGACCAGAGTTCCATTCCTTTTGACGGTCCCGTTTCTATGGTGATTTTTCCTTTTAATTCTTCATATGCTTGTGCCGTCTTTAACGCATTCCTATATGAAAAACTATTCTCGTCGGCAAATATCGATACGGAAGTAAGCCTTTTTGCAGAATCAGTTATTTCTGTAAGGTAATCCTCATATGATGCCTGCTCCTGCAGTTCGCTCCTTATTGTTTTGTTTAAGAATGCCTCTCTGCTAAAATCCGTTTCATCATACTCTTTGTCAGAGTACATGGAAAGTGCAGCTTCCGGACCCATATCGGATACTTCTTTAAAAGCCTCCTTGTAATCCGGTGCCTGCACTAAAAATACCATTCCTCTTGATTTCATATTCAGGACTCCGAAGGTCACAAAACAGGCTATAACAAGAGTCACGATAATACCCGGAGTTTTCCAGAGGCGGATGAATTCGTTTTTAAATATTCTCATACTTCACCCTTAATCCTATCAACTAATGTACCATACAATAAATTTAGTAACCGTATGCAAATGCTAGCACTTCTGTCATCCTGAATGAAGTGAAGGATCTTTTATCTCGAAAATATATGGATTCTTCGCTTCTCTCAGAATGACATCGGAATGTCATACCTTATATAAATATACATCCTCAAGGTTCGGTTCCATTTCCACATACTCGTAAGCCTCAGGTACCGCATCACTCACTACACGGATGCGTACTCTGTCACGCTCCTTCACCATATCCCCGACCTTGAAATTTTTTTCCAGATCCGGTATATTTTCTTCGCCCGTTATGATTTCGAAAACCTTTCCCTTTATACTGTCACACAGCTCCCATGGGGCTCCGTCAGCCACTATTCTTCCGCCGTTCATGATGATCACCTTATTGGCAATAAACTGAATGTCTGAAACCACATGTGTTGCTATAATCACAATCCTGTCGAACGCTATCTTCGAGACTATGTTTCTAAACCTGATCCTCTCGTTCGGATCAAGGCCTGCAGTCGGCTCGTCCAGTATGATAATAGATGGCTCGCTTAGTAGTGCCTGAGCGAGTAGTGCACGCTGCTTCATGCCACCTGAAAATGCAGAAAGCTTCCTATCCATTACATTCTCCAGATTTACCTTTTTTACTATGTCTGATATCTGTGTTGCTGCAATTCTTTTGTCAAGTCCCTTTAGGCCTGATATGTAAAGCAGGAAGCGCCGCAAGGTAAATCCCGGGAATATCTGCTGTTGTTGAGGAACATAACCCAAATGCCGCCGATATTCCCGCCCAAGTTCGCGGATATCTGTCTTTTCAAATGTCAAACTCCCGGATGTTTGTTTAAGGTTATCGGTCATGATATTCATAAGCGTTGACTTGCCTGCTCCGTTAGGTCCAAGAAGGCCATATACCCCAGGGGTGAATTCATATGTAAATTCTGTCAGTGCTTTGTTGGTGCCATATTGCTTGCTGATTGATTCACTACATAGCTTCATTTGTCACCTCATCCGGCTGCTTTGCAGCCACCTTCCCCTCAAGGGGAAGGCTTAAAAAGACCTCATCTGTTTCCTGCTGCCACTTCTTGAGCCTCTCTGAAAAATCCTTTTTGATAATTATAGTCTCGTTATCGTATGCCAGATTCCGCAGTTTTAATATTTCCACAGGATATTTAAGTGTGGACATATTTACCGGGTCAAAGTTACTTGCATAGTATTCCTTCTTTGCTTCAATCGACTCAAAGCGTGTAAGATAACTATCCTTATCCGGATATACCAGCTCCATTACGCCAAATTGAAGCCTGCTAAGGTAGCCTACCGCATATTTTTCTTTTTCGGTATCGTAAGCAAATCCGTCCTTTAGAATCACATTCTCCCCATAAACTGCGAGCTTTGCGTATTCCGGATCCGTCATTATCAGCTCTATCATTTTAAACGCACCGTCCGGATTATGCGAGCTTGCCTTTATGGCTATTGAAGAATTAAATCCGGGTTCGACAATTCCACGATAGGTTCTAATGTAATAATCGTCTTCATTTAATAACGATGTGTCAAAATCATCACAGAATGCCACAGACCATTCATCCTTTGATTCTTCAAATCCCTTTGTGCGCGGGTTTATTACCATTCCGGCTTGAGCCAGACTGTTTAGTGCCGTCAGACCGTTCACATATTCGTCCAGACCAGTCAGATTTCCAAAACCATCATCTGTGTAGTATATACCATACGTGTTGCTATGTATGCCATACATACTCACAAAACGATCATCCCCGTAATACAGCTTATTTTCAGCTGATACAAATGGGGTCAGACCCCCAATAGTATCATCAAAATTTTGCAGCTGCTCTTCCGTATAAGCACTCTTCTTAAAAACTATCGAAAAGCATGAATTCCTAAGTGCAGGGTTTGGGATACAATATATGCTCCCGTCCACTCTTACAGAATCCCATAGTTCTTCCGGTATCATATCATAAAGCTTGCTGCCTTTAAGGTAGTCATCCAACTTTAAAAGCTTATTCTTCATTATGGCCTCATAAGCAGGATCCCAGGCGGTTTCATCAGTCTGGCTGCTCGGCATACCGGTATAAACCACATCCGCACCGGCTTTCATCATAGCCTTTCTGTAATTTAATGTTTCCTCTAAAGTATCATGCTGCTGAATGAGTATTTCATATGGATACCCATCCTCCTTGAGCTTTTTGTTTATCCGTTCCGTTCTCTTATCAGCTTCATCCCCTATCCGCATCAAAGCCCAAACGATAGTATTTTCATCTATATCATCCATGCTTTCGTCTGCTTCAGGCTCAGATACAAGAAGATTTTCTATATATGTTTTTGAATCCATATCGTTTGAATTATTGTTTTGGCGGTTTTTATCTGTATTTTCATTTTCCGTGTTACCGTTTTGCATATCATTTTCGGAATTATTATCATTTACATTTTCATCATGTGAATCGTCGGGTTCCACACGGATAGGCGCATCCCGGGTAATCATTATCTTAGCTGATGAAAGGTTTCCTGATAAAAAGCTTTCCTTTTCAATAACACATTCATATTGTTTTCCGTCGGCTTCATAAAGATAATAAATCCATTTTCCGATTATTGCATATATTCTGTAAATGCCTTTTCCGTTTAACTTTCCACCGGCAACATACTGAATATCACCGGTATTCATATCCTTGTACCAGACATTTTTCCCATTTACCATATAAATGGCATTGTTATAAACATATTTCAATGCATTATTCTGATTACAGCCGTCAAACGATAATTCATCAGGCCTAAACCGTGCTATTTCTTTGCCACCCTTTAGGAAAACTATCTTTTCTTCGTCTTCTATTGAAATATAACCATATCCATTAATGAAAATATTCTCAGCATATCCGCCTTCCCAGATTTTAGCCTTTGTTTTGTTCTTTATATCATATTCATAAATCTGCGTAACCGCGTTCTTTGATACATCTTCATAGTACTTATCCGGGTCTTCATAATCGGAATACTCAATTTTATTAAGCGTATAATATGTCAGATAGTACAGTTTATTATCATAAAATCCACAGTTCCAGCAATACGAATCATAATGCTCCGAAAAAGAATCCATGAATTCTATCTCATTCGTAGCTGTATTTACAAGATATATCCCTGATTCTCTTTTTTCTTTATTTCCATACGAGAATGCACCTCCACTTCCTTCGAAATACTCTTTTTTGTCAAGATCCATAGGGTTCATGTAACAGGCGGCCAGATATCCATTGTCATATTCCGAACAGAGAATGCTCTGAACTCCCTCTAATTTCACAAGTTCTTTTCTGTTCCGTCCGTCAAGATCTGTGCGGACTACATATTTATCGAAAGCCAATCCCGCATCACTATCACGTGAAGTAATGAAATATATACTGTCACCCGTCATAAACGGAGTACGGGCATCATACCCAAGATATGCATCGCATACATTTGTGGTTCCTTCGGTTGTTCTTTTATGCGGACAGTTTGGCTTCGAGCACAATACTATATCCGTGCCTGTTTCCGCATCAAAGAAATGAGCTATGCAATTATCTATATAGCACATACCCTTTGAAGAATATGATTCTACCGGGCTAAAATTGGAAAGGACAAGATTTTCTTCTGACGTTATGCCAATTGAATCTACATTTTCCTGCCCCGGTTTGCTGCCGTTTTGGCTATCCGACGGATTGTCACTGCCAGATTTACAGCCGGCCATAATAAATACTAGCAAAATAACAAGCAGAATTATAAGGTTTTGGGTTTTCATGGTGGTTTCCTCGCTTTCTTGGGAATGATGGTACATCGAAGAAGATACAGTCTATCATCAATAGACTATCTGTATTTTTAATCTATCACTTATAGACCAAAATGTCAACTCCTTTTTTTCCATTTTTCAATACTTTCCCAATGCTCTAGCGTCATCATATTCCGTTGGCTTCGGAGCCACCTTATGACAATAGAAGACAAACAAAAAACAGACAACAAACGTCGTCTGTCTTTTACCAACATTTTATCAACATTTTATCAATATTTATTCAATTTTCTCATCTATAGAAGTTTAACACTTTGACTCCTTCTGCAGTGAGCCCAACAATGTACTGGGAATTACAGTCTATGGCAAGTACATTTCCCCAGGAATCAAGTTCAGCCTGGATTTCTTTTAGAGAAAGAACTTCAGTGTCTTCCCTAAAGGGCTTCACATTCTCTGTTGCATAATGAACATGTCCGGAACTATCCAAACCAACTATGTTCCCATACCTGCAAGATATATCTACAATATCGGTCCATGTCTGAACCTTCCACTCATTTGTCTTCTTTAAGCACTGGACGCTTCCATCTTCAAGCAGGGCTATTACATTCTCACCTTCGCCATACAGTGCTTTAACATTTTCCCACAACCGATAATTATTATACTTATTCAATGTACTCTTTGACGGATAATAATCCGGCGTGATAACGGTACCATCCTCCAGTAAAATCATGGTAATATTGTTTTCAAAGCCCTGAACTGCCTGGATAGCCTTCTTTTCACCGGCATAAATTCTATTACCATTCTTGAACACTCTTCCGTATTTATCTACTGAAATATAAGTACGAGCGTAACTGCATTGCAGGTCAGATACATCCTTCATCAACTCAAGATCCTGAGCTATCAGAGAATCCACTTTGCCTGTTCCTGCGTTGCCACCAAGAATAGCGGAGTCTCTATACTGTGTTTTCTCTACTCCCCGTACATCTTCATGGCTCAACGGGAACGTGGAATATACCATGCCTTTATCATCTATTACCGTAATGAACGTATTATCATCGGCTATCTGTTTGATGCTTCCATCTGTTGGGATATTACCTTTTTTAGCCTCTGTTGTTTCACCAGAATAATCATAAAGTCCTTCATATAAGACAAATTTTCCGTCAAGAATGTAGGCTATTTCATTGTTGTTGGTAATTCGAATATCATTTACACTTTTCAAACCATTCCAGATATTCTGGCCATCACCACTCACCTTAGTGTTTATAGCATTCCGGTCGCTATCATGAATGCCAGTGTTTTGTGCATTACCACCGATATGCTGAGTATCATTTACATCGGAATACGAAGTGTTATCTCCTGCCAAACCGGATAATGCAGTTCCAAGTATATTTTCATTTCCTGCCTTAGGATCCGTCATTGTACATGCTGAAATTAAAACACAAACAAGTATTAATGAAATAATCGCCCTAAGCTTTGGCTTCCTGTACTCTGCGATATCCTTAACTCTCTTCTTCACTGATATTTCCCCAAATGCCAACGAGCACAGGAATGGATTGTTTTGAGAAATACTACAGGTCAGAAGTGCCATAGCATAACCTTTTATCTCTTCCTTTGTTTTATCCTTTATTACCGCCTCATCGCAGGCAGCTTCCACATCCTTAACAAATAGATAATATGATATCCATACCAAAGGATTAAACCAATGAAGTGCCAGAATGGTAAGCCCTAACGGTTTCCAGACATTGTCACCTCTTTTAATATGTCTCTTTTCATGTGACAGAACAAATCCAAGCGTTTCTTCATCCAGACCGTTCGGGATATATGTCTTCGGATTAAATACTCCTAAAACAAAAGGTGTACGTATATTTTCGGATATATATACCTTCCTGCAGTCCGCACTTAGTTTGTAATCAAATAAACTAATAGGAACTGCATTTAGCAGTCTTCGTTTCAACCTTATGTATGATAATACATAGTAGGTGAGCATTATGAAGCTTACGCCTAACCATATATATGCAAGGATATCTAAAACGTTTGTTTGGGATTGTTCGTCTGTTATCGGCTTTGTGTCAATTTTAGAGTCTGCTAAAATTTCAATGCCATTTGTATCAACTGATGGTGAGGCAATATCATTCTCCATCATTTTACTGATGTCACTATTACTTACTGTTTCTAAAGAATCTATTCTATAATCCGAATCAGTATATTCTTCTACTGCATGACTTTCTTCCGTGTTTCCTTCCGTGCTTTTTTCCGTATTTATATTACTTTGATAATCGATTTTAGAAATATCGACTGCATCAATCCCCTGTTTTCCTTCATTCCTGCTTTCTTCTTCATTAAGAATGCTTTCCCAGATAAATAATCCTGATGTGTCCGGCAGAATGCTGAAGCTTGCTTTAATCGAAAACGGGCACACTAACCTAAGGGCGACCAAAACCCAGAGACCACACCTTAACCACTTGGGTGCTTTTCCGGACACCGCCCTTAATAGAATAACCATGCATACCACAATGGATGCATTAAGGCTCATATTAAGAACAAAAAGGAAAATATCAGTCATATCAGATTCCCTCTATCATTTTCTTTATCTCTGCTATGTCCTTTTTACTAAGCTTCTTCTCGGATGTAAATGCTGCTATAAATGCAGGCAGGGATCCATTGAAGGTTTTGTCCACAAATTGAGTTGACTGGATATTTAAAACTTTCTCCTTTGAGAGAAGTGAACTCACCATTCCGCCATCATTTTGGAATATCCCTCTGTCACAGAGTTTTTTAAGAACAGTGTATGTTGTTGACTTTTTCCACTCAAGTCTTTCCTCGCAGAGCTTCACTAGATCTCTGGAATGAAGTGGCTCATTCTCCCAGATGATATCTGCAAACTTCTCCTCTGCTGTTGCCAAACGCATACTTGTGTCCATTATGATACCCTCCCACACTAAAATCATATCCTCTTACAATCTCTAATCTATCACCGATAGACCAAAAAGTCAAGTTCTAATTTTATCTTTAAGTCACTTTTTTACCCACTTAAAGATAAAATTGGCGACAGAACAGTTCTGTCGCCACAAAAATCAAACTTTTTCGAATAAATCATCCAGCGTAACTTCCTTACCAAAATAGTTGCTGTACTTGTTCTTTTTTACACCAAAAGTAGTAACCATTGTCAGTAAAAGCGTTTTAGTTGTTTTAGTCTTATTTCTGAAAACAGCAATTTTATTTCTTAAATTCTCATCATCTTCTTTTTTTATTTCATATTGCTGTACGGAATGCTTTATCTCGCAAATATTTATTACCCGGTCTCGTCTGTCTATCAATAAATCTATCTGAGCCCCTTTTTCATCAGCATTTCCTTGACTGCTCCATGAAGAGACCTCAGAATATACACCTAATATCCCCAGTTTCTTTTTTATCTGTTCCATATGATCCTTGCATACCTGTTCGTATGTAAGTCCTGCCCAGACATTTCTGGCCGGATTATCGGTTGTATTGCTCCAGAAATGCTCATCTTTACCATAATTATCCCTAATAAACCGGAAGTAAAACATTGAATAATAGTCGGATAACTGGTATGTTTTCTCTCGTTTTTTCATCCCGTACATATCATTAATTCTGATAAAACCGGATTTTTCAAGATTTGCAAGCATTCCGGACAATACACCATTAGATTGTAAACCGGTTTCCTTTACTATTTCTTCACGGGTAAGGCCACTTCTTTTTTTACTCAAAACCTCAGCTATCTTAATATACTGTTCACTATTTGAAAACAGTGTTTTGTACAAATGCTCAAATTCATCCCAAAGCTCTGCTCTTTTCGCAAAAAAAATCGCATCAATATTTTCATTAAGAGTAAGCTCATTATCGAGAAGTCTCAGATAAAACGGAATACCGCCCATAATCATATAACACTGAACAATATCATATCTTGACCAGAATATATTACGCGATTCAAGATATTCTTCAGTATGTCTAAGATTGAACGGTTCTAAGTAAATACTACGAGTTTGACGATTGAATAAACCTCCCTTGTTTTTTTCAATTTTTTCAGAAATCCATGATGTTGCCGAGCCACAAACAATAAATACCAGGTTTTTCCTCGAAGCCCCCCATGAATTCCAAAACCACTCGAAAGCCGGCAAAAAACCTGATCTCTGTTTATCCATCCATGGCATTTCATCAAAGAATACTACTTGCTTTTCATTCTCATTTAGTGTTTCAAGATACTTTCTGAGATCAAAAAAGGCTTCAGTCCAGTCTTTAGGAATTTCATACTTGGTGCAGGTAGCATCATTCAGTACAAGGTTAAAGTTTTTGAGTTGTTCCTTGGTCGTTTGCTTCTCCGATCCGGTAAACTTGAAAGCATACTTGTTGCTGAAGTATTCATTTATCAGAAACGTTTTCCCGACTCTTCGTCTTCCATAAACAACTAACAGCTGTGCTTCCGTTTCCTGCATCGCTTTATCAAGCTTTTTTATTTCCTTCTCTCTTCCTATAAGTCCACCCATATCTGAAACTCTCCCCTATTTTATCTTTAAGTCACATTATAACTCACTTAAAGATAAAATTCAAGAGATATTTTATCTTTAAGTCACTTTTTTACCCACTTAAAGATAAAATAAGCGTCAGAGATGTGTGATTCCTGTCGCCAATTTCACTTCTATCTGTATGCTTTTTGTGCTTATCATTTGATCAGCTGAAAGCCAACTCCATTAATTCCTGTGCCGCGTCTTTGCTCTTTACGCGCATCAAGTTGTCATCATCTTTTGCCCGTGAAAGAAAATTCATACTACCGTACCATACTATTTCACTATCTATGATTGCAAAGTGCTCATGCATATGATCCCGAAGTCCAATCTTTATTCCACATTTTTCGAGAATCTGCACAAGATTTTTAGTATCTTCTATCATTTCTTCAAGATATCCTTCAGGCTTAAGTGTCACGACCATAACCTTCACACCATCTTCCTGCTTTCTTTTTATAAATTTAATAAATGTATTGACTTTTGCCTGATTTAATCCCGGACTTGATATTATGATCTCCTTATTTGCCTCAAGCAAATCTTTTTCATATACTATTTCATAAGTATCTATGTCAAAAATAGCATTAGCATTCTGTTTTTCTACTATGTAATTATTGCAGATTTCATACCCTATCTTCTTATATGTCCTAAGGCGTTTGTGATACATTTTTTCAAGTACGCGTATATGTGAATCCACATAATCGTATATAATTACTTCTCTCTTAGTTGCATAGTCTCGGTGTAAACGCCCGGCAAACTGCTCAATATTACCTTCTGCTGCTGCCGGCATTGTAAGCATCATTGTATCAAGTCTTGGGAAATTAAATCCCTCACCAATGTATTTATCGATGGCCACAAGTACAACAGACTCATCATCAGGAACCGCTCTCATTTGAATTCTCATTTCATCCTTGGTTTTTCTACTGCCTCCACCTTGAAGGAGATATATATGATCTGCTTTTCCTTGCAACCGCTGATATAAGAGTTCTGCATGCTCCTTATACTTCGTCAAAACTAAGGGTGTTCTTCCGTTTTTAATACAATTTTCAACATCTGCAATAATCTGATTATTTCGAAATTCACATTCAATAACTGCCCTGTTCGCTTCCGTAACCTTAAGATCAGACGTACTTACCAATCTTGTAAACCTAGGATATACATAATGATCTATCCCCTGTTTTTCTGCCCTTTCCTTTGCTGTATATCGGAACCGGATCGGTCCGAACTGCATAAACACTTTCTTCTCAAGTCCATCCTCACGTTTAGGCGTAGCTGTTAATCCATAAACATACTTTGCATTTACTAATCCGATAACATCTTCAACTGTCTGTGCTGCACCATGATGGCATTCGTCCATAATCACCATCCCATACTGCTCTATGATCGGGTTAATTTCATCTCCCTTACCTAAGGATGAGAATATAGCAACATCTATTATTCCCGTCATGGAATTATGTCCGGCATATAGTTTCCCGATTACGTTCTTTCTCTTTTTAACTCTTCCCGTTTTTGTCTGATACTCAGGCAACTCCGCGTTTATATTTAAAAACTTTTCTAAATCCTCTATCCAGTTCTTCTGAATTTCCGTATTATGTACCAGTATAAGGGTATTGGTCTTTCTTTGAGCAATCATATATGCACCAACAACGGTCTTGCCAAAAGACGTCGTTGCTGCAAGAACGCCATTATCATGTTCTAAGATGGCCTTTGCGGCCCTCATCTGTTCTTCATATAATGTGCCATTGAACGAAATATCCAATAATGTTCCGGTACATCTGTTATCTGTTAGAGCAAAAGGTATATCAGCCTCTCTGAATCTGTCCATTACAGAATCCAGTAACGCCCTTGGGAGACATATATATCCCGCATCATCATAACCACAGAAAACTATTCTTGGAATTCCTTTTGTCGAGAATCCCATAACCGCTTTTTTATAAAAATCGGGATTACTAAACGCTGCCATACGACGCAATGCATTTTCCATTCTCGGTTTCATGTCTTTAGTGTTAATGTAAACTTTATCAGCAATGACAATCTCAACTATAGAAGAAACATCTTCTTTATGCAAAAGATGTTTTGTTTTCTCCCAAGGCTTAATACCATCCGACTTATCGGTATCAGTATCAAACTCATTGCTAAGTACACCAAGTATTCCCTCTTTAGACCATTCTTTTATTCTTTTCCCGACCGCTTGCTATACACATCTTTTCTTCCCTTGAACAAATAATAGAAATACTGGATATGCTGCTTCGTAATAGTAACAGGAATTATGCGAGCTCCTTGATCCTCTTCATAAGCTAAATTTCTGTCCGGAGACAGATCATCTAAATCTTTAGCTTCCCTTCTATATGAGATCCCAGCATTATCGAGAATCCCGTGAAAATATTCAATTTCTTTTTCAAGTTGAATAATTCTGGATAAATACTGTTCTTCGCTCATATTATCTCCAATTTTTTGATAAGTGATCCCATTTTGCTGAATAGTCCGTTCCATTGATTATGTTGCTCACAATCGGAATCAGTAGTATCTTAAGCAAACTTATCACGTCTTCAAGCCCGACATTCACTAATGCCTTCTTCTTTTTTAAAAATGCTCTCCAGCGACTTTGATGAATCTCACTTGCTAAGAAATCATCCGTAAATGCAAATATACGCACTTATCATACCAGCACCTCCAGATATTGTCTCATAGTCTTACCGCATTTCATGAGCTCTGCATATTTCAGAAGACGGTTTATGTTACGATCTTTCCTATGCAGATAGGTTACTAGGATCTCTTTAGTTTCTTCAATCCCTATTTTCTCTTTATAAAACACAATATCAACAACGGTCTTTTCCATATCATAGATTTGGAATTCATTTTTACCTTCCTTAACCGTTATGACACCCAGTTCATATCTGTCATCCGTATAATAATGAACGTTCATCTTCGGCCATTCCGGCATAGTGGATATCTTCGCTTTTCTCTGAATAGCAACATCCACTGCATCCGGAATAAAGGTTGTAAGCTGATAATATACAGCTGCACTGAGCAGACATATCACACCTTTCGGTGCATAAGCCTCCGCATAGTAGAAATCGGATTCTTCGCCGTTATAAGCGGTATTCTCATAAAAGCACTTATTCAGTTTTATAAGTTTCCCTTCACTGATCATCTTACTGACCTTATACTGAGAGAAACCTTTACTCTTTAGCTCTTGCATAGAAAAGATTTTCTTATCCCTGGGAAGTATTGCTGTACTTGTCATTTGTCACCTCAAATTTAATCATCTTATTTTCGGCATATTATCTTTTTGCCGATTTTCAATTAAATGCTACATCAAAATCTTCTATTTGTCAATCAAAATCTGAAATACTCTTTAGCTATAAAGAAAAGCAGGAGACTATCGAATCCCCTGCTTCATCTATCAGTCTGGTTTCCCTTTTAGGTTTATGGGTTTACAAAGGTGTAAAAAGTGCTTTAATCATGTATCTTTCCTTTGCCCTTTAAACCACAAAATTGGCGCTGGAAAATCACTTCCTAGCGCCACTCTGTGCTGATTTCTCATGATATTTCAAATTGCTTTGTAAGCGTATATATGTTGTTTATATCATCTTCTCTGTGTTCTAAAACTCTTTTTCCCATCCGGTAGTTCCCCGGTGAAAGCTCACCATATAACCACTCCCAGTTTTCTTTCTTTGTGGATTCCCCTTCGGGAGAAATATTATAAGCTAACAAATTCCAACAAACTTCGTCTATCTTGGTTGGAACAGTGATCCAATTATCTCCTTCTTTCTTTTCCAACCAATATTCATCACCATATGTTAAACCCCAATCTTTATAATCTCCGACCTGCCTGAATACAACCGTCAAACCAGTAGGTGTTACATCCCTAACATCCATTTTTATCACTTTGGACCCTTCCCCGTTATTTGGTTGTTCAGTGTACGGTTGCTCTTGCGAAGTATCAGGCGCAGGGCCCATGTCAATTGCAAAGTCTTTCTTATAAGCCGGATTAACCCATGCTGAAAGCTCACCATGCCCACCGCCATATACCGGTGAATAATATATCTGATACAATGTTTCATTATTGACATTCATAACCGAAGCTATGATATCAGAAGGTATCCCCTTGTCAGCCATATCTGCAGCATACTTTAGGATCATCATTTCAAGATCATAAAAGTCGATGTATTCTTCAGAAATGCGAAACTCAATTACTACATCATTCGCATCAAAGGATATGGTCGATGCTGCATTGAAGTTCTTGAAATCATCATCAGATAATGCGATTATGGTTTCCTTATCACTGTCTTCAAGCGGGTTACCATAAGACAGGCCACTTATTCTGCCCGCCTTAATCTCTTTGGTATCCTTCGTCCATATCATCATATTCCCTTCGCCCGCTTTATCACCCACTTCTATGTTTACTTCAGCGTTAAAGCTGTCAAGGTAATCCTTTATAGTCCGTTTTACTGCCACCAATGTTTTAAAACCTTCAAGCGACAGACCATTATCAATCCAGTCGGATTCAAAGGCAAAAGACAGATGTTTATTGTCGGAACTGGAAATGTAAACATCTGTATCAAGACCACACTTTTTAGTTTTCAGATTCTGCTGCATTCCTGATAATACATCTTCTGTAATTCCTTTATCAAAATACTCTATTCTGTATGCATCCTCCGGCACAAGACTTCTTAAAAGATCGAAATTTAGTGTCCGGTCTTCCTCTACACTTAATTTAACTGCATTGTCCGGATAATCAATCGATGCTTCATAAAACCCGATTTCTTCTCTGTTCTTTTTTAGAATCGTGAAATAATCAAACAGCTCATCCTGAGTGTATTTTACTTTCTTGTACACTACATGATCATAATCCTGAAGGTTATCACAATCTTTTAATAGGAATATATATAGTGTCAGATTTAGCTCATAATCGCTCCAGTCAAAATCCAGATAATATCCGCCCCAGACATCCTCCGGAAGCTGCTTCTGAATAGTCTCCGCGAGCTTATACATCTCATCTGCACCAATAACTTCCGGTTCGCATGCAGTATCCTTCTGCCCGGAAGATACATTGAGTACAGGTTTATTCTCATGATTATCTGCTGCCATGTTATTTGAAGAATTTTCAGGAATATCGACTTTATCCGTACATCCTGCCAGCAAAAATGAAGCCATCACAAAAATCACCAGAAAGCATATTATCTTTTTCATTTGTCCCCTTTCTCCAGAATCTCGCTCAGTCTCTGTATTGACTCGTCGGACAAATCAAAATATCCATCAACACACTGGAAACCTTTCATGGCAGGAAAGAAGTCAAAAAAGACTCCAAAGCCATACTTATTTCTTATTGTAAAGCAATACTCGCCTTCACTCCATAATTTCTGTGCTGCTTCCATTTCGTCGTCATCAGAGTATAAATGATTTTCATCTGTAGGTTTATAGAGAATTAAATGACGTTCTTCGTCATAATATACATTATCATTTCCATATGCTTCATACCATGCCTGAGTCAAGCGTCGCTGAGTCTCGTCCTGACTGACTCTTCCACATCCCGAAAGCAGGCTGCATGCTTCCATGATAAGCTCTTTATCGATTATCGAATATAGCTTCATTCCGGCATCATCCTGTACTTCAATCTCAACACATTCCTCAGGTAATAAATACTCTGAGAATATTATATCAGAATTATGATCATTTGTCATGAATACCAGGCCATAAAAATATCCTTCATAAAATTCATATTCTCCATCATTGTCCAGAATGCAGATAACATTGTTGTCAGGGTAAGACAAAAAATGATAAACTGATTTTCCAACAAGCTCTTCGTTTTCGCATTGGCCGACTTTACCGATAAATGCTCCAAGGTCTTTTTTTGTTGCCTTATATGTATTTTCGGCAGAAATCATATCACTCTCTCCAATGATCAGCCCCCACCTTTTCAAACTGCTCGCGCTCTTTATAGGAGAATAAATTACCTTATTATTCCCCTCTAAAAAAAATGTGGTGAATTGTACTATGGCATAGTCATTAATAATATTGTCAGTTGAAGATATTTTATCGTCCGGAAGCTCAATAGCTGTTGCATTATCAGTCTCTATAGGCTTCTCAACGTTATCTGTGTCCTGGGTAACCGGTTCCACATTTGATGTATTAATAACTGCCGCAGCGTAATCATCCTTTGGTTTAAACCAGTTCAGCTTATTTCCTATAATACCAAACACGATAACCGCCAGGCAGAAACATGCGGCAATACTCCCCCACTTAATCCATCTACCTGACTTCGTTTTTGGGCTGTCATCCACAGCCTCCGAAATAAGATCATCATCTATCAATCCAATAGCATTTGTAATTCTCGGCATTTTAAACATCAACTCCTTTCCGGATAAGATAATCCTTCAGTTTCTTTCGGGTTGTGAACAACATGTTTTTAACTTTGCTTTCAGTAAAGGAATACCGCTCTGCAATCTGCCCGATAGAATCAAAGAAATAATACTTTCTGACAAATACTTTTCTAACATCCTGCTTTTGCTTATGAAGAAATTCACTGATAATCTTTCCCAGTTCTTCATCGTCCGTTCTGGGCATGAATTTTTCATCCGGTAAGATATCTGCCAGTTCATTCAATGATACTGTCAATTCAGCAGACCTTTTATCCCTGTTTAAAAAATCCAGACGTTTAAGCGAAAGATTTCTGACTATCCTGCTTATAAAAGCCATAAAATTATCCGGCTTTGTTGGCGGAATGGCATTCCATAACCCTAAGTAGGTGTCATTTACACATTCTTCTGCATCCTCACGAGTATTCAGAATATTATCCGCTATTCTATACAAAAGCTTCCCATATTTCGCTTCCGTCTCCTTGATTGCCTGTTCATCTCTGGCAAAATATAGTTCTATAATCTTTCTATCATCCATGTTGTCCACCTCCCTTCTACCCTATTTGAAAAAGCGCTTTCATATTATAAGTACTTTTTTAAGAGTGTAGGTCTTAAAAAATTGTGGCGACAGAGACTCTCTGTCGCCAGCATATTAAGTTTTTATACATGAAGCATTGACATATTCCATCCATCAAAGGACATTTCACTCTCAAACAGATTGTCCTGAACCACTACCAAATCACCATCCATCATTCTTTTTTCAGTATATTTAGGCTGTCCGTTATTATAATCGACTATCATTGTTGCAACTAATTCCAGCTTATTCTTATTTATTACATACTGATTTGTAATGGTTATAGCGCCAGTATCTTTATTATAGGAGTCATATATTATTCCCATGTGTGTATCTATTTCAGCATTACATAATTCCGAAAAACCCTCTAACACATCATACTTTAATATGGCATTATTCCATATTATGCACTCAGCCTTACGGACCTTACCTAAAATACCATAATCAATAATAAAATCTGAATACCCATCTCTATTCAGATCAACTTTAGTTACGGGTACACTGATAGAAGAAGGGTGGATATCAAAATCAATCTTTTTTTCAATGGTCTGCCATACACTGCCATTATTCCATTTTACAAAGACCATTTTCCAATCTGATATGTCCTCTTTAATGAGCTGTATATCATACCCACCGCCTTTTTCATAACTATTATCGGTTATAACGCCATGATAAGATGTTATTATTTTTTCGGTATTCTCCGTATTATTCATGGTATTATCTTCGCTCTGTACCGCAATAAATGAAGGGTCTTCGGATTTATCGATACTATCCTGTGTTGTATTTGGTAAACTTTCCATAATAGTCTCTGATTGCTGTGTAGTTTTTTGCTGTTTACCACAAGAGCAAAGAGAAAAAATAGCTATGATAATTATCAACAATAAGTTTTTTTTCATTCTTAATTACCTCACCAAAATATTTCTTCCAAAAGTAAGATTAGCTTTATTGCAAACATACATTCATCAGCGACCATCAAATCCAAATACAAAGCTTTTCCTTAATCTTCTCCATAAACTTTGCCCTCATAATACAATATACCATAAAGAACCCCGCAAAATTCAGTATTATATCATCTATATCAAATACTCCGCAGCCTGTTATCAGCTGTAAAACTTCTATCAGTATTAAGCCTATAAGCACTATCAGACAATGCTTGTGTCTGGAAGATTTAAACAGCGCCGGTAAAAATAGCCCCATCGGCATAAATAGGACCAGATTTCCCATAAGGTTATTATTTGCTATATATCCGCTGACAGTATTGCTGAAAAATCCCTTAATATACGAAGCAATGGTTTTAAACGGGATAAAGTTTGAAGTTGAAACCCTAAATCTAAAACTATCCGGCATAGATGAAAGCCGTGCCCTCGGTGCTATCCCACTTCCAAAAAGAATAGCAAACAGGATTGCCCCATACAATACTAATAGTACCCAGAGAGTTATCTTTTGGAACAAGATTTGCTTCTCCCTGCCCTTTATCGAATAATTGACCAGCAAGAAACCGATTATCCCGGATGGTACAATTACAATCATCATTTCTGCCATGGACTTAGCTGTATAGAACATATGCGGATTAAGCAGGGTATATGCGAGTTCAAATGTAAATACAGCCATTATTATCAGAAGGGCAATGCCCATGAGCAGCCTGAATGCTTTTAATATCTTCATTAACATACT
>JAFXXN010000110.1 GCA_017542245.1 Lachnospiraceae bacterium
ATGAGCGTCTTTAATTTTTTACATCCGATGAAAGCATAGTCACAGATAGAAGTAACACCCTCTTCTACAATAACCTTTTTAATCTTTTGGTTATCTCTGAACTGCATATCAGCAGGCATATCTCCCTTACCGGAAATTGTCAATATTCCTTTTTTCTTATCAAACGAATATGTTACCTTTGATTCTGATACAGTTCCGGTCGAAGCTTTTGCTTTCGTTTCATAATTACCCCACGACAGCCAAATCACACCGAAGCACAACATAAATGTACAAATAAACAGCACTGTTTTTCTAAACACCTCAATACGCCTCCCTTATTTCAGTTATAACAAATCCATTTAAAAGTATACTTAGCTTATATATTATAATTATGTCAATCATATGACATAAATGAAAATTATATTTGAATACAGAGCTGTCCCTCTATTTCCTTATTCCGAAATTGTTACCGTTTCACCGTCTGTCAGACCTTCCTTCGGAACAACTGCAAAGTACTGTCTGCTAATGCTGTCTATCCCTGATACTATGGCAACCATATCTTTAGTCTCGGGGATGTCTTTTGTCTCTATTTCTAATATCTCCACTTCAACTGCCTTTACCCTTGTATTTTCATTAAAGAAACTCTTTTGCTTGTATATCTCATATACCTTTCCGTCACGGACGCAGTTTCTTTCAATGCAATTATAGCTTTTATCTTCATATATGATAGTCTTAACTCTGGCGGTTTTTACTTTGGGGCAGATTTTTTCATGTATCTCCCTGCCTTTTACAGCCATAATGGCAAAAAAGACAAGGAGTACTATTAAGAGAAACATCCAGAGATATTTGACAATACCTTTAATCTTCATCAGCTCCACCTATAATACTCCATACCTTTAAGCATATTCTTTTCCAACACCAGATATACAAGAAGCACCGGTAACAGGTATACCACGCATCCTGCGAAATATCCCTCTTCCGGTACGCTGCCAAGGACTGCGGACAACGGATACGCCTCGATATTCTTAGGCATATATATGTATGCCTGCTCCACTATGCTGTATGTTGCGCAGAATGTCAGCATAAACAGAGTTGAAAGCATGGGCATCGCATACGGTATCACAATGGTTTTTAACAGTCTGAACGCTGATTTGGATTCCAGGCTATATGCATCTATGATATCATCCGGCAGGCTCATCAGGCATTGCCTTATAAGGAAAACCGCCAGAGGCGAAAAGCTCATGGTCAGTATGAGGCTGACAGGGCTGTCTATCGCATTGATCCTTTTAAACAGGAGATACCCTGACAGCTGTGTGGCCTGAAAAGGCAAGAGCATAACCAGTATATAGATATAAAAAATGATATTCCTAAATTTAAACCGCACCTTTGCAAACAGATATCCCACAGGCAGTGCTATAACTACTGACAAAAAACCTGACAGTGCACTGTATCCTATAGTCCTAAGCGCATATTTAAAATATGAATAGTTATTGATAACCAGCTCATAGTACTGCCCGCCTTCGAAAGAACGCACGACAACATACAGTATCGGAGCTATGAAAACAGACAGTATCGCTACTGCGATCACTACAGGAATCTTTCTTATCATCTCAGCACCTGCCACATCAGTTATACTCACGATCTTTTCGGTACAATATCGCTACCGCTATCCCTGCCACTGCCACAAATATCACTGTAGCCGTAGTAAGGATTTCATAATCAAGCTTAGCAAAGTGATTGTTCATATAATTCTGCAAAAAGTATGCCCCTTCCGGCGGATAATCGGTTTTATAATATAAGTAGCAATCCTTATATATTTTCAGACTCTCCGCCATCGTCAATACCAGTGCAAACAACAGATTCGGTCTTATCGTCGGAAGGATTATTTTCGTTAGCCTTTTGACCGCTCCTGCGCCGTCAAGTTTCGATGCCTCTATCACATTATCCGGTACTCTCTGCATAGCAGTGTTAATGATGATTATCATCAATCCGCAGTTCTTCCATATAAATATGGCAAGTACGGGAACCTGTGCAAGGAATACGCCGGCCCCCTGATCAGGTATTTTATAGCTAAAATAAATAGGATCAAACACCATGGTCCAGGCAGATACCACTGCTGCAGAAGGTATGAGGAAAGGTACCAGCATTATTCCTTTTATCAGAGAGCTGTTTCTTAAAAACATCATAAGGCAGTATGAAACAACAACCGATACCAGCATTACTGACATACAGCCCGCCACAAGAAACACTCCGGTATTTCTTATGGCAAGCCTGAAGTATTCATTTTCCAGTACCTTCCCATAGTTTTCAAACCACACGAAAACCTTCGAGAAAATATCCGAAAGAAACGAATAATAAGTTGTCTCAAAAAATGGTGCTATATATATAACGCAGAATCCTGCAAGCCCCGGCAGAGCGAAGGGCAGCCATTTTCTTAATCTATTCATTCCGGAAGGCATCCTCTTTACGCTGCATTGATTTAATGGCGGTATCAAGATCTATATTTCCTTTGTTATACTCTCGTACTTCATTACAGAAATAATCGCCTGACAGCCCAAATTCTGAAACGACTGCATTACTGTTTATATCATATATGGTCTTGAATATATCCGATGTGGTATCATAATGCTCAGTGCTGTAGTCATCAAAATCCTTATACATCACTCCGCCACTGCCGTTCTTACGGATTTCTTCAGCGATTACCTCCAGAAGTTTCAATGCATTCTCTTTATTTTTACCATAAGGGTTAACAACAAATACTCTGGCTATACCCACGGACTGCTTATAATCTTCTGACAGTAAGGGTAATGGATAAATTTTCCCATTTTTCAGTGCATCATATTCGTTCTCAAAATTTTCTTCAATTAAAAAGCCGTTATTAAAAAAGTCACCTTCATAAACCATATGGAACAGAGTTATTTCCGGATCTATCAGAAATCTGCTCTGTATCACAGCCAGCCGATGCTCATTACCATTACTATCTTTATATGAATTTACAGCTTCTCCCATATAGGGGTGATTAGTAGACGGTCCGCCATACATTGTCCATCCGCTCCACATTGATTCCATATAATTCCTGAACATCGGATTATCATAGGATATCGCAGTTTTTTTATTCAGGCAGTTATCTGCATAATTACTCATAAGGATTTGTCCGTAATCGTAAGAGTATATAAATACTCCGTTTCTGTCTTTAATGGTTTTCAGTGCCTCCATCATAGAAAAATAATCCTTAAAGATGTCCTCGGAAAGACCTGCCTTTTTTATGTTTTCCGGGTATCCAACCATAACCTCGCCATATACAGATACCGGCATACCCCAGATATCTCCGGAGGGCGTTTTAAAATATTCCGAGATACCATCAAAGTATTTTGCATTTTCTTCAATCAGTTTCTCAGAGTTGTTTAACGGATAACACACGCCATCAGATGCAAGCTTTGCACAGTATGGCTGAGTGTATAGGATAAAGATATCCACATCCGGGTCACCTGCCATCAGCTTTATCATCTGCTTTTC
>JAFXXN010000111.1 GCA_017542245.1 Lachnospiraceae bacterium
GCATCGCTCATGACACACTGAGCCGTCTTATGACACGCTCTGCAGCCTCTGCAAAACGCAAATTTATAATCATCTATACAAATGCACCTGGTATCATAGCGGGACTTAAGCTCACCTTCAACTATCTTTACTATCTCAGCTGTTGCTCCTGTCCTGACGGGACTGCAATTAATTATCAATGCGTTCATTTCCACACCTGCTTCTCAATTAGTTTACTTATTATTATTTTGACTTCAAAGGTTTTGTTTTCTGTTTTTGCGGGCTGTCACTTATTGTTTTCGAAAAAGGGATACTCTTTTTCTGCTTTAGCATTTGATCGAAAACTACGTGTTCTCTCTTCTTTTTCCCCATAATCAAAATCGCTTCCTTCAAACACTATTGCCATGCATCAGTTTTGATAACTGCTGATTATTTCATTTAAGGTTTATCAGTTGTGCACTCAAAAAATTATTAATAAAAATCACATTGAATATCCCACTTGTTCAGTTCCTTGCTGTAGAAAAAGTAGAAGCTTCCGCCATCAACTATGTTTAGGCCAACTTTATCATCTGATGATATCTGAAAGATAAACTCATACTTCTTATCCCAATCTCCTGCTTGGATGTACGCAGGATATCCACCAACTTTGTGTGTCGAATAATCCTTAGTATGTATATCCTCGTAATATTCTATTCCTTCGCTATTTTCCAATTCTATAACAGCATCTTCCAATTCAGGATCCATCCCGCCATCCCATTGTGGACAATCATCCTCTACAAGTTCCGGTTTCAAAGGAAAGCACTTTAATCCCTCGCATGCCCATGTAAAAGTTTCCAATCCTTCTATAGAATCATAAGTCTGAATATGAAAATAACCGGTCAAATCAAGAAGGTGTTCTCTGTAATTCTTAGAAATAAAGACATTACACAGTTTCACTTCAGAAATCTGTTCCGGAATATATTCTAAATAACCGGTAAAGATACAGGCAAGAGGAAGCATTTCATTGCCATCTTTATCTTTGGGCAGATTATCGTCTGGCATTTTCCATTTTACCGCGCCGATCCAGCTTTCACCTATTGTATTAGTCGGGCGAAAACCTCCTGTCTGAAATACTACAGCTTTTTTCATCAATCTTGTTTTAAGCTCATCAATATCCATATTATTCCCCCTTTACTGTTGATATAACGTGCTGCTTTGTGCATTCCATTTATATAGTTGTGAATAATCTTTGTTTCCATATTCATGATTAATCCCACTCGATTCTTAAGCAATGGTAGCCTTCAGGAATCTCCGGATAATCATTAATATATTCTGCAATATCAATCTCCATCGCTCCGCCAGATTGCAGCCAATCGCAATCGATAAGAGCTTCAACTTCTTCTTGACTAATGCATGTGCAAACACATATTGAATCTCCGTAAAGTGCCAGTTCTTCACCATCATCACTTTCGATTATTTCTGTATCATCGTGAAGGATAACTCTGATCCAGGCTATGTTATCTTTGCTTTCTAAGGATTTGAATTTGGCGTAGATTTCATCCAATGATGGGCGGCCTTCGTCAGCCTGATTGGGTGCAATTGAATACTCGTCATCATTACCAACAAAGAATTCTTCCAAGGTCAAGAGCGGATACTCCTCTCCTGTTTCCTGAGTCTTTCTTTGATATTCAGCTGCGTTAATCATAATGCATCCTCCTGTATCAAATTCTGAATATTATATGTTCAATTATACAATACGAGTCAGGATTGCCCCTAGCTCGTACAATTCAGGATCTTTCTTCATTAAGCAATCCGTAACGGGCTCTCTCCGATGTCCATTCCAAACCGTTTTTCTTGGCCGAAATATAATCTCTGATACAATCCATATCATCCCGGAGAAATGAGTTTCCAAAGCTTTCAGCACCTGATACATCTTATCCCCGGCCATATGCTATTCCTTTCGATCTAATTGCAGTTGATATCGGGATCGGTGTCACAATAGTCTCTTTTCTTCCTGATTTACTGCACTTGCTCAACGCTGAATTTAAATGTGTTACCTTCATAGTCTTCCAACTCATGATCGAGTGCAAATATATAATTAAGCACAGCAGGAAAACCGACAAAAACCATCCGATATTGAGCGGCTGTTTTCTTTCTGAGATAAGCACTTACTGCCACTACTGAGCCGCGAGTTAATTCTACAGGCATAAAGAACCTTTTATCATCAATATAGAATATTCTATTTGTTTCGTACGGAAACTCCCAACGCTTTTCATCACCTGAAGTGATAACGATCTTCCGCTTCTCATCCTTTACGTACTTAAGGTGATTTTTCTTGAACACTGATTGTTTGATCTTTATGCTTCCGGCAGTCTTAAGTTCTTCCTCAACATATTTAGGCGCTATATGGTCTGGACTGATGCGGAGAAGTGTTTTATCTTCGTTAAATAAGTATCGGTGATCCACATCATTATCAACTTGGTTTTCTAAAGCATTGAAGTCATATTCAGACATACGGCACGTCTGACGCAAGTTTGTAATATTGCTGATTATCTCATCAACACCGAACCAGCCATCTTTATCCTTTTGAATGAAATCCTGGTATAAGCATATCTGCAAGAAATCGTTTCTATCCCACTCTTTACGCTTAAAGATGTTTTCCATTTGCCTTTATCCCTCTATGCTGTTTATTTTGCGCTCCATTAATTCAACGCATCTTTGTTTTCATTAGGATAACTGCAGAGTACACTATCCAGATATTTTATCCCGCAGAAGTATTTACATATCGAAGTGTCTTTTACTGCGCATTTATGTTCTTTGTTATTCTCAGCTTTATTCCATGGACAAACACTTTGTTCCCAATCAACACCATCGCTGACCAGATCAATATCCATGTTGGCGCCTACAAGTTCTCTAATCCTTATTTCATCCATGTTTTTCCCCATTATTTAATTGTTATTCTAATTCCTGATATGCCGCAGCCATAAAATGTACCCCTCCCTCAAACAAGGTAATTATATCATTCGGGTATATCAAATGATTGAAATGTGGAAGTTTGCGTGTTAGCATAAATTGAACGCGTTTAATAATTAGAGGCAGTATGAAAAAGAATCCGAGGACAATCCTTTATCTTATCCTGATAGCATTATGTATAACCGGCGCCATCACAGGATCTTTTTTTGATTTGCAGATCTCAGAAAAACTCTATATAGGTGACAGCCTTCCGGCTAAGCTGATCAGTTTTTTTACGGTTTGTATATTTTGCGGTTCATGTTTTTTCTTTTTGGGAGTTCTGTTCAGACAGCTTTGGGAAAGATACTTAAAGGTCACGCGAAGAGTAATTACCGCCGCCATTTTTACCTACCTGTTCTGTTCGACTGCCGCGCTTTGCGGAGCGAAGATATTAAACGATCCGCTATTTGCAGGGAAACTCCCTGAAATACAGGGAACTTTGTGGGGCAGCCTTATAACAGGATCGATTATTTACATTGCCTTTTTTATGTTGGGAATCATTATCAACGGGAAAAATGCTGATCCTGACAAGATAAAAACTCTAATCAAATTAATACTGATCTTCACAATAGGATTCTTCATTGCGCATTACCTTAATTGCATGATAGAACGCCCATCTTATTCATTGCCCATGTCAGAAGGCAAGCCGGCCGGGTTCATGAAGTGGTATCAGATCCCGAAGGGCAGCAAACTTCTGATGTCACTAAACGATCTGATATCTTCACATCA
>JAFXXN010000020.1 GCA_017542245.1 Lachnospiraceae bacterium
AATGCTTTGTTGCTGGAACATTGATAAAAACCCCTGACGGTGATAAGAACATAGAAAACATAAGCCCTGGTGACAAGGTTTATGCATACGATGCAGCTACGGGAGATATAGCAGAAAAGGAAGTTGTCAGAACCTTTGAACATGAAGTATATGAACTATACCATGTAGTGATTGATGGCAAGGAGATAGTCACAACTGCAGAGCATCCGTTCTATAAAGTAGATAAGATTTCAGAGAATGGTAATGGTTTTGTATGCGCCAAGGATCTTAAACCGGGAGATCAGATACTGCTTCTGGAAGGCATCACGGGAAAAGTAGAAGAGGTATTCAAAGAAGAACTCACTGAGCCTGTAAAGGTATATAATTTTGAGGTAAAAGATTATCATACCTACTTTGTTGGTGAGCAAGGGGTACTGGTTCATAATTCGTGCGATGGGGGAAGTAAATCAAATATACTGTTAATAGAAACATCAAAATATATATCAGGTAAAACCGCTCACCATCACATTATTCCTAAATTTAGAGGGAAAAGTAAGCCGTATGCAGATTTTATTGCAGAAAGAGGAATAGATGTTGACCAGTATACAATTACTGTTTCCTCAGGAAAAGGAGGCATGCATATGAATTCAATTCATGGAAAAGGAGACTGGAACACACTTTGGATGGAGTGGATAGATAATCATCAAGATGCTACAGCTAAAGATATTTTTCAATTCGCAGGGAAAATGATGGATGATTTTGGATTGAGTGGTTATAAAATACATCCATTTCATAAAGGAGGAAAATAAATTGAAATACAATTATTTTGAAATATTGAAATCATATTTGGAAAAAAGATATGAATTAAGTTGTTGTAATCAGGAAATGTATAGTATTAAAGTAGATAATATTCTGGGAATTGGTGTTAATGATAATGTAAAATATATTTATGAACATTATAAAAAATTCAATTTAGTATGGTTCGACGAGGAGAAGTATTTGGGGGAAGTTAATTTTGTCTCGTATATAGATTTAGAGAAAGAACATGCAGAATTGGTGGGGATTATGGAAGATATATATGATATAGAACTTGATGATTTAAAGGTATATCAGTCGATAATAAATTGGTATCCTCTATTTAATTTTGCTACTGGGGATGCATTTTGTTTTGATAAAAGAGATGGAAGTATTAGGTTTTATGATCATGAGATATACGACTATTCTGAAAGTGAGATTTACAACTATTGGGAAGATGTAGGTGTTTTTGGTATAAAAATAGCCAATTCAATTAATGAATTGTATGAAAAATGGGATAAAATTCATTTTGCTGATGTTTACAATTGGTATGAGATATGTAATGAAAATGGAATAAATCTAAGTTCAGATTTAGCTCTGAAATATATTTAATGATATATCAATACTTTAGCACCATCACTCCCTTCCGATAAAACCCAACCAACTAAATCCAACCACCATTCCGAACCCGAAATAACTCTCTGCGAAGCAGGGTCAGATTATAAGGGTGAGGGAAGCGAGTTACGGTAGTAACGAGCAAGAAATAGCGGTTTTAGCCCCAGTTGGGAATATTTAAGTAAAACTGAATAATGAATCTTCAGTTTAGTTCCATTAAGCTGATATGAGAGCACTCTTAGCAAAATTATTTTGTTAGGAGTGTTTTGCTTATGACCAAAATTCATTCTATTAATTCAAATCAGCTTTATTTACCTCAGAATGCCGAAGTATCGCTTAAGTTAGCAGGTAACACTGCACAGGTAACTTTTACTGTTGGTAAAAACAAGAAGTGTCCTATAAAAAATCTTTCAAAGGATGAGTTCGTGGATTTATCGACAGGTGAGGTGAAGAAACGCAGACATACAGAAAATCGTTTTCAGTCACCCAAAAGTGTACGCAAAAGCATAAATTCTCTTATGGATTTGATTCGGTGCAATGCTACCAGTCCTGCAAAATGTAAGTGGATTACATTAACATATCAAGAAGAAATGACAGACTGCAAAAGAGTGTTCAAAGATAATAAGGCTTTCCTGCGTAAGCTCCGCAGTTATCTGAGAAAACAAAAGATGTCAGAGTCAAAGTCGAATTTTAAGTTTATAGCAGTAGCCGAGCCACAAGGTGAGAATCATGGTAACGCATGGCATATCCATTTGCTACTTATATTTGATTCCAAAGCTCCCTACATCAGTAATAAAGATATTGCCGATTTATGGGGCTATGGTATGACAGATACGCATAAAGTGTATGATGCAGATACGCTTGCTCTGTATTTCCGAGCATATCTGTCTGATATTGAATATGTAGAAGAGACTAATAGTATTGAGTCTGCTGATATATGTTTCGATTATCTCTCGGAGTATGAAAATCTGAAAAGAGTTTTTCTAAAGATGATACTTCAAATCCGTCGAATATATCATACTCACAAAATACCACTGTATCAGAAGGAATACTTATATATCACTTTGACCATCTGGGAAGCACAAGAAAGATAACCGACAAAAAAGGCGGTCTTCTCTACAGCTTCAGTTATGGAACATATGGTGAGCTCTTGTCTATAAGAAGTGGAGAAAAGTCTGAGAAAGAACTGATATTAGCAGAACTTCAAAGTGAGAAACCGATATACTTCCTCTATAACGGAATGCTTGGCGTCATGACTGATGAAAATGGTCTTTACTACATGCGTCAGAGATACTATGATACTGAAATAAAACGTTTCATCAATCAGGATATACTTGTCGGAAGTATTGATAACAGTAAGAGCCTTAACAGATACGCATATGTTCAGGGCAATCCGATTAATTATAACGATCCTTTTGGACTGAATCCTCTGGACATCCTGAAACCGTATGCAAATTTAATGCATGGTTTCCTTAATATCGCAGGTGTTCTTCCGGGACCGCTGGGATATGTTGCGGATCTTATGAATGCAGGAGTATACTTCCTGGAAGGAAACTATAAGGCTGCTGCATCAATGCTGATACAGTCCTTTAATACCTTTGCAACAGGCAGGATAATCGGTAATCTGTCAAGAGGAAGTTCTAAGGGTAGACTCTTAAAATCAATCTTTCTTGCAGGCACCGGAGCACCAGGTATCGTAAGCTCTGGAGACAGTTTCCTTGAGAACGCAGTAGGACTGGTATACTCCATAGCTAACAATAAGGATGCAGATACAGTATTCTCTTACCTTAGCGGAACAATCTGCAGCGCTGCCGGTGTTTATTATGGCGTTAAGTCATTTGTTGGCGGATACACCATGGGAAGCTATGCTCTTGAAGGTTTAGAGCAGGAAAAGCTTCAGAAGCT
>JAFXXN010000008.1 GCA_017542245.1 Lachnospiraceae bacterium
AGTCATTTAAGCCAGGGGAAATTACTCCAAAGGAAGCAAACAGAATCGGATATGAAACAGCAATGCGATTTACAAAAGGCAATCATGCTTTCATAGTTGCCACACATACTGACAAAAAGCATATCCATAACCATGTGATCTTTAATTCTACTACGCTGGACTGCTGCAGGAAGTTTAGGAACTTTTGGGGATCGGGCATTGCGCTTGGAAAACTTTCCAACATTATCTGCATGGAAAATGGTTATTCCGTTATCGCTCCGGCTCCATATCACAGTAAGACGACTTACATTCATGAAGATAATGGACCGAGCTTCCGTGACAAGTTACGTGAGGCGATAGATATAGCTCTTTCAAAAAAACCAAAGACCTTTGAGGATTTTCTGAAAGAATTATCGGCGCAGGGCTATGAGATTAAAAGGGGAAAACATATTTCTGTCAGAGGAAATGGCCAGCAGCGCTTCATCAGATTTAGATCGCTTGGAAGAGGATATACTCAGGATGAGCTGGTAAAGAAGACCCAGGGTGTTGCTAAAGGTGCTGAACTTAAACAGAACAGCACTCCTTATTACAGAGATGACAGTTTTGATCTTCTCCTTAATATTCAGGACATCATTGCAAAAGGAAAAGGCCCTGGCTATGAGATGTGGGCGAAGAAATACAATGTAAAAAATGTCATGAAGGCAATTCTCTTTTTCCAGGAACAGGGGCTTCGGAGTTACAACGAACTGGAGAAAAGAGCAGGAGATACTTCGGATCGTTTCAGCAAACTAAGCTCTGACATAAAGGCTTATGAAAAAAGGCTTAAAGAAATCTCAGAGCTTCGTGGTAGCATCATAACTTATGCAAGGACCAGAGATGTCTATGCTGATTACCGCAAGTCCGGTTACAGCAAAAAGTTTTTTGCAGAGCACAAGGAAGATATCATGGCTCATAAAGCTGCCAAAGATTCTTTTAACAATTATGAAGGAAAGCTTCCATCAGTAAAAGAACTAACTGCAGAGTATGATGAAGTCCTGGCTAAAAAGAAAGCTGCTTATGCAGAATACAAAGAAGTAAAGAAAGATATGCAGTTATATCAGACTGCAAAGTATGATATTGACCAGATGCTTGGCATCGATGGTCAGCAGAAAGAAAATAAGGAACGTGAATACACACGTTAAGAATCAGGGCACTGTCATCTAAGGCAGTGCCCAAATCTATGCCATCATCTTGGCGACTTTTTTCATTTAGCTCCGTAGGAGCGTAGTCAGATTTTCAATCTGATGCTAAGGGGATTGGGGATGTGCCTCAACAAGTGAGCATCATGGGCGCATGATGCACCACTTGCAGCGTTAGTGCGCACATTGCAAGTGAGAAGGCTTTTTTGTGTGGGGAAAGTCTGAAACATTTATTAAGGATAGGAACGGATAAATATATAAAATTGAATTTGTAGTATACTTATTGTAGTTGCTTTGAAATGTTTTCGATTGGAGCAATTATGATAAAAACGGAAAATGTAAAGGAAAACCTGTATGTCATAACAAATCGCAGATTCCCAAGTGATAATTATGGGAACGCTGATTATCTTAATAACTGGCCAATGCTTTATATCCTCGAGAATGGAGATAAAGTTTATATCGGCGAGTCTACTAATGTTGCAGAGAGAATGAAGCAGCATTATAACAATCATGAAAAGCGTGAGTTTAATCAGGTACATTTCATATATTCTGACAGATTTAATCAGTCTGTTACTTTCGACTATGAGTCAAAACTTATACAGTTTATTTCTGCTGATCGGAAGTTCACAATCACAAATAAAAATGACGGTATCGCTAACAAGAATTATTTTAAAAAGCCAGATTATGACGATACCTTTGAAGAACTGTGGAATGAACTCAGGTCATACAATCTCGCTGAGCACACTCTTGAGCAGATAAAAAACAGCGAGTTCTACAAGTATTCACCATTTAAAGAATTGAATAAAGATCAGAAGAAACTCGCTGATGATATTATTTTTGAAATACGTGCAGGCAAAAAGCTTCCGATAGTTGTGGAAGGACGTCCCGGCACTGGAAAGACGATCGTAGCGGTTTATCTTATGAAGTACCTAAGGGACTATCAGGATGAAAGGACTCATGAGTATACATTTCGTAGTATGAAGATGGGGCTTATCATTCCGCAGACATCGCTGCGCGCAACTTTGAAAAGTCTTTTCAAAAAGATTGAAGGCCTGGCATCAAAGGATGTTATCGGCGCATCTGAAGCTGTGAAGGCAGGATCATGGGATATCCTGTTTGTTGATGAAGCACAGAAGCTTCAGGTAAGGCGAAGCATCGTGGGTTACCAGGCTTATGATAACAATAATAAAAAGCTGGGACTTCCAGGTGATGCAACAGAGCTCGACTGGATTCTTAAGATTGCAAAGACGCCGGTATTTTTCTTTGACCCAGATCAGTTATCAGGGCCTTCAGGGACAACAATAGAAGTATTTGAAGATAAGGTAAAGCTGGAACTTGGCAGGAGAGAACGAATCGGTGCTTATGTGGCACATTTCCTAAAAATGCAAATGCGCGTCAAGGGTGGAGAAGAATACATAAATTATGTGAATGATATTCTTCATGATATCGATGTACCCAAGAAGACTTTTGCTGAGTATGATTTCAAGATCTTTTCTGATTTTGGAAGTTTTAACAGGGAACTATATGTTAAAGAAAATGATATGGAACTCTGTCGCATGCTGGCGGGTTATGCATGGGAATGGAAGACGAAGAATGACAAAACTGCTTTCGATATTGAAATAGATGGAATCAGAAAGAGGTGGAATCATTGCCTTAACAACTGGATAAACAGTGATGGGGCAATTGATGAAGTTGGATGTATTCATACCAGCGCCGGTTATGATCTTAACTATGCCTTTGTTATTCTTGGAAAGGACATCAAATATGATGATGTTCATCACAAAATATATGTAGACAGATCAAGATATTATGACAAACGAGGAAAGCAGTCGGCAACAGACGAAGAACTTGATCTATACATCAGAAATATATATTACGTTCTCATGACAAGGGGAATCATGGGGACATATCTTTATGTGTGTGATGATAAGCTTCGCGATCATTTTATGAAATATGTGGAAAGGTTTTAAGGGGACATGGATTTTAAAGACGTAAAAAGAGAAGTTATAAAGTTTACTGAGGACAGGAACTGGGATCAGTTTCATACGCCGGAAAATTTGGCAAAAAGTATTTCAATAGAAGCGGCAGAACTTCTTGAATGCTTTCAGTGGAGTCCTGATTATGATAAGCAAGCTGCAACAGAAGAACTTGCAGACATCATGAACTACTGCATTCAAATGGCTGACAAGATGGGGATAAATATCGAAGAAGCTATTATGGCTAAAATCAAGAAAAACGCAGAGAAGTATCCTGTTGAAAAGAGTTACGGGAGCAGTAAAAAGTATACGGAGTTATAGAGCATGGAACAGAATCTGTTTTTAACGAACTACACAGAACAAACTTTTTTGGAACGTCTTAAGGATAATCTTAGGAGCTGTAATAAGTTTTGCATTTCTGTTAGTTTTATAAAAAAAGCAGGACTTGTTTATATAATAAAAGATATTGAATCTGCATTACAACGTGGATGTGTTGGCAAGCTGATAACTTCAACGTATCAGAATTTTACGGATGTGGAGTCGCTCATCCGCTTTCTTCAGCTGCAGGAAAGCTATGATAATTTTGAATGCCATCTTGATTTTGAGAGTTTTCATGATAATGGATATTCTGTAATTGGGTATCACTCCAAAGGCTATTATTTTGAATTTGATGACAGAGCAGAGTTGATTATAGGCTCATCCAATATTACCAAGTATGCTCTTAAGAAGAATGTGGAATGGGACTTAGCTGTTATAAGAAATTCTAAGTCAGAAGTATTCCTGGAAATGCAAAAGGAGTTTGAAGATAAGTGGAAAGGGACCTTTGCCTTAGACAGGGAGATTATTAACAGGTATAAGAAGAAAATAGATTTTGCAATTGAATGTTGGGATATGGACTATGGTCAGAAAATTGAGAATGTCCGTCCTAACTATATGCAGCATAAAGCCTTAAAGGAACTCAACAGATACAGAACGATGGGGAAGAAAAGAGCCCTTGTAGTGGCTGCGGCTGGCTCCGGAAAAACATTTCTGGCAGCGTTTGATGCAAGAAATTTTGATCCGCGAAGGTTATTATATGTTGTTCATGAAGGTTCAATAATGCAAAAATCCCTTGAAACATTTCAGGATGTTTTTGGCTCAGAGAAGACATATGGCATTTATAGTCAGTCATCGAAAGAATTAGATGCGGATTTTTTATTTGCAGGAAACATTATACTTAGCAGATCATTGGAGCTGTTTAGAAAGGATGATTTTGACTATATTATCCTAGATGAATGCCATCATGCCACAGCAGATTCTTACAGGAAGATTATTGATTATTTTGATCCGGAATTTCTTATAGGGCTGACAGCTACTCCGGAGCGAATGGATAATGAGGATGTTTTCGACCTTTTTGATTCAAATGTTCCTTATGAACTTAGGCTTCGCGATGCGATAATCAATGATCTGGTTGTGCCGTTCAGATATTATGGCATTAGAGACAGCCTTGTTGACTATGGATTGACCAAAGATAAGGAGAGGCAACTCATTTCACAGTTGGCCTCGGCTGATCACTGCGATTTCATCAGAGATAAGATAGAGCTGTACAGACCAGAAGGAAAACTTAAAGCACTCGCTTTCTGTAAAAACAGGACACATGCCATGATGATGGCTGAAGAACTGGGAGAGTATTACCATACTGCATATCTTACAGGACTTAACACTGTTACAGAAAGAAAAAGTGCATATGATGATCTGCAGGATGATGGCAAAGAACTCGAGATAATATGCACAGTTGATATTTTAAATGAAGGTGTTGATATCCCGGGAGTCAACATGGTGTTATTCCTGCGGCCAACAGAAAGCTCAACTATTTTCATTCAGCAACTTGGGCGTGGACTTAGAAAATATGAAGGCAAATCATATGTTACAGTCTTAGACTTTATCGGTAATAGCTATAAGAGAAGTGTTCAGGTGGCATTTGCGTTGGGCAGTCTTGCAAAGAATTTTATTCTGGAAAAGAGGCTTATGCAGAGCCTTGTAAAGGATGATTTTAAGGCTCTGGGACTATCTGATTATGGTGTTAGGGTTCATTTTGACGAGGAAAGTCAGACTGACATTATTAAGTATATTGATAATGAGAACTTTAATGGTATCAACTACCTAAAGCAGGATTATTACAACTTCAAAAAGTATAGTAATAGCGAGTTTTATCCTAAGCACATGGATTATCTTAACAATGACTGTGCTCCGGATATTATGCGGTTCTTTAATACAAAAATAGGTGGAAGAAAGACGTGCTGTTATTATAGTTTTCTTGTGGGGATAGGAGAGGAAAACCTGCCACTGTTCACTGATTCTCAGATGGCATTTATAAAATATGCCTCGTCATTGCTCCCATTAGTGAGATGCCATGAGTATGAAATAATAAAGATGCTTATGAACGGTGGTATGGAAGAAAAAGCGATTTATGATTTCTTTGAGCAGGATATTGACCATTTTAAAGCTGAAGAAGTAGAGCATGCCATAAGATTTATGATGAAAAACAAGGCTATTGTCCAAGATGGGAGTAGCTTTGCACTTAATGTTACTATGGACGATCAGCTTCGAGAATATCTGGAAGACTTAATTGAGTATGGCCTTGTCAGATATGATTCGGAATACATGAATCATGAGAAGTTTGTGCTGTGGAACAATTACCGAATGGATCAGGTTCAGTTAAAAATGCTTAAGGACCCGGATCATAATCAGAAGGGGACATATTTTTATGGCGATGAGGTTATAAT
>JAFXXN010000112.1 GCA_017542245.1 Lachnospiraceae bacterium
CCCAATATTTCCTCATAATATCTTTTTGCTTCTTCCATATTATCTACTGGAAGAAAATAGTTGTCATAATTTTTCATATACTCCACATCTCCTTTTTTGCTATAAACTACACTACTATATTTTATAGTAGTTATCGTTAAAAGTCAATATATAACAAAAAAGACTGTCATTACTGACAATCTTTTCGGTAAATTACTATAAATCAATAACTATAAAATTGTAATTTGTAATTATAGTTCTCCCTTATTAGTAACTCTTTGTTACTATAGTTTTGATTTAAATAACCATTTATTATTTTCAGTGCATTAACTACTACATTATTTATCATTTTCACACCGCCTATAAAATTTAATTGTCTATGGCACTTTTACCACTTTTTACCCATTCGTCAAGTTCTGATAATTTAAATTTCCATAGCTTTCCTATTTTATGAGCTGGTATTCCATTTTCTTTTTTTATCCAATTTCTAATAGTATCTTTATTTACTCCTAAATGATTAGCGGCTTCTTCGATGCCTACCCATTTTTCTTCATTCTTATCAGCTACAGTCATAATTTCATCTCCTTTGAATTGATATCCTTAACAATTATTATTATATATTTTTTGTAATAAATAATCAATAATTTGATGTGATTTTGTATGATTTAATATGAATTTATATGATAAAACATACAATAATTTTTTCATTAAAATCTCCAATCAACTGCAACATATAAAAATTTCGCTATTAAATTATATTGCCTCAATTCTTGCTTTCCTTAAATCCAGGCATAAAAAAAAGAGCCTTTCCTAAATCACTTAAAATTTAGAAAAGGCTATATTTCCTTTGAAATCAAAGGCTTTCTTTCAAATATCCCGCTTATTCTTTGTATCATATTTGGAGTTGTTTGGTCTTTCACCCAAACAATTCTTTTCTTTTGCAAATACAAATCTCTGATAAGTCTTATTTCTGCTGTAGCTCAATGAGCCATAACTATCATACATATGATTCTCTTCATCCCCTATGTAGTGCTCATAGCTACGTAATCATTTCCTTCTTTTTCAATGATTATTATCTTAACTGTTCCAAGTTCAACAGGTATTGTAAGATTATCAATAACCGCAATTTCTTCTTCATTTTTATCATATAAATGAAGCTGTTGAGTAATAATACCTTCAAACAACGCACCGTTATCCCATTCCTTATTTAATTCAATATCCTGGTGGGAATAGGAAATGTAAATGTCGTTGTTTCCTTTCAGAGTTTTTCTGTCGAAATCAGCAAACCCACCCATTCTCAGATATTTTCCATTAAGATCGGACACAAAATCAACACGGCAGATCTCTTCAGATTCAATAATATATTGAATTATCATTTCATCTTCTTTAGGTTGTACTGATTCGGTTTCTTTATGACTACAAGCCGTAACGAGAAAGGCTAATAATAAAAGCATCAACAGTTTTTTCATGTTTTCATACCTCCGTATTTAAAGGATAGTTCATCTGATGATTAAGAAAAAAGCTGTTAAATTATTAAAAAGACATTAACTGTGGATGTTATTTATATGGACTAATAGTTTGATATGAGTTGAGTTAAAACATTGATAACGCCCTAAACGCAGATAAGAACATTGGAATCATAAATGCCAATAATGCTGGCATCATACATAACGGTATCTGCAAAGAGCTGAAGATATTATCCTGATTAGCAATGTAACTTCTCTTGTCGATCTCGACCTTTTTATAAATGTCATCAATCTGACTCAGCAAAGAAGGAACGATTGGGTCTCCCCTTTCCTGGGTTCTTTTTGCTGTGGAAATGAAGTTATTGATCTCAGAATAATTCAGATCCTTATTAAGTGCTTTCAGGGCATCAATATATGTATCACCTGCCAGACCGGTAATCGCATTCTTTGCTACTACCTCATTCAGTCTATCTTTAATAGGACTTTTATCGTCTATGAGGTTGTTAACTTCAATGATGGATGTTCTCATATCCACTCCCCCTGAAAGGTACAATATGATGTAATTCAGGAAAGTGTAAAAACTTGAAATATACTTCTTCTTATACTCTCCCTTATTTACGATTCTATGGATAAATTCCCAACTGATGAACAGGATCGCTACCGCGAATCCTACAACAGTAAATCCAAGAGAAGTAAAAATAATGAATGCCACTAAGGCATAAAGGCAGCTTCTCAATACATCTCTGAACAGTTTGTCCGGAGAATCATCCTTAATTCCATTCCCGGTAGTAATATAGTGGATTTTTTCCTTGATCCAGGGATTAGCCATCATCTTATCAAAAACAGATGTATTGATTTTAGGTACATTAGAGAAATAACTCAGTTTATGGCTTGGATTATACTGATAGATCAAGACAAGTACACAGGTCAGTGCTATCAGGTACAATGTTGTAATTATGATTTCTTCTATCATTGCCTATACCTCCCTGACTGCATTGCCAGCCTGTCTGTCTAACACCCATTGTCCAAAGAAACCGAATGCCATGATCCCACACATCAGAATCTGGCTCATGGAATCACTGTAAAATGTTCCGGTTATCTCATCTGTCCATAACGAATGGATCACCGGTGCTGCTAACAGAATGAGAATAAATATAGCCTTTGCTCCGATTACGGAGTTGATCTTATCTCTTAACAGCTGAACATTATCAATAATGGATAACATGCTTCGCTGGATATTATTCAGCGCTGTGATCGTCTTATCTGTTCCGACATTATGATTGATCTTCAGGATGGTGAGCGTCATCTTGAAGAAAGTATTGTCTGACAGTTCTATGGCCCTTCCTAATGCCTCCTCTACACTGTCACCCAATCTGATGTCACTGATGATCCTGTTCATTATCTTCCTGATCTGTGGATCCAGGTCATCCTGCTCACTTGTCATGATAAGCGCCTCTCTGGTTGAGTTTGTCGCATTTATACTTGACTGAAGGATCGCTACAAATTCCTTATATGACATGGCATCATCAACCGTTCTCTTTAACAGCATCGGTGTCTTCATAAACAAATACGGCAGAAAACATGACAGGATCCCAGTAAACATGGCTACCATATGAGACTTTATGGTCAACATATATAGGATATATATAAATGAACCACTTATACCTGAGAGGATCATGAACAGTGTAAAGTTGATTGGCAGTTTGCCGTTCTTCATTGAAGAAAAGAAATCACCTTTGAAGGTAAAATCTTTCTTCTTTTTATCGGCACCAAGATATGCTCTTTTATTCCTCATATTCAACTCCCCTCTCATAGAAGAGTTCCTTTAACTCTGCAGGCAATGGTTTGTGAACGAATTTATCATTCTTTCTGTAATATTCCATCAGATTGATCAACTGGCTGTTTTCAGATACAAAATCAATTGATGTGATCACTCTTTTCTTTGCTATCTCATCCCTCTTCATCTGAATGATGATGTGGATGGAATGATCAAAGTCATCCAGGTTGGAATTATATGGAGTATTATTTGCTGTTGAGGCCAGCTTACTCATACGGGCACGACATCTCTTTGGGTCGTTAGCATGGATGGTAGCACAGACTCCATCATGACCTGTCTGTATGGCATTCATAAAGGTATCCGCTACCTGTGGTGTTCTTATCTCACCAACGATGATCCTTTCCGGAGATCTTCTGAGAATATGTACCAGAAGGTCTGCCATTGTGATCTCACCTTCTCCTTCCAGATTTGCTTTTCTTGTTTCCAGCTGCAGCCAGAATTCTCTATTAAGCTGCAGTTCAATGTTATCCTCAACACTCTCCACGTTTTCATTTTCCGGGATATACTGACTCATGGCATTTAACAATGTGGTCTTCCCGGAAGCTGTTCCCCCAGACACAAGGAAATTCAGCCTTGCATTGATAATGGCAATAAGCATGTTTTTAATGCCTTCATCCATGGAACCGAATTCGATCATCTTATCAAGAGTGATCCTTTCCTTTCTGAACTTTCTGATGTTCATGGTATAGCCGTTTGGAGATAAGGCAGACGCACTTACCGCTATACGGGAGCCATCCGGTAAACGACCATCTTCAATTGGGTTAGCATTATTAATCGTCCTTCCAATTCTTCCCAAAGCATTATCAATATATGACTTAAGTTTTTCCGGAGATTCAAATCTGATTGAAGAAAGAATGTTTTTACCTTCCTTCAGATACCAGATCTTATCAGGAGCATATACATATATTTCTTCGATCTCATCATCATCCATAAGCGGCTGTAAAATACCGTATCCGCTCAAACCAATCATGAAGTCTTCTATGACTTTCAACTTTAAAGAGTTTGACTGAAAAACGATATTATTCTGATTGATATAGTCAATGATGCTGTCCTTGATGTTTTTTTCTAACTCGGAACCTCTGGATACTTCTATTGTCTTAAGTTCCTTATCATACTTTTCAGCAATGGTACTCTTAAGTTTCTCATTCAGTCCAGCAACATTATCTTCAGTAATTAAAGTAGAAGATGGGACAGCAATAAGATCCATCTCTTCATAGTTTCTATTTTTTCTCATATAAAAAGCCCCCATAATTAGCACTTATTACTCGTGTTATTATAGAAGGCATAATAGTCTGATAAAGATAGGAGTTTTTAAATGAATAAAGATCACGATTATCAAAAAATGATTACCTGTGCTATAAACATGAATACCAGTGATATTGAAACCATTAATGTTTATAAATCAGCTATTGTAAATCCATTTTCATCTTTTTTCTCAGACAAATAGATAGTGCAACAAAAGTTCACACCTTTTGTTGCACTATCTTCTCTGTAATCGAAAATCACGGAATAACTGTTATATTGATTACTTTAATGATATCTTTTTTATCCATGCATTTGATCACGGTATTTCCTTCCTTAACCCCTTTCACAGAAAACTTATCATTCATAGTTTCTGCAACAGATGGATCTTCTGAGACGATATTAAACCTATTGAAAGAGGCATCTGGATAAACATCTTTTATGATTTCCTTTGTTTCTCCTATGCGAATTGTAACATGATCGGAAATAACTGTTACTTTATCAACTGGTGGAGTAGTAAACCACAGATAAGCTATCATCATAAAGATAATCACACATAAAGCAAATGGAATTAATCTCTTCTTTTTTAATTGCATTTATCAATTACCCATTGAAAAGCGCTTTTATTCGGTATGGATGGTGCAATATTCCAATATGTTTTTGAGGCTGGTGCAAACCAGAAGTGACATATATATTGCCCTTTTAAACTGGCTGCATTATACCAATGAGAGTTTGAGCTTTGATATGAAACTACTTCATTCCATCCACTAAGATTGTCCGGTATATTTGATCTAGTATTTGTTTTTGGATTTAACGAAAGATTCCACCCATCATCTGATCTGTAAATCCATGACATAGAATGAAAATATGTATATCCTCCGCCACCACCTGGATCATCTGGAACATATTCATTTGTTCCTTCTCCTCCAATATTCTCCTGTATAGGGATTAATATTTCATCATATACCCTGTTAAGTATTTCAATGTATTCTTCAGTAGTCATGCTCTGGTTATCAGCAACAAGGTTATAATTGCCCTCTTCTGTTGATAGGTCATATGAAATACCGTTCATAGTTACAATGTAACCGTTAATAACGTAATCATTTTCCTCCGCATTTACCGCAGTTACAAAACTACCCATAAGTAACATTGTTATTAATCCTATTTTTATTATTTTTTTCATTTACGAACTCCTTTCACTTAAAAACGTTACTATTATGTTATTTAGCCAGATTTTTTCAATTTCTTCAGATGCAACACTGTATTCTGGAAGTCCATTCAAAATTTCTAAACATATACCATCACATACTTTGATTAACAATGGAACACCTATTTCCTCAGAATCTAGGTTTACCAATTCCTGAATTCGATAAATAAACTCATCTCTTTTCTCTTCAGGAACTAAGTCAATGTTAAAATAGTATGTAATTGATTGGATATAGTTGTTTGTTATAATGCTCTTTACTTTGTTACACCACTTACAAGAATCTCTACCAATAAAAATCATACTAGTGCCTCTACTATTGATTCTGTCGTATAGTTCTTCTAAAGAGATCTCTTGAATTTTACCTGTATTCTCTAAGAAACCATTGCCATCGTTCTCTATGCTACAAGGTTCTAACAGATTACACGCTTTAACATCAGACGGATTTTCTCGTTTTACAGAACAAGCAGACAAAACAATTAGAGCAGCTAAAGCACATAATACTATACCCGCTATTCCTCTTTTTATCCCTCATCACCTTCTTCCCAAGAATTACTATATTCTGATTGTTTTTTAGCGTAAAACATTATTATAATGTATGCATACATATTTATGATTTGGAGGTCGGCAATGAACTTTATACAGGTACAGGGATTCATTCTTACAGCTCAACATAACAGCTTTGCTACAGCAGCTAAAGAATTAGGGGTATATCAGCAGAATCTGACTGTTTACATGAGAAAGATGGAAGATGAGCTGGGTGTATCGCTTTTTACAAGTGATAAACGAGGAACGCAGCTTACCAATAAAGGTAAGGAACTTCTCCCACTCTTTGAAACTATAGCGTCAACATACAACACAGTTCTCAATAAATGCCAAAATAAGGATACTTTAAAAATCGGCATTGACAGCATATTCTATCAGCCATTTATTTGTGACTATGTGTTTGGTTATCAGAAAGAGTTCCCTGAGTCTAATACTGAATTTGTTTCTTCAGGGAGATATTGGGAATTACCAGAAAGACTGAAGAATGGAGAAATTGACTTGTATTTTGGTTATTACAGAGATGATCTGGACTCTTTAATGTTCCATGAGATGTTCCTTGATTCAGTGTGTATTGCCTATGGGAAAAAATTATTTAAAAACAAAAAAACTGTTTCACTAAAAGATTTGGAGGGGCTGAACATTTACTATGATAATGAGAATCTATACAAAAATAAGGTCTTATTATCTGCTCTTGATAAAAAACACATTAACTATAACGGTGTTTCTGGACAGGCTGATTCAATCATTGACCTTCATGTTATTAATGGTGAAGGCGTAATGATAATTCACGGTTATTACATTTCAACACTTTCACCACATGAAAACGCCATCCCAGTAAGAGGGCTTAAAGTACCTTATGGTATCTTTTACAGAAAAAACGACTTCTCTGTTCAAAACTTCATTAGATATATCAACATGTAATCATGTTAATTGACAACCAGTCTTTCCCATTTAACAATCAACAGATATTTTAGAAAAAATTATGACTAAAATAAGCAGTAGTTGTCTACTAATGCTTATATTGTTGATTTTCCTTTCTATTATATTATACTCATTATTCTTAGATCTTTTAATAATGATTGACTATTCGAGTCTGTTCTCTGCCTTATTATTAACTCGTGATAAACCCTTTCCCCAAATCAATGTCTGCAATTTCAACTGCCACCTCTTATTTTTTCTTCTTATTCATGAAAATGGTACTTGAGAACAGGTTGTTTAATTCTTTATCTATGCGTTTCCCGTGCTTTACCGCCATTTCCTTTGTTTCATTCAGAAGATGTTTATCGACGGGAAGCTCTATGATCTTGTCCTTATCAAACTTAGACCTGATGATATTAACATCATCAAATTCTGTTTCATTATGCCTGGTATCAATACGGTTGATTATTACTGATACCCTGCTGTCATCTTTCAACTGACCAATCTTATGCAGCAGATGATTTGTTGATGCGATCTTTCCATCTGAAACAAGAATGATCCTGGTCGCTTCCTGCAGCGCAATGTCATAGCAGTATCCGCCAAACTTAGTAACATCGATGAAAACAGCATCGAACTGCTCTTTTAATCCGTTCAAAACAAACCTGTACATCTGTGCGATCTCGCTGGTCGAATATCTGCGGTCGGTAAACTCATAGATATCTACCTGACTTGTAGGCATGACATAAACACCATTTACCGGGAAACAGTAGTCAATGATCTTACTCTTGTAATTATTTATATCAAGGTGTTCGTTTTTCTTTTCCAGAAACTTAAGAACACACTCATGAATATTAAGATTTGGCTTATCGATTCCAAATTTTTCACCCAGATCCCCGGCTCTGGAGCTGAAATCCACAGCACATACTCTTTTGTCAGGATTCTTCTTTGCAAAGTTCTGAGCCATGATGGCTGTAATTACGGTAGTGCCTACACCACCCTTTACACCGTACAGAGCAAAAGTCTGATTACCGGCTGAAGAATTCTGCTGCTGTTCCAGAGTCTTGATCGAATTGATACTTACCTGTCGAGCAAAGTCCGCCGGAGACATATCATATGTAAAATAACTAACGCCTGATACACCCGGGAAATCGATCTCTCTTTCATATCCCGCAGTAATGACTGCTTTATGCTGGTTTACTGCTACTAAAGAGGCAATATACGCCACATCAGCTTCCGAACATCTGTCTATTGCAATAATATCTGCATTACCGATATCCTGTTCACCTACAGATGGATAAATTCCAACTACGTTGTACTTCCCATCAGAAATAATATTATTGAAACTTCTGTCGGTAATACCGTAGAAACCAAGCAGTCTTGGCTTAACTGTTTCCTTCTTTGGCTTCTGCTTGCTTTCAAGTTTGATAAGCGGTTTCTTTTCAACCGGGGCCTCTTCGTTTGGTTTTGCGGTATGAACATCCAGCTTATCGACGATATTAGCAAATGTGGTCGGTTCCTGCAGTGCCCATAACAGATCACTGGTGATCTTCTTATCGATCGCCATGTCGTTCATCTTATCAGGGTTACAATCAGGATTAACGATGTCATAGACACCGTATACAAGCATCTGCTGATACAGTTCATCTACCGGCAGATTTGGATAAAGAACGATGAGTCTGACTCTCTGCGGCAGCTGCACCTTCAGATACTTCACAGCTTCAAGAAATTCTTCTTTTAAGGCTGTGTGATCCAGAACTACTATATCAAGATACTCCATTCGGAAAACAGGAGTTACTTTGTCCTGGAATGTTCTTAATGACATTTCCCCTTCTACCGTGGC
>JAFXXN010000113.1 GCA_017542245.1 Lachnospiraceae bacterium
GAGCTGGTGGTACATAGGAGCAAGTGTTTCAGATGCGCCAAATCAGAATTCGATAGGGGAGCTGCTGAAGAAACTGGCAGGCATATGTCTGTCGCAGTTCATCTTCAGTTTTGAAATAATGCTGTTTACGGAAATGGTACTGTCTCATCCGCCATATAATGTATGGCTGTTATGGGCCTGGGTATTCGTTCTGTTATCTACGCCGACAGCAGTTGAGGAGATGGTAATTGGCACCGGAACACAGGAGACCATCGGATCCATGGCAAGAACAGTATCAAATCTGTTCTTAGGAGACAGAAGATAATATGAAATATACATATGAGATACCACCTAAACTGGTGAAGAAAAACGGTTTTTTCGGGACCATTTCAAACTATGACATCGGAATGGCTGCTGCACTGGCAGCTGCAGGCTTTCTGGCAATGCTGATCCTTCAGAATCTGCTGGGAATGGTGATATTGCTGCTGTGTGGAGCATCTGCCTATCTGTTTTTCATTTTTCAGGACAGATATGGCGAGAATAACCGAATAAAGATAAAAAGAAGGAAGGAATACAGAAGAAAACAAAAGAGATTCTACTTTTACAGGTAGGATCTCTTTGCTGGTTTAGGGTAATTCTAGAAAACAATGTATTATTCCTGATCAGCGCTTTCCTTGATATAATATCCTCCAGTTTTTGGCGCGCCACGGAATTCAATCAGATCATTCATTGATTTGAGTCTTCTTTGGATAATATCAACACTGATTTCCGGATCGATTGGTTTAGCAAGATCAAGTATTTGAGGAGTCCTCAAACCCGGGTTCTTCTTTATAATTCTATAAAGATTAGAGTCACGCAGACTTAGGGTTTTTACTCCGTCATTTACTCCGTTTACTCCGCGCGGAGTATTTCCTTTATTATCACTAATGTGTTTTTCCGGATGCAAATATAAAGCGTCGTAATTCCTATTAGGCAGGATAACTTTGAAATTTGTTGGATTAATCTGTAACTGAGGTTTTTCCTCATCACTCTCATATTCTTTCAGTATTCTATTTAACCCGGAAGCGTAGTTTTCTATATAACCAAGCTTATATAACAGTTTGACTACATATTCATTTCTGAAACTCTGCTCACCATTAAGTGCTTGCTCCAAAGTCAACCCGTCATAAAATCCACCGGGAGACATGATCTCACAACGATCGTCAAAGAATTCAATTTTGATATTTGATTTTCTTGAGTAGTCTCTGTGGCAATAACAATTCAGGATAGCCTCTCTGGCAGCTTTATCAGAATAAGAAGGTATCTCCGTTCTCATCGGCTTGCCGTCAATGATAACCCTGACTTCATTACATATATCAAAATAAGTAAGAGCATTGTCTATCTGAGAAATGATGGAACTATCATACTCCTTCTTGGACCTGAAAACGTCACGGTCCAGACCCTGATAAACTGCCATTTTTGTTTCTATCTGATATTGATCAGAAAACCAATATGCTACATTGGTAAACTGTCCATTTATCTCAAATCCGGATGTAACAGGTTTGAAAGCAGAAAAGTCTAACCCTTTTTCCTCAAACTTCAATCTGAGGATATTAAATGTCAGATCCTGGAATCTGGAAATCTCCAATTCATAAGGGGTGTTGTCACGTTCACGGATCATTCGCGCGATCTCTTCCTGAGTTGCCTGAGATTTATTACGGCCGTAACGAATATAAACTCCACTTGGCTTAAGGCCTTTGGATTTCAGATAATATGGCTTCTGATTTCCTGGCTCTATCTGTATGCATAGAACACCATCTTCGTTATACCAGGTCGAAACAAATTCTGTGCAGTTTGGATAAATAGCTTCTGTTCGAATCCAGTTAATAACCATGGATTCATAGAGGTCTTTTTCTTTTTCGCTCAAGTCCAGAATATGACCGTTATCATCAACACCGACAAAAATGAAACCGCCAAGATAACTGTTTAAAAAGGCAATGACTTCTGCCTTCATATCATCATCTAAAATTGCTTTTAATTCTACTGTATTAGATTCAGTGTACTTCATTAATGTTAGCCTCGTTTGACACAGTAATTATACCATTTTAAGACTCTCTTATCTACCTGGATATCGAAAGGGTAAGAGGGCTCTTCTATAATCTTGTCAGGAGATGATTATGACAAATAAGATAAGAGATATAAGGAACAGACTCAGAAACAACAGGCTCAATAATCTGCGCCTTTTTGCCAGAAAAGCGGGAAAGAAATTTATGTATCTCAATCTGAAAAATCTCATAAAGTTGCTTTTCAGGACGATCAGATTTCTTTCCCTTAATCCGATGGGATGGGTAACAACAGCACTGTTGGCCAGTGTCATTTATATCGGAAATCTGCCAGTTCCTGTCATAAATGCTGAAGACTATGTTTCGGCAAATCTTGCCGAATACAAAGCTTTGAACAAGGCGATGGATCTGGAAGCCGACAGGTTCTATAACGATTATCACGCTTCAGTTTCATCAAGTACTTTGTCCCCAATCTTATATACTTTTTGGGACAGATCGGCATTTGAAGAACAGCTTGTAGCAGCGAGAGAAGCCCTGGATGAAAGTGATTTTGAAACTCTTCAGGAATACACAGATGCATTATATGAA
>JAFXXN010000114.1 GCA_017542245.1 Lachnospiraceae bacterium
CATTGGCATACATCAGTTAATCAGAATGGAGTGAGAAAAGCAATGGCTGATTTGATGCGACTATGATTGGTCATTCTTTTCCGACTCTGGGTGGCTGATTTAAAGCGGCTGTTTGTGGTTGAAATCGCCCGACCCTAACACCTCTAAAGGTAATATTGTAGGAAAGCAGGTAAAATTGCCTTTGTCTGTTCATAAATCCGGGAGACAATCGTGGCTGTTTGAAGGAGAGTTTGACGGAAAAAGGGATGATAATCGTGATGATTTTTTAAAGAGCCAGTTGAGGATTCTACAGAATTATACAGTGAATGATTATGAAATGGTCATAAAAAACATAGGGATAGTTGAAGATGATTATATAGTGCGATTGAAGTACCGAAAGTATCAAGTTGAGCCAGATTTAAATTTGAGTATTTGGGAAACGATTAATGTATTATCGGAGACAAAAGTATATTCGCAAATCTTTGAAAGATTAAAACAAGGAAGGGCTTATAGACAAGATTGGCTTGTTGTAATGGGGACGTTTTCGCCTTTAAACGACGGCGGTATATTTGTCAAGGAGTTGTATTCTATTTTCCCCAATTACGATGCAAAGAAGACAGAAGATAACATTAGCAGATATAAGGACAAATACTTTCCGGCAACGTTTGAATACTTGTATAAAATATATGGTTTAGAAATTGAAGGTTCACTTGATAAAACTGACACAGGATACAGTTTCCTCTTAAAGAAATTTGGACGTATCCCTAAGGAAGAAGTGAGTCTCATTAATACACCTAGAAATGAAAGCGAACTATATATAGAAGATACATTGAGAAAAGAAATTAAGTATATAGTTGATAATGATGAGGTGTTGAATGTCTCAATATGGAATAATTTGCATGATTTAAAAAAACAGGATGTTCTTAATCTGGAAAAGATAGTTACACGAATATTAAAAGGAGAATCATGTGAGAATTGGCGCCCTAGCGCAGTCTTATATGAACGAAAAGAAAATGAAACAAAAATCAGAAGGCTTGTGTCGCTAAATGCACAAGATAGAGTGCTAACAACGCATATATCGTTATTATTACAGAGTAAACTAAAAAAGAATTGGGATTCATTCAGTTATAATTTGTCATTTTGTAGTAGGGACGATATTTTTTATAATTGGTATTCTTCATGGTCGGAATATTTGAATATAATTAAGACATTCTTGGAAGTGCCGTTTATGGGTACTTATGAGGTGTTTACAATAGATTTAAAAGGATTTTATGATCATATTGATTTTTTGGCGGTTTATAATCGATTTGAAGGAGAATTTGGTGCTGAGGAAAGGAATTTGTTTAAATTCCTTGTTGATTATAACGATGCTGTAATGAGAATGTTATCTGATGGGAAAAGGAAGGGGGTTCCGCAGGGACCAGCATATGCAAGAATCATATCAGAAATGTATCTCGATTCAATTATTTCAAGTGTCTTGTCAAAATATGACCGGACAATATATCACCTATATAGATATGTGGATGATATAATCGTTTTCGTTAAACCAGAGAATAATTCAAGTGCCATGTATAATTCTATGATAAACGACTTGGTATCATATGGCCTTCCGATTAATGATGAAAAGAGTTGCTGGTATGGAACTATAAAATCATTAACACAAGAGCAAAAAAGAGAGATTCTTAGAAAAGATAAGTTTACATACGATCTTCAAGATACTGACTATAAAGGTTATGTGACACTAGCGGAAAGAAGAAAAGATATAGAACAATATCTTAATTCTAATGAGTTTGAAGTGAGTGATATTAGTTTGTTTTTTAGCCAAAAAACATATTATGAAGCGAGCGAAAGCTACTTTAAAAGATATGCTTGTAAAATTATGGAAAGTACAATTGGAAGGGGAAGCGCTTTCAAACGCTTTTATGATTATCTATTTTCACATTCAAATGAATTGTATTATGCATTAACTAATGATTTTTTTGGTAGAGTGCCGCTTAACAGTATTAACTTTGGCAATTTATTAGGGGAATTATATTACTTGATTCAGAAACATCAAATTGGTTCCGATGAACTTCTGTGGGTACAAAATATGTATTTGAATGCGATAGATAAGGAGCAGTTGACGGAACAATATCGGATGCTGGTAGATTCACTTAAAAAGATAAAAATAAAGGTGGAAGAGGATAATGCTAATGGATTTTAAAAGTGACCTATTGGATGTACAGGCTAATACAGGCGATTTGGAATTATGTGCTGAACTATTAAAAAAAATAGCAAACTGGAGTGTATCTGAGTCATCTGATGACAGAGAGACTGTAGCAGATTTATTTTATGCTACATTGAGAGCGATTCAATGGGCAGAAAATGAATGCATTATAGAAAGGTTTTATAAAGATACATTTGCTGCTTTTGACAATATCAACTTAATCGCTAAGTATGGAAAGGATAGCTCAAGCCTTGTATTAATTGATTTTTTGAATGAATTATATCAGCGAAGAGACAGCTTAAAGTCAAAAATAGAATTACAAAACGACGAATTGCTAGTGTTGTTAAGCGATTTAGAACCAATTAAGTATATTTTTAAAATTTGTGATGATGATGGAAATCGCTATTTTCCAGTAAATAAACTGCTTGGAAATATTATTTTAGATCCATCGTTTATTAATACTAAGATCGAGCCGTATCATATTAATCTAATACAGCTTGCCGTTGAGATGTATAGAGCAACGTGTGAAGAACCAACTGAGCAATTTGAGGAGTTAATAAATACGTGTAATCTTAAGTTTATCAAGTATTTAGATGGGACGTGTATACGTGTAGATACCACGGATATGTGTAATTTTAGAAATAATCAGGTTATGGTATTTTACAATGTTAAAAGCAAAAAAGTACTAATAAGGCATGAAGATGAAGCATATTTTCTTGGTGCAACAGTCGAAGGTAAAGTTGAAGCTGAATATAATGTTCATCATATGCCAATCGGTCATTTTGTAGAATTGAATGTAGAGGGAACTGCAATAGATTATTCTGATGCGATTAAAGAATCTCCGAAAGAGTTCTTGAGATTATTATATGAGAAAAACTGTAAAAATGTCCTTATAGAAAAAATGATAATAAGGACACCTGAAGGCAGTTTCGAACCATTAAACCCGTTTTGTTCAAAGGACAAATGGGTTGTAAAAGGGCAGATAAATGGCAGGGACGGGAAAGTGTGCCTTCCGAGTAGGTTCATGGATTGTATAGAAGAGGGAAGGCTACAATTATTTTCTGAGGGTAACAATCGTTCTGTTATAAATCGAATAAGTCTAGGCTTATGCATGATATTACTTGAAAAAAAACGTATATCAATTGATTATTTGTTTGATGATTTGAATGATAATGACTGGATTCAGAATAGTATTATTAAAAATTGGGCTTCAAAGTCAGATAGTGTTTCTGATGCCATAGAATTTGTTTTGGCGAAGTATATAAGTGATCTAGATTATTGTACCAAAAATGAGAACATAATGACAATTGAATTTGATAAAGGAAGAATACGAGATAGCCTGCCATTTTCATTCGATTTGAAGTGGGTATATGATGCATTGGATCTGCCTGCCGAACCAAGTATATTTCTTGGAACGATTACAGAGGAGGACGAGGATTTATTCTACATTGATTTCTCTCCCATTGCTAATAAAAGTTTAGCAAAGACAAATAGTAAGGATATTACATATATATCTTCTACAGATGTCGTTTTACTAGAAGGAACAAAGTTTGAGGATTTTTATGTTGACGGGGAGAGCTTGTATTTTGTACATAAAGATGAAAAATGGTATAGTTCAAGCGATTTACAGAATCTCTATAAGCTTATTTCACTTATAGAATTTAGCAATAGCAGAATGCTCAATTATGAATTGAGTACATTGGTCCATGAGAATGCGTTTGAAACAATCAAAAGCGCAATGATGCTTCATCAGAAAGAATTAGCAGATATTTCTATTAAAAAATTAGATGTTAAATCGTTGATAATAATTAGACTTGTAAACAACTTGTTGCTCAATGGAATTGATTCATCAAAATGGGAATACTATTATAATTTATTCGCAAAACAACAGATACTTTCGTTTGAAGGAATAGAACATGATAAATATTTTTCGACGCACGAAAAGGGCGTTTTAGTAGTCCCTAAGGATCGCGTTCAAGAAGATGCGGTTTTAAGGAAGGTGTATGAAAACTATATACGGGTAAATGCTGAGAGAGATGTCGATTGGTGGTTTTCTGGAGACGAATTATCTGAAAATAATGATGAATTCTATATTAATGGTTCAAGGATTGAAAAAATCAGGTTCTTATTTGATAATACAGAACATGGCACAGCAACAATCAGAGCAATTGCAACAAAATTGGGTAAAGTTGATGAATGGATTCGATTTGAACAAAAACGCAAGGGACAGAGTGAAGAACGTCTTCGACAAATAATTGAAAAGCAGAGTGCTAACCAACAATTTAAATGTAATGGCACTTTAGACAATATGTAATGACCTCCATTTTGTAGCAACGTGGATTTACCTGTATACTATAGTTGCTAAAACAAATGGTAACAGGGATTACCGCATACAAAAGGAGGTCACAAATGAATAATACCACAGTTTACGTAGGAATGGATGTCCACAAAGAAAGTTTTACACTTTGTGCTTATACTCTGGAGAAAGAGAAAGGCTCCTATTCCAGAAGAACACCCGCAGATTATAAGGAAGTCCTGAAGTATCTGGAATTCCTTCGCACCGTCTACGGAAACGATACTATCTTCGTATGCGGTTATGAGGCGGGCTGCCTCGGTTACACCTTATATCACCAGTTGACCGATCATCATGTCGACTGTGTGATCCTTGCTCCTACCACGATGTTGGAGCAACGTGGCAAAAAGAGGATCAAGACGGATAAGCGTGATGCTGAGATCATAGGAAAATGCCTTGCCCAGCACAACTACAGTCCGTTACATGTTCCTAACGCATCTGACGAGGAAGTAAAAGAATTCCTCCGTATGCGTGATGATCATAAACTCGCACTTAAAAAGGTCAAGCAGCAGATCCTGGCATTCTGTCTAAGGCACAATTACCGATTTGACGGAAACAGCCATTGGACGGCAGCTCATATAAACTGGCTCAAGTCACTGACCCCTGAGGCTCTTTACAAAGAGATCCTCGATGAATATCTGCTGACGTATACGATCTTAAGTGATAAGCTCGAACGTCTTGATAAAAGGATCGAAGAGCTTGCAGCAAAAGATGAATACAAAGAAGCTGTCAGGAAGCTCTGCTGTTTCATCGGTGTAAAGACACATACAGCATTATCCGTCATTGTTGAGGTAGGCGACTTCAAACGTTTTGCCTCAGCAGAAAAGTTCGCCTCGTATATCGGGCTTGTTCCCGGCGAAGCTTCAAGCGGTGACGGTCAAACGAGGCTGGGCATTACAAAGGCCGGAAACCGGCATGTACGCATGCTCCTGACGGAGGCCTCTCAGTGCTATTCAAGAGGACAGATAGGTTATAAATCAAAAGCCTTGAAGGCGCGTCAGGATGGAAATACTCCACAGGTCATCGCCTATGCCGATAAGGCTAACGAGCGCCTGAGACGCAGGTACTATAAAATGGTTCTCAGTAAGTGCAAGAAACATAACGTTGCAAAAACTGCCATCGCCAGAGAACTCGCGTGCTTTATGTGGGGCATGATGACCGATAACATAGCATGATGAGGTATAACATTGTGCTGCTGATATCAAGGCCAGGCCGCCTGTGGCGGTGCTTCGCAGCCTTGACATCATCATCCCACTGTTATAGTGGGCAATCAAGCAGATGTAAGATGGCTTACGCCATTTACATCTGGCCAGAACCAAGTAACAACTGAAGGCATCTTGAAAGGGCTTCGGCCATTTCAAGGTTCGAGCTATCTACGATCTAACTATGTCGGCACAGAGTGATCTGTGATCCACGCTTTTAGACGGTAGAGCTCACGGCGGACCATTGACCTGTCGGTAACCAATCCACGTATATCAGAGTGGCCAATGCCGGGAACTGATACCCCGAGGCTCTTTCCAGATGCCTTCAGTAACAATTAAATAAGTTTGTGGTGACTCCCTGTAAGTTTTCTCTTGACAGGAGGTCATTACATATCAGTTAGGGAGCTCGAGTAACAAGCCATGCAGTCCGAGAATAAAAACGCACCGAGAATGCTTGCATTCGGAGGTGCGATTGAGAATCGTGATATTCTTTTGGGTACACTTTGGGTACCCAACGACATGTAAATTGACATGTTGATTTGCTTGCAAATACGGATGCATATATTGTATTATATAAGTGGTTTTGGATATCATATTTAGACGGGAGGAATGTGTCTTATGCCAAGTATAATGCCGATTTCGGATTTGAGGAACTATACAGAAGTTCTCAAAGAAGTAGATAAAAAAAAACGTGTCTATCTTACAAGGAACGGTCACGGGGCATATACGATCATGACGGTTGCGGAGGCAGATGAGCTGGACAGGATCAGAGCTGCCCGGGCGCTCGCTGTTGATCTTAAGAGAGCTGAAGACCGGGCCAACCGTGAGGGATGGCTTGATGCTGATGACTTTGACCGGGAGATGGGGATTATAGATTGAAGAAGAAATTAAAGTACTCTCCCGATTATGCCGAGAAAATGAGAGCACTTAAAAAGTATCTTGACTTCCAGTTCGGGAAAAGGTGATAAAAAACATCGGTAGCCGAGTCCGATCGCTACGAGAGCATGAGCAATTGGGTATTTCAGTTCGTGAAATGTATGGTGTAGATACGGATTGCTTATGCATCTTTGTGGAAAAGAATTATGTGTTTTACAGGATAAAGCCGGATTGTATTTATGTTGTGAACATCTACAACGAGCGTGAAGATTTCATGATGGATCTGTTCGGAATAAAGACTACATCCCAAGAAACTGAGGATTACTGGGGCGAATAAAACAAACGAAAAAAGGTTCAATCACAAATTTTATGTGATGGCTGATTCCTGACATACTTCTTCCGACTCATGTCCATAATCTTTAAGAAGAAGTATTCATCATCAGGATAGCCGTATCCGTGCCGACGCAGGGTTTTGATCTTTTGATTGATCCC
>JAFXXN010000115.1 GCA_017542245.1 Lachnospiraceae bacterium
ACTCCATTCGGAAAACAGGAGTTACTTTGTCCTGGAATGTTCTTAATGACATTTCCCCTTCTACCGTGGCAATCGGATTATTGATGATACGTCTTAAGGAACCGGCGTACTTATTGCAGATGATGGCGATGTTATTCATTAATGACCACCTCCGATGCCGTTCTCTTCGTTGAATTCATCGATCAGATTTACCAACGGATTACCATTGTTATCTTCAACTACCTGAACTTCCTCGGCAGTTACCAGAAAGTTCTCCAGGAACAGATCTCTGGCAGTTATTCCTGACAGTTTGATTTCATTCATATCAAAGTTCTTCACGATATATGTTTCGCCAACTGAAATGGCCGTCACTGTTCTGATGGCATCCTCTTTTGGCAGTTCAACATCAACCTTGGCAAGATATCCGTTTTCATAGGTTACATGTACAATGGTTCCTATTGTATTGATGCCAATAGTAAAAGCATTTTCCCCTTCAACTGCGTTATCAGAAAAGAAGACGATCAGATTTACCAGATCTCCTGATTTGATCCCGTTAACACAGTGCAGGTAATCTACAGGAATCGATACAACAATATGATCCTTGTTATCAGCGGGTTCCTCACTGTAAGCATCAAGGGCAGCTAAAGGAAATGGTGTGTTTGCCGGAATATCTATGGCAGCAACCTTCCCTACTGCATACTTATCCTCTCTTATAGCGTTCTTATGCGCCGTTTTTAATATTCTTCTATTTGTTATATTCTCTGGTGTGATAACTGTTCCCGCGGTAACGGAATTCTTAAGTACCGGCACTTCCTCAGTTAATGTGAAGAACACTGCTATGCATGTACAGATGATTGCGATCATCGCCAGCAACAGTTTCATGATCTTATTCTGCATATAAAAAATACCTCCTGATTTGACACTGATTAATTCGTGTTATTATAGAAGGCCAAAAGAAAGCAAGGGTTGATCCTTGCGTTGTTTATTTAATAATCATCATCGTCATCGGATGGCCAAGACGATACAAAATGAATCTCTCCATTCTCCATGTCCATAGCCATGTTATCAGCCATTCGCATCATCATGTGCCCATCAGTATCAAAGCCGATATTACATGACGTATTAAAGATATAATCTCCGTCGTTATAATCAAATGGTGTGGCTCTTTTCTTCATTCTTTATGTCCTTTCAAATTCAAGATATCATCATAAATCCCATTCAGTTCCACAACAAGTTCCTTCAGCAGTGGATTCTGTGTTTTGCTATCAGCACGAATCACATTGGTAACAAGACCGATATATTTTCTTCCGTTTTCTCCAGACATGCCATAATAAGACACGATTTTCTTATCGTTGGTTATCCATAAATTATCTGTTGATGTTTTCCTGGATGCCTTTCTCAATTCTCTCTCATCAAAGTAGAAATCCTTATTAAACTTCAGTTGGTCTTCGTACACACGATTAATCATGTGACTCAGCCTCTTATAAGTATCATTATTATGGCAAATACCTTTTTTTATCACAGATTCAGCTTTTGACGGTGCTCTTCTAACCAGCTCATCAATGACATCTCCCAAAAACGGAAACGTAAAGGTACATTCTGCACCCGTCCTGTTTGTGATCGTGAAAGGTTCTGAAAAATAATCGAGCACCGAATCATCTTCTGAATTAACAATAGCATCGATCAGATCATGATTTTTATATTCTTCTATCCTGCTTTCCCTATTTGGAAAATATGTCAGCATATACAAAGATGGTATTTCTCTTGCTTTTAATTCATCAAGCATTTCAAAATCTTTATTTTTTATTGCAAGGGCAACCATCTGTGTGCGCAGCCTATCTTCATTCTGCAACTGTAATGGAACCATTGTGTCAGTATACCCCATATCCCTTCGTTTGATACTGGTGCCTGCTCCATAATTGAATCCTTTATATCCTGTATCACCATTATCTACGAACCAAATATAGTTATTATCCATCAGATATTTTAAAAGGCCATAGTTTTCAAACTCCAGCGCATAATCTATTACGGATTTTCCATACTCGTCATAGTTTAAAATCAGTTTGTCTTCCCTGTTTATGTAGTTATCCCAGTCTTTCTGCTTTTTTGACATAGCAATCGAGTAATTTGTAACACGATTCCCTTTAGGATATGCTGTTTTACCACAGCTCAATAGCTGTTCACATGACATGCCCAAGAGCTCTGAGAAAATAGGAAGATCTGTGATCTGTACACCCTTTTCCCCTTTAAGTATCTGGGATAATCTATTCTCCTGCTTTCTGATTTCTTCATCATTAACCGGAAGGCCTGCAAGACGTACATATTCTCTGCAGAATCTTCTTTGTTTTCCATATTTTCTAACAATCAACTTTCTCAGATAATTCCCTATTTCCTTGTTATTTTGTACTTTGAACATATAGAACTTCTCCTCTTTCAAGTAAATGATACGATGCCCTATATAACTCGTATATCCTTTATTTGTGTACATATTTTGTGTATTTATTTTTCATTATTGTTTTAATACACTTTTTGTGTATTTTCAATACAAAACAATAGCAGATCGTATGGCCTGCCTATCTCCTTTGTATAGATTGTTTGGCTTCCTCTTTCGTCTTAAAGAATCTGCTCTGTCTTGCCCTGAATCCGCCACCTGTTTCAAGGATCCTGACCGTAACAAATCCCCCAGAATCATTTATTACCTGAGCTTCCTTTATGTAAATGGCTGATTGGATAAAATATACGGTTTCTCCCTTTTCAAATTTCTTTGGCATTATTATGTCCTGTTTTTCAATAATATTTTATAGGATTCTGCTCTCTTTTCCAAAGCAAAAGCAGTATTACTCTGCTGCCTAGTGCTGATTATAATTAAAGATATCGAAGAAGTACTGCAGTGCTTCGACTTTGCTCATGCCTGATTCCATCTTCTGATCAACGAATCTCTTAACTGCCTTTGAAGCATTTGCTGTATCGCTGACCAGGTGGTTATAGAACCGGTTGGCTCTTGTTGTATTCAGTACTCTTCTGTCTGTTAGGTTATATGGTGTAATAACTGTTCCCGCGTTAACCGTTTTTTTCAGAACCGCACTTCATCAGTTAACATAAAGAATACCGCTATGCATGTACAGATGATTGAGATCACCGCCAGCAACAGTTTCATGATCTTATTCTGCATATTAAAAATGCCTCCCGATTAAACACTGATTAATTCGTGTTATTATAGAAAGCAGTAAGTAACGGCATCAAATATGAGCAGAAGATTACAAATGGTAATTGGGAGTTCATCTTTAGCAAGCCAAGATCAGGCGCAAAATACCCCGTGGTAAAACACGCAAAGTTCACAGGGTTAAAATAGGAGGTATTTATGATAGGTAATAATAGTAAATATAGTGTTGAAACGACTTTTAGCCTCGAGGATTATTTCCCAGTTAAGGTGGGTTTAAACAATTACATCGACAACATCAGATATATTCAGTACGAAAAAGACAACTTCAATATGCTTGAGGTAACCGCAAACAAAACGTCCAACGAGTTTTACAGATTGCAGCTGGTTATCAGCAATAGTTTCTCAATAACTGATGAAAGCATCAGCCTGATAGAGAATTATGAAGAAGGGATTGCTGTTTTCGATGAACCTGAAGTTGTTAAAACCGAACTGTTTGATGTTATGGTTTATTGTGACGGATTAAGTATCATTTTTGAAAAAGATACTGTAGCTAGATGGATTAAAACCGGCAGTGTATTTTTTGGGCTCAATGAAGATTCTATATTAGCAGAAATAAAAGTGGTTGAAATAACACCTGTAGTAAGAGACCACATTATTAGCGAACTTAATCAGGATTAAGAGACAATTCTTATTTTTGATCGTTCATCCAACATTGACACGAAAGGATTTCAATCTAATGTTTAACCCAGGCTTTTATTTGGTGCCTGGGTTTTTTAGTGCTGATTATAGTTAAAGATATCGAAGAAGTACTGCAGCGCCTCAACCTTGCTCATGCCTGATTCCATCTTCTGATCAACGAATCTCTTAACTGCCTTTGAAGCATTTGCTGTATCGCTAACCAGGAAGTTATAGAACCGGTTAGCTCTTGTTGTATTCAGTACTGCTCCTTTGCCAAACATAGCGTCATATTTGGCGAAGATATAGTCATAATCGATCAGATCACCGTTTGACAGATAGTGTTTGCCTAATTCTATGACAAGATCACTTTCTGTCTCATATACGTTGCCGGCTCTATCCGTTATCTTTACTGATAATAGTGCACTGTATGTACCTGTTGCATTTACGGTTGCCTCATTGACGACAGGGATTCTGGTGATCCTTGAATCTACTGAACCGTTCTTCCATCCGGTATCATAGCCGGTAGAGGCGAACTTCACTCTGTACTGCCATGACGCTACACCGCAATAGTCATCACTGACCTTGATGGTTATGGAACTGCTGTCGGTAGTTACAGACTGGATAGATGGCTTTACCTTATCGATTTGAGGTACTATCAGCATATAATTAGCCTTGTTCCCTGCTCCGTCGATCACCTGTATCTTGTAGCCGTCTGTAAGCAATAATCTTGATGATATGCTGAATGTTACATCAGCTTCCAGTGTCTGCTCCAGGAAATTGCTGGTAAACGTCTTGATCGTTCTGATCTTTGAATTAGAACGGTTAAGAAGATTGATTTCCTTTATACCTGACTGCTCATCGGTAACATGTGCTGTTACCGCAACTGTTCCATTCGTAAAATGCCTGGCATCTAGCTCAACATTGCTGTCAGTGTTAGCCGGTGAATATGTGACCGTGGAAGCAGTTGGGTAATATGTTGTGTTTGTAAAGGCATCAGGGCTCAGTTTATAATTCATGACCTTTGGTGGAGTAATATCCTTGCTGATATGAGTGACTGTAATTACAGCATCATCATTACCCGCAGGTATTTTCAGAGGATTAACTCTCAGTTCCTTATCTGAAGTCGTTGTCGCATCAACGACTTTTACTTCGTGACCTATTGGTACTGCAATAGTTTTACTCTCTGTTCCCGCAGGAACAATAACAGTATATGTCGGTCCATCTACAAGGATCTTTACCGTATCATTATATGAACTGTTATCCTACTTAACGGTGATGTTTCGTGTTATCGGCTCCCATATTGCAGTAAACGTCTTTTCACCGGTAGATCCCTTGGCGATAGAAGATGAAGGCGTCCATTTGATAAACCTGTATCCGGTCCTTGATGGATCCTTCAATGTTACAGCCTGTTCGATCGTGTATGTTGAAGGATTGTCTCTGTGATTTGTTCCGCCTTCAAGGTTATAGTTGATCCTGTATGCGATCGGTGTCCAATGTGCATAAAGTGTTTCCCCTGCAGCAGGAGGTGTATATGTATCACCGGCTGCACCTCTTTTTGTGCCGCCTGTTTTAGCTGTATACCAGCCATCAAAGGTGTAGCCTGTTCTTGATGGAGTCGGAAGTTTTACAGAGGCGACAGTATCAGAACCGTTATATTGCGCATACAATGTCACGCTGGAATTAGAGGTATAGCTTCCTCCCGGATTATAACTTGTTCCTGATCCATTTGCTGCCGTATTCCACTTGCTGAAGGTATATGCCGTAGAAACGTTAAATCCAATCTTATTGTTCGCGGCTCCTGTGTTGCCACCATTACCATCAAATGTCACATATCTGGTAGATGATCCGTTGCTTTTCGTTGGTTTTGTTGAACTTAAGGTCAGTGTCTTGCCATATGTCTTTGTCTGATTGCCTGGGGCACCAGATCCTCCATTGGCGTTATATCGTACCGTATAAGTATTCACATTCCACTTGGCATACAGATTGACCGTTGCGCCATTTGTGGTCGAAAGATCCTTGACGGACTGGCCATCACTGTATACAACACTGCCGCCAGAAGATGTTGCCCATCCTGCAAAGTAGTGACCGGTTTTTGTAAAACTGTTTGTCCTTAGATTTTGCGCTGTTCCTACTGTAAATGTCTGGTTGCTCATGCTTCCTCCGGTATTGCCATTTCCGTTGAAAACGACCGTATATTTCTTTTCGGCAGCCTTAGTTGAAAACTGCACTTCCTTGTTTGATGTAATGTTAGAAAGTGACTGGCTGCCTTTTGAAATGTAAGCCGTATACCCTGAGTTGGCAGACATGCTGGTAATATTGTAATAGGAATTATAATCGATGCTCATGACGGTAGATCCGCCCGGAGACAGCGTCTGATTCTTTCCGTTTGGAACCTTTCCTGTCTTAACGGTAAAGTTCACCGGAACACTTCCTACATTTCTGAAAGTGATATCGATGCCCGACATGTCCAGATAGACGGTATCGTACCATCCGATATTGGAATACTTTGATGCCTTGACGCCATTTGTCTTTACATTGACCTTGGCTGCCGTCTTGCCACCTGAAAGGCTTCCCATGCTCCAGCAGTCTGTCTGCCCGTTTGGTGCAACTGTATATGTCTTTTTAGTCGTGTTATAAGGAGTAGTCGTAACATAGTCCTGGAATATTTCAAAAGTTACCTCCACAGTAACACTCAGACTGGTTCTGTTTTTCAGAGTAAAGCGGAAACTCTGTCCTACCTGACCGGCAAAAACGGGAGTTACATATCCTGCAAACATCCCGATCAATAATATAACTGTTATAAATGCTTTTCTCATTCTTTTTCTCATAATAAAACCACCTGCTTTCGGTGGCTTATTATAGATTTTCTCTTTTATGCATCTGTCAGCACTATATAGTACCCTGTCCCATCATCGCCATACAGTTTTCCAGTAGTTCCTCCGATCAGAAACCCTTTGGTCTTAACGACAGCTTTCCAGCTGAATACACACTTTTCTCCATCAGAAACAGGTGCACTGCATTTAACATCCTGCATTGGCATGACTGTATAGGTAAAAGTATCCTCTCTGTAAGGCTTTTTTGCATTCTCGTTTTCATATCTGTAGAAAGTCACTTCTACCACCGCTTTTCTGTTGGTATTGTTCTCCAGATAAAAATATGGGATCTCTTTGCTGTTATTATGAACATACAACCAGAATGTTCCACTAAGTAATGACAGCAGCAATACAATTACTACATAATCGCCAAATCTTCTTTTCTTCTTCATATTTTTCTCCTTTCCGGTCAAAGTACATCATTATAGAGATTTTACCTACTCATATTTTTGATATGGTTAAATTATAAATCCGCCCTTCCCAATAGTCAATATACCTACTCATATTTTTGAGTAGGTAGTTATTAAAAAGAAAAGACCCGCTTACAGGGAAGCAGATCCCAATTAATTACCTGATGCTAGACACAGGCATTGGTTGCAGCGTCGTAGGTCTTGCCCTGTAAAGCGCAATCGATCTGCTGGTCTAAGCTGTCACCTGCTGACTGTAATGAACTGTTCATCTTGCCGGCAAATAAGACAATAGCAGTTACGATAACACCTAAGACAACAACCAGAACAACAGTATACTCGATACCTTCAAGGCCGCTGTTGTCCATCAGCTTGTTTTTGGCGCTCATTAACATTTCTTTCATCTTGCTAATCACATCTCCTTTGTTTCTCTTTGCGGTTACTTACCGCCTCCAGCCTGACATAATCTTAGTATCTCAGGCTCGATCTCAATATTTGCATAAACTCTCATATCCCCGGCAATAAGTAAGCCCTGTCCTACTCCAGAGTTTTTGATCAGAGTCTGCTCTCCTTCGTTTAACTGGAACAGGCTGCCTATTTTCTGCAGATCTGTAGCATCACTTTTCATGATGAGCTTGGTCGCAGAGTTATTCAGTACAGCTTCTCCATATCTGGCAACTTCCGGATGGAGGAAGTCGCTTATGTTCTGAGTCATGATCCATAATCCGCTTGAATACTTTCTGGCTCTCTTACACAGCTGACCCAGGAATTCAAATGTCGCCTGGGATCCCTTGTTAATGAACAAATGCGCTTCATCGACCGCCAGTATGCTTCTTTCTGCTCTGTCTTTGGTCAAGGCGAGCCAGACATACTGTGTAATATTTGAAAACTGTGCATTCTTTACGTTATCAGGCATGTTCAGCAGTTTGTGGACATTGATCACATTGAATCTGTTATTCAGGTTTACATTGGTATGCCCGTTAAACAGATATCGGTCAGTGCCTGCCAGTGCACTGTTAAGCAGTATCAGCAGCTGGTTATAGATTTCCTGCCTTTCCGGGTCTGACTTTTCCCTTCTTTCATGCAACACATCGCCAAGATCGCTCATGGTCGGATGTTCTTCATTCCTCATGGTTCTGGGATCGCTGGATTCATCGAGACCTTTTCTGCGGTATGTTTCATATAGGCTGTCTTCCAGTAATGCCAGCTGAGACATATTCAGTTCAGGAATATAGGTCTTAAACCACCCCTTCAGCCAGGAAATCTTGCTTGAAACCGATCCTTTGAAATCCTTACTGTTTTCCATCAGTTTCCTGATCTCTTCAGGGGTAAGATCATCCAGTTCTTCCGGATAATCTGTTAACTGTAGCGGATTAATGATGCTTCTGTTCCCGGATGCATCCATTCCTCCGGACGCATCGATGATGTTTCCCTTATAATGTTCTGCCAGAACAAGATATTCTTCTTCTGGATCAAGGACATACATTTTAGTGCCCTGCGACAGTTCATGGATCATCATGGTCTTAGTCGTAGCCGACTTTCCAGACCCAGATTTACCCAGAATCGTATAATTATAGTTAGTTTTTGAATTGGACTTACTCCAGTTATCTATGAACACCGGATTGCCTGTTTCATCAAAGCCCAGATATACTCCTGTCGGATCATTTATTCCAAAACTTGGAATGATCCCCATTCCGGCGTAGAAGACATCTGATGGCATGGTAAGTGATGTGAAGGCTGAGTATTTGTTATCGCAGATTGGTGTACAGGCATCAAAGCCTTCCTCCATCTTGTACGGTATTTTTCTTAAAACGAATCCATATCCGGATAACCTTCCTTCGACTTCTCTGCATTTCTGAACCAGTTCATCATTGGTTGAGGCAAACACCACAATATAGACTGTCACTTTAACAATATTTACATTGTCAGACATGATCCTCTGAGAAAAGTCCATCATTCTATCGATCTCAGCCTGAGCACCCAGCGCCTCTCTTTCCTTGGTATCTATGGTTTCAGAGATATGAACTCTTTTTTCTCTGACCGAATAGTCTACTGAGTCAAGCAGTTCTTTTTTGTCTCCTGCTTCGGTATAAATAACGACCATGGTGTTTTCTATGGATGACACTGCTCTTTTCAGCCACTTAAGATCACCGGAAGAAGGATAGGAAAAAATACTGTATACCGTGCATACAGCATTCTCTAACTGAAAGTCCGATTTATTAAATTCGATCATGGAAGGACATACTCTGTCTTTCCAGGTATTTGTTACTGTGATATCCATCTGTTTCTTCTTCATATTCCATATCTCCCAGGTTCTGATCATTATAGACGCTTTCTTCTTTTAATTTTGCCCCTGCAATACAAAGAATAAATTCCACATTATCCTATAATGCAAACTTTTTTCTTTGGATTGATTGTTATTATCTTTGGTTTAATATATAATATCTTTGGATTGGAGAGAAAAAATGAATGTTGAACGTATAAAAAAACAAGCTAACGAAATATTAAGAAACCGAGCAGCTGAATGCTCTTATATAGAATACAAAGAATCCGAGCAACAGCTTGACAAAATACTGAAAACAATCTGCGCATATGGTAACAACTATTGCAACAATGATATTCAGTATATTTTTATTGGCATTAAAGAAGAGAACACCGAGAACGATAAAGCCATTCCCGTTCTTCCTATCAAAGGAATGCCAGAAGGGCACTTGGAAAAGTGCAAGAACACACTCAATTCATTACGCCCTTTTCTATACCCTAATGTTAGATTTGATCTTCTTTCAAACAAATATGAAGGAATTAATTATGTTTTGTTAGTTGTACAATCCCAAGCTGGGGGTCCCTTTATGGTTTCAGAAAAGGCAGAAAAGGACAAAAGAATACATCTTAAGCCGGGAAGGTATGTTAGGCCAGAGACAGATAGTCGAATAGCACGAGTTGATGAGGAGTATGATCTGCTGAGAAAGTTTGCAAATTATCATTACAGTTCTATTGCAACTACTGATGCTACCGTAGAAGACCTAAACCAAGATCTATTACGTGAATATCTGCTTAAGGTTAGTGACCGAAAAACAAGCAATGACCTTACCAAGCAGGAAATGGCAAAATTATTGGGTTTAATAGACAAAAACGATCCTTTTGAGTCAAGAGTAAAGAATTACGGCGTATTGATGTTCTGTGATCATCCTGATGAGTTTATCCCCTATGCATATACAGAAATCATCATAGATATGTTTAGCAGTAAACGTAAAATGGAATCAAAAACATTAAAGGGCTCTGTTTGGAAACAGTATTTATATGCGCTCAATTATATTAATGACAATTATTTAAATGAATTGGTGATCAGGGATGAAGGTGTTGCAGAAAATAGAAAAGTTGCAAATTTTCCTTTTGTTGCTGTAGAAGAACTTCTCGCTAACGCTATAGTTCATAATAATTACGAAAACGGGAAAGCAATACAAGTATATATTTCAAACACACAGATTAATATTGTGAATTACAACAAACCCTTGCCACCTCTCCGTATCAATGACTTAAATGAACGCACCTTTTTTAACGAAAGAGACACTGAGAATCCTGAATTACGTGACATGTTTAAGGCATTGGGGATTATTGAATCATTTGGTACTGGCATCGGAGAAGCCAAACGATCAATGGCCGAGAATAACTCTCCGGAATTGTTCTTCAAACTTTTTGAAGGAGGAGAAAGCATCACCTCGGTTGTCATACCTGTAAACGAAGAGTATTTTAATGCTAAAATTGGTTCGAATCCAAAGAAAAGCCTTTGGATTGAAGCCGAATCCAAAGAAATAAAAGACAAAATTTTGAATTCAGGATATTCCAAAACAATTAAACAAAATCTCTTAAGAATCTATGAAGAAGTTCGCAATGAGGTTTTTGGAAATTCTCGAATTGTTCAGACTATAAATTGTTCTGAAGTGACTGCAACTAGTTATATTAAAAGAATGATTGAACTTGGGATAATTGCCGATATCTCCGGGCAAGGCAAAGGTAAATACAGATTTATTCAATAATCTTATGTAGTTTTAACAATTACCTCCGATAATCCAAATCCACAATTATATAAATGTATGCACTTTTACCCCTGATATTACTTAATGAGAAAAGAGGAACTGGTCTAATACTCCGGTTCCTCTTTCATTGTTTCCAACCACAGGATATTTTTAGTTGTTTTCCCAAGCATCATACAAAGCTCTGCTGTTTGGCCCCATTATACTTGCAAATCGCTCTTCAAAATCATACATCCTTACGTTGTCTATTATCGAAATGCCTATAAGATTTTTCACATCGACATCATCATTGGAGGCCAGTTTTTCCACAAACTGCATAACTCTATTAATTGATTCCTGATCATTATCAACAAAAGCCTGAACAACATAAGGGATGAAGATATCTTCGTAAACTACATAACTCCCTGTATCGATTCCATCGTCCCAAGAAGTTTCATCTTCGAATCTCTCCTTTAATTCAGGAAATGCTTCTAATAACATAGTATTTAGTTCTTTTGTGTTGTACATTTTAATCACCAAACGCTTTCTTTAAACCATTGTATAGTTTTTTAGCAATGGTCGTGTCTATTTAGGAAAGAATGACGCGATCGAGCAGTTATGATCAGTCATCATTAGAATATGAAAAAGAGGAGCTGGAACTGTATTAAGTTCTTGCTCCTCTTTTGTTCGTTACCACTCGTATTTTTCAAAAATATCGTCGTCAAGGATTTCCTTAATGAAAATTGTAATGTTTGAAACAGTATCATTATCCAAATCGTCTACCAACCAGTAGCCCAATTCTGAATTCCAATCTTCATTCCAATCATCATATAAAAGACTAGGATCTACTTGTTTAGCTTTTTCCATTGGCATCCCAATAGATATACCATTTTCTAGTTGTCCGTCAAAAGGAGCTTCAACATCAATTTTAAACAACTTATCTTTTGCAAAATAGAAATCGATACCAAGATTTGTTTTTAATACTGTCCAAGGCACCTTCACTGTTAAATCTTCATTGGGATCATATTCTTCTTCATAACTTATTTTTTCAGCATTTAGCATATCCTTAGTCTTTTGGACAGATTGCAACAATTCATAATCATCTAGTCCAATAAAAGGTTTTAAAATTCTCATTTTTGCTTCCTCCTAAAGAATACATGTGTTTTCTCTTTGCCATCTGATTTATAATCTGTTTTTTTAGCATCAATTACCTTAATTTTAGCATACTGTTTAGCTCCGACAGGGTTGTTAAGGCTAAATTTTACATATGGTACATTCCCATGCCTTGTGCTTCCTGGTGAAACTTGAACTTGAGTTATATTTTTATGCTTATCTGAGTTTTTTACGACAATTATTTTAGCCTTGGAACCGGGATGCTTTGATTTTCTAATAATGGTCTCATAACCATATTTCTTCATATCCTCGGCAATTTGCCCTATAGATTTACCTATAAATTGTTCTCTAAACTCAGAAACGCTCTTATCAGTTATATGTCCTCTTGAACTAAAAGCGCCATCAGATTTTTTTGTAGCAAACATCTGTATATCTAATTTGAATCTTAGATATCCTTTTGTTCCCGTAAACAACCCGCTGTTAGCCTTCATTCCCATGTTTATACACCTCCATAACTGAAGCGGTATCAGGAACGAACGCCACATACTTCCGATTGTATTTATCAAGAATGACTTTCATGCTATCAGTAACAGTGCCATAGAAGATAATACTTTCAGGATGTACTCTATTTATTAGTTCTTCTAATCCCTTATCAAACAGATGCCTATCGGCAAGAGATTTAGAACATCCATAACTACCAACGGCTACAATTGAGCCTTCTTCTATACCTGCAAAGCAGAACTCATAGCTGTTTTCATCGGTCCAGCGGACATTAATAATCACTTTATAGCCTAACTGCTGCAGGGCATAAGCAATTACCCTGGCTCGATAGATATTCCAAATCTGCATAGCAACCGGCATATCCCCGTATAGGGAGAAGTCTGGAATGATTATATAATCATATCCATCCAGTTTATCGAGGCTGAATCCTTTTTTGAATTCGACTCCTCTGATAAATGCATTCCATATTCCGTATTCTCCATCAAAGATGTAATCAAATACGTAGAAATGTAACGCAGTACCAGGCAATATGACTTTGTATTTTCTGCCAGCCCTCTGATAGGACTCTAAATACTCTGGCAATTTGTCAATGTTGGATCTGACAATCGGCATGTCATACTTGCCTTTTGAATACTGAGCCCCCTCTAAAAGGAAAGCTCCAAATACATCCTTTTTATCCGAAGGCTTCTTAAGAGTAACTTTTTTCATTTATTACTCCTCCATAGACCAACTTAATGGTCTTCACTAAGTTAGCTCTAAGAATTATCGGAAAAACGCGCTATAATGAACTGTCTTCATGGCAGCCTCCTTTCTACCGGGCATAATTAATCCGCGGTTGATATAAATTTGCTGCCATGCTAAAATGTTAATACACAAATGCCATTAACCAAACAACATGGCATGTCAGTACTACGCCAATAGTACTGACGTTTTTATTTCGGAGAACTAATAATTAAACTCAGGAATGATTTCATATTTTACATTGCATTCATCGAGTTTTTCTTTTAGTTCCCTTACATCAGCTGCTGATCCTTTAAACAATGAATATGGAACAGTGTCAAGAGAGTACTTCAATTCTGTAATATTCATTCCCGTAAGAGACTGAAGCAGGAAATAGTTTTCTTTGGTAACCGTATTTCCTTCTATTAGAAGTACTTCATATTCCTGTAGATCTTCATATATTGGATCGATATATGATGTGGCAATACTGTAGTCACAGTTAGTGCAATGAACAATCAAAGCTGATCCTTTTACTACTGAGACTAATTCATTTCCGCAATTTGGACATTTTGTCATTTTCTATTACCTCCTGGTATAAACTTAATGAACTTGCCCGGTTTTGTTTTATCCGGGTTTTCTCCAGATGAATCTTTTGGAGCAATTATATGTTTCCCGCTTGGATAAGCCCATAAATAGGTGCTTGGAGCCCACACAACAACATTCAGTTTATTGGCAAGATCCTGGGCAAACCCATGATTTAGCATTCCTGTATTACATGACAACAACCTGATAGGTTGTCCCTTTTTGTATCCTGGCATGTTTTTCAGTAGTTTTGCGACGGTTCTTGAATTAACGAGTATTGTTTTACCGTTGTGCTCCAACTCAATTTTGTTAGCAGTTCCATGAGCTATCAGATCGAACTTTCCACCGGGATCAACATCTTTTCGTTTCCTGATATATCTAAGAAAGTCATCATCATTGTTCATGAAACTTGCATCACCTGCAACAGGATTCCCTTTGAAGAAACCTCCATTTGATTTCATGCCCATAGGAGAATACCTCCTACAGGAAGTGATTGTATTATAACAATCGTGATAAAAATACACTTCAGATGGTTACTCATAGTTGATCACCATCCTTTCTTATTTGAAAGTAATCAACTAAAGAGTATCCATTTTGTCTATGATGTTTAAAATGCTAAGCATAGTAATATCCTCCTTTCCGGAATATTTGATTACTATGCCAAAACATCAGCTATACACAAATGCCACTAACCAAACGACACAGCGTGTCAGTATTACGCCAATAACACCAACGTTTTATATTTCATCATATTGTGATTAATACCTTCTTGATGATCTCCAGCTATCTCTTTCTCTTTCCATTTCTTCATCCTCATCGAAGAAATCTGTAGTTCTTGACGGAAGAGGTACCGTTTCATTTATAAAAACAGAGTATTTTTGAATAATCAAACCATCAATCATTTTTTCTTCTTCAGAAAGATTTCTTCCATCGATCTTTCTCAAAGTTTCTATCCTTTTATCCGCTGCCTTGCCAGAAATACCAAACCATTTCATTAAG
>JAFXXN010000116.1 GCA_017542245.1 Lachnospiraceae bacterium
GCATTATACTGCTTCCGGTTGAAAATGCATCTGAAATCTCAATAAAACGGTATTCATTTGAATTCCATATGATAATTTCCTCACTGAAACGTGAGAGATGCATCATTATAAGTGAAAAATCTGACAGAAGTTCAATAAGGTAATCCCTGTCGGATACTCCGTCCATAGAGTTCTCGGACGGACCGAAGAAATCAAGTGCATTTGCAGTCATATTACGGTCTAAAGGATATGTGGTACCGGCGAGGGCTCCGGAACCCAAGGGAGAGTAATTCATACGGTTCTTTGCATCTTTAAGCCTGTCGCGGTCACGGGAGAACATTTCAAAATATGCCCCGAGATGATGTGCCAGAGTAACCGGCTGAGCTTTCTGAAGATGTGTAAAGCCCGGCATATATGTATCTTTGTTTTCCTTCATGATGTTAAAGATTGTTGTAAGAAGCTTTTTTAATTTCTTTGAAATTTCCATACATGAAGAGCGGCTGTACATACGCATATCAAGAGCAACCTGGTCGTTACGGCTGCGTCCGGTATGCAGTTTTTTACCCGTATCTCCAATTCTTTCTGTCAGGACGGATTCGACAAAACTGTGAATATCTTCAGCATTCATATCTATCTGAAGCCGGCCGTTCTCAATATCGTTATATATGTCTATCAGACCTTTATGTATAAGCTCTGCTTCCTCATGAGAGATAATACCCTGATTGCCGAGCATCAGTGCGTGTGCCATACTTCCGCGGATATCTTCACGCCAGAAACGGCTGTCAAAAGATATGGATGAATTGTACTTGGCAACAAGTTCGTTTGTTTCGCCGGTAAAACGGCCTCCCCAAAGTTTCATAAGAACCTCCGAAACAAGATAGTCAATGTCAACTCGAAAACGCCTTTAAGCGTTTCCTCGGTAACAAAACGATGCTCAGCATCGTTTTGTTATATTTTATAGATATTTTCTATCTTAGTCAATAGTTTTGAGAGAGATATTTTAACTTTTTGAATTAAAGACGGTACAAGGATGTATTGACACGAATTATGTTGACAAACTGACAGAAAAATCTTATTATAGTATTATAGAATAAAAATGTGGTTTTGATACATTTTTTATCCGGATTTTAAGAATTAGGAAAGGGAACCGTTTAAAAACGGTTGTAAGGCTTTTATCATGGGGAGAAAGAATGATACTGAAGTTATTATCAAGAACAAAAGATACAGACTTTCCGGCTTTGAAAATGAGGAATATCTGCAGAGGATAGCAGGTTTTCTGAATAATAAATTCGCTGAGATAAAGAAGCAGGATATCTATAAAAGTCTTGATAATGAGATGAAGGCTATATTTCTTGAAATCAATCTTGTAGATGAATATTTTAAGATGAAAAATAAATATGAGGAATCGGAAGCAGACAGTGAATCTAAGAGTAATGAGATTTATTCCATGAAGCATGAGATCATGAGCCTGCAGTCAAAACTGGAAATAGCTCAGAATGAGATTGAACGGCAAAAAGCGTTGAATATTGAAGAACAAAAGAAGAATATCAAGCTTGAAACAGAGCTTTCTTCCGAAAGAAAGAATAGAAAGAGTGTCAATGAGTAAATTAAATAAACCGGAGCTGCTGGCACCTGCCGGCTCTCTAGAAGCTTTAAAGGCATCTGTTAATTCAGGTGCCGATGCTGTTTATATGGGCGGAAAAATGTTTGGAGCCAGAGCTTACGCAGACAATCCCGATACGGATGGAGTTCTTGAGGCCATGGAATACTGCCATATTAGGAACAGAAAGTTATATCTTACAGTTAATACTCTCTTAAAAGATGAGGAAATCACATCTTCACTCTACGGATATCTGGCCCCTCTGTATGAAGCAGGACTTGACGCAGTTATAGTGCAGGATATCGGAGTAATGAATTTTGTCGGAGAATATTTCCCGGGACTCGACATACATGTCAGTACCCAGTGCTCACTGACCATGGCGGAAGGTGCAGACGGAATCAGATCTTTAGTAAATCATCCCGAAAGTATAAAAAGAATAGTTCCTGCGAGAGAACTCAGTTTGGATGAACTCAAGGTTATGAGGAAGAAGACGGACCTTGAGATGGAAGTTTTTATTCATGGAGCTCTTTGCTACTGCTTTTCAGGACAGTGCCTGTTTAGCAGTTTGGCAGGCGGCAGAAGCGGAAACAGAGGAAGATGTGCCCAACCGTGCAGAAGATTTTACAGGGCAGAAATAGAAGAAAACAATTACAGTGTATATTTGCTTTCACCTAAAGATATGTGCACATTAGAACATATTCCCAAAATGATAGAAGCGGGAATAGATTCGTTTAAGATAGAGGGACGCATGAAATCAGCGGAATATGCTGCCGGAGTTGTGTCATCATACAGAAAGATTATTGATTCATATTTGGAAAACAGAACATCGGACCCTTTATGTATAGAAAATGAAACAGAAAAAATGAGGGAGCTGTATAACAGAGGAGGTTTTAATACAGGGTATCTTTTTATGCATAACGGACAGGATATGATGAGTACGGGACGTCCGGGACATTATGGTGTATGTGTAGGGAAAGTAGTAAGAACCGACAAGAGGAAAGCGGTTATCGAACTGTTAAAAAAAGTTGATAACGGAGATGTTTTAGAAATAAGAAATGAATCCGAAAAGATTTATGAGTTTACCTGTGGTGAAAAGAAAACGGAAGGTGAACTTATTGAGATACTGACTCTAAAACAAAAAACAGCATCCATAGGCATGAAAGTATACAGAACAAAATGCCGGTCCGTTTTGGATGAAATAAATTCGGAATATATAAAAAAAGAATCCAAATGTGCTGTAAATATGAAGATTTACTGTAATGAAGGTGAAAACTTAAAGCTTACGATGAATACAGCGGAATTCTTTGAAAATGCAGCAGTGGAAGCAGAAGTTTTTGGCCAGCCGGTTCAAAAGGCGGTTAAAGCCGCAAGTTCGTGCGAGCAGATAAAAGATCAGTTAAAAAAACTTGGCAACACTGATTTTATTGCTGAAAATACAGAGGTCTATATGGACGATGATGTGTTTGTATCTGTGGGAGAACTTAACCGTTTAAGGCGTGAGGCCTGTGGAATTCTAAGAGAAAAACTGTTGGATTCATATAAAAGGACATTGGAAAATAAAGAAATAAAAGCAAATACCGGTAAGACAAAATATGATGAATATGCAGGAAACGGAAGAGGCAAAACATGTTTTACAGCTCATGTAAGTTCATTAAAACAGCTGTCTTTTATTATCGATAATGATAAGGAAAAACAAATTGAAGAGATTTATTTTGACATGAATCCGGATGATTCGGACAAAGCACTTGAAATCTCCGGGAATTCGGGGAAGAAACTGTTTTTTGTTCTTCCAAGAATATTGAGGCAGGATAATTACGATGTGACATTGGCATTTTGCAGCAAATATTTAAAATATGCAGGATTTCTCGTATCAAATTATGAAGGTTTGAACCTTGTAAAGAGTATTGGAGCGGTATACAGAACCGACAGCAATCTTTATGCTTTTAACAGATACGCTATCAGATCCTTTATGAAAAAATCGGAAGATATTGATATGCATAACGGTATAAATGCCGTTCTTAACTGTGGATACACCCTTCCCATAGAGCTTAACAGACAGGAATTGAACTGTGTTGCTGATGTAAACGGAGAAATGATAGTTTACGGACTTCTTCCTGTAATGATTTCTGCACAGTGTATTTATAAAACCGTAACAGGTAAATGCTGTCCGCATCCTCCTTTCAACTTTAAGGATGAAAAAGGATATATTTTCAAGAGTGTTTCTGACTGTAGAAATTGTGTCAATACTATATATAATTCGGCAGTTTTAAATCTCCTTCACAGATTTGGGGAAATTAAGAACTTGCGATGCGGAAGGTTCAGATTGGAATTTACTTTTGAAAATGAAAATGAGATAAGGAATATTATTTTTGCAGTTAAGCAAGCCGTAGAGGGAAAAGTTCTTAATCTTCCGGACGGGATAATGGATCTTAAATATACGAACGGACATTTTATGAGAGGAGTAGAGTAACTTTGAAAAAAAGCTTGCACTAATTTAAAATCTGAGGTATAATAAAATTTAGTTTTTGATTAACACACCAGGAGCAGGAGGCAGGGCATATGGTCGAAGCAGTCAGCTGTGGCGGTGTTGTTATTTTCAGAGGGAAGATCTTGTTATTATATAAGAATTATAAGAACAAGTATGAAGGTTGGGTACTTCCCAAAGGAACTGTTGAACAGGGAGAAGAGCATAATGAGACTGCTCTCAGAGAGGTTAAAGAGGAAACAGGTGTTGCCGCACAGATCATAAAATATGTCGGAAAAAGCCAGTATACATTTAATACACCTCAGAACATTGTTTCAAAGGATGTTCATTGGTTCCTTATGATGTCTGACAGCTATTACAGCAAGCCACAGAGAGAAGAGTATTTTTGTGATTCAGGATATTATAAGTATCATGAAGCATATCATTTGCTTAAATTTGCAAATGAAAAGCAGATTTTGGAACAGGCATATAATGAATATCTTGAACTTAAGAGAAAGAATCTTTGGGGGAGCAAGAAGTATTATTAGAAGACGGAAATAAGAGGATGGCAACAGAGGAAGACAAGGATATTAAGAAAGAGGAGAAAAAAAAGAGCTTTAAGGAAAAAATTTTCAGCCGTGAAGTGATAACTTATGTTATTGCAGGAGTTTTGACGACTCTGGTAAATCTTATAGCAAAATTTCTCTTTCTGAATATTTTAGGTATCAATGAAAATGTGACAACCGCGCTCGCGTGGGTTGTTGCCGTTTCCTTTGCTTATGTGATAAATAATTACTGGGTATTTTTACGCGGAAATGAAGGAACCGGCAGAGAAATTGAGAAAATAATTAAATTTACTCTCGGCAGGATAGCAACTTACATTATCGAGGCAGGCGGAATATATTTATTTGTTACATGTGACTGGGTTCATTATATAATTGATATTTTCCCGGCTATAGCAGAGAAGATATATGCTTCTCCAAGCTGTGACACCATAAAGTTTTGGATAGTTCAGTTGCCGTTACAGTTTCTTGTTATTGTATTTAATTATATTTTTAGCAAATTGTTTGTATTTGTCGCAAAAAAAAACAAAAAGGCAAACAACAGTGCGTCAAGTGTATAATTTTCTAAATGTTTAAGCAGGTTTTGACCTGCTTTTTTCTTGTGTTTTTTTGTACTTTATGATATGATATTCTTATCTGTATAAAAAAGAATTATTGACTATTTACATATATTTTTATGTCAAAATGGAGTATAGATGGAGAACAGTGTAATGTTAAAAAAAGGAGAAGGCCGTTCGCTTAAAAAAGGTGGTCTCTGGATATACGACAATGAAATAGCGGCGACAGATCTTAAAGATGAGAACGGGTGCATTGTTGACGTTTATGACTTTGACGGATTTTTTCTTGGAAACGGATTCATTAATAGCGATTCAAAGATACGGGTAAGGATGCTGACCAGGAGAAAAATGATTGGCCGGGATATAACGATAGAAGAGCTTATCGATGAGAGAATAAAAAATGCGTGGGAATACAGAAAGTCAGTTGCCGATATATCAAGCTGCAGGCTTGTGTTTGGAGAGGCAGATTTTTTACCGGGCATTATAATAGATAAATTTGAGGATGTTATTGTTATTGAGTCGTTAGCTTTAGGAATTGATAAACTTAAAGATTATATCGTAGAAGCGGTTAGAAAAGTCCTTATAGATGACGGTATAACGGTTAGAGGATTTTTTGAGAGGAATGACGCAAAGGTACGCGAAGAAGAAGGATTAAAGCGCGAGAAGGGGTTTATCGGTGAACCATTCGATACAAAGGTACTTATTAAAGAAAATAATATCAGGTATTATGTAGATGTTCTTGAAGGTCAGAAAACAGGATATTTTCTTGATCAGAAATATAACAGACTGGCAGTGTCAAAGCTCTGCAAAGGTAAAAGAGTTCTTGACTGCTTTACACATACCGGTTCTTTTGCTTTGAATGCCGCGGCAGGCGGAGCGAGTGAAGTAATAGGTGTTGATATTTCTGAGACCGGATGCAGTCAGGCAAGGGAAAATGCGGAACTGAACAGGTTTTCGGACAGAGTACATTTTGTTTGCAGGGACGTTTTCGAATATCTGCCTCAGCTTAAAGCAGAAGGCGAACAGTTTGACGTTATAATACTTGATCCGCCGGCGTTTACGAAATCCCGGGAATCAGTAAAAAATGCAACCAAGGGATATAAAGAAATCAACTTAAGAGCCATGAAGCTGTTAAAAAACGGTGGTTTTCTTGCAACATGTTCCTGCTCGCATTTTATGACACCGGAGCTTTTTTATGAAGCAGTAAGATCAGCAGCAAAAGATGCACATAAGCGTATCAGACAGGCGGAATACCGTACTCAGGCAGCCGACCATCCTGTACTGTGGGATTCTGACAGTTCATTGTATCTTAAGTTTTATATTCTTCAGGTATGTGACGAATTATAATAGTGAAATTTGTCAATGGGGAGGGCAAAGTGAAACTATACGAGAATAAAACGAAAAACAGAACAGTTGCTATGATAGTGTGTTTCGTTTTTGCCATATTTTGCGGGGCATTAAGTATGCTTGTCGAATCGCACCCTGATGCAGTATTCGGAATAGGATCGATGGTGCTCCCGTCTACAAGTTTTTTAGGGTTGATACAGGCATTAAAAAGTTCTATGTGTATCATGATGGTCTGTTTTGAATATAAAATGGGCCGTAAGCTTGCATTTATTTTCATGACAGGCTCTATGATATTTATGATCATAGGAATGATAAGAAAGGGAGAAATGTCCGCATTACCCGGCATGTATAACACTGTACTGACTGCTGTTTCAATACTTATCATTTCGAATCAGCTGGAAAAAAGTGATAAAAGAGCAGTTACGGATTATCTTACCGGACTTAGAAACAGGCGAGGACTTACTTATCTGATAGAATCAAAAGTGCGTGAAAAGAAATTATTTCATGTGGTCTATTTTGAAATAGATAATTTCAGAACAATAAACGATAATCTCGGACATAAATACGGAGATATTGCACTTACTTCTGTTGCCGATCATTTAAAAGAACTGGAAGATGAAGAATCGGTTTTTGTAAGCCGTATAGGGGGTGCGGAATTTGCAGCTGTTGTTTCCGGAAATATTGAACCTAAGACATTTGCTGAAAAAGTTATGGATAAGATCGGAAGCAGTATTACGGAAACAGAAGACGGATTTAATATAAGCATAGCTCTTTCCGTATATGCAGGTATTTCTTCTTTCCCTGAAAATGCCGAAAATGTTGATGATCTTTTAAAATTCGCCGATATAGCAGTTTTTAATGCAAGACAGGGAAAAGATAGCAAAGTTGCATTTTTTAACCAGGGGATGAGAGACAGATTTGAGCGCCAGATAGAACTTGAGAAAATGGTTAAAGAGAGCCTGATTAAGGATTATTTCTATTTGGTATACCAACCTCAGTATGAAATAAAAGAAAAGAAACTCAGAGGTTTTGAAACGCTTATCAGATTGAAATTGCCTGATGGACCTACGGTAAGCCCGGTGGAGTTTATACCCGTTGTGGAAGCTTCGGAACTGATCATGAAGATAGACAGCTATGTAATGCGCAGAGCCATGAAAGAAGCAAAGAAAATGGTTGAACTTTGCAACAAGAATATTGTTGTTTCAATAAATGTATCGGCTAAGAATATCTCATCACCGGGATTTGTCGATGAAGTGCGGAATACACTTGAAGCCACTCAGTTTCCGCCTGAATGTCTTGAAATAGAGATAACAGAATATTCTTTTGCAAAATCAAAGGAGATTACAATAGCAAATGTAAAAGAATTAAGAACTATGGGTATACAGATTGCTTTGGATGATTTCGGAACCGGTTATACTTCTCTTTCTCAAGTTATGCATCTGCCTATCAGTTTATTGAAGATAGATAAGAGTCTTGTAGATGATATTGAGAATAATCAGGTTAACCGTGATTTTGTAGATGCTATCATTTATATGGGACATCTTATGAATTGTGAAGTAATATCCGAAGGTGTTGAATCTATGGAACAGTTAGGTTTACTCAAAGATCATGAGTGTGATTTCGTTCAGGGTTATGTATGGGGAAAACCTATGGAATACGACAAAGCACTTGAACTATGCAAAAAAGCATCATAAATATCCGGGAGGCTATTATGAAAAAGGATTATTCGCCTGTTCTTCCTTTCGATGGTACATTAAACGATAATTTTGTTGTTTATGATGAAGTGAAATATGAATGTAAAGTTGACCGTTATCAGACTGAAAGCCCGATACGTTTACATCATAAGAGTGTTGTGAAGTATTATAACTGTGCCGTAGATGAGAAACCTGTAAGGCTTGGCGGAGGGTAAGGCAGCGAGAAGTAAAAGCCGTGATAAGCAAACTTTAATGAATATTTAATTGATTTTAATGATTATTTATAGTAAAATACTATTGATGTAAAGTACCTCTTGTTTTATTTGAAAGGAGGTCTGTTATGACAATACGTGTATCGGATCTGGGTATAACCAGATATAATTCATACAACGGAGATGGTTCTAAAGTGGGATACGTTTCCTATAATGAAAGAATGAACAAATCGCCCGTACAAAAAGTTGATGGTGTTGCCTCGTCCACTTCAAAACAAAGAAGTGTAGCAAGAGAATCTGCAGAACAGTTTGTCAGCGCTTCAACTCCGGCTTATTCTGTGGGATTTACTTCTCAGGGAATGTCTGCTTTAAAGAGTTTTAAGGCGGTAAGGGATTCTGCTAAAGTCCGGGCCGACAAAGAAATTAAGTTAAGTAAGAAGTCAAATGAGTCAACTGTAAAGGACGACTCAAAAAAGACAGGAGGCTATAAACAGTCACAGGCAATTAAGGCTTATGCCTATCAAATGTCTTTTGGTAAAAACAGGTAAAAACTGTGTATACCACAGGAAAGGGGGGAGTCTGTATGTCTATATCAATCTATGGAATGGGATATGATAATTCTTCGGTTAACAGTCTGGGGAATCTGACAGCCTCTATGTTTAATTCTTCTTCCGGGAATAACGCAGTTGGTGATCTGGCGCTTATCAATTCGGGAGCATATAAAAAGCTTCTGAATGCATATTATAAAGATGAAGGCTCTTCACTTGCAAAAATTACCGAAAAGAGTTCAACGGAAAAAGCTAATCTGACTATCGCAAAAGATGATGCGGACAGACTGAAAAAAGCTGCAGATGTTCTTTCTGCTGCTGAAATTACGGATGATAACAGAGAAGAATTGAAAAAGAATGTTGAATCTTTTGTCAGCGCTTATAATTCAGTTGTTAAATCCGGAAGTGATGTTGATACTCAGTCGGTTTTAAGAAATACCCTGTGGATGACTCAGAGAACAGCAAGAAATTACGGACTTTTATCCGATGTAGGTATAACGATCGGAACTGATAACAAACTTACATTGGATGCAGAAAAATTTGATAAGGCCGCTACAGCAGATCTTAAGACGTTGTTTAATGGAAAGGATTCTTTGGTTGGGCTCACAGCTCAAAAGGCTAGTAATATTTCTATAGTTGCCGCATCAGCAGCATCTTATGGTACACATGCTTCGGCATATACTTTCTCAGGAGCTTATACAACTTCCGCTGTAAGTTCTAAGATTGATACAAAAGGATAATCATTTGTAAAATCTTGTACAATATGAAAAAATGAATTCCCTGAACTATTTCAGTCAGGGGATATTTTCTATTTTGTTATATCTTTTCGGGTTCACCATATTTTTCACCGAATGTTTCTACAGTCACTTTTTTCATTACCTGGGGAGTTAAGGGCTTATCCTGGAAATTAACTCTGGTTTCGGCAATTCTGTCGACAGCCTCCATACCTTCGATAACTTTTCCAAATGCTGCATATCCGCCATCAAGGTGCGGAGCATCATCATGCATGATAAAGAACTGAGAACCTGCTGAATCGGGATTCATGGCTCTTGCCATAGAAAGAACTCCGCGCGTATGCTTAAGATCGTTCTTGAAACCATTTTGAAGGAATTCACCGGGGATAGAATATCCGGGGCCACCCATACCTGTTCCGTCCGGACATCCGCCTTGAATCATGAAGCCTGCAATAACGCGATGAAAGATCAGACCGTCATAATAGCCTTTACTGATAAGGGATATAAAGTTTTTTACGGAGTTTGGAGCAATTTCGGGATAAAGCTCAGCTTTAATGATGTCACCATTCTCCATTTCAATCGTAACTATAGGATTCTGCATGTCAGTACCATTGCCTTGATAGGGCATACCTTTCTTTAAAATATTGGGGCTTGAACCCCACCTGAAATGAAGCTCTCCCTCCGCCTTCGCTACGCTTAGAGGCGGGGAATATCTTCTATTTTGTTATATTATCATAATTGCAGACAACGTGCAATATTAAAATAGGATTTTATTACCAAGGAAACACTGAAGGCATTTTCGCAGTGACATTGACACATTTAAATATTTATGTAATAAAACCATAACAAAATTGAAAGTTGTGCTTGAAAAAATATAAGATTTTAGGTATACTGAAAGATGGGTTGGAAGAAATGTATGACCGGATGTAAAAACGAAATATCTGGAGGTTTACGATGCAAAAATTTGGCATACGTGACATCGGGGAGTATGTTCTTTTTGGGAGGAACACAGTCGGAGAAAACGGATTGGCTCTGTTTTGGTCCGGGAGCGGACTAGAGTTTTATATATCCGCAAAAAATCTGTATGTTACGATTGAATGCTTATATGAAAATATGGAGCTGATGTTGGATATTATCCTTGAAGGAGAGCGTACACAGAAGCTTGTTTTAAGAAAAGGAATTGAAAAATATCAGGTTTTCTCGGGAATGAATCCTGAAAAGAAGATAAAGGTCAGACTGGTCAGAGATACACAGTGTATGCCTGAAGAAAAAACATCCTGTCTGATAATAAGAGATTTTGAGAGTGACGGATATTTTTGCGGAGCTCCCGAGTATTTTTACAATATAGAATTTATCGGTGACAGTATCACGTCAGGTGAAGGCTGCGGACTTACAACAAGGGATGAATGGCTGCCGGTGGTATTTGATGCTTTGGAAAATTACACATATAAAACTGCGATAAAACTAAATGCCAGATATCGTGTTCTTTCTCAGAGCGGATGGGGGCTTTATGCATCTTGGGATGCAGATACAGCTCATGTCCTGCCTGATTACTATGATAAAGTTTGTGGTATTTCATCTTGTGAGAGATGTATTAAAGTGGGTGCGCTTGATGATTGGGTGAGTGATCCGGATGAAATGGATGCAGTTATCATAAATCTTGGTACTAATGACAGTACGGCTTTGAAAACCGGTAAGTTTGAAAAAGACACGTTTATAAAAGACTTTAAGAAAAAGGGGATTGATTTCCTTAAAAATATAAGAAAACATAACGGAAGCTGTGTCATGGTATGGGCATATGGTATGCTGGGAAATGATATGGAACGGTATATCATTGACGCAATCAATGATTATAAGAAAGAGACTCATGACTCACGTGTTGAATATCTGAGACTTCCGGAATGTACCGGAGAAGATCTTGGGGCGAGATTCCACCCGACTCCGAAAGGACATGAAAAAGCTGCTGCTGTACTTGCTGATTTCCTTCAGTCTATACAGGCATTTATGCTTAGGTGATCTCATAAACGTACGAAAATATTGAAAGGATATTGCAAATGAAAATAAGTGACTTCCTTGGGGTGAAGATTACTCCTGAAAACAAGCAATATGATAAGATAAAAAACATCAAGTTTTGCGATGATAAGAATAAGGTTTTGGTAGGTAACGGAACTGTAACTGTTCATGCTTTCTGTGAAGCATTTTTTGATTATGTATACAGAAATTATAATTCCTCACGCGGTGCAGAAAAGCTTATTAAATCTAACCGTAAGAAATATCCCAAATTTAACGGTAGCGAATGTATGATGCTCGTCCAGAGAGTACTAAGTGAAATCTGCGACGATTATGCCATCTCTAATTATAATATTGTCTGCGAGATTGATTCTCCTGCAAGAAAAAAAACGGTTGAGTCTGAAGCGGCAAAAACTCACGCAAATACAGTTCAACAGGTTAAACCGGCAGAGGTACAGAAAACGGTTCAGAATAATACTGAAATCACACAAAAACCTCAGGCAGCTTATACAGAAGAAACCGTTCATGAAAGCATTCAGGCTCCGGTTCAGAATAAGCCTCAGACACAGCAGGTAAATGAAATTAATAAAAAGACTGCGAATCAGCCGACAGAATCCAAGAAGATGCAGGTGCTTCGTTCAGAACTTGAAAGAATGCAGCCGCAGTCACAAAATCTTAAAGATGAAAACGGTGCGCATACAGGAACTGGCGATAAAGCATACGAGAATGTTCAGGTCTCAAACGAGCCTAAGCCAACTATTGACAATATAAGATACGGAAATACGGTAAACGTTGTAACGGATCAATCGGATAAGATTCCGGATGTAAAAATTGCTGTAGCCCCTGCAGCCAAGCCGGCTGCACCGCAAGCAGTTATAAAACAGAACGACGGACTTACTGCAAAAACGCCGGTATCCGGAGCTGCAGGTGAGACAAAACCTGCTAACAGTCCTGCGGCAAACCCGATGGTATCCGGAGCAGCAGGCACAGCAAAACCTGCTAACGGGCCTGCGGCAAACCCGATGGTATCCGGAGCAGCAGGCACAGCAAAACCTGCTAACGGGCCTGCGGCAAAACCGATGGTACCCGGAGCAGCAGGTGAGGCTAAACCAGTTAACGGGCCTGTCGCAAAACCAATTGAATCACAAGCTGCAGTAAAAACCGGAAATGGAACTCCTCAGGTATGTCCTCCCGGACATGTCATGATTGACGGTAAACCTGTTCCTATAAATACTTCTGCCGGAGGAACAAAAGTTTCTCATGTGGTTGATACTACTGAAAATGATATTGCAACAATGGGACTTACAGGTGTTATCATTGCAGCAGAAAATGAGAACAGAAATAAGAACAATAAAGATAATAAGAATAAGGACAAGAAGAATAAAGATAAAAAACAGGAGTTCCCGGATGCCCGGATGAAGCCGGGCAAAGGCATACCTCCGATAAAAGACCTCAAACCTGTAGCAAGATTCCAAAATGCAGGTGTTTCAAAGAGTAAACTTGATCTTTCAAATATTCCCTGCATTGCGGTAGTCGAAGAAAATATTGTTCCTACAATGGAAGAAGTTCCGTTTATAGGAATTTCTGAAGATAATTCGGTACCTTCCATTTCTGAAGTACCTTTCATAGGAGTGGATGAGGGTGATGATACTGCTTTGGCATCAGCAGATGTTGAGACTGAAAACGTTGAGCCTGTAGCAGATATAGTAAATATTGATATGGCAGAAAATCCTGAGCAGATTGTCTCCGAAACTACAGAATATATTGAACAGGAAGAAAATATCCTACAGCCTGAACCGGAAACGGCTATGGAATACTTTGAAGCTGAAGGTAATGTTCTGCAGTCCGAACCGGAAACTGCTACTGAATACATCGAACCTGAAGATAACCTTCTGCAATTCGAACAGGAAATTACTGCAGAATACGCTGAGTCTGAAGAAAATCTTCCACAGCCTGAACCGGAAGCAGCTATAGAATATACTGAACCGGCAGAATATATTGAACAGTCTGAACCGGAAGCTGTAGCTGAAAATGCTGAAGCTAAACCGATTGCCGATTATCAGGAAACGGTGGAAGAAGAAGCAGAACAGGTATCATACGAAGAGAATGCCGAAACAGCCGAAGAAGCTGAAAATGTTGTAACTTCTGAAGATTTTGAGCCTGCACCGTCGGCCGTAGAAACTGAACAGAAAATAACAGAAGAGGCAGAGCAGGTAAAGCCGGAAGCAATCGTAAAACAGTTTGTTTCTGCCGGCTCACAAAATATTCCTGCAGGTAAAAAGAAAACAGGTAAGAGAGTTATTAAGGATATAAAGAAGATTATTTCTTCTACTATAGAAAATAATAAACAGGTTGTATTTACGGGACCTTCCGGAACCGGTAAGACGTATCAGATAAGAAGATTTGCAAGACGCGCGACTGCCGGATATAACGGATGCCAGTTTGTTCAATTTCATCCTTCGTTTGGATATTCTGATTTTATCGAAGGTATGAGACCTGCCAATATAATTAATACAACCGCTCCCACAAATGTAAGATTGGATGGAGTTTTTAAGGCTTTCTGCAGAAGAATAGTAGAAGATAACCTTGAACATGCAATTACCGGATTCATTTCTCTGTATTCAGAGAAAAAACAGAAAGTTTTACAGAATCTGTATGAGAGTATACGTGAGAGGAAAGAAGCTATTGATGAAGGTCTTACTACCAAGTATTTTGATATGGATTCACCTGAATACATATTTGAAAACGGTGTAAGAGAGTATTACTTTATAATTGACGAATTGAACAGGGCGGATGTCGCCGCAGTATTCGGAGATGTTCTTTTTGCACTTGATGAAGATTATCGTGGAATTGAGAACAGATTTGATACGATTCTTGGAAATCTGAAAACATATCGTATAATCCAGGCTGATGATATAGGAACAGCCAATTATACAACAACAAATATCGGATATGCAGAGCAGATGAAGTTTGACTGCTTTGAAAGAGGATTCTTTATCCCTAAGAATCTGCATATTATAGGTACGATGAACGAGATTGAAAACAGTGCCGATAATATAGGCTTTGCCTTCAAACACAGATTCAGATGGATAGATATAGATCCTGAAGAGATAATGTATCTCTCATTAAAAGATATTCACAGAGACAAAGACATTTTCTGGCTTGACAGATTCTCTGAAAATCTGAATCTGGTTAACAGACTTATCGGAGAAAGTTTTTCTAATGAGTATCGTATAGGACCTGCTTATTTCAGAAAGCTTGATGAATCTGCTGATAGCATTAACATTGTATTTGATACGACTATAGAGCCGTTACTGAAAGAATATCTTAAGGGGAAGCCGTCCGATATTACCGAAAGATTTATTTCTGAATGCAGAAGAGCCCTTCATATGGGCATATAAAAAAATGGGAGATGCAGAACATTGAATAAAAATCGGGCAGGATTTAATCCTGCCCGATTTTCATTTATTGATGATTGAAATCTTGATTTATCAATAGATAATTATTTCTTACTTTTCTTTCTGCTTTTACTTTTTCTTACAAATATCGTGATTCCAAATCCGAGGAAAATAATGCCTAAAGCAATCAGTATGATTGCGATTATCATTCCGGTGGATGATGTTTCGCTTGCAGTAGCTGCAGCCGACTCGGTTGAGGAAGGAATATTTTCCTGTGTTTCCTGAGCAGGTGTAATCTCGGTGACTTCAATAGTAGGAGCGGGAGTAGCGGTAGGCTCAGCCGAAGGTGTAATTTCTTCCTGGCTATCTTCACCAAGTACGGGTGCGGGAGCTTCTCCGTCCCTTGTATATATTACGGAAATATCATCGATATAGAGCTTGCTGCTTCCGTTGGTCTCAAAATAGAGGTAAGCAGAGTCGAGTTTTTCGGGAATGTCTGTATTAATTGAAATGGGAACCCAGTCACCTTCGGATTTTACCCTTTTTAACTCTGTTGATGTTCCTGTATCCAATCCCATTGCAACTTCGGTATCATCGGTTTTTACATATACGGTTATGGTAATATTTTTTCCGGAAAATTTTGAAATATCAAGCATGCATGTAGCATCCTGTTCCGAACGCTCACATAGTATAGCAAATCCAATGTCTGCGTTTTCGGTATGATTGATTTTTGAAACAATTCTGAGGCTTGACATATGACCGGTCCCACGTTTGTAAAATCCCGCTGATTCGGCACTGAACAATACGTTGGCACCAAATTCATCTTTATAGGGCTCGAAATCAACATTTATATCTTTGAGCTCAGTAATGGTTTCGGCGATACTCAGATTGAATTCCTCGCCTTTTCCTGCAAGTAAAACACCATAATATGCAGGCTTTGCGGTAAGATTATAAGAGAACAGAAGAGGATATCCGTCAGTTATCCATGAGGAGTCATCGGTAAGTCCCCAGACTGTGACTGAAGTGAGATTCGCTCCGTTTTTCTTTGCTTCGATAAGAGCACTGAAGAAATCATAGTAGAATTTCGCCTGATAATACCATTGATTTTCACCATGATGAGTACATTTTACATCAAGCTCGGTTACATGAACTTCGTCTACTATGGATGCGTATTGCTCTAAAGCGTTTATATACTGAGGAACACTGTTATTGTCACTTAAATGTCCCTGCATTCCTATACCGTCTATAAGACCGTCGCCTTTAAGAGTTCCGTTACCGTCTTTTTTAATAACATCGGATTTGATCATCTTTTGATCTTTATTCCAATCTCTGTTTGTGACGAAATCTTTTACTATATTGACTCTGGCAGGAAACCATTCATTGTAATCGTTATAGAAAAGCTTAGGGGTAATGGAAGACAGATCCCCGTTCGGATCAAGTCCGTAAAGATCGGCATATTGTTTTGAATATTTAACTTCGGCTTCTCTTGTAAATAAAAATGCATAATACAGGAATTCAGGTCCGATTATCTTATACCAGTAACTTCTTCTTAAACCATCGTCCTTACTTTCGTCTACGGCTTCGTTTACAACATCGATCGCATATACAGTCTCTGCGAAACCGTTCTGATACAGATATTCAATGGCTGAATAAATATAGGTACGAAGTCTGTCAACAAGAGTATCCCTGTCAACAAGACATTCTTCATCAAGTACAGCTGAATCAGAAGTAGTGGCAACACCGTTCGATGTAGCTTTAAAGTCTTTTGCAAAAAATGAGGGATTAACCTGAGAGTGCCATACAAGAACATGGAATCTCATATTTGTTCCATTATCCTTAGCCCATTTAAGCATTTGTTCCCCGGCACGGTCGACTTTGAAAAGGCCTTCTTTTGTTTTGTCAAAATTATATGCCGGCTTAAGCTCGTTACCACAGGTGATACTGTTGAAAAGACCTGCAATTACAGCTTCTTTATTAGGATTACCTATTTCTTTTTTCTGATCTCCCCAGTGGCTTATGGCCTCACAGGCAGCACCAACCTTGAAATAATCGCTGTAAACCTCTGCGAGACTTTCATATCCTGATGTATCAACATACTCTGTGGCTGCGAAAACCTTTGAGAAAGGTGAAAGAACGGACAGACCGACTGTAAATGCAATCAGTAATGCAAGTCCCCTGTTAAATAGTTTTTTCATGCTAACCTCCGTAATTTATCGGTTAAATAGTGGGGGCTTTTAAACCCGCAAATGGTATATTATCAAAAATGAATGTTAAAAAATAGATATATATTGTTAAAAAATTATAATAACTTGCTAATTATAAATATCTTGACGATAAGGTGGGTTTTGGAGTATAATAAAACAGAACTTATGAAGGTATTTCGAATAAGGGAATATAGATTGTCATTGGAGGTGTGATAGGTATGAGTAGTGGGAAAGTGTATTTTGTAAATTTCCTGGGTTTGGTACTTAAAGTTGTTCTCTGTGTGATCCTTTGGTCAAATTCGGACGTTCCGGTGTGGATCTGTATTCTGGCTACGCTTTTTTGTGTTTTGCTTTTGGCAAAAGACGTATATATCAGTGCTATGGTCAGAACAGAATATATCAAATCGGGATCGAAATATAAATGGCGTGACAGGAAGCGAACTTTCCTTGGACTTCCCTGGTCATTTACAAGATATATGCTTACAGGTGAGAAACTTATCATTAACAGGGGATTCTTTAATACAAAAGAAGACGAAGTCAAGCTTTACAGAGTGACGGACTTTTCGCTTTCAAGAACTTTTGGGCAGAAAATCTTCGGCCTTGGAACACTTAAAGTTCTTTCTTCCGACAAATCCTGTCCGGCACTTGAACTTATAAACATTAAAAAATCTGCAGCCGTAAAGGAACTTATTTCAAAGCTTGTAGAAGAAGAACGTGACAGGAAGAGAGTCACCGGCCGAGAGATCATTAATAATCATGATCATGACTGTGACCACGATTTTGATGATAATGATGATTCATTTGAGTCGACCGGAGAGATTTATTGATTTTGACAGTATCTGTTTAATGTTTTAGGAGAAAATATGCAAGTAAAACTAAATGATGAAGAAATCAGGCAGCAAATGGAACTTGATGCCTATGATAAACTGGTAGAAGAAGAACTTGAAGAGAAAAAAATTAACGATAAAGCAAAACGAAAAAAAGCTGACAAAATGTTTCAGCTGATCATGTTCAGTCTAATAGGGCTGGCATTGCTCATAGTAGCATTACAATGGTTCGGAGTTTTTTAAAATAAAATAGAATTTAAATTTTTTAACCGGCACAACTTTTTATGTGTCGGTTTTTTGTGCGATAAGCGAATGCCCACAATGGAAGCTTGCTTCCAGATTGTGGGCTGAGCGAACGGTCACTGAGAGAGCTTGCTCTCGAAGTGTCCGACAGCATCGAGTAGGAGTCAGCCTACTCGATCGCGATAAGCGAACGCCCTCAGTTTACTTGCAAACTGAGGGCTGAGAGAACGGTCATCGAGAAAGCTTGCTTCAAAACTGAGTGCTGAATGCACGACCGTCTGAAAGCATACATAAACATTCGGCAAAAAATGTGTAATAATGAGCAAAAAAAAGAATGAAAAGATAATTATGTTGGGGTAAAATGGCACCATAGGGTTTATAATGCGGATAAGCAGTTTAGGGCTTATCATTATTAGTTTTTTAGAATGGAGGATGTATTATGTTAAGAGTAGCAAAGACTGAAAACGGTATGGTACGCGGACTTCCCGCAGCAGATCCGAGGATCACTTCTTTTAAAGGTATTCCTTTTGCAGCTCCGCCTATAGGCGAAAACAGATGGAGAGCACCTCAGCCTGCAGCTGATTGGGAAGGTGTAAGAGATTGTTTTGAATTTGCACCCATCTCTGTTCAGGATCAGCCTGCTGTAGGTGATGACATATACTGCAGAGAGTGGCATGTAGATCCGGATATTCCTATGGGAGAGGATTGTTTATATCTGAATATTTGGACACCGGCAAAGAAAACAGATGAAAAACTTCCTGTTTTTATATGGTATTTCGGCGGGGGATTTCAGTGGGGATATACCGCAGAGATGGAATTTGACGGCGAAAGAATTGCAAGAAGAGGAATTGTAGTTGTTTCTGTAAACTACAGACTTGGTGCATTGGGATTCCTTGTTCATCCTGACATCACAAAGAACCAGCCTGAGAATCCTGCCAATTTTGGACATCTTGATCAGCAGTACGGACTTAAGTGGGTTCACAGGAACATAGCTAATTTCGGCGGAGATCCTGATAATATTACAATTTCAGGTCAATCGGCAGGTGGCGGCAGTACGCTGGCTCAGATAACATGTGATCAGAATAAGGGACTTATTAAGAATGCTGTTATCATGAGCGGCATTATCAGAAATCCATATATGGATATGCCTTTCTTTAAGCCTCTTACATTAGATGAAGCAGGGAAGATAGGTGATGAGTTTATAAGGACTCTCGGTGTAACTACTATAGAAGAAGCAAGAAAACTTGATGCTTTCTTTATACGTGATAAATATGCGGAATTCAGATCAAAGAAGGGCTTTATGTTTGCTACATGCCTTGATGGTGTATTCTGCACCGGCGATACCTATAAACGTTTGATAAGTGGTCAGCATAACGATGTAAATATAATCGCAGGAAATACAGTAGATGAATTCCCTTCAGCCATTTTTGCTGATTCTGAGGCGGCTATGGAAGAACAGGCCAGAAAGAGATTCGGTGATGAAGCTGATAAGTTCCTTTCCTTCAAGGAAGCACATGAGAAGAAGGGTGACAAGATGTATGCACCTGTTTCCGGAATAGAGTGCTCTGTTAAGGAAGCGTTTAAGCGTATGTCTAAGGAAGAGGGATGCAAAAAGTATTATTATTACAGGTTTAATCCCGACATTCCGGGATGGGACAATCCGGGGTCATTCCATTCGGTAGACCTCTGGTTCTGGTTCGAGACATTGGCAAAATGCTGGAGACCTTTTGTTGGCAGACATTACGATCTGGCACGCCAGATGTGTAATTATATCTGTAACTTTATAAAGACGGGCGATCCTAACGGAAAAGACGCCGATGGTTCGGATTTACCGCTCTGGAAATGTTATACAGAAGAAGACCGTGCCGAGATGAATTTCTTTAAAGATGGAAGTATTCCGTCTAAGGGCGATTCCGAATTTGTAGAATTCCTTTCTGATTTTATCGGAAAAACATGCTGATATAACGATTCACTGAAGGTGTTTTCAAGGTGATATTGAAGAAAGTTGATCTGAAACATTTTATGCTGATCGAAATTTGATCAATGATGTTTATGATAATGATATAATATGGAGGAAAGCCGCCTGCTTTAGCCGGCGGGCGGCAGATTTTTTATGAAACCGATAATTGGTGTTGACTGTCCGGATAATGATGTTATAAGAGTAGAGGGTACTTACTACATGGTAAGTACTTCTATGTATTTTTTCCCTGGATGTGAGATCATGAAGTCCACGGATCTGGTTAATTGGGAGCATGCCGCATATGTTTATGATTCTCTTGACGGAACTGATGACCAGTGCCTTAAAGGAGATGGTAATATATACGGTAAAGGTATGTGGGCAGCCAGTTTCAGATATCATAACGGTACATATTATATCTGCTTTGTATGTAATGATACTCATAAGACTTATCTGTATAGATCAGAAACAATAGAAGGACCTTGGAGAAAATCATTTATTGACGGATTTTTCCATGATTCTTCACTGTTATTTGATGATGACGGAAAAGTATACATAGCTTATGGCAATAGGGATATATACATTATAGAACTTAATGAAGATCTTACGGCTCCAAAAGAAGGAGGTCTTCACAGGCTTGCTGTTTCGGACTCAAGGAAAACTCCGCTTGGATACGAGGGAACTCATTTCTATAAAATAAACGGGAAATACTATCTTTTCTTTATTCATTCACTTGAATCCAGATGGTTTAGAACTGAGGCATGTTTTGTCGCTGACTCTGTAGACGGTGAATTTTCGGGAAAAGATGTGTTTGCAGATGACGCCGGCTGGTTCGGTTCAGGTATTGCTCAGGGAGCAATAGTTGATACACCTGAAGGTGACTGGTACGCCATGCTTTTTCAAGACAGAGGTGCACAGGGAAGGATTCCTTACATCCTGCCTGTAACATGGGAAAATGATTTTCCTGTTTTCGGAGATAATGGGAAAATGCCGGAGAGTTTTAAACTCCCGAAAGAGGATAAATGCAGATTCTATGCTCCTACAGTCGGAAGTGATGATTTTACAAAGGAATACGGTGAGGGTTCTTGCTTTGGATTTAATTATTTCTGGCAGTTTAACCATGAACCTGATATGAGACTTATTTCAAGAGATATAAAGTCCGGACTTTATTCCGTAACGACCGATAAAGTATGTTCAAGCTTAACTCAGGCTAAAAACACACTTACTCAGCGTATGCATGAAATGAATTGCGAAGCTGAGATAACGGTCATCGGTGCAGAAATGAACAAGGGAGATTTTGCCGGGTTGGCTGTTCTTCAGCATTATTACGGATTTATAGGAATCACACCTAACGGAAATAATTATGAGGTTGTATATATAGAACATGATGAAGACGGAGATAAGGAACTTGTAAAGAAGATAGATATGACGCCGTCTCCTGTAGTCAGATTTAAAATCTCAGCAGATTTTTCAGACCGAAAAGATGAAGCTTCATTTTATTATGACTGTGGTCTTGGTTGGAAAAAGCTTGGAATTACTAAGAAAATGAGATTCAGGCTTGAACATTTTACCGGGAACAGATTTGGACTTGCTATGTTTTCGATAATGAAAGAAGGAGGGACAGCCTCCTTCGGAAATTTTGTATACAGATATCAAAACTAATTATTTTGTCTGCACATTACGCGATATTCGCGTGGTGTGCAGTTTTTCTTTCTTTTAAAAGTCCGGTTAAAAGTAGATATGCTTGAAAAACCGGTACGCAGAGCAACATCTGTTATAGAAAGATCAGCTTCCGCAAGCATCTGTTCTGCAGCCTGCAAACGCTTATAGATCAGATAGTCATAGAATGTTGTCCCGGTATACTTTTTAAACAGTCTCGAAAAATGGAATTTTGAAAAACCACTGTGTTCGGCAACCATTTCCAAGGTGAGATCTTCGGCGTAACATTCGTTTATATAGTTAAGTACAGAATTAAATCTGTGAAGGTATTCTTTTTTTGTTATTTGGTTTAAACCGGCAAAAGCATCCGTTTTCTTTAAATGATCGCGCCCTAAAAGGACGAAGAGTTTATATATGTCGGAAAATATACTGAGTTCATAGAATTCTGAAGAATTAAAGTATTCATCCCTCATGTGAGCAAGAATCCTGTGAAGCTCATCGCATATCTGGGGATGAGAATCAGGAGTGAGATGGATGAATTTAGTAAGCAGGGGTTTTATTCCGGTAAAACCGGACATGCTTGTAATATCTCCAAGGTCTATAAGATAGATAAAACGACAGCCTTCCTTAGGAGCCTCTATCTTATGCATTTCAAAAGGCGGTATTATAATAATCTCGCCTTTTTCGACTGTGAAGCATTCACTTTGACTGTAAACTTTATACCAGCCTTCAGCAGGAATGATAATTTCAAGTGCACTATGCCGGTGATAGTCAAAAGGAATGGGCAGATTATTATACCAGATTCTTATCCTGGAGTCACTTTTAAAACTAATCTGTTCTACATTTTCCTTTACATCTCTAAAACCCGGAAAATCGCTGTTTTTCTTATAGAATCCAAGAACATCTTCAGGAGTTGTGGATAAATTATATATCTGATTTTTATTTTTGGCGGCAGGATAAATACTCATATATTGCTGACCCCCTGTAAATTTTAATCAATTTTATTATAGCATATTTTTGCAAAATGGCAACTTGTCTTTTCATAAAATCTTATTTTTTTCATACTTCAAACACAATTGCTTCACAAATAAACTTTATTATGAATTCAAGCATTACGGAAGGGTGGCGAGATTTATGAGCAAAGAAGAGCATAAAGAAATGAAAATATGGAAAAAATGGCTTATCGTAATCTCTATGGGACTTGTTATAGGAGCCGGAATGGCAGCTGTTTTTTTGTATATCAGGACAAAAGATAAAAAAACGACAAGTGTTATGCAATCGGATGTTGTAAGTGACCTTCAGACTGACAGAGGGACGGATGTTGAGGCAGACGCGGTAAATACAAGTGCTTCTTCTGATGATTTTTTAGTTTCCAGTTCAGATCTATCCTCTTTGGTTGAAAATGTTTTGCCTTCGGTTGTTTCAGTTGAGTGTACGGTTGAATACAGCGGTTCGGGTTATGATCCGTGGGGAGATATGTTTGGATTTGGATTCGGAGATGATTATGGATTTGGTTCAACATATACTGATGAGTCCTCAGGAACAGGATTTATTATAGGACAGAATGGAAACGAAATTCTTCTTGCAACAAATCAGCATGTTATTAATCAGGCGAAAACCGTTACAATCAGATTTTTTGACGGAACTGAAACCGAGGCGGAAACAAAAGGAAGTGATTCATTTTATGATGTTGCCGTTTTGTCGGTGAATACCAAGAAACTCAGTGACGAAACTTTGAAGAATATACGTATTGCTACTATAGGTAATTCAGATAAACTTTCGGTTGGCGATATGACTATTGCGATAGGTAACTCTTTGGGATACGGACAATCTGTTACTGTAGGATATATAAGTGCTCTTGACAGAACTGTTACCGTTGACAATCGTGAGATGCAGCTTATGCAGACAGATACTGAGATAAATGAAGGTAACAACGGAGGTCCGCTTATAAATATTTACGGTGAAGTTATCGGTATTACAAATACCAAGTATGATTCATATTCCGGTGGAAAAGTTGAAGGCATGAGCTTTGCCATACCGATATCAAAAGTTATACCTATTATAAATGAACTGATGAACAGGGTAGATCTTTCTCCTTCTGAGGCAGGCTATCTCGGTATAGAGGGAAAGGAAGTTTCAGAGTCATATTCCAAGGCTTTTGATATGCCAAAAGGTTTATACGTAAGCGCTATTGATAAAAATTCACCGGCTCTTGAAGCAGGAATAAGAAAAGGAGATATTATTACAGCCATAAACGGAAGAAGCATTAAAAACATGGATGAATTAAAAGAAGTTCTTTCATATATTAAGTACGGAACCGAAGTAGAAATAAAATATTCCACAAGAGGCAGCGACGGATATGTGGAAAAAACGGTAAATGTTGTTCTCGGTAAGAGATCGGTATTTGAAACAGACAAAAGCTAAGGTTGATACCCTCAAATGAATAAGTAAAAATGTCCGGCAGGAGTTATATGCCGGACATTTTTATATTATTTTTTAAATAGTTTTCTAATACAGAAACATAATGTTAAAAGAGAGATTGCGGATGCTCCGAGAATAGGTACTAACGGAAAATCATCGCCGGTTTTGGGAACAACGCCGGATGAATTTGATGAGTAACTGTATCCGTCCCAGTCATATTCGGTACTCCCTGTATTATCCATTACAGTTGAAATTTTAGAATAACTGCTAACATCATCGTCTCCGCTGTGAGAAGAACCACCTTGTGAGGTTCCTGAAGAATCGTCATCATAATAGTATGGTTCATCGTCATCATCATCCTCATCGTCGTCATCATCATCTGAATAATCTAGATCATCATCAAAGTCGTCATCGGTATCTTCGAAGTCGTCGTCATCGTCATCACTCCAATCCCAGTCATAATCGTCATCTGGGTCCTCACTATCGTCTTGGTCTTCACCGGAATCACCGTCATCCTCGCCATCCTCATCCTCGTCATCATCATCTTCGTCATCCTCGTCGTCATCATCATCCCCATCATCACCTTCATCAAAATAATCGGGATCGGGGAAGTAAAAACCGAATGAAACGGCACCGGAGTAAGTAAATTGTAGATAATACATTTCCGAATCATCCTGAACAATCTTAAAATTACTGTCTATTGAGCGGCCGCCGGAATCTATGACTTTTTTTGCTGAAGAACTTGAGTAAGTATAGACATTACAGTATTGATAATTATCCGGATCCTGAAGCTCGTCGGGTAATGCAACCCAAACAGTTGTCTTAGGATCTTTTCTCTTTTCTTCGCCATCTTCATCGGTAAAAAGTATGAAAGCATTATAACCATAGGCTATAAACTGATCTGAAACATCTACCTTTGATTTTTTAAGTGCGCTTGTAAAAACATCCTCATCATCGTCAATATAGAGAACATAGTTTTCGTAGCTGTCTTTTTCACTTAATTTTTCGCTTTGAAGACGCGCATAAGCATCAACAGACGATGATACATCAATAGTATATCCTTCTTCATATTCTGTAAAATCTGCCTTTACCATTGAAGAAGGTATAACTGCTGAAGTAACAAAGACAGTTATGAGGAACAAAAGAAGCCTTTTTTTAATATTCATAGGCAATCTCCTTTAATGATATCTTCTGTTTTGTTATATATCGGACATTTTTGCAGCAACAATAACAAAACGTCCGTCTTTTTTTGTATATTCACATGTTGATAATGTGATGAGTCCGGTAACTTTTTCAGGGTCGAAAGGTATAGAGTGTTTGCTACAGGATTTTATCTCGGACAGATATTTGCTGAGAGGGTATGAAGAAGTATTATTTATAAATTTATAGAACTTGAAATCTTCGTTACTGTCATCTGATACATCAGTTCTGAATACAGATATGACAGTATAAGTTCCCTCGGCAAATATGGTATCAAATACAATGGTCTGATGCTCTGAATAAAAGTCATAATCATCATATTTTAAAAGGTCCGCGAACATATCACCGCTTTTCATATTGTGTCCGTAGATAATTATATTGGAAGACGGACGAACTATATCGCTTCTTGCGTCGATAAAAGGAAGTCCTTCATCTGATGAGAGCTTTTTAAAATTTCTGTGAAGATAGTATTCTTCATCGGATGGGGTCTGCATAACCGGATAATCTATCTTTGTTCCTTCAATCTTTATCCAACCCGCAAAATCTTTGTTTTCCTCATACAGTGACTTATATTTTGAAACAGCTATCCCGGAAAGACCTGAGTTTTGATCTTCGTCTCCTGCATCTTTGTCTTTTAAAGGCGTGAGAGCGGAGTCTGCCAATTCTGTTTTTTCTTTAAGATCACTGATTTCTTTATTTGCATTGTAGGATGAAAGACTGTAAAGAGCAAGCCTTATAACGCAGTATATCAGGACAACGACACTTATCGAGGCTATCAGAAGAAGCACAAGCTTTCTGTTATCTTTTGATTTGCCACTCATATTACAAAAACCTTTACCTAATTGGTTGATTTACTGTGGATTTTCTATATTAAACCTTAGATTACATTATATACAAAATCAATATAAACGCAAGTGTTTTTTATGATAAACAGGTAGCTTTAACCTAATGATATATCTTATTTGAAAATAGTACAAAATTTAGCTTTCATTTTTTTTAGTGATGTGCTATTATATGCTCATTAGGATTTGGGAGATCATGGGTTTGTGGCTAAGTTTTGTACGGGGAATAGTAAAAAGGAGACGCCGTTTTTAGGCTAGGGATATGGTAGATAAGAAAAAGATAGAAAAAGCAGTAAAAATGTTACTTGAAGGAATGGGAGAAGATCCGGGAAGAGAAGGACTTGTTGATACTCCGAGAAGAGTTGCCGGAATGTATGAAGAAGTTCTATCGGGAATGGATCAGGGTGCTGAGGAGCACTTGAGCAGACAGTTTAATGTGGAAGGCAGCGATATAGTCATAGAGAAAGATATTACATTCTACTCTCTTTGCGAGCATCATCTCATGCCTTTTTTTGGAAAAGTCCATATAGCGTATATTCCTGAGGGAAAGGTGGTAGGGCTTAGTAAACTGGCGAGAACGGTTGAAGTATTTGCAAGAAGGCTTCAGCTGCAGGAACAACTGACCCGTCAGATTGCCGACGCCATTGTTGAAAATCTGTCTCCAAAGGGAGTAATGGTAGTTGTTGAAGCTGAGCATACCTGCATGACAATGAGAGGCGTAAAGAAACCGGGCTCACAGACCGTTACTACTGTGACAAGGGGAGAGTTTAAGAAGAATGCAGAACTGCAGACCATTGTTCTTGATTCGATACGGAGATGATAAATGATTGTAGGTAATAAAGTTTTTGAATCAGGTCATACCTATGTAATGGGTATCTTAAATGTTACTCCGGATTCTTTTTCGGATGGCGGAAAATTCAATGTTTTAGATAATGCTTTAAGACATATAGAAGAGATGATAAATGATGGTGCTGATATTATCGATATTGGCGGAGAATCTACAAGGCCGGGCTATGAGAGAATCGGAGAGCAGGAAGAGATAGAAAGAATTGCTCCGGTTTTTGAAGCAGCCGCAAAAAGATTTGATATTCCATTTAGTATTGATACGTATAAGCCGGAAGTTGCCGGTGAAGCGGTTAAACTGGGGGCTCTTCTTATTAATGATATATGGGGACTGAAAGGTGAAAACCTTACATTTCCTGATTCGGGAATGGCCAAGGTTATAGCCGATTCCGGTGTGGCATGCTGCATCATGCATAACAGGAATCTGGTTGAAAATGAATTGACGGGCAGCGATATTGTCAGCAGTGTGATATCAGATTTAACGGAAAGTTTGGAAATTGCCTCTAAATATGGCATTCCCGATGATAAAATCCTTCTTGATCCCGGTATCGGATTCGGCAAGACCTATGAAGAAAATATTGCCTGTATAAAGCATCTGGAAGAAATCTGTAAGGCGTTTGAATATCCTATGCTGCTGGGAACCTCAAGAAAGTCGGTAATAGGACTTACGCTTAATCTGGATAAAAGTGAAAGAATGGAAGGGACTCTTGCTACTACGGCAAGAGCTGTTGAAAGTGGATGTATGTTTGTAAGGGTTCATGATGTAAAGGAAAATGCAAGATTTATAAAAATGCTTGAAGCTGTACGATAATACAGGCATTTTAAGGGTATAACAAAATTAAATGAAAAATTTAGTTGAGGTATACAGGATGGACAGGGTACATATTAAAAAACTTGAAATATTTGCTAACCACGGAATAATGCCAGAAGAGAATACACTTGGACAGAAATTTATTGTTTCTGTTGATCTTTATAAAGACCTGAGGCAGGCAGGAAGAACGGATACTTTGGATACGACCGTGGATTATGCGAATGCAGCAGCTTTGATAAAACAGGTTTCGGAAAAATCTGTTTTTAATCTGATTGAGAAACTGGCTGAAGAGATAGCATTAGCCTTACTTAAAAAATTTTCTGTTGAGAAAGTAAATGTCATTGTTGAAAAACCTTGGGCACCTGTGAAACTGCCTTTGGAAACAGTTTCTGTAGAAATAGAAAGAGGCTGGCACACTGCTTATTTGTCTTTGGGCTCAAATATTGAAGACCGTGAAGGACATCTGAAAGCCGGGATAGATGCTTTAAAGGAATCTGATGAAATCAAGGTGACTGCGGTCTCTAAATTTATTGAAACTGAGCCTTATGGAAATGTTGATCAGGATAAATTCCTAAACGGATGTGTCGAGATAAAAACACTTATGACTCCGGAAGAACTGCTTAGATATATTAATATTGTTGAAGAAAATGAGGGAAGGGTCAGAACGATACATTGGGGTCCAAGAACTTTGGATATGGATATTCTCTTCTATGATGACGAAGTAGTTTATACCGATAATCTGAAGATTCCTCATATAGATATGCAGAACAGACTGTTTGTTTTGGAACCTTTATGCGAGATTGCACCTTATGTAATTCACCCGGTGCTTGGAAAATCGGTAATGAAGATGAAGGAGAAACTTTCCAGGAAGAATCTTTATTAAATATATGATAAATCGTTAAATATTACTTGACCAAAAGACGAAAAAATATTAAAATAATGTATATGTTTGAGCCTTTAATTGGGCTAAAGAAATATAAAAAAATGAAAGGGGTTTACAAAATGGTTATCAAAAGTGTTTTAGACAAGGATTTCAAGAAGTATGGCCAGGTAGTAACCGGTATTGACTGCAAGGAACTTTTAGATGTTCTTGCTACAAAGCCCATGCCTGCTGATTCTGTAATTTATGTTGCAGGTGATGCAGATCTTGAGGCTACAAAGACCGCTAAGGAGTTCCAGGAGAGCTTTTACGGCGGACTTCCTGTTCAGGTAGGATATTGCAACGGCAACAATCATTTGCTTAATGCTGTAGAGTATCACAGATGCTCAGAGGTTAACATAGCTCTGTATGACATGATCCTCCTTATCGGTGATCAGAGAGATATCGAGGATGATTACACATATGATACATCAAAAATTGAAGCATTCAAGGTACCTGCAGGTGTTGCAGTAGAGATGTACGGAACAACTCTTCACTATGCTCCTTGTACAGCTGAAGGCCAGCAGGGTTTCCGTGGTATTGTTATCCTTCCTAAGGGCACCAATGCTGATATCACAGATTATCCCAACAGAATACCTGAGGATAAACTCCTCATGGCTGAAAACAAGTGGCTCATCGCTCATAAGGATGGCGGCTGCGGAGAAAGAGCATTTGTAGGACTTAAGGGTGAGAACGTTTCTGTTTGATAATAAGGTGTAAAATAAATAATACAAGGAGATATAAAAATGCTTTACATAGGCGTTGATTTAGGAACATCTGCTGTTAAGCTCCTACTCATGGAAGGCAACGGCGCTATCAAAAAAATTGTATCAAAAGAATATCCTCTGTTCTTTCCGAATCCCGGTTGGTCAGAGCAGAAGCCTGAGGATTGGTGGACACAGGTAATCGCAGGTATCAAAGAGCTTACATCAGAGTGTGACAAGTCACAAGTTGCAGGTATTTCCTTCGGCGGTCAGATGCACGGACTTGTTATCCTTGACGAGAATGACAATGTTATCCGTCCCGCTATCCTTTGGAATGACGGACGTACCCAGAAAGAGACTGATTATCTCAACAACGAGATCGGTACAAAGAAACTGGCTGAGTACACTGCAAATATCGCATTCGCAGGATTTACCGCTCCCAAGATCCTTTGGGTTAAGGCTAATGAGCCTAATAATTTCGCTAAGATCAAGAAGATCATGCTTCCTAAGGATTACATTGCATACAAGTTAAGCGGCAGCTTCTGTACAGATGTATCAGATGCATCCGGTATGCTTCTGCTTGATGTAAAGAATCGTAAGTGGTCCAAGGAAATGCTTGATATCTGTGGTATCACAGAGGCACAGCTTCCTAAACTTTATGAGAGCTACGAAGTAGTTGGAACTCTTAAGGCTGATGTTGCTGCTGATCTTGGTTTCTCAACATCAGTTAAGATTGTTGCAGGTGCCGGCGACAATGCTGCTGCAGCTGTTGGTACAGGTACTGTTGGCGATGGTATGTGTAACATATCACTTGGTACTTCAGGTACAGTATTTATTTCAAGCAAGAATTTCTCAGAGAACGACAATAATGCCATCCACTTCTTTGATCATGCAGACGGGACATATCATTTGATGGGTTGTATGCTTTCTGCAGCATCATGCAACAAGTGGTTTATGTATGAGATCATCAAGACCAAGGATTACGCAGGCGAGCAGAAGGGCATCACCGAGGATATGTTAGGAAATAACAAGGTTTACTTCCTGCCTTACCTCATGGGTGAGCGTTCACCTCATAACAATCCTGATGCACGTGGTACATTCATCGGTATGTCCATGGATACCACCAGAGAGGATATGACTCTTGCAGTACTTGAGGGTGTTGCATTCGGTCTTCGTGATTCTGTAGAAGTAGCAAGAAAGCTTGGCATCAAGCTTGAGAGAACAAAGATCTGCGGTGGCGGAGCTAAGAGTCCACTTTGGAAGAAGATTATCGCTAACGTTATGAACATGAAGGTTGACGTTATCGAGAGCGAAGAAGGTCCCGCACTCGGCGGCGCAATGCTTGCAGCAGTAGCAAACGGCGAGTATGCATCAGTAGAGGATGCTGCAGCTAAGCTCGTAAAGATCGTTGATACAGTAGAACCCGATCCTGCAATCGCAGCAAGATATGAGGCACAGTATAAGAAGTTCGTACAGATCTATCCTGCATTAAAGGATATCTATACACTTATCAAATAACACCTCATCAGTCAGCTGACGCTGACAGCTTCCCCTCAAGGGGAAGCCTGAGAAGATAAACCAAAGCCTTCCCCTTGAGGGGAAGGTGGCACGAAGTGCCGGATGAGGTGTAAAACTATAGTATATATAGTACCCACGAGGTACTGCATATAAAAATCAATCATAATAAGGAGAAGTAAAATGACAAATTTACCCAAGGTTAAAATTGGTATCGTAGCAGTTAGCCGTGACTGTTTCCCCGAGAGTCTTTCAGTTAACAGAAGAAAAGCCCTTATTAAGGCTTACACAGACAAGTATGATGCAACAGACATCTATGAGTGCCCTATTTGTATCGTAGAGAGCGAAATCCATATGGTTCAGGCTCTTGAGGATATCAAGAAGGCAGGATGTAATGCACTTTGCGTATATCTTGGAAACTTTGGTCCCGAGATTTCTGAGACTCTTCTTGCTAAGCACTTTGAAGGACCTAAGATGTTCTGTGCAGCAGCAGAAGAGACACAGAATGACCTTTGCGGCGGCAGAGGTGATGCTTACTGTGGTATGCTTAATGCAAGCTACAACTTAAAGCTTCGTAACGTAGGCGCTTACATTCCTGAGTATCCTGTAGGTGATGCAGAGGATTGCGCTAAGATGATCAACGAATTCGTTCCCA
>JAFXXN010000117.1 GCA_017542245.1 Lachnospiraceae bacterium
GAATGCAAGGTTCTATGTGAACAGGGTGGAACTTGAAACAGACGAAGTAAAAGCGCTGAAGGATCATCCGGGCATTACACCTGTGGATTTTACGGATGGACCTTATTATAACTTTACAAGAAGCCAGATCATTGCACCGGGCGTACGTATGCTTCCGGCACCCGGCCACACTTATGGCAACAGCATTATCATTGCAGAAGACGACGGTCTGTTTTACATGTTCCACGGAGATATTTCCTATACAGACGAGGCAATGTATGCGGACAAGCTGTCTATCGTATATGACGATATCCATCTGACCAGAAGTACGCAGAACACGATCCGGGAATTCATACGCAATCATCCGACGGTATACTGCGGAACGCATACGCCTCTGGGCTATGAGAACCTGGAAGCAAAGCGGGTGATGGATCTTGACAATCCGCCGCAGACGGTCTGGCCTACGGAAGATTATTTTGTGCTCGATGAAGGAACCGGGAAATATATATGCTCTATCTGTGGCTATGTGTACGATCCCGCCGAGCATGACGGCGTGGCTTTTGAGGATCTCCCGGATGACTGGAAATGTCCTCGATGCAAGCAGGCGAAGGAAAAGTTCAATAAAGCTTGAATAAGAGTAAAAAAATGAAATAGTTACTTAAATCGTAAGATGTTGAGAGAGTCGTGTAACAGCGACTCTCTTTTCATACCCGGAGGGAGGTGGTCATTTGTACCCGGTCAGCAATGCTTTCCTGAAGTCAGTCTCAAAAGTGCAGTGAGTTCATTAACACCATTTCTGGCGCAGGTCTCAAGATAAGGGAATCGTTTATACGGTTCCTTTTTTATTTCAAATGACACCATTTTGTCCTTGACAAAACGCTTCCGAAAGGGTCCGTTTTTACGTAAGAACTGTTTCGTATTATATCTGCTCGGAATATATCGGTGTTTTGCGAAAAGAAGTATGGTAAAATATTAGACAGATGGCAGTAAGTACTTAAAGATTTAAAAGACCTGAAGGGGAAACTATGAAAAAACATCTCAAACGAATTCAAATTGTACTTTTGAATTCAATGTGTATTCCACGATAGGAGGAAGCAGTTTAACCGGATATAGTTTATCGGAATATTACATGCTGGGGCTTCGGGATTACTATTTGGAAAAGATGAGACCCATACTCCGTGATTGTAATAACAGTGAAATGAGTTTAAAACCGAATTTAACTATCAGCCCGGCGCCGATTTAAGCCGCACTGAAGTCCTGGGTTTATATTTTACATTTTATTCATCAGCCGATACGAAAGAAAAAATCGGAATGTATTACATTAACGGCATGGATGATGAAGACGCCGTTTACTGGGAACTTGTTCAGTTGCTGAAATAAAAGACAGTCGTAGGGGGAAAATTATGAAGTATTTTCTCAGAGTTGTTTCGGCTTTGATCATTTTATTTCGGATTATATTCCAAAGAAGAGTGAGGTAATTTACATGTTCAGAAAAATGAGGAGATTCAAACAACAGATTTCAGATGCGGAGTGCATTGAGATTTTAAAGAATACGAAGAGAGGCGTTCTGTCACTGATGGGCGATGACGGTTATCCTTATGGAATTCCTATAGATCACTGGTATTGTGAAGAGGATGGAAAGATTTATTTTCACGGAGCAAAAGAAGGTCACAAGATTGATGCCATTAAGGCCTGCGATAAAGTAAGCTACTGTGTATATGATGAAGGATACAGAAAGAAAGGAGATTGGGCTCTCAATATAAAAAGTGTAATCATCTTTGGGAGGATAAAACTCGTTGAGGATGAAGAAAAGTCCAAAAAAATATGTATTGCCATAACAAGAAAGTTTACTGATGATGAGGAGTACCTTCAGAAAGAACTGACCAATGCGTTCCCCAGGGTGCAGTGTCTGGAAATCACCCCGGAACACATGACCGGAAAACTCGTTAATGAATCGTAGTACATTATTTATCAAAGGATTTTAGAGATTTTCTTGGCAAATAGAATTTCAGCATAATTTACGATTCCAAGTCGTATCGAGAATCAGTGGAGGATTACCCGGGTGAATGCAGTAGAAACAATAAATAAAAGGCACAGCTATAGAGGAAAGTATCTTTCAAAACAGGTTCCCAGAGAGGATTTAGTAAAAATACTGGAAGCGGGAATGGCTGCTCCATCGGGATGTAATAAGCAGACAACCAGTTTTATAGCAGTTGATGATTCAGATATTTTACAGAAGATTAAGGAAGTAATCAATCCTCCGATATGTGAAACAGCACCAGCGATAATTGCGGTGTTGACGCAACGGATAAATGCATATCGGGATAGATGCTTTGCAGTGCAGGATTACTCTGCTGCAATTGAGAATATGCTACTTACGATTGTGGAGCTTGGATATCAGAGTTGTTGGTACGAAGGCCATATTACAGATGAAGATAGAATATGTGACAAAATAGCTGATATTCTCTTGGTGCCGAAGGATTATGAAGTTGTATGTATATTACCGGTAGGAGTGGCTGAAAGCGA
>JAFXXN010000021.1 GCA_017542245.1 Lachnospiraceae bacterium
AAGTCTAATATATTCTACTTACATTATATAGGATTCTACCTACAAAAGCAAGGAAAAAGTACTGGAATATATGATATTTATGCGGTTTTCAATGTGCCTATATCAAAGTGTAAGTCTAAAAATCAAGAGGAACTATAGTTAAGTGATAGCATGAAAATGCCTTCAGCGTTTACTCGGTAACAAAATGATGCTACGCGATTTAGCTATAACAACATATCTTCCGATAATTCTGATTCCTCAGCCTTTAAAAGCAATGTAAAGAACAGGATGACGAGAAGCTCAAACGATGTACTTGAAAACAGGATGGAAATCTTCATTTCCATTGCTATCATAAGCAATACGACAAAACCATACATTCTCGTATAATACTTTATTGCAATATCATCAAGCAAAACTTCTTTAAGTGTCTTTGAAATCCTAATAAAAGAAGCTGAATAGGTGGTCAGTATTCCCAAAACAGATATTATGCCTGTCGCATAAATATTCTTTATGTAACCAATATCAGACCTCTCAGGCCATACGCCCTTACCGATTATGTACTGTATTGCACTTATTTCCTCCGGATACCAGTGCCTTGTAAATGTCTGCCACCTGTATGTTCCATAATCTGTATATGAAGTCATAAGACCGTCATATACGCTTTTCAGTATCGGAAAACGAACAAAAAGATCTTCTCTCAACGCTATGTTTATATCTGTAGTAAGTATCCAGAACAGAACCGCAACTCCTCCGCCAAGAATAAGCGTAAATGCTATCAGCAGTTTACTCTTCCATGTTCCGTTTCGGTTCTCGATTATTATGATATATACAAGCATCAAAAACAGGATCAGCATACTTATTCTGGACGCAAAAATAACCGCTGCGGCGTAAATAAATGTTCTTACCGAAAAAGCACTCCGTTCCCTGGCTTTATTACGATAATAATTTATTACCAGACCTATAACCAGCAATAACCCGGCATCATCGTAACCTGAAAGAAAACCAGGTGCTCTTAGTCTCATGAACTCTTTATTATATTGACTGATCGGCTGAACTATATCCTTGACCGGAGGATAAATAATTTCCAGCAGAATACAGACAGCGTGTAAAGTGAGTATCAACTCAACAATATCAAACAGACGGTCCATTGATAAATTTGATGTTGATATCCACAGATATATTGTAAAACATGTTATTAAAGCCCTACCATAACGTAACGGTATAAAAGATTCACCGCTGCGCATCGCTATGATTATCAATACGGAATAGGCAAGTAATGATACGATTCCTACAGCAAACGTCATACTTCCTTTGCACAGGCTTAATTTTCTAGACCTTACAAGTCCGATTGCAAGCCAGAAAAAAATAACTGCATATCTGGTATTAAAATTCCCTATTTTAAAAGAGAACATTTCCGTAAAGAATAATAAAAACAGCAGGATAGGCTCAACAGCTATCTTATATTTAAACATTATCCCTTCCTCAGGTTCCCGATAAAATCTTACGTATAATACCACTCCACGTTAATTCGGATAGAGCGGTTTTCTGTGCTTCTTTTCTATCTTCAATCCGAATACTGTTCAATTTCCCGATTATTTTCTTTACAGAAAAAATATCATTGTTATTGCGTACCTTTAACCGCACTTTTGCGAACCGTTCCGTCTCAAGGGGAAAACTTCCGCTTGTTAAGACAGGAAGACCGTAGCACAGATATTCCACCACTTTTAATGTAGTATCAACATCTGCATTTCTTCGGTACAAGGCAAGACATCCCACACCCAGATCCATTTGAGGATAGAAATCCATTAATTCTTCGGTAGTCATAGTGCCATGGAAAATGACATTCGGTATATTTTCCTCTGAAACTGTCTTCTTCAGATTATCAATCTCACTGCTTGCACCGACTATATGTAAAATAACCTGCTTTTTATTACCCTTTTTGTAATAATTTTTTAAAGAATAAAGCAGTCTGTCAATACCGTGATAAGCATAAAGAGTTCCGACTATGACGATATTTACAACATTTTTATCATGACAGGTTAAATCGAACGGTTTAATATTGGATTCAGCAATACCGTTCGATATCAGGAACATCTTTTTAAAAATTTTTACTTTTTTGTTGCTCCTGATAACCACAAGTCTGTCAATTTTACTGTAGAGATACGGCCAAGCTGCAATATCTACCGCAATCCTTATTGCAGTTCTCAGTTTATGCGGACTTTCCTTTATCTGTTCACCAAAATACGGATAAGTAGGCACTTCATAGAATAATCTGCAGCCACTGCTTTTTATCTTATGGATCAGTTTTAATTGTGAAGGTGACGGCAACATATGTCTTATATAAGCAATTTTACAGTCTTTCAGCTCTTTTTCAACGCTGCCGTAAAAATCTTCTACCTCGTTTTGCCGGATTTCTTCCCCATTCGCAAAATATACTGCCATATTCTGTCCTTTGGGTTTAGAGAAAAGTATGCATGATCCGACAATACTGCTGATGACTCTTGCCTGTTCCCTTACTTTTTTATATATTCCTTCTTTCAGGTCCACAGGAACATCACAGAGAAATATAGCTTTGCTCATTATGTGTAAAACTCCTCCCTGATCATCTTCATCGAACTTCTTATATGTTTGGCAATGCCTTCGCCTTTTAATCCCTTTGTTACGGAATGTTCAAGATGAACGACTTCCAGATCAGAATCATAAAATGTTTTAAAACCGTATTTTCTTATATTCTCGGCAATATATGCCTCTTCACTGTACATCAATGCACCATATTTTTTCCGCGCAAGTACACGGGCAAAACGGTTAGAAAGTATAAAATAGCACCCATGTACTTCATAAACAAACCTGCTCTCAGTTTTATTCCGCCTTGTAATTCTTCCTTTATAATCGGAAAGATTAACATAAAGGCCACGAATAACAGGTATAGACAAAATTCTTACAAGTCTGTCAATTTCTTCTACAGGCCTCCTGTCATCACATATAGGATTATCATATGCATTTCTTTCACGGACAAAAACAGACGGTCCTATACATCCGATATTCTCAGAATAATTTCGTGCTTCAAATTTATCAAAAAAATCTTTATCCGGTATCTCAATATCCGTATTACTGAATATTACATAGTCCGGTTCAAAATGCTCTTTGATAAAATGCTTGTAACCATACAACAATCCATTCAGGTATCCCAGATTTTTCTTTGGAATATAAACGCTTACCTTTGCTCTGCCTTCGCGGACCGATAATTTTTCCAAGGCTCTTTTATCCTTTATCGTACCGGCATTTACAACTACTGCAAACGATAAATCCTCTTTTTTTATTTTAAGCATTTTTTCTATGAATCTGACAACTTCATCGGAATTATTATAGCAAATAATTGAATTCAGAAATTTCATGCTGATCCTCTTCCTGCCTAAAGGTTATTTTCTTATTCTTTTTTCAAGACCTATCTTCTCATATATTTTTATACCGAGATTATACAATTTTTCCTGGCTCTTAAATTTCTCTTTACATTCAGGCATCTCATGATATTCCATCAATTCTTCTTCTGAGATCTGAAGTTTCTCTGCAACCTGGCTAAACAACTTTTTACTCTCTTCTTCGGAAAGCGGAGGATTTTCAAGAATTTTCAAAGCTTCATCCCTTTCCATTTGACCTGTTACAACAAGGCTGCTCAACTGAGCCCTTCTGATATCATGTCCAAATCTGGTCGGCTGCCACCAGCCTTCAAGAAATTTTGTGATAAGATCCTCGAAATGCTTTTGTCCATATGGTATATATCCATATTCATCACTAAGCGTCTTTATCATTGAAGCTCTGGTAAACTCAACAAGATTTAGCGGCTTAATTGTTTTTACTCCTTTAATATACGGAAGTACAAACTTATGTTTTAACCCACTTGTATATGTGTACTTCTTAACCGGGATATCACAATGTTTCTTTACTACATCCCTGATATATGTCCCGTCGCCTGTAGGTCCTGCCCCTTTTTCCCAAGAAGCCGGATCTGCAATAACTTCTGTACAGACATTATAACCGTTCAGGATATACTTTACTCCAAGTTTCTGTGAATACTTATCTATCAGTGCGATAAAAGCATGATCCTGAGGAGCATCCAGCATTTCAAGGCCGGTTCTGAACCATGCGAGCTGCATCTCCCTCATCTCATCCCGATCCATTTTCTTTATATGGAGCTTTACTCCTAATTTTCTTGTTACTTTTCGAATATTTTTCTCTGCTACAGGCAGATTCCAGCCAGCATCTATATGAAAAACAAACGGACGAAGTCCCCATTCTTTTACTGCAAGATGAAGCATATATGTACTGTCCAGACCGCCTGAAAGACCTAAAATACAGTCGTATTCCTTTCCTTCTCCACTCTTCTTTATCTTTGCGATAAGCTGTTTAAGTTCCTTTTCATGTCCCCTGCCGTGATTCCACTCCGGTTCAATTCTTTCCTTGTACTCATTACAGCGCATACATATGCCATTCTCATCAAAAACTATATCATCATCAGTAGTATCCATAACACAGCATTTGCATATCTGATATGGTCTTTTTGAACTTAGTTTAATTACCGGATAACTCATATATCTATACTCCTTTAATTTTTGTAAATTCCAGCCTCGTTCAATTCCTTTTCACTTGGAGCTGTTATAAGCACTGCTTTTAATCTGCCATAATAAACAAACATACTACCGCCTGCTGCAGCATGAGCATGTCCATTTTCAAGAACATCCTTCAGATCCGATATTCCGGCTGCTCCGCCTATTGCAATAACCGGAACATTTACTGCATCAGCCACGCTCTTTACAAGTCCTATATCATAGCCTTTCATCATTCCGTCCTGATCTATGGAATTAATGATAATCTCTCCTGCGCCTAAACTTTCCGCAGTTTTTGCAAGTTCAACAGGATTGTTTTCGGTAGCTTCCGTTCCGTCTGCAATAAAACATTTATAACTTCCATTTACTTTTCCTGCATCTATGGAAGCAACAATACTCTGAGAGCCGAACATGCCGGAAGCTTTTTTGATCAATTCCGGATTTTTTATAAGACCGGTGTTTATAACGACTTTCTCATATCCTATAGCTAGCAGATCATGTATCTGTTCAATCGTTTTTATTCCTCCGCCATAGCTCAAAGGCATAAAAGCTTCACTTGATATATCCTTTAAAAGCCCAAAATCAGGTTCCCTGTAGTTTCTCGTTGCCCCTATATCCAAAATTGATAATTCATCAATTCCTTTACGGTTAAAAATCTTTACTGCGTTTACAGGATCTCCGAGATATGTTCTTTCTCCAAATCGGATTGTTTTTATCAGATCCCCGTCATCTATCAATAATGTGGGAATTATCCTGGGTCTTGTAAACATTTTTATTCCCTTCTGCACATTTGGACAAAATTTGTCAACAGTGCCATTCCAAAATCATGACTTTTTTCAGGATGAAACTGAACACCAATTATATTTCCGCTTACAACTGACGCTGCAAACTCATATCCGTAATCACAGCTCATCAGTATATTATTACTGTTTTCACAAACAGCATGATATGAATGAACAAAATAATATCTCTGTGTTCCGGTAAGGTTTCTGACTAACGGATGATCCTTTTTAATCTCAACTATATCCCAACCCATATGTGGTATTTTTAATCCCATTTCATCTGAAAAATGAAATCGTTTACACTCAAAAGGGATAAGTTTAAGTCCTGTCATATTACCTTCTTCGCTTCTTTCACCAAGAAGCTGCATTCCCAGACATATTCCTAAAACCGGTTTTCCCGACGCAGCATAATCTTTTATAACATCAGTAAGCCCGGTATCATTTAACTTTGTCATTCCGGCATCAAATGCTCCGACACCCGGAAGTATTATACCGTCACTTTTTAAAATATCTTCTTTGTTTCCCGTTATCTTAGACTTTTCACCTATAACTTTAAGCATATTGGCAATAGAGCCAAGATTTCCTAAGCCGTAATCCAGTATTGCAATCATCTTATACCCTTAAATTTCTGTTTTCCGATCCAAAAATCTTTGAAAGGAAAACTCCGAATTTAATAATCCACATCTGATTTTTGTAATCAGCCGGAGTTTTATTCGGCTGTTCTATTATTTTATCAAACTCCTCTGCAGTTATGCCCATTTTCTTTGCAACATACTCTTTATCCATTTCCATCTGTTCGGGGTCATATGGGGAAGTTTCCAATATCTTCAGTGCCTCATCCCTCGTCATTGTTCCGGTAAGTATCTGAGTTGAACAGACATTTTTTCTTGTATCGAATCCAAATTTATGAGGAAGATAATATCCTTCAAAAAAACGTGTGAAAACATTCTCATAATGCTTGTTTTCATACTTTGTCCACCCATATTTTTCATGAAGCAGTTCCATGGCCTTTTCCTTGTCATATACAACATAATCAAGGGGAAATGCCCTCTTCATCCCATAAAAAAATCTATAGAGTATTTTGTACTTTAACATTCCGCATAACGGATATGTCTTAAGCGGAACCTTTCCGAAACGTCTGTGAATATCCTTTAGCATAACCGTATCGTTCATATATATCCACTCAACGGGTGGTCTTATAAATTCGGTTGCACTGTTTGAGCCTGTAAGAACATACTTTATCTTATGCTTTACAGCGTAATTATATAGGGCAGCGAAAATAGCATGATCCTGAGGCTGATCACATGACGATATCGAAGCCTTGAAAAATGACAGCTGAAGGTCTGCCATCTCCTTCCACCTGACAACCTCAGTATACATGTCAAGTTCAAGACCTTTAACTATTTTTTCAATGTTTTCAACAGCAACATTAAGATTCCATCCGGTATCCACCACAAAAACAAGCGGTCTTAAATGCATTACCTCTTTTGCAATATATGCAAGATATGAGCTGTCAGCACCTCCGGAAAGTCCGAGTATACAATCATATTCTTTTCCTTTTCCGGATTTTCTTATCTTTTTTGCAAGTTCTTCAAGTTCATCAAACCTGTTTTCTTCCGGTTTCCAATAAGGTTTAATATTTTTCTCATAATTACGACAGTGGTCACAGACACCTTGTTCATCGAAAATGATCTTTGAATCAGTTGTATCCATTACGCATTGTGTACAACGTTGATAAGGTCGTTTCTGGGCCATATGATCATCTCCAGCCGTTTATATATTTATCCATCTCGTCCATTAGTTTCTTTTTATCGAATTCCCGTTCAAAATATTTTCTCGAGTTTTCTCCCATTTTTGTTACATCTAACTGCATTATCTTTCTTATTCCGTCAGCCAATGCCCTTGCATTCCCTATTTTACAGCATATTCCGCAATCTGCATCATTTATAATTCTTTCGGTCTCACCTGAAGCAGATGCAACAATTGCTTTACCGCATGCCATATATGACTGTAGCTTTGCAGGAATAGTCTTTTCCCATAACGGTGTTTTATTAAAGCTTATAAATCCGGCATCACATACACTGAGTATCATCGGTATCTTTTCGGCTTCCACTCTCGGGATCATAATAAATTTATCTTCAACACCGAAAGTCTTAATCTTCTTTTCAAAAACTTCCTGATAGCGGCCATCACCAACAATAATAAATTTTACATTTTCATTCTTTAACAACATGGCTGCTTTTGGCAATACATCAAGTCCCTGTGCCGTCCCGATGTTCCCGGTAAATGCAATCTTAAACGATGTATCGGAAGAATCAATTCCATCTACCTTCTGAGGAGAAAGCGGTCTATAAAATTCCTCAGCATACTGCGGCCAATAGGTAACCTTTCTTCGGTCGACATGAACTTTTCTGTTCACCACAGCTTTTACAAATGAAGGTGAAGTTACAAATATCCTGTCAACCTGCCTGTAAATTTTATCCACCATACGGTCTATGGGACCGATTATCGCCCTGTTATGTATTCCTGTAACGGTTTCAACATTATCAGGCCAAAGATCCTGAACATATACAAAGTGAGGTACTCCATGCTTCTTAGCATAATCACATCCAACCTTAACCTGTGTCATAGGAGATACTTCAAAGCTGAAAACCATATCCGCTTTCATATTGATAAATCTATTCCACAGCCAGCCTGAGACCATAAACGACAAATAGTTGAGAACCATTCTCACCGATCCCTGTCCTCTGGCAATAACAGGTATACGGATAATCTTTATCCCATTCCATTTTTCATATCTTTTTTGAGTCCAGGAATAACCATCAAAAAACTTTCCCATGGGATAATTAGGTATACCGGTAAGAACCGTTATCTTATATCCCCGTTTAACCCATTCCCGAGCCATATCATTTATTCTAAAATTTTCCGGATAAAAATATTGTGATATGACCAAGATATGTTTTTTCATTCAACTTTCCGTCCTCTCTATAGATTCTTTTAAAGATACAAGCTGATACTTAAAATCATAACGTGACATCGATCTGTCGTATGACATATTACCGAAGGCTTTATTTGTCAATCCTTTGATTTTTCCAGGAATGACAGCCGCTAATCTTACCATCCAGTTAAAGCCGCTACTAACAATTATCTTATGTCCTTTAACATCTGCGATCATTTTTACGATTTCGCTCGTACAGCTATATTCTGCATTCTGCGGCCAGAACACGCCGCCATATCCTCTTATCATTACCTGAGCCAGAAATTCACACAAATTCTCAATATATAACATTGAGCGTTCGTTTCTTACATCCGGGAAGAAAGGCAATTTCCCGGCCATTTTTGAAAGTGAAGGGTAATTTCCCTTACTTCCTTTTCCGTATATCATGGGAGGTCTTAAAACCGTAACAGTAAAGTTTGCATCAGCCATTTTCCTGACCTTTTTGTCAGCCTGCCATTTGCTGTCTCCGTATACGTTAGCCGGATGGGGTTTTGTTTCTTTTTTTATTCTCTTTCGCTTTCCAAAACCGGCGGAATCACCGTATACTATCGCCGATGACATAAATACAAATTGTTTAACCCCCGATTCCTTTGCTTTCTTACATGTCTCTACCGCCAAATCCCTGTTTATCTGGTAATATTTCGCTTTCAGTTCTTTTGAAACCTTGCCAACATCGGCATGTGCCAGACCTGCTACATGATAAACAATATCATATCCGCTAAAATCTTTTTCTCTCCAGCTTCCGTCTATCATATCCACTACATCTGTAATAAGTTGTTCACTGTAGTGTTCTTTTATATAATTCTCAAAACTGACACCTATATAACTGTTGGCACCTGTTATCAAGATTTTCTTCATTTTTCCACCTGCTCTGTTTTTCTGTTAATTTCTCCCGTTCCGCCTTCAACTACACCATCCGATTTAAGAACTGAAGTTATTGTGCCTAAAAAACACTTTATATCGAAAAACAAACTCTGTCTTTTTACGTATTCGCCGTCAAGTCTTGCTTTTTCAGGTATCTCAAGCTCGTCTCTTCCGTTTATCTGTGCCCATCCCGTAAGTCCCGGGTTTACATTATTTGCCCCGTATTTATCTCGTTCTGCGGTTAGCAAATCCTGATTCCACAAGGCTGGACGCGGTCCGATAACTGACATGTTTCCGATAAAAATATCCCATATCTGTGGCAGTTCATCAAGACTGTGAGCACGGATAAATTTCCCTACTCTTGTTATATACTGCTCAGGGTTCTCAAGCATATGAGTCGGCTTATCATGAGGTGTAGACATCTTCATGGATCTGAATTTATGCAATTTGAAATATCTCTTATTCCTTCCTATCCTTTTCTGAACAAACAAGACCGGTCCAGGATCGTCAATAAATATCGCTATGCAAAGACCTATCAGTACCGGACTTAATACTATCATTCCGCAAAAGCTAATAACTATGTCAAATATACGTTTAATATATTTATCATAAAAGCTGTTTTTAATATCAACTGATCCAATAATTTCCAAATGACCTCTTACACCGTCAGCATTTTCATCTTCTTCCGTTTTTTCAATGAATCTGACCTTTTTGCCTTCCATGGGGTTCTGCTGGCTTTTATCATTTTTATATATACTGTCGGATTTCTTTAAGATTCCGATAAGCCCTGCACCTAAGAAAGCTATACCGGTTACGATCCCAAGTTTTTTTATCTTTTTCATTTTTTCACCTGAATACCGGTCTGAACTGACCTTTCCATACCCATTTTTCATCAAACATATATCCTGTAACTATTCTTGTTACGGAATAATCTTTAGGAATTTCCCTTACACTCACTCTGTATTTTCCGCAATTTATTGTATCGGTAACTTCATACTTTTCAAAGTCATCACCGATGCTACTCCAGTACAGTCCTTTGTCAATCCTATCCTTAGGTAGTTTATCGAACTGAGTGGTATCCATACTGAACTGAATGCATGTACTTCCATCATTTTCAAAATAATAATCTTTATCAGCGATCCAGTATAATTTCTTTTCATACTGATAAACATAAATATAATGTCCGGGATCACTAACCATACAGTATCCTTTATTTACTATGTCTTCCAGATCTGTACCGTTTACATCCAGTTTAACCTCATCTTTGGGATTTATATATTTAAGTGTCCCATGGTCAAGAAAAATAGCTGTTTCAATTCCGTTATTATCTTTTTCGTCAGCTTTTAAAATGATCTGATAAAGGCTGTTTTCTACATCAACCATGATTTTAGGAATTTTAGCTACAAAACCGCAATTAGAATAATCATATTCGCATTTAAAATAATCATTTATATCATTTCTGACGATTTTTTCTACATTTAACGCAATTCCTTCAACTCTGTTATCGGATTTTACAGTTTCATCTGCAATATTCTTGTTCATATCATAAAGCACAACGCCGCAGGTTTTATTGTTTCCAACCTCCATAACCGTATTTCTGACACTCTTTAGTTCGAAAAACCATCCCTTGATATAAAAGTCTTCACCGTCATATCCCGTTTCTTCGATCTGATAAGTATATTCATTACTGTCCTTTATAAACTCGAATGTACTTTTTCTGTTTTGTGAAAGCTGGTCATTGATCAGGATAAATCCGACAATAATACCTATTATCACAATGACCTCTATAGTAATCTTTAATATTTTCTTTTTGTTCACAGTCTTTTCTCCTTAAGCAATTAACTACGTTATTATGATCATTCCTCTGCCGTCTCATCAACTATAGAAAAAATAATACTCCTCATAAGCTTATCCGCCTCTTCAAGTTTTACCCTGACTCTCTGACCGAGCTTATAACATTTGCTTTTATTTTTTCCTATGAGGGTATAGTGTTCTTCATCAAAATAATAATAATCGTCTTTAAATTCATCAATCTTCACTATACCTTCAACTGTATTCGGAAGCTCAATATAAACACCCATAGTTGAAATGCCGGAAATAACTCCATCAAATTCCTCTCCAATATGCGGGATCATAAACTCAATCTTTTTCAGTTTCTGAACCTCACGTTCAGCCTCATCAGCCCTTCTCTCGCATTTACTTGAAAGGAAAGCAACATCGGATAGAATCCTGTTGTAATGATTTATTCTTTTTTCTGAAAGTTTTCCTCTTAAATTCTCTTTAATTATTCTGTGTATCTGCAAATCAGGATATCTACGGATAGGCGATGTGAAGTGACAATAATACTTAGAAGCCAATCCGAAATGGCCGTCACAGGTTGTTGTATATTTAGCCTGTTTCATGCTTCTTAAAGTGAGTCTGCTTATCAGGGCCTCTTCATCGGTTCCTTCAATTTTCTCGAGCAGCTTTTGAAGTTCCTTAGGATGGATTTCCTCCTGGCCCATTTTTATAGTATATCCGAAATTATTGATAAAAATACCAAGTTTGGTGATTTTTTCAGGATCTGGCGTATCATGAGTACGATATACAAACGGAAGTTCCTGCCAGAAGTATTCCTCCGCAACAGTTTCGTTTGCAGCAAGCATAAAATCTTCTATTATCTTTGTTGCCCTGTTTCTGTCGTAAGGAGCTATCTCAACCGGTTCGCCTTTCTCATTTACTTTTATCTCACATTCAGGGATATCGAAATCTATTGATCCTCTTTTATGACGGCGATTTCTTAAAATCTCACTGAGTTCAAGGCATAAATAAAACATTTCGGCAAAGTCACGGTATTCATCCAAAGTATTGATAATCTCTTCCGAAAGCTCAGAATTAAATTTCAATGACTTAATGTCTAAATCTTTATCTTTAAGTTTTTCATAAAGTTCATCCGGTTTTCCGTCATATGCAGCTATGGCATCGTTCACCCTCTGAACATTAGTATAAGTCATACGCCGATCGACATTGATAACTGTTTCCGCTATTCGGTGTCCTGTGATCTCACCTTTGGCATTTATATCCATTATACAGCTCATGCTCAGTCTATCCGTGCCCTGGTTAAGAGAACAGATGCCGTTTGACAGTTCATGAGGCAGCATTGGTATAACACTGTCTATCAGATAATTGCTTGTTCCTCTCTTGAGAGCTTCTTTATCCAGCGGTGAATTCTCTTTTACATATTCCGAAACATCAGCTATATGTACTCCGAGATGATATATTCCGTCTTTCTTTGTAAGTGTGATAGCATCATCCAGATCTTTTGCCGATTCACTGTCAATGGTTATGGTCAGTTCATCTCTTAAATCCAGTCTTCCGGCTTTTGACTCCTCATCAACTTCTTCAGGGATTGTTGAAAGTTCGTTAATTACACCTTCGGGAAATTCCAGTGGAATCCCAAAAGCTCTTATTACGGATATTATATCAGTTCCCGGATCATCAATATGTCCGATTATCTCAGTAATATGTCCTTCCGGATTCTTCGAAGGAGAGCCAAAATCCGTCAGTTCAACAACTACCTTATGCCCGGTAATGGCACCTTTGGTAAATCCGTGAGGAATAAAAATATCGTCTCCGAATTTTCTGTTATCGGGAATAACAAACCCATATGTTTTCGTTCTTTGAAATGTACCGGTTATTCTGTCATTGGCTCTCTCAAGGATGCTGACAACAACACCTTCAAGGCTTTTTCCGGCTCTTTTTCCCTCTGTAATGCTTATAAGGACCCTGTCCTTATCATGAGCCGACAGTGTTGAATCCGGAGGAATAAAAATATCCTCATCTTCTCCGTCTATATGTACAAATCCGTATCCTTTTGATGTTCCTATAAAGGTACCGGCCTGCATATCTGCTCCGGCCGCTTTAATCCTGCCCCTTATATCATATATTACTTTGCCATCCGATATAAGTTTATCTATAATTTCTTTAAATTCTTCTTTCTCCTGTTTAGGAACCTGCATAAACATCGCAAGTTCCTTTAATTTCATGGGAGTGTACTCTTCACTTGTAAGACATGAATAAATCCGCTCTTTTTTCTCTTCAAGTTCGTTTATGTCCATTTTGCCCTCCCTATATAATAAAATTTAAATTGTTTACAAATACACATATAAATTGGGGTCTAACGTATAAAAAACTATAGTTTAGACACTATTACCGCATTCTGACCCTAATATAACATTATAACTTAAATCGATTTAATTTGCAAGCAAAAAACAGGCTTTTCTCTATTAAGAAATCAGCCTGTTTTTTATGGACCAGAGGGGAGTCGAACCCCTGTCCGAAAGCCTATTCACTTCAGTTTCTCCCATCACAGTCAGTGTTTTGTCATTCCCTCAAAAGTCCGCCCACTAACAGGCTGACTTCCTCAGTAGCTTCATATTTCTACTTCGGGCTCAAAGCTTTGCCCGAAGAGTTCCCTACCTGGATGACGCCGGTTACAGTACCGAAATACTGCAGGACCTCACGGCTGCCCCTCCTGTGCAGTAGGCTACACAGGTCCGACGTGCTGCAGCTTAGGCAGCGATTGCTAATTCGTTATTATCAGCGTTTATATTTAGTTATCCGTTTATTAAGGTGAGTTCAGACTCTCACCGATGGCTTCCAAAGCTTCAAAACCCCCGTCGAAACCAGTACTGGCCCGTGATCAGAAATTTTTGCCTTTAAAATCACGCTCTTCCTCACGTTTTCTGTCCTTCTCCGCTATGGAATCACGTTTATCATATAGTTTTTTGCCTCGTGCGAGTCCTATAAGGACTTTTACAAGCCCATGATCCAAATAAACCTCAAGAGGCACGATTGTGTATCCTTTAATCTTAACTCCCGAATCCAGTTTTCTTATTTCTGCACGATGCAGCAAGAGCTTTCTTGTTCTCAGAGGATCTTTATTAAATATATTGCCTTTTTCGTAAGGACTGACATGCATTCCGTAAATAAGAACCTCTCCGCCCTCAATCTTAATATATGACTCCTTTATACTGCATTTGCCCATTCTCATGGACTTTACTTCTGTACCGTGTAAAGAAATACCTGCCTCGTATTTTTCTTCAATAAAATAGTCAAAATAAGCTTTTTTATTATTTGCTAAAAGTTTCCTGGTTTTTTCTTTTGCCATGATCGATCACCCTCGCGTTTCGAGAAAAAAAGCATGTGTTCTATCACATGCTTTACTCTTTTATGATTGGAATACGCTTAGGCTCAAAACAACTGATAATACTATAAACAGTAATGCCAGAAAGATAGTAACTTTATTTAACATACCTTCTTTTGAACGACCCTTGTTTTTGCTCCAATAAGAACCGTTGTTTGCGTTTCCGCCGGCAAGAGCAGCTCCGAGTCCCTGGCTGTTTGTATCCTGAACCATAACAATAAACACAATAGCTACGCATATGATAAGATAAGCTACCGTTAAAATAACCTTAAGTGCGTCCATTATTAACCTCCAAAAGCTAATTACTAATCCTACGAAATGCTACTATACCATAAACGTAGAATTTTTGCAAGAATTATTTTTTAAATTTTTCAAAATTCTTTAGTTAATTCTTCTTTCATCTACTCCGTTATCTTCACTGACTATTTCTTCTCTCTCGTAAATGATTGCAACATAGTCTGAGAACTCATAATCACTCCAGCCTTTCTCAATTCTGTCGAGAACGCTGTCCAAATGTTCTTCATCAACTTCAGGAAGAAGAAGCAGGAACTGATTTGCCTTGCTCTGAACCATTATATCACTCTTTCTGAGCAGGTTTTTAAGTATCTCGCCAAAATCTTCCATCATCTCTTGGAAAGACTTATTAAGACCTGAAATATCGTTTAAGATAGAAAAATTAAACAATACCTTGCATGCATGGCCCTTATAACTTTCAATATATCTGGTAAAGAACCTGTAAAGCTGTGTAAAAGCATCGTTACCAACCCATAATGCACTGGTCGGTTCATTTCTTTCCTTAAGGATCATATTAATGTGCTCGAGATCTGCTGTATCATCTATCTCAACACCCTCGTGCTCATGATAATCTTCTCTGGAAGCATAAAGCTCAAAACCATGCTTGCCGTTTTTCTTAACACGATACAGTGCCTTATCTGCCATTGAATAAAGCTTTTCATATTCGCTGCCCTGCATGGGAACAAAGACAACACCCATAGAAACTCCGAGCGGAATACTCATATCTTCGCCCATCATCTTCTTGGCTTCAATAATCAGCTGCTTATTGATATTGTCACAGATTCTCTTTATAGCATATTCATCAACAATATTCTTTATAAAGATTACAAACTCGTCTCCGCCTACACGTCCTAAAAGATCTTCCCTTCTTGTATTCTGCTTGATGAGGGATGCAAACATGGAAAGTACTTTATCTCCCATATCATGTCCGTAAATGTCATTCACCAGCTTGAAAGAATCAAGATCAGCCATAACAAGCATGCCCTTACTCATACGGCATACCCTCTGAAGTTTTTCATCTATGGCAGCTTTATTTAAGAAACCGGTAAGTTTATCTAGGGAAGCTTCTTCTTCAAGATTTTTTATGGTTTCCGTGTTAGCTACTATATTCTGGATTCTGTGGAGAAGAATGTCCGGAACAAAGGGTTTGCGAACATAGTCAGAAGCTCCGAGTTCCAATCCTCTTTTTTCTGAATCCCTGTCTTCATCAGCAGTAAGGAAAATAACCGGTACCGGATCAAATCCGTCTTTTTTCTCCTGTTCCCTTAGCAGCTTCAAAGTATCAAATCCATCCATCTCCGGCATAGCAATGTCAAGAAGAACTATGTCGGGTCTGTTTTCCTTCATAAAATTCAGAAGAGCCCTTCCTGAGTTCATAGCAGAAACACGCATATTATTATTGCTGAGAATCCTACCTGCCATCTTAAGTGTTGTCATATCATCGTCTACTACTGCTATCCAGTTCATATTCTCTCCCACTCCCGTTATATTTTCTTTTCTTTTACCAGCCATACATATATCATATTTCGACTTACTGCAGAACATTTTTATCGCAAAACACAATATACTATAGCACATATATAATTTATCATATCATACTATTTTGATATATGCAATTATATTTTTAAAAATTCTTAGGTTAAAATATATATCCCATATTTTAATTTTCCTTTTACCCAGAATACAAAAAAATAAAAAGCCCTGAAACAGGGCCATGAGTTATGCCGCAAGCGGGACTTGAACCCGCACGCTTTTGAGGGCGATGGATTTTGAGTCCATTGCGTCTGCCATTCCGCCATTGCGGCAACATCGAAAAACAAGTATTTCAATGAAAATACCAAATTCATTTACGACTTACATATACTAACACTATTATCATAATATGTCAAGTAAAATTATATCTTAGCCTAATGAATTACTTAAGAAATCCGTTAACTATCATCTCTTCGGCTTCATCTTCCGTAAGCCCGAGACTCATTAACTTTATTATCTGTTCACCGGCAATTTTTCCGATAGCGGCTTCATGTATAAGCGAAGCATCAACACAGTTTGCTTCAACCTTAGGAAGTGCCCCTACCTTACCATTATCCATAATGATTGCATCACATTCGGAATGGCCTGCACATCTGTTATTTCCTCTGATATTCGAGACAAATAGCTGTGTCGAATCATCGCGTGCCACAGATCTTGATATAACATTTGTACTTGAACCTTCACCGTTAAGATCTACAACAAAGTCCGTTTCAGCATGCTGTTTTCCGTGAGTCATTATTTTCTCTTTTATTATGAGTGTTGCATTATCAGCCACATCGGCTTTTGTTGTACGTATAGTAGAATCCACGCCCTTAATCTGGACAGTATCCATCTCCAAGTAACTTCCTGAGGCAAGATGAACTATAGTCTGTGGATTTAACACAATCTCACCGTTTCCATCACCTTCACCGTAATGCTTTTCAACATATCTTACTTTAGAATTCTCACCGACAAAGAAAGTATGAATACCGTCATGTTCGGATTTTTGAGTTCCGCAGTTATGAATGCCGCACCCTGCAATTATAGTAACATCACAGTTTTTACCTATAAAGAAATCATTATACACTGATTCCGTAAGACCTGTCTCACTGATAATAACTGGAATATGGACACTTTCCTTTACAGTATTATCGGCAATATGAATATCTATACCGGGTTTATCAGATTTGGTCGTTATCTCTATGTGTTCTGTCGAACGTCTTCCCGCGCCTTCGCCGTTCGCCCTTATATTATAAGCTCCGGTCGGTATCTCATGGAGACCGGCTATCTCTGCCAATAGATTTTCCTGTATTTTATCCATAAATGCTCCTTTTGTTTTTCTTTGTTCTTTAATTTCTATGCCATCCCGAAAAACGCCTTCAACATTTCCTTAGTAACAAAATGATGCTCCGCTAAGTGGTGGGTGATATGTTCAATTCTGTTGCATTATTTAAACTTACATTTGAATGTAGATCCGGAGAAAAGCGGCATAACTTCATCCTTGCTTCCGTGCTTTACAACCTCACCGTTTGCGATCAGTATCAGTTCATCGGCAATATTGATTATCCTTTCCTGATGGGAAATGATAATTATGGAACCGTTTGTTTTCTTCTTTAAATCCTCAAAAACATTTATAAGATTAGAAAAACTCCAAAGATCGATACCCGCTTCAGGTTCATCAAATATAGTCAGCCTGCTTCCTCTGGCTATGGTTATTGCGATTTCTATCCTTTTAAGTTCTCCGCCGGACAGACTTGCATTGATCTCTCTGTTTATATAATCATGTGCACACAGTCCAACCTCTGAAAGGTAATCACATGCAGATGCCTTTAGTTCTTCACCGGCTGCCAGTGTCAAAATATCTTTTACTGTAAGTCCCTTGAATCTTACCGGCTGTTGAAAAGCAAAACTTATCCCCATCTTCGCACGGTCGGTTATTGAAAGATCCGTAATATCTGTCCCGTCAAATATTATGCGTCCGGAAGTAGGCTTATATATACCTGCAATGATTTTTGCCAGTGAAGACTTTCCTCCGCCGTTAGGTCCCGTTATCACAAAAAATTTATCGTCAGATAGAGTCAGATTCACATTTTTAAGTATTTCCTTATCTTTTCCTTCATCATCCACGTTATAACTTATATTTTTTAATTCAAGCATTTAAGGTTTTTTCTCCCTCGTCAATTTTATATTTTCTCAAGTTATGGTCAATGTCACCTCGAAAACGCCTTCTGCGTTTCCTCGGTAATAAAACGATGCTTCGCATCTTCAATTTTATTATAATACTCTATTGTATGTAAAAATACAAGAAAAATTTAAACCATTTATAATAAAACGAACTTTCTAAAACTTTAATAGATTTTTTTTTGTTTTTCTGTTATAATTCTTCTTGTTATACCATTTCAAAAGGAGGAACTGCATGACAATTTTAAAACAGGTACGCAGCTACGCTGAAGAAAAACAGGCCGTATGCATACAGAACGATTCAATTCCGAAAGAATTATATGTAAAATACGGCGTAAACAGAGGATTAAGAGATATAAACGGCAACGGGGTTCTAACCGGACTTACAAATATTTCCGAAGTTATTTCTTCTAAAACCGAGGATGGGAAAAAGGTACAGATTCCCGGTCAGCTTTGGTACAGAGGCTATCGCATCGAAAATCTTATTGAAACCTTAGGCGACAGTCTCGGTTTTGAGAAGATAGCATATCTGCTTTTGATGGGTGTTATGCCCAATGAATCCGAAGCTGCAGATTTTAAGGAACTTATTGGCGGATGCCGTATACTTCCTACAAATTTTACACGTGACGTAATAATGAAAGCGCCCTCTCATGATATAATGAATTCCATGACGAGAAGTATCCTGACACTTGCATCGTATGATGATAAGGCACTTGACACATCGATCAGCAACTCTCTTAGGCAATGCATTCAGCTGATCAGTGAGTTTCCGATGTTGGCAGTCTATGCATATAATTCTTACATCCATTACGAAAAAAATGCAAGTATGATCATCCATCACCCGGATCCAAAGCTTTCAACAGCAGAAAACCTTCTTATGCTTTTGCGTCCTGACAAGCATTTTACTGCTACTGAAGCCAAAGTACTTGATACTGCCCTTATTCTTCATATGGAACACGGCGGTGGAAATAATTCTACTTTTACTACACGAGTTGTTACATCATCGGGCGCAGATACATATTCAACCATAGCTGCTGCCATGTCCTCACTTAAAGGACCAAAACACGGGGGAGCAAATATAAAGGTTATGGAAATGATGGATGATATCCGTAAGCATGTTAAGGATTATTCGGACAAGGATGCCATCTTCGCCTATCTGCAGAAGATTGTTGACAAGGAGGCGTTTGACAAGAAGGGGCTGATCTATGGTATGGGACATGCTATCTATTCCGTATCGGATCCCAGAGAAAAAGTATTTAAGAAATTTGTAGAACAGCTCGCAGTAGAAAAGGGCAAAGAGAAAGATCTTATGCTCTATAACAATATTGAAGAAATCGCTCCTGTAATCATTTCCCAGAAAAGAAAAATTTATAAGGGTGTCAGCCCTAATGTTGATTTCTACAGCGGTTTTATCTATAAGATGCTCGGCATACCCGAAGAGCTTTATACAGCCATGTTTGCCATAGCAAGAATAGTCGGTTGGAGTGCCCACAGAATCGAAGAACTTATCTGTGCCGACAAGATCATCCGACCTGCTTACATGAGCGTAATGAAAGAACTTGACTAAAAGAATATGACTGTGAAACTCTTAAAGGCGTTTTCAAGTTGACATTGACATAATAATCTATATAATAATTTAAGCCCGCAATGGAAGCTTTCATCCTTGTGGGCTTAATTTTTTACTTATTAAACTGATATCATTCCGAATAACCTATAGAAAATATGGTAAATGCTTTATCTTCGCTTCCTTCAGCCATCTTTACTTCAAGAACATGCTCTGCTGTTTCAGACTGTCTAAGCAGCATGATAACATTACAGTTATTCCAACCGCCGGAAGAATAGCCGTCCGCGGTGGCAACAAGTTCTCCGTCAATATAGAAATCGGCTTTGCCGAAAGAAGTATTTGAAGAAGTCTTATAATTTATTAAGATATTCTTACAGTTAAGAGTCAGCTTAAAGGGTTTGTTTTCGCTCCCCGCCTTATGACAGAAGTTATTTGGAAATGCCGCTGCTTTTGTAAAGTACATATTTACAACAGCTTCATCTCGGTCTGAAAAGCTTCCCGGATTGATAGAGAGATGATCCAATTTTAAGGAATTGCTGTCTATCATCACCAGATTTTTGAAATCTGAACCAAACATGTCATTTTCGGGAAGATCTGTGGGCGTCTCCGTTTCTTCACTATCCACAACCTTTATAAGATTCATCATACAGTCTTTCATCATTTTGTGTCCGTATGTAGTAGGGTGATAATCATCAGCAAAATATTTTGACTCGGACACTCTCATTATTTTACTCGTCTTATACAGAGCATTTTTTATGCTGACCTGCTGAACGTCATAATACTTTCCTACCTTGATATAATTGTCCTGCATATTCCAGCCTGTCTTTGCAATAGAATAAAGCAGGATGACCGCACATTCGTCATTTGCTTCAAGTGCCTTCCTGATTAGGCTTTCGTAGGCTCTTCCTTTTGTCGGTTCATTGTAATCATTTATGGCGAATTCGATGATCAGTATATCCGGATCTGCTCCGAGCAGATCAACAACATCCTGCCTGTATCTTATAATTCCCAGACAGGAAGGAGTTCCTGAAAGGCCTGCATTTACAAAGTGGAAATTAGAACCGTCTCCCGGACAGTATGTCGATTTAAACTCGTTTGCGAAAAGGTATGCATAACCTTCGTCGTTGGTCCTGGCAAGTGCTCCTTCTGTAACAGATCCTCCCAGAGCACAAACATAGATATCCTCACCGGCCCTTGCCTTCTCAAGCACTCTTTTCAGTCTATAGTTATTCCCGGTTGCAACAAGAGATTTTTCTACAGCTTCCAGGTAAAGCTCTTCAGCTGACATTGTCGGCGTAGGTTCCGTAGTCGGCGTTGCCTTAGACGTAGGTGTAGCCTCGGGTGTAGGCGTAGCTTCAGATGTAGGTGACACTTTGGGTACTGATGTTGATTCAGGCATTGATGTCTCTTCGGGTGTAGAAGATATTTCAGAAGTTGGTGTTGTTTTCTGCTCATCCGCGTTCTTTGAACTACAGCCGGATGCTAAAGAAATTGTTGCAAATATAAAAGTTCCAAGTAATATGGTTCTTATCTTTTTCAAAATAGTATTATCTTTTATTTGCATATCGGATTCCTCTCCTGCAAAATAAATCTTTTTCTGTCAAAAAACAGGAGGCACCTGTTTTCCCATAGGCTTTTATTGCCGTTTGGAATACAGATGTCTCCATTAGCATCAGATTATTTCCAAAAATTATTTAAAAGGATTCTCTGTAGGATAAGGAAGTGATGCGGGCTGGTTGTAGTTGATATCTTCGATCGGAACTCCGATGTACTTGAATACTTCGTAGAGTGCCTTTCCGTGATGACCAAATGTAACAGCACCATGATGAGGATAGTTCTTCTCAATAAGAACGTGACGATAGAAACGTCCCATTTCCTTGATTGCGAATACGCCAATGCCACCGAATGACCTGGTAGCTACAGGAAGTACTTCACCTTCTGCAACGTATGCTCTGATCTTAGCGTCAGCTGTTGACTGAAGTCTGAAGAATGTGATATCTCCGGGAACGATGTCGCCTTCAAGAGTACCGTTGGTAACTTCGATAGGAAGTGCTCTGGCCATGATCATCTGATACTTCATCTCATGGAATGCAAGCTTCTTTGAGCAGGTATTTCCACAATGGAAGCCCATGAATGTATCGGTATGCTTGTAATCAAACTTGCCTTCGATAGACTCTTTGTACATATCCTTAGGAACTGAGTTGTTGATATCAAGAAGTGTAACAATATCATCTGATACAGCTGTACCGATGAACTCTGATAAACATCCGTAGATATCTACTTCACAAGATACGGGGATGCCGCGTCCGGTTAAACGAGAGTTAACATAGCAGGGAACGAATCCGAACTGTGTTTGGAATGCAGGCCAGCACTTTCCGGCGATAGCAACATACTCTCTGTATCCCTTATGAGCCTCAATCCAGTCAAGGAGTGTTAACTCATACTGAGCAAGCTTAGCAAGAACCTCAGGCTTCTTGTTGCCTGCGCCAAGTTCTGCTTCCATATCCTTAACAACCTCAGGAATACGAGCATCACCTGCGTGCTTATTGAATGCTTCGAAAAGGTCAAGCTCTGAGTTCTCTTCAATCTCTACGCCTAAGTTGTAAAGCTGCTTGATAGGAGCGTTACATGCAAGGAAGTTAAGAGGTCTGGGACCAAATGATATAATCTTTAATTTGCTAAGTCCAACGAGTGCTCTTGCAATGGGAACGAATTCGTTGATCATCTTAGCGCAATCCTCTGCATCACCTACAGGATACTCAGGGATGTAAGCGCCTACGTTACGAA
>JAFXXN010000118.1 GCA_017542245.1 Lachnospiraceae bacterium
CTCCGAATCTCCCTGCTATTTCTGATAGAAAACTCCTGAATTTTTCTTTTTCGAGAGGATACGGAATCAGATTTGCGCACCACATCATATGTGTTCTCTCATCTGTGATCCACGTCTTGATCACATCAAAATCATCGTCGAGATCAAATGCTCTTATTTTCATTTCTTCTTATCCTTTTATACTGAAATTTAAGATATCAAGCTGGATTAAACGGACTATCTTCTGCGCCCTTCTCTGTGAAAGAAGTATCCGAGGTTAATCCTGACCTCCCGGCGGCCAATATCATTGTTTGTATAGCAGCAAGTATCAAACCCGATCATTCTCCAAGCTCATTACCTGTTTCTACAATATGCGTCTTTCCGAAAGAAGTATCTACATAGATATCTTTCCATGGTATTGTAAGCCTTGAAAGCTGACTATCGTATAGATTCAGTATTTCCTCTTTTCCTCTTTCTGACTTATATATCGTTCTCATAATATAATTCCTTTAGTAATTTATCCTGAAATATAATTTTACTAACTTGTTTAAGAGTATACCAAATATATACTCTCCCGTCAAACTTTTTCAGGCTTTTAAAATGAGCCAGATCATGGATCAGCAGGTAATCCCAGATCTGTTTGGCGGTGTCTTCCTTGTTCATATAAAAGATACTCCACATCGTCTTATTGCCATTTTCACAGCAAAAAAATATCCTCACTTCAACCTTTACAGTCAAAGTGAGGATTTGTCGTTTTTCTTAGTCTTAATAAGCTTGTTATCTTTACGATTGTCTTATTTATCGTTGATAGCAGCCTGTGCTGTTTACAACCTGGTCAGGATTTTTGTCTATGGTGAAGGTAGCATTTTCTCTCTTGCCTTCGACCAAACAACTTAGTTCTTCCTGGTTAATATTCAATTTCCAAATAAAACGATCCTGCCGTACTTCAACCTCCTGAACAAGCGTTTCTATTACAGATTCAGGAATTTCGGTACCCGCAATCTCAAAATTGTTTTCCAAAGCAAACCTAAGCATCTCAACTTTACTTTGGATATCAGTCTCTGAAGCCTTAATGATATTCACAACATCATCGATCTGCTTCTTAATAGCTTCAGCTTCAGCTTCAAGTTCAGACTTGCGCTTAAGGAAAAACTCCCGGGTTATATCATCGTTGATGCGCATTTCAATAAGATTATCCAACTTTGCATTAACGTTGTTGAGTTTTCCGGTAAGTCTCTTTTCCTTATCTACCGCTTCACTATCGTATCCATCCTTTAAGTCTTTTTCCAACAGCTTATTAGCGATATTCAGGATTTTCTTCTTGTCTTCCCAGAAGAATTCTAGGATCTTCTTTATCATCAATTCAAGCTTCCACTCCTGGAACATCGGAGAATCGCAGTATCCCTCAGTACTCAATCCTCTCCTGCGCCTGGTTGCAATAGATCCATTTTTCTTCTGGCTATAACATTGATATCCATATACTGTTCCGTAAACATCCGACTTACTCCAGGCTTTTCTGTTAAAGTTGGAGCCGCATGAACACTTAAGCTTTTTACACCAAATATTATCACTCACTCCATGTCCATAGGATCTTTCCTTTGCCTGTACCGAATGTGAATCCATTCTTTTCTGGACTATTTCAAACTCTTCTTTGGTTATTATAGGCTGATGTTTACCCTCAACAACAATATTTTCAACCTCACCTTTGTTAATTTTAGCCTTCTGTTCAAGATAGTCAGGAGTATAAGCTTTACGATATACTATCGTCCCCGAATAGAAAGGATTTCTTAAAATATGTGAGATATTTGCCGGATCCCAATGGGTGCATCCTCTGGAAGTAAGCCTTCCTCTCCTTTCGAGCTCATAAGCAATCTTTCTGCTTCCATTTCCCTGTAAATAGAGGTCAAATATCATCCTGACCGTTTCTGCCTGTTCAGGATTGATAATAAGGTCTTTTCCAACCCTGTTATACCCTAGTATATTACCATTCCCGTAAAAAACACCGTTTTGGAAGGATATCCTTTGACCGGCTTTAACTCGGATAGAAGTCTTTTTACTCTCATTTTGAGCCAATGTAGCCATGATTGTCAGCCGCAGTTCGCCATCCTCATCATTCATGGTCCAGATATTATCTTCAGTAAAGTAAACTTCTACGCCTATTCTGCGAAGTTTTCTGGTTTCCTGAAGTGTATCTACAGTATTTCTTGCGAATCTTGATACCTCACGGGTAACTATAAGATCAAAGCAGCCATCCTGTGCATCACGCATCATTTCCATAAAGGACTTCCGCTTGTTTACAGATGTACCGGTTATTCCTTCATCTATATACTGTTTATACAACTTCCATTCAGGATGCGCAGCCAGTATGTTGTCATAATACTGAACCTGATTTTCAAGAGCGGAAAGCTGAGCTTCATGTTCGGTTGATACCCTAGCATATATGGCAACAGTACGATTCAATTCGTATCACCTCCATGCGCGTTCCTTTCCTTGTTGTAATTGTATCATCTTTCTTTATAATTTGCAATCATTTTTTCTGCATCTTTGCGAATTTTTTTCATGGTTTCTTCTCCGAATTGCCCCTTTTTATGTTGATCCTCCAAAAGAGCCACTGCCATCTTTACATCCAGGATATATCTCTGCTTTTCACTCAGTTTCAAATAAAAGCTTCCTTTTTCTCCCATATGCCAATCCTCCTCTCGATTATTGGTTGTATCCACTTATAAAACAGCATCGTAATGTCCGGTTTATAACTGGACACAAAAACAAGACCATGTGGCGGCAGGGCAGCATCTCTTACTGCCGTTTATACCCCATTGGATTTTCACCATCTTCCTCAGACCGGTCCTTGCCGGAAGTATCATTGTCATCTGCTGTATCATCGCCGGAAAATTTGTTCTCCTGCATAAAAGATATTAGCCGCTCTTGAAACATAGTATTATAGGTAGAAATAGCTCCGTTTTTCCCATCATCATGTCCCGTCATCGCGTATCCCATGCCTGGCTCCGCAACCAGATTATGTACCACATGACCTATTATTCAGTTGTCAATGTTCAATAGTGCCTGATAAAACACTTGTTTGCCAGATTATCTATGCTTTATCAGCCCAAAAAGCACACAAAGTGCAGGGCACTGTCAAGCCACATCCTTTATATGCTTTACAGGACCGATAACATGTTTATTTAAGAGCTCTTTTTGTTCCTGCTTTTCTGATGCTTCCTCAGAATTTTGTATGCCGAGCTCATATAGTTCCGGACAGTCTTCTCGGACAGATCTGTCATACCGCCGATAACGACATACGGATGTTCTGTTGTAATGGCAATCCCAAAGACCTCCTTCTGTTTTGGGCTCATCTCCTCAAGCGCTCCTTCCAGATCTTCGTAGGCTTCTTCATTTTTGACTTTTACAGAAACATTGTTGATCTCGACATTGTATATCTCAAGGTCATACCCATCATCTTCCTTTCCTAGTTCCTCATGCCCTTCGAGAGATTCTTCGTTTCGGCTCTTGGTCTTACCGATATGGTCGCGTACCAGATTGGCCAGCTTTATATACATGCTGACTTCTATGAATTTATAGAACACACAAGCCGTCTCAAATTTGGTTTCCTTCATCTTAAAGCGGTTGGGGATGAAATCAGCAAGCCATGCGAACATTTCCTGTACTATATCCTCATCATATCCGTATAATTTCTCATTAAAAGCATCATAGGCGATCTGCCTTGCCCATTTTCTTGCAATCCTTTGGTACTGGACTACTATCCTGCCGAATGCTTCTTCGTCTTTGTCCATTATCCTGCATATCAGCCGGTACTCATTTTCATCTGCATAATCATGCCACAAGGCCATACTCCACCGTTCACCCAACGTCTTATAATTCAGAGATATTTTGTTTTGTTTTTCAAGCTCCTTCTCCATTCATATCCCCGCCTTTCAGAAAACCAGTTCTTTTCCCTCTTCACTTGGTAAATTCTCAAAAAATCTCAAAATGTCCCAAAAATAATCAAAAAATTTTTTCACAGCCAAAAATGGGGAACAAAAAAAGGCGCTCAACTCATACGAATCAAGCGCCTAAACGTATTAAACCCTATTCATTTTTACCCAATTTTTCCCTATGTAATCGTTCCCTGTTTCTTTGGAACCTATATCAAAACATCTTTTCTTATACCTTACTGTGCCTCCGTGCAAATATAACATCATACCATACCCCCTGAGGAACAGTGTCATCCTTGACACCCTGTCCTGCTTTCCGGGTGTATCTGTCGTCTATGAAGTCAGCTATTCCACCCGTTATTTCATGATTTTTCTTGCTCCTTTTCTCTCTTGATAACCACTTCCTCATCACCTTCATCAGCCCCCTATGATCATATAGTTTTGTCCTTACAAAGTTGCCTAGCCCTCATTTTCTCTGATTATCCCACAAATCATGTACTATAACTCGTACTCTTAGCAGCTCCCAGGCCCAGTTTATAAAGATTTAATATATAAAATGAGTAAAAAAATAAGGCGAAGCCTTCCGCTTCGCCTATAATCAAAAAAATAATCTATTTTAAATAATCTTCTTCGGATCCCCCGAATACGGATGTGTAGCAAAATAAGAATCCATCTCAGAATCCATTTCTTCTTTGGATTTGTTATCAAAGTATTCCCTTTGCCATTTTGTATAATCGAATCCTTCAGTCTTTACGAGGAATATAAAGCGTTCAGCTTCAACTATTCCCATGCTTTGGGTAAGAATCTCCATACCACGAGATAGTGTTTCGGATGTATTAACTATCATATGTTCTCCTCCTCTACTAAGTTTATAAACTCAACGGGATTTAGAATCTTAATCTCATTGCCCTTATATCTGCGTTGAAATCTGATGTCAGTAGTAAGCAGATACTCACACTTTGCATATATTGCACAAGCTAAATGAGAAGCATCCTTATATGCAATATTATACCCCATAATCTCCTGTATCTTATCTTGAAGTTTCTCTCTGCGTTCAACAGGAATATAATATGTATAGTATGTATCCTGATACTGCTTTATGGCATCACGCTTCATATAGTCAGTATTTTGAGAATTCTCATACTCTAACATATAAGAAGAAACCAACTCATACTTACCCTGTTTAATCTCTTCCTGGATATGTAGCTTTGATCTTGTTTCCATAGAAATCTTGAATGTTTCCTGTGAATCATATGGACGGTTATAACAACAATTATCCAAATATATACGCATCCCCAATAATCCCCCAAAACACAGTAAATTTGCTATTTCTGTATACAAATAATAACATCTTTAACTTATAAAGTCAAGGTATATAGGAAATTCATTTAAAACTATATTGACAGTTCACGAAAAACATGCTATTATAATTTCGTAAATTACGAATTTACGAGGTGATTGGTATGATAGTTATGGATGTAAAACTTAAACATATTTATGGCTTTGATGATTTCCATATCAGCTTTACCTATCCGAGAAAACTCAGTGTTTCCCTTATAGGTAGTGAAGCACTTGAAGGACGTGAAAGATTTAGGTATAAAAAGGCTGTAATTCTTATGGGCAGTAATGCAACAGGAAAAACCAGTCTTGGCCGCACACTTCTCAAGATATTCAGTTCAATAAAAGATGCAAACGAAGCCATATTACGGGAGCTTTATTCCGGCAGAAAACCTGCAGAGTTTCAGATTGACTTTGTTAATGAAGGGTTTACACTTCACCGTTTCTGTGGAATTATAGACAATGAAAACATCAACATCAAATACTTTACTGCTGAAATTGATGAGATGGATTCTTATGAGATGACAGTTCAAAAGCTTATTGACAGATCTGACGAAATAAGTGGAAATTTTAAGCTCTTAAGAAAATCTGTCGGAGACCTGGATTTCAGATTTGCTTATCCTGAAATTGAATCCTCTTTAAGAGTTGCTAATGTAAAAAAGACTTCATTGTTGAAGACTTTACGTGCAGTAATCGGTACACTCGATCCTACTCTGTCAGATGTGTCAATTGCAAAAGACTTAAAAGATTCTTTTGTTATCCGCCGCCGGGGGCAAGAAATCATAATTCAGGAAGGCAAGCTTTTAAACAGAGAAGTGCTTTCAAGCGGAACTACAGAAGGAATAGATGTTGCAGTATTCCTGGCTTCCATGTTATCCGACAAACGCTGCTTCTATTATTGTGATGAGCATTTTTCTTATATCCAGAGCGATATTGAGAAGAGAATATTCAGCCTTATGGTAGGAAGACTCAAAGCCAATGAACAACTTATATTTACTACACACAATTCCGATATGTTGGAACTAAACCTGCCCAAACACACTTTTGCATTCTTAAGGAAAGAAGTCGATGATGGTGAATACAAGGTTTATGCTACATTTGCTTCAGAAATTCTGAAAAGGAATACCGATTCTGTTAGGTGTGCATTGGAAAACGATGTTTTTGGATCGCTTCCTGATGATTCACTTCTGGATGAACTGGAGGTGACAGAATAATGGATAACAGGAAATGCATCTACTTTGTTGAAGGCGAATGTGAAGAAAAAATGCTTAATGCGTTGAAGGTAATCCCCTCTCTTATAATCAATGGGAAAGTGAAAAAATTCAATGCCATTACTGAAGAGTTGACTAACTCAAAACTGATCACTATATCTCCTGGAAGCAGAGTAGTTTTTGTCTTTGACACAGATGTTGTCTTAACCACACACCTGAAAAATAATATCGAGTTCCTAAAAACTAAGTGCTCAAGGATTGAAGTGCTAACAATACCGCAGGTATCCAATTTTGAGGATGAAATAAAGAACTCGACCGATATTACCAAGGCGCAGGATTTTACAAAGAGTAAAACGGTAGATGATTTTAAAAAGTCTGTCAACAAAATGAAGCCCGCAGAATTTAGGAACGCCTTACAGAGACATAAATTTGATATAAAAGTACTTTGGACGAAGAAGCCACCAAAATCGTTTTCGTTTGTCTCACAGGATGGAGACAAAATTAAAAAATGAGTCTTGCAATTCCTCTTCCACTCTGCTACAATCATTACTGCCAGATTATCATATTAAATGCAGAAACTGTTATGGTTCTCCGCAGCGGAGAGCCTTAGCAGTTTTTTTGTTTTTCAGCCTGATATCTTACTGCCGGTACCGGCAGATAACGTTCTTTTTGACTGCGACAGAGCGTCGTCCCCGAATCCCCCGTTACGGGGTATTCGGGGAATAGCAAGCACTGCCATTTTCATTCAAATGGCCCGATTCCGAGATTTTTCCCGATGTGAAAACTCCCGGAATCTGCTTGCAGGGGCACATCCCCTATCCCCTTTTCCATATGCTCTGTTACCAGAGACTTTTTACTGGAAATTATCACACGAAAGAAGGTAGATTTATGCAGAACGAAGGGAGGATAATCCCTATACAGATATATCTTACAGAAGAAGAAAAACAGATTCTGGACATTAAGTATAAGATGTCCAAGTGCAGATCCAGAGGAGCCTTCATCAGGAAGATGATCCTGGAAGGATTCGTCTACGAAGTGGACTTCTCCGAGTTAAAAAGATTCAACTTCCTGATGAGCAACATTTCCAACAATGTGAATCAGATAGCTCACAGGATCAACGAGACCAGAAGCATCTTCAAGCATGACATTGATGAGGTAAAGGAGGAAATCAAAAAGCTATGGCAGTTACAAAGATCCATGCAATCAAATCTACCTTGGGCAAGGCAGTCGATTACATCTGCGACGAACAGAAAACAGACGAAAAAGTCCTGATATCATCCTTCGGCTGTTCACCTGAAACAGCCGATCTGGAATTCCATTATACCCTGTCAAAGAACCCGGACTCCGGACCCAATCTTGCCTTTCATCTGATCCAGTCATTTGCTCCCGGCGAGACTACCGGTGGGGAAGCACATCAGATAGGAACCGAGCTTGCTGAACAGCTGCTTCAGGGAAAATATTCTTATGTTCTAACCACGCATATTGACAAGCATCACATACATAATCATCTGCTGTTTTGTGCCACTGACAACATAGAATATAAGAAATATCACGACTGTAAAAAGAGCTATTACCACATCAGGGAGCTTAGCGACAGGTTATGCGAGGAGCATAACAAATCAGTAATAAGAGAATTCAATGAAACGGGCAAAACTTACCATGAATGGCAGCACTATCAGAAAGGTGATTCATGGAAGGCCCAGATAAAGAAAGACATAGATGAGTGTGTCAAGAAAGCACTCTCCTATGATGACTTCATAAAGCTTATGAAGGATAAGAACTATGAGATAAATGGTGAAACATTCGGAGAAGGATCAGCCAAATATATCACCTTCCGACCTTTGGGAAAAGACCGATTTGTCAGAGGAAGAGCCAGCACATTGGGAGTTGATTATACAAAGGAACGGATAAGGGAACGCATAGAAGAAAATGTCCGGATGGCATCTGAAAAAAAGCCGGATGAACCCATATTCTCAAAGTTAAAAACCAATCCGGAGGAAGTCTTTAAAAGCAGAATGTCTGTTGAGAAACTTCTTCAGAGTTTCCGTCAGACTCCTACCGACCTGATCGATACATCTAACGAAAAGATTGCCCAAAGTATCGGCTTATCACGATGGGCTGATAAGGAAAACTTAAAGCGTGCAGCTGCTATTTTTGCTGAACTTGGAAGGCTTGGACTTCAGTCTGAAGATGACCTGGAAGAACGCTTAAAAGAACTCCATGAACAGTCCCGTCATGAGAAAAAAGAAGTAGTCCGATTGGATAAAGAACTTAGAGATTTCAGAGAGATTTTGATATACGCCCGGCAATATACCGAGAATAAAAAATATGTGGATGCTTATAACAACTCCAAGGATCAGGACCGTTATTATCGCAACCATCACGACCAGCTTACCCTCTGCTGGGGAGCTGAAGAAAGACTTCAGAATATGGGCATTGATACCCGCAATCTCAGGCTGAAAGATATTGAGGAACACTACCAGCAGCTCACTGCTGACCGGAGCAGATTAGCTGAATCCTATAAGGCTAAGGAATCAGACTATTCTCGTCTTAAGAAGATGGATGACAGTATCAAGAAATTTCTTGATGAACCTGACAAATTACAGACTTTCCACTCAAAACTTCACTCTAAAAATCGATAATTATACATACAAGAAGCACAAATCATACTATCATGACTTGTGCTTCTTTATATATTAGAGTTCCTTTAATTTCAGATATGACAAATAAGTAAGTATTCCGTCAAATACGTCATTAATGTCGTTATCGAGCCACCGCTTATCGCTGTTGTCTACTCTTTCTTTATATCCTGTATCACTGAAAACTTTTTCAACTCTTCTAACAATATCCTTCATATTATTTTCACGCATTCCAGGATCTCCAAAGATAAGGACCTGAAAGCAGTTCATCAAATTCTTTTCATTTAATTTTCCACACTGATAAAATATATCATAAATATCCTTATATCTCGTGCTAAATGTGCCAAATTTAAGTAATGACCGTAATTTTTCAGAAAACATCTGCTCCCTTGAATTGATTAGAAGTGAAGCTCCGTCATCATCAAATGCAATATCAAAGCAGTATTCTTCCTGCTCAATATCAAAATGCTTATGTACTCCCAAGTCAATCTTACTTTCTATCGTATTATCATAATTATCTTTAATAAGTATGAACACCCTTTTCCCGTTATAATCCTGCTGGCTTAGTTCTGTTATCTCACCAACCCTTGTAATAGTAATCCCATCAATCGTATTCAATTTTTCAATAAATCGGTCTATAGATTCATCCGCCAGAGAATACCTTATAAAATCAATATCCATATCCTGCGTAGCACGACGGACCTCATTGGTAATACTTCTCATTACAACACCACCCTTGATCGTGGCATTTCTTGACAATGGGCTAAGCGATAAAGCCTTAAGTACAATGTCTTGACAAACACGTGCTCTGGCATCATCCGGCTCATATCCTATCTTCTTCATATCTTCTGTAAGATCATATAAATTCATCAGAATACCTCCATCTGCAGTGTTTCCATCACAAGCTTTGTCTTGGGCAGTTTTTCGGCATATTCTTCTATAGCTTGTATATCCAATTGATATAATAATTTTCTATAATTGGCAATTATCTCTTTGTAATAATCAAAGGGTAGTTTTTTCTTGTGGCGGATTAGTTCAACAAGCATTCTTTCCCGACTGAATACCCTTATGATTGAACCATCGTATTCTTTTTGTTCTGTCCCGAGATCAAGACTATTACTATTATCAAAATACTGTATTACCCTTGAATCTTTTATCTTCGTGGAATCTTTATCCGTAATCAGATAATATTTCTTAGGAATCGTATCTGTCAATCCATGATAATAAAATGCACTATTCATTGTAAATACGGCATATGGATACGTTTTTCCAATAACTGACAGATCATATTCTTTTCCATTATCTGAATAAATGCCCCTTGAAATTTTTATAAGTTCACCGGACAAAAGTGCTTTTCGCAAGGCATAATCCGTATGATATCTTTGTTTGCAGTCTTTATATGAAAATAACATAAAATCACCTCATTTTTATATAAAATCCGTAATTTGCATTATTTTACGGATTTCATATAAATATTATCATTATTTTCACAATAATTCAAGTGTTTTCTTTTGCCGTAAAAACAACTCTTTCTTCGCAGTTTGAGAAAACTGATGAATTCTGGGAAAAATACAAGGAGCGTGCAGGCATAGAAAGAAAGAATGCCGAAATGAAACGCTTTCATGGTTTGGCTCGTGCCAAGGGGTACGGGCTAAGAAGCGTGTCGCTTCAAGCCAAACTTACCGCAATAGCGGTAAATTTGAAGAGGATAGCCAAGATGGTATCCTCTTCAGATAGTAAAAACACGTCGAAAAAACAGTTTATAAACACGAAATATTTATA
>JAFXXN010000119.1 GCA_017542245.1 Lachnospiraceae bacterium
CCCAAACATCTCGACAAATCGGGACTTGACGAGGTCATCCAAATTTCGCATTGCTTTCTGTCTATTAGTTAAAACAACCTTATATTCATCGAACAAATCGGCTATCCGTTCCTGTTCATATAATGGCGGTAGAGGTATAATTGCATCTGTTAGATTGCCCAATTTAATGTATTTGATTACTCCGCCTATTGCTTGCTGTCTCAGCACCTCAACATATCCATCAAGGAATCTATACAAATATCTTACAGACAGTTTCTCGGAATCTTTCGATTCAACAATATATGTTCTTTGGTACGCATCAAACTTTCCCTTATAGTATTTGACATTTAAATCTCCATTACCAGCAACTAAGACACACTCACAATCATATGAGTAGGAATTGATTTTCAAAGCATCCTTAGAACATGTAAAAAAGGGATATGCACCATCTTCAGACGATGCATTTGCATCCAATTTTCCTGTTTTTATCAATGTGTAATCGCCAAGTCTTACCTTTTCTATCATGCTGCCATCTCCAAATCTTCGAAATGTTTTGATTTGTCGACTTGTTCTTTAATCTCTATAAACTCTTTCTGTAATTGCATATCCGGAACATAAATCTTAATACTCTGAAGCTCTTGTGCGTTGATATTCGCCTGATTTACAGCACCTTTTGCCATGTTTCTCAGGATGTCTTTCAACGCTTCCATATTCATATATTGTGAAAAGACAGCAGGAAGCATTCTTTCTCCAAGTCTTATTCTTATTATATATCCTGCTATTATCATTTCATCAGGTAAATCGAATACTGCCGTTTTACCAACAAGCTCAACGCTGTTAGTACGATTAAAGAGCACATCGCCTTTTCGAACTACACATTTCTCTTTTTCTTCATCTGAAACATCAATATATTTTAAATCAGCCAGGTCTAGATGCCCATCATAAGTAAGATTGTTCATTCGCAGATAGGGATATTGTCCACCCTCAACAGCTGGACTACTTGTACCATATTTCACTTCTGTAACCAGATCTCCCACGGTTACAATTTCCCAGCCTTTAGGGTTCTTTATCGGATCACCAAAGAGCTCGACAAATCGGGATTTCACCAACTGGTCTAATTCTTCTATAATCGTCTCGCCCTTGCGGATTAGATTGCTTACATTATCAATTTTTTTTACAATCTCACGCTGTTCTTCCACCGGTACCATCTGAATCGGTATATCCGAAAGAGCTTTGAATCTGAGATTATCTCTGACGCTGCCGGCACCGTTAGCCCTGATAAAAGCATTTGCCACATCACTCTTTAGGTAATGCAAGAGATATTGCCTATCCAGTTCATCCGAAACTTCAAAAACGACATATAACGGGCTTACAATCACCCTGTTATCACAATTCTGCCAGTCTATAGAACCAACATTGATACGTGAGGGATTATAAGCAAAGCATCCCCTTGGCACAATCTTATATGTTGTCCTGTCCTTACTCGAAACATCCTTACTGAAGTACCCGGTACAGAATCCATTTTCATTCGTAACGCTATATACCGGAATATCTTCATCAGCCGTGTTTCTGACAGAGTATTCTTTTATAAATTCTCCGATTTTCCGTTTCATAACATCTTCTCCAATTCTGCCAATCCTTCAGTAAACTCTTGATTCAGCATTTTTAGATTCGCAATAATCTCTTCTGTCGGCGGATATTCTACAGGAACATACTCCGTCTTCTTATATTTGTTGATTGACAGGTCATATCCGTTCTTTCTGATCTCATCCACAGGTACAAGGAAACTCCGCTCCGTTCTCTCCCTTTCCTTTTCCTTATCCATTTCATGGAATCGCTTTACAATATCTGGGATGTCGTTTTCGCTGATTGCGCTTCTCTTGTCATCGAGGCTATATCCGTCAGCCTTCATATCATAAAACCATACATCCTCAGTACCACCAGAATTAGTCTTGGTAAACACCAATACTGCTGTTGAAACACCGGCATAGGGCTTGAACACACCTGATGGCATCGAGATGACCGCCCTGAGCTGCTGGTTATCTACCAATTCCTTACGAAGTGCCTTATGTGCGGAACTACTTCCGAATAATACTCCGTCTGGAACGATGGATGCACACCTTCCGCCTACCTTCAACATCTTTGTAAAGAGTGCCATGAAAAGTAGCTCTGTCTTTCTCGTCTTGCAGAGTGCAAGCAGATCCTTGTTAATCTCTTCCTGGAACACACTACCAGTAAAAGGCGGATTCGCCATGATAAGCGTGTACTCATCCCTCTCGGTATTATCGCCGGAAAGAGAATCCTGATACTTGATGTTAGGGTCTTCTACTCCATGGAGCATCATGTTCATTGCCCCGATTCGGAGCATGGATTGATCGGTATCAAAGCCAGAGAACATTCCCGACTTAAAGTATTTCAGATTATCACTCTTCATCAGTTCTTTTTTCTGATGCTCGGACACATATGACGCACTGGAAAGTAGGAAACCTGCGCTTCCCATCGCCGGATCCAAAATCCTGTCCGCAAGGGTAGGCTGCATCAGTTCCACGATCATATTGATGATATGGCGCGGAGTTCTAAACTGTCCGTTTTCGCCTGCTGCTGCAATCTTTCCAAGCAAGTACTCATAGACATCGCCCATGATATCCTTGTTGTTCATGTCCATGGCGTCAATGCCATCAACAACCTTTGCCAGAACCTTTGCGGTGGGGATTAAGAACACGGTATCCTTCATGTATCTACTGAAAGCGGTATCCTTACCCTCTCCTATCGTCTTGATAAAAGGAAATACATACATCTGGATATTGGTCAGCATTTCACCCGGTTCAAAATTGTGGAATATATTCCAGCGCAGATTCTTATAATCAGTCTCCACATGGGGATTCTCACTTATCACGCAAGTTCCTTCCTGGAACACCTTGTTCTTAAGCGGAACGCCAAGCACATTGGCATTCGCCTCTGCCTTCAGCTGATTGTCATCCAACAGTTTCATAAACATGAGGTAGGTAATCTGTTCCAACACTGTAACAGGACTTGTGATACCACCAGTCCAAATTGTATCCCAGATAGAATCTACTTTGTTCTTCATTTCACCGGTAATCATAATTCATTCTCCCATTTTCTAACAGTTTTTTCTATATCTAAAGAAAACTGTTTATATTATAGCTTATTCAAGTCAATAATACAAATATCTTTAACTATTTTTCTATCTTTTATTTTTCCCATTTATCAACTTTCTTCTATTATCAACTTCTGTCTGAAATGTCTTTATTACATCAGATGGTCCAATAATATCCACATCTGTACCAAGCGCAAATATCCACCCCAAAAAATGCCGGCTAACAGCAACTTTCACCATTGTTTCCGACCATCCGTCCTGCTTTGACGGATGAATCATGATATTTTTACCGAATCGGTCTATGATAACGCCTACCATTTCATTTTTAAAGGCTATCTTAACACTCTTCTCTTCACCGGCATACATGCCGAAGTTCTTAGTTGAGTACTGTGCCAGGTCAAATTTCTCATATCTTTCCCTGCCCTTGCGTTTTTCCTGCAGGACCGCTATGCTCTTCATTTTATCTACTCGGAAATGCTTTAAGCAGTCCTCAGTTTCATCATAGGCTACAAGATAATAGTTCTCCTCTGCCCATATGAGTGCCCAAGGACTGACTTTATAGGGATCTTTTCTCTTCTTTTCGAGCTGTTTTTTCAGGTTCCATTGCATATATTCGAACATTATCTGTTGGTTCTGGCTTATGGCACGGTGTATATCATCCACAACATAGTAGATACTCTCGTTCATGTTCTTGACACGCCCCTGCACTACTACCTGCCTTTTAAGTTGTGCTGCCTCATAATCACTTGCCATACCGGTAAGTTTCTTTATAAGTTCTCCTGATTTTCTCTCAGTTATAAACTTTGACGACTGTACCGCATCTACTAAAAGCTTCAACTCTGCAATATCAAAAGTTTTCTTACCTACATGATACTTATAAGTACCACCATAGGGTTCACCTATGATATCAAGGCCAAGCACCTGCAGAGCCTCCAGATCATCATAAAGGCTCTTACGATCTGCTGTACATCCGTATTCTCCCAACCTCATCTGGATTTCTTTCATAGAGAGACCGTGTTCATCATCCGTCTTTTCGGTCATTATTCGGCTTAGATAATAAAGTTTAAGCTTCTGTTGCTTCCCTTTTGGCATAATGTTTACCTCCTCTAAATGGTCGTTCTATTCCATAACCCCTATTTAGTATTATATCGGCAAAAGTCCAAGGGAAATTTATGACACTGTAGAAAAAACTTTATTTTGTAAAGCCATCACGCCTGCAACGCTTGAAATATGGGCAGTTCAGACAGCATTTATCACAGTAAGTATTGTTACCGTTTATTATTCTCTTTATCCAAAAAAACAGCCTCTTCATCTTAATCCCCCCAATATACTCTAATTTGATAGTCCTCATAACGCCAATCATCAAGCATAAACACCGTCGAGCCTGCATAGCACACCCTTGTCTAACACATAAAGTACTGTACCTTCTGCAGTTTCCTCGATTCTGTCATAGATACGTCCTGCTGACCAGCTCTCACCCAATACTGTATTGGTAGAATTTGCTACCCAGCCAATCTGCCCGAGGCCTTCCATCTCAACCTTGATAGCTTCCTTGTCATACTCGTTATCGGGATCCTTCTCCAGATATACCTTCATGTCCTTCTCCAGGAAGTCCTTACCATACCTGTATGATGTACCGGTGATGGTAAAATAGATGTTTTCTACATTATTTTTCTTCTTCATAACGTGTTTCCTCCATTTTTTAGTGCGGCTTTATCGCCTTGTTTTTGTTTACAACCCTATCCTACCAAAAACCCTGTACTATAAAAATGCCTAAGGTAAGCAAATTTTGGTCCCTTTTTGGATATTTTTCGATTTTTCATAATTTCGGTTGGTTAACCAACATGGTTTAAACGCAAAAAAATAAAACCTCCGGCATAAACCGAAGGCTTTACTATTATCTCTCAAGTCCTTTTTTCTTAGCCGACTTCTCTTTAGGGGCTATGGCAGCTTGTTTCTCCGCTATCTGTTTCTTCACGGATACCCTTTTCTTAGGCTTTTCTTCCGCTACAAACCTTGGTGATTGCTCTGCAACAAAGCTGAACAGTTCCGGATTTGTGCTACGGATACTGGTATGTAGCCCGGTTCCACCCGCTACTATGATGTGATCAGTTACTGGGATTCCTATGAGCCTACCGGCTTCTACCATACGCTTTGTAACCGACAGATCCGCCTGGCTCGGTGTTAGGGAGCCTGACGGATGATTGTGAAGTGCGATAAGACTCCCCGCATTTTGAAGTATCGCGGACTTAAAAAGGTTCTGGATTGGGATTTGCGTTTGTGATAAGTCTCCGATTGAGATAGTCTCAAAGGATATCACTCGCTTCTGAGCATCTGTGCAACATATTACGGCACAGTACTCCCGGTCGAGCTCTGCCATGGCTTTTGCCATAACTTCTACTGCCTTCTGAGAGTCCGTTATAGGCTGATCGCTGTACAGAGGCTCTGCTTCTTTTAAGCATAGCCTCACTTTTACCTGCTTTAATTCATATTCATCTGCCATCCGCACCTCCTACAAACTCTATCCTCACGCTCACTATCTTCCCCTCATTTTCCTTTAGGAAAGCTGCCAGTTCCGATGTGCTGTTAAGGGTAGCTACTGCATCCGTTTCTTCGGTGTTTTCTATGATTTCCGTGTTCTCTGTATCGTTCATATCGCTCCTTTCTCGGTATTCCGCTTCTGGATATCGTGTGCTTTTACCGGTGTGTCCTTGTTTGCCTTGCTTTCCTGTACCTGACGAAGCTTGTCCTGTAGTTTCTGATGAAAAGGTCCGGCATTCCTTCTATCCTTAGTTTCTTTAGATTCTTTCCGAGATATCTGCTGTTTCTGAGGTACAGGTGTGTATGCTGCTTCCGATTCCGATGCCATATATACCGTTTTCTTTTCACTTGCCATGGCAAGATTACCGTCACCTACTGACTCCTCGTCAACATCAAGGGTGTTATCTCCCTTTTCGTCCATGTTCAGGAGTGCGTTAAGTTCTGTGAGCCTCGCCAGTTTGTCATTCAGCTCCTGCTCTTTTTCAAAAGGCTTTGTTACCTCGACCTTGGCTGTTTCAAGCTGATGCTCGGCATTTGATAACCTCAGCTCCGCTTCCTGCAGCTGCTTTTCCATACCTTCAAGCATATTTCCGATACGGACTATGTTACCGCCCGCATCTCCGCCTATCTCTACTTCATGGCTTATCTGCCCTTTAAGTGTCAGCTTGAACTTTGATGTAAAAGGCTCGAAGCTTGCAGACATCTTGAAACCTAAGTATTCTCCGATCTCCGTAGCTTCCTTAAAGGCTTTAAGTTCCTTGCACATGGAGATAATCGCAGTACCAACTTCCTTTTTATCATCATAAGTCTTTCCTGCAACTTTCATACGGAAATTATCGGCTTTTTCCGTATTATCTTTCTTTGCATCTTTTTCTACTGTTGTAGTTGTTTTGTCATTCTGCTTTTGGATATCGGTTTTCTCAGGTTCTGCAGGCTTATTGGCATTATATAATGCTATATCCGCTTTAAAGCCTTCTATTCTCTCCTTTAGTGTTTCTATAAGCTTCGGATAATGTACCGCTATCTGGTCCTCCAGCCGATATTTCTGACTGGTATGGTTTGCCTTCAGGAGTTTAAGCTTAGATACCTGGATATCGAGGTCCATCTTCTCACGGATATAGGGATTACCGGTAGCAAGTGCCTTTACTTCCGCATATGATAATGCTGCATCATCTATGTCCTCACAGCTACGCACCGGACTTTTGCTCGTCATTATCTGCCCTATGAATTTCTGCTTGTTCTCGATAAGCTGCCATGAGTAACTGTCAAATGTATTTTCCGTTACATACCGGAAGATCTTTACTTTATCATTCATATTTCCTTGACGAAGTATTCTACCTTCCTGTTGCTGGATATCTGCCGGACGCCAGGGTACATCAAGGTGGTGTAAGGCTATCAGCCTATCTTGGACGTTTGTTCCGGCTCCCATTTTTGCAGTAGAGCCGAGTAGGAACCGAACCTGACCGCTACGGACTTTTGCGAAGAGTTCGGATTTCCTAAGCTCCGTATTTGCATCATGGATAAAGGCTATCTGTTCCTTAGGTACTCCTTTTGCTACGAGCTTATCCCTTATATCCTCATATACATTGAAGGTTCCGTCACCTTTTGGTGTCGAAAGATCACAAAAAATCAATTGGGTCGATTTCTCATCCATAGTATCCTGCCATATCTTAAAAGCATTCTCGACACAGGCTGTTGATTTGCTGTTCTCTGCATCGGGTAGTATATCGGATATAAGCCTCTGGTCAAGGGCAAGTTTCCTTCCGTCATTGGTAATCTTGAGCATGTTGTCGATGGAAGAATCCACCATACGGTTACGCACCATCTCCGCCCTTTCTGCTAAAGACTGTACCATCTCTTTTTGTGCATCGGATGGTTTCAATACCACATTCTCATACTCAGCTTCCGGTACCGGGAGTTTCAGCATATCCGGTGTCTGGATATCTGCACTTTCCTTGAAAAGTGAGATAAGTTCCGGCAAATTGAAGAACTTCGCAAACCTTGTCTTTGCACGGTATCCCGTACCTTCAGGTGCAAGCTCTATAGCTGTCTGTGTTTCTCCGAATGTGGCCGCCCAGCTGTCAAACTGACCTAATCCCAGACGCTTCAGGGTACTGTTCTGCAGGTAACGCATATTTGTATAAAGCTCTGTCATAGAGTTTCTGATATTAACTTTAATTTAGAATAAAATCAGTTATCTCTAAAATAATATTATCTCTAATAATTTCATAAATTGGGTTGATTTATATAATATGAGACTTGATTTTTAGAGATAATTGTTTCAACATTCTTTATGTTACTAATATTTTCTTAAAGGAGGTTGAAGCAATGAAACTACAGGAACTATCCCAATTAATCATGGATTATGCTAATGAGAATTTTATGAAAAGCACGATTCCAGGATTTAAGACAATACTGAAAAGTTTTTTGGATACTGCCGACGAACTCAGTATTGATTATGCGTGTCAAGAACTTTATGACACCTTGATTTCTAAGTATCATGAATCTCGCAACAAAAAGAATTTATGCATCTGGGTATGCCGGATTGCCGACAGAATTGCCGGGACGCATGCTTTACGAGATCCTGAGACATTTTTTAATGCGCTGCCGTTACCCGCAGAGACTGAAGTCGAAAGTCTATTTAAAGGAATTACTTATCCTATCAAAGAAATAGATCTTAAGGTATTGACCGTTAGGTGTGTTACTGTTATTAAAGCTTTTAGATTATCAGATTCTTCTGTCGGACAGTACTTAAAAGTGTGGAAAGCCATTACCTGTTGTAGTTATCAAACTGGGACTACGTTGTATAGCAGGTTGTTTGTCGAAAACTTCTTAAAACATAAGGAATCCGCACTTAACAATGGAACCATCAGAAAGTGGCAAATGAAAATGGTCAGACGAGCAGTAGCAATAATGATTCAGGTCGCCGATACCGGAACTTACAAGTGGGAATACATTTATAAAAAGCCAGGTATAGATAATCCAGAATTTAAACCACTTTTTAAAGAATATGTAGAATACTGTATCAACAGCGATCTGGCAGATAATACAGTAAAAACACATTCCCATGTTTTTCGGAGATTCCTGAACAATTCGGGAATCACTGGAATGGCTGCCCTCAAAAATATATCCCCAGATGACATTAAGAAGATACTAACCTACTATTCTCTGCGATATAGTAGCCGTAGTATGCAGACCGTCGAACCTATAATCGCCCAGATTTTGGATTTTTTATATGAAAGTAATTATGTACCGAATAAACTTTCAGGGATGGTATTAAAAACCTGTTGTGTCAAGGACAATGTAGCAGCCTATATTTCAAAAGATGATACAGAACTCCTTATCGATACACTTGACAACTTTACAAAACGTGATAAAGCAATAGTCTTGACCTTATTGTGCCTCGGTCTTAGAGGTAGTGATATTTGTAACCTTAAGTTTGAGAATATCGATTGGAAAAGTGAAAAAATCCATTTGATTCAGGTTAAAACTAATACTCCGATAACATTACCTCTTGTGGCACAGGTAGGAAACGCTATCTATGATTACATAAAAGAAGAACGTCCATCCGCCGCTATAGGAAATCCGTATATATTTGTTTCAGGCCGTGCACCTTATCAGAATCTGCATAGTTTATATGGGGTATGTTCAAGAATCCTAAAAACCTTAAATATAAAGACGGTTAATGCAAGTTCATATGGGCCCCATGTATTCAGATATTCCCTTGTTAACAGGCTCTTAAAGCAGCAAGTTCCCCACCAGGTTATAACGGACTCTTTAGGGCACAAATCCAGCCAAGCTGATAAACCCTATATATCCATGGAAGAAGATATGTTAAGAAAATGTGCTATCGAGCTTCCCTTATGATTCATGTCTTGTTACGGAGGTATATATGACTATACAACAAAAACCTTTCAAAAGCAGCCTGTCTAGCGAGTTTGCTAATTTCATCGAAATCAAACAGGCTTCTGGCTTCCATTATAATGAGGCCTCGCGGGTGCTACATCACTTTGATAACTTGATTGCGGACAAGTTTCCGAATAGCACTACCTTAACTAAAGAAATATGCGAACAATGGCTACTCCAAAACATACACACAAAAACCGCTACGCAAATGAAAATCGTAACTCCTGTGCGTCAATTTGCATTATTCCTTAATGCAATCGGAAAGCCTGCATATGTATATCCATCATATATTCCTGGTAAAATTCCTAAATATCAGGCTCATATATTTTCTGATAACGAAATAAAGGCCTTTTTTGCTTCGGTTGATAAATGTGATACCTGTGCATGGTCCAAAGCAATGCACTTGTGCATACCTGCACTGTTTCGCCTACTTTACTGCACCGGTTTACGTTCATCAGAAGCTCGTTTATTGAGACGCCGGGATATAAATCTCGATACTGGCAAACTTATTATACGAAACTCAAAATTCAGGAAAAAGCGCATTGTAATGCTGAGCGATAGCTTGTGCGTATACCTTAGGGACTATGACAATAGAGTGAATGCTATTTTCCCTAACCGAGACCCATTTTTCCCAAATGAAAGATGCACCTTTTATGGTAAAAGCCGGTTCGGAGACTGGTTCCATATGTTTTGGGATTCCCTTCCGGAAGCGGCGGAAGTTGTTGGAAACACGCCTAGATTACATGACTTTCGCCATACATTTGCTGTGAATTGCATTAACAAATGGGTTAAGGAAGGAATGCAAGTAGACCATATGTATGTATATCTCAGTGAATACATGGGGCATGAAGGATACTCTGAAACAGACTACTATCTTTCATTAGCTGCATCATTCTATCCTGAACTTGCTAAAAAAATGAAGGATATAAACATAAAAATCTTACCGGAGGTATCACAATGAAAAAAACAAATCTTGATATATATCAATTACTGCATAAATTCTTTGAAATGCAGTTGCCTTTATATGCTAAAAGAAGCACCAGCACGATTATTAACCTATAGTTCCTCTTGATTTTTAGACTTACACTTTGATATAGGCACATTGAAAACCGCATAAATATCATATATTCCAGTACTTTTTCCTTGCTTTTGTAGGTAGAATCCTATATAATGTAAGTAGAATATATTAGACTTAC
>JAFXXN010000120.1 GCA_017542245.1 Lachnospiraceae bacterium
CGGTTCATCATCAACTGCTATTTTATAATGCAATTGTTTATGTGCGCACTTATTTCTTTAATTGCGTTCAAAACTCCACACCGGTCCGCACCTCCAAAACCAATTGCTTTCTTCACAGGTTCACGTTAATCGAAGATGCTATATATCGAAGAAAGAGAACACTCAATCAGGAAATTATAGCTCGTTGTTTTCTTAAGTTTTAACGAGTTACCCGCTGATCGCCAAACTTTGCGGGCTAATAATCCAAAAGATTTAATTAGCTATAAACAACTAAAGCCTATGCTGTTAATTACTGATTAGCAAGAGACACTTTACCTGTCACATATGGGACATGATCGAAGAGGAAATCCATTGTTCTCAAGGTGTTGGGGCTTGTTTTTATGTGACAAGAAAGAACAATTTGGAGGATAGAAGTTCGAATAAAATCTACATCATAGATGTTTTTGAAACATAACATAGAATAAGTATATACAGATTAAAAACTAACAATATGTCCTATCTGCATGTTGAATCAATGCAAAATGGCTGAGATATTAATCCCGGTCTAAATAATCTCGTTTTTGCTAAAAGCTAGCGGCGATTGTTCGAGTTCGTTTGCTTTTATCTTGGCCCCATTTGAAAATGCTTTGTTTTATTGCATTTTGCGGTAATAGATTTATACTCATTGAACTCATTTGTATATGTTTTTCAATCCTCGTGAACTCATTTTGAACGCACGGATGAACTCAACATTTCCTAACTGCCAGCGTTTCAATCATAAAAATATACGATTGGTTTTACGATTGATCTCAACCGCAATCTATTTTACTTACGACTTGACTTACGATTTAGTTATAGTCGGATGTGTTTACAAATCCCTTGTTTATATTAGAGTCAAAAAATGCAAAATATAAACAAAGGCTGTTCTTTGAAGTTATTCAAAGATTACTTCAAAGTCAACTTCAATATCACTTCAATAGAAGTTTGAAGTTAGAGTGCGGTGTTTTTTGTATAGTAGTTCTGACATTCATCTGCATCTCTAAAATACTTATTGAGATCCACATCATTATCTAATATAGCTTTTTCATATATAGCTTAAATGTTTCTTCTTGCTTTACAAGATACCGTACTGCATTGTACTTATAGCCTTCTCTTGTAAAATCGTAGTAATTGGTAGCAAAAGCAATTTTAGCATTAGGATATACACCGTATATTTCGAGAGCAGTTTCAAAGCCGGTTAATCCATCCATTTTATAATCCAAGATGAACGAATTGTATTTACTAATAGCCTCATCCTGCGATAATAAGTCTTCCTCTGAAATATAGATATCGCATTGGAAGTCAATAGATCTCTGTGTTAAATAACGCTCTATTATACCTTTTTCCAATTCCAGAAAGGATTGTTGATCATCACACAATGCAATGCGTATCAAATGTACCTCATTTTCCGTTCTTTCTATACCATTAATAAAGTATATTTATAATGCTTTTGTCAACAGGTTGTAGATTATATGATCTTCTGCTAAAGAACTATAACAAGCGAATCAAAATAGTCATTTTGCGGTTATATATTCGTTTTCCGAAAGTTTTTTTATTATTTCTCATATAAAACTTGCATAATGGTGTTATTCGGGTGTACAATGTCTTTACGAAAGGAGTGATACTATGCTCTGCCAGTTTGCCTTTAAAAACTTTAAATCATACAAAAACGAGACAACACTAGATTTCCAAGCAGCTACTCTACCAGAATTCAAGGATACGCTTATAACTAATGAAATTGCATCTGATTTGTTGCCTGTCAGTGCCATTTATGGTCCTAATGGCGGCGGAAAGTCTAATCTACTAATGGCGCTTTCTTGTGTGATTTCTACTATAGTTAACCCTGTAAACGAACTGGAGAAAAACCATACTTTTCCAATTATTCAGCAAAATGTAAATACAACACCATTTGCCTTTGACACAATATCCTCAGATGAACCAACTGAATTTCGCCTTTTCTTCCGTGTTGGTAATAACGAATACTGCTACTATATTGCTATTTTGAAAGATGAAGTAGTTTCCGAAGATCTTTTCAGAAAGGCTGTTACCAGCAAAAAATCGGCTACTATATTTGAACGCGAAAATGGAAAAATAACACTTGGATATAGCATAAATAAAAAAAGTATTAACACCGATGTTAATCCAAAGATGCCTTATATTTCTTTTTTGGCAATTAACTATAATATTCCGGAAATCAAAGAAGCTATGTCGTGGTTTGAGGGTTGTATTATTAGAAACTATGCTAATCCCACTGTTGAGTATCAGATCATGCTTTATAACGATTCAATCGGTAAAAATCACATGCTTCATGCCTTGAATGATATGGATATTGATATTACCGATTATAGATATGATTCCGATAGCCATCAGTTATATGTTAAAAGACTTGTTGATAATAAAGAATACGAGCTCCCATATATGGAAGAATCAGAAGGGACAAGAAAACTTATATCTGCACTGCCTGTTATTCTTCTTGCACTTCGCGATGGAAGATTGCTCATAATCGACGAGCTGGATGCTAAGTTGCATCCTAAACTATTGCGTTATGTTATTTCATTGTTTAAAAACAAGGATATCAATCGTAACGGTGCTCAACTATTGTTCACATCACACGATATGTCAACATTGAAAAATACGGTTTTCCGCCGTGACGAGATATGGTTTGCCTGCGAGAATGATGCACATGAAAGTGAAATTTATTCTCTTCATGAACTCCGTAACGAAGATGGAGAGCGTATTAAAAATACTGCTTCATACGATAAACAGTATCTTGAAGGCCGATATGGAGCTGATCCTTACCTTAGAAATATGTTGGGAGGTGCTTTCGAGTGAGTCTCAAGCCACCCAAGAAAAGTGATCTTGATAAGGGCTGGATGAAACCCCGTTTGGATAGATACAAGAAAATCCAGCCGGAGTATCATTTGATTGTGACTGAAGGCACGAAGACTGAACCTGCTTATTTTATTGCAATAAAAAATAAGATTAACAGCACTTATCCGGATAAAATACAGGTAGAAGTAGAAGGCGTCGGGGACAACACTCTTAATCTGTTTCAAAAAGCAAAACATTTGGCCGAGTCTTCTGCCAATGGTTATAAACACATATGGGTTGTTTATGATACAGACGATTTTCCCGAAGAACTTATCGATTTGACCGCTTCGCTATGCAAGAAAGAGTCATCACCAGAAACAACTTATCATGCTATATGGTCAAACCAATGTATAGAATTGTGGTTCTTGCTACATTTCAGCTATATGCATTCAGATATCCATAGAAGTGCTTACTGGCCAAAACTCACCAAATGCCTTAATGCTATTGGATGTGGAGATTACAAAAAGAACCGTGATGATATGTACTCCATATTAGCTCCATATATTGATACGGCTATATCAAATGCCGAAAAACTTGCAGCTGCCAACGATGGAAAAACATCTTCAGAATCGGCTCCTGGTACTATGGTTTATGAACTGGTAAAAAAACTGAAACCATATTTGCTATAATATCTTTCTTGAGTAAACACATAATAACTGGTTACATAATAATATGTATTAATTATAGATTGGATTTTGGAAAATCGCTGTCCGTTTCTTAGTCTACCTTCAACAACCCTAAAACCCGACCCTAAAAAACTTTGAGAAACCCTAAAGAACTATGATTATCCAAAATAATAGTCAAAAGGTTCTTATTGGGTACCGAAAGTACTTTTTTCCTATTCCCAAGATTCATAAATTCGATTTCTCTTTTTAAATGCCTCTGCTCCACCCTCCATAATGTTCACTATATCGCGATGTGTTTCAGCTGAATCAATCGTTCCGCACTTTATCCCAATCGATCCGTCCTCATGGTATTCAGTCGTTACGACTCTTTCAGCATCTCCCAACACAGGAATGTTAGCGTTATGTGTTGCAAAGATGAATTGCATATCGCTCTTTTCTTTTTTTATAGTTTGAATTAATTCCTCGTAAATAACCTGGTTATCCAAATCATCCTCTGGCTGGTCCACAATAATTACATCACTGTCATGCTGTGTCAGTATAAATAGGATTAATGCGGATGCTCTTTGGCCTAGCGAATGCTTGCTTAAAGGCTTTCCATGATATGAAATACTGATCACATTGGGTGTGTCATCAACCAGCATCTCTTTATAACCTTCTTCAATCTTTTGCGACATTTTTGCATATATCGTATCAGTACAGTATTGTTTTATTACACCGCCTTCATTCAAATAGTAATCTTCAACTAGGGCTGGCATATCTGAAAACTCCTCACTCATTGCATTATACTTTGCATCGGATAGACCTGTCCCCCTAAAATATGTTGTGAGTTTCTCTTTCAGTTCTGCCTTATTTCCTTTAAAAACCATATCTACCGAAAGTTGATCTTGTTGCTGATTAATCTCACGAGAAGCAATTTCATAATCATGGAAATTCTTCCGAAGCAACTCATTGCGATCGGCAAATCCTTTTTTTATAGCGGAGCACAACTTATCCTTTGATTTTAAACTTTCTTTTAGCTTTGCTATCTTCTCATTATTTGCAGATAATTTCTTCTGGTCGGACACATAGCTATCAGCATCTAGTTGTTCATCATTTATTTCACGCTTTATCTCAGCAAATTCATCCTTTAACGAATCAATCTTCAGAATAAGTCTTTCTCTTACTAAGGATATTTTCTCCTTAGATTCTTTTAGAGTATCTATATCCTGCTTGATTGCATCTATGCTTGAGTTTGCTTTCGCTATCAAATGGTTTAAATCATCAAATATTTCACTGTTATATTGGGAAACATAGTTATCAATTGAGAGCAGTTCACGTCCATCCTTGGAATATGCGCTTTCTAACGAATGAATAAGTTCATCTAGCCATTCAGAAAGAGAATCTATTCTTACTAAATCCGCATTACACGATGTTTGTTTCTTTAATTTTTCATCCAATCCTTTTTCTTGGTAGACCTTAAGGCGATGCTGCAAAGTAGCGTTTTCTGATGATAAATCCGCTATCTGGCCAGGTATATCCGTTAAGACTATCAACTTTTCTATATCTTCAGTCAGTTTACTTTGTATAGACTCTTTCTCTTTAATTATATCTTGTACTTTATCACCAATAATCTTATTAAGAAGGTCGTATTCATAGCCCTTGCGCGTTAACGCCAGATCTTTCTGCCCAAAGTACAATGGATTCCTAAGTATTGATTCAATAGGGATACTTAATATTTCGCCATTTTCATTATATATTGTTATTTTTTCACCAATTATTCTCTTCAAAGAATAAATTTTTGAAAACCTATCAACTATTGTAAGTTCAACTTGTCCACCTGAACCAAGCACAGCTTTTACCAGTTCATTTTTATACTTTTCATCTTGTGTCGGTTGCTTATCCAAAGCGTACCTCAACACCTCCAGAATAGATGATTTGCCACTACCTCGAATCCCAATAAGCGTATTCAGTTCAGGAGAAGGTGAAAGCACTTGGTTCGAGAGTTTGCCGCCTAAACACCTCATTTCTTTAATGTATCCATGTGCAATTACTGGCAGTTCCTCAAAAACTCTGTTTTGAAAATCTGTCAATGCATACTTAACTGCAGGATATGAAAACTCACCTATCTTAATATATGTTTTCCTATCACCTTTTCCAATATCATCTATTGATTTTGGATCTGATCCTTCGAGAAATGCCAGATCATATCCCATCCAATCATGTACCTTCCTTATCAAGTCCCTGGTACGAGCTTTTTGAAAGCCTATTACACGTCTTCTGAAAATCCTCTCCGATGTTAACGACTGTATAAGTGTTCCACCACATTCTTTCCAAAATCCTTTATCCTGCTCTACATGAGCACAAATCATAAAATAATCCTTATTCTGTTGATCTAAGGTTTTTATAACCGTAAGCAAATCATTTTTTGTATAAGTATTTTCGTTTCCAGGATCTCCAACGCCTAAAAACATGGCATTTATATTCCTAGAAATATAGTCAACGCCATCAACTATCCATTCTTCCGGGTCAAATACGATAAGCATATGAATAGAACTTGCACCTTCTTTAATTGAAAGCTCTACTCCTGGCAAAATAAAAATATCCTTTTTCCTTGCTGCCTTCTTTATTGCTTTATACTGGTCTAAATCAAATTTATTATGATTGGTTATAACCCCAACGGATATTCTCTCTTGCTCCAACTTACCAACATAGTCTGATATAAATTCATTTTCCATACCCGAATACTTGAATTCTTTGTCTTTCACAGTATGTAAATGACAATCAAAACGTAAAACCTCTGAACCATTTTCAAACTTCATTTTCCAGTTTTCTCCTCCAATATTTGCTTATGCTGCATTTATCCAGCCATCCCCTTGAACTGCCATATCAATGAAATGATTCATTGACAAATCTATCTTGCGATTCCATCATTAGTACAAATCCATTGCCAATAATGAATAGATTCTTCATGTAGAATCTCCCTTCGTTGATATATTAGAGAACCATTAATTTATACAGATACAAGATTTCTTTTTCCTAGAACAAATTTATCAATATCTTGTCCTTACCAAAACATTATTCGAATCCTGCTTATTCTCCGCAGCATACCGTATCTTCCCTTCAGCAATCAATTCCTCAACACAACACCTAAATGTTTTTGATGCGTTACCAGAATACCCCAGTTTTTTGTATAACTCATTAGTCGATACACTTTCAACTGACAGTGCATCCAGAATTAATGTTTTTATCTGTTCTTTTGTTCTACGCTTTGGTACCGTTTTGTCAACAGTAGATCCAGAAATATTATTTATATTTTTTTCATTCAAAAACGCTTCATGTATCGGAATAATTACAGAGAAAAATGAACGTTCTTCATCAGTAAGAAGTTTCGGCAACGGAGAACCATTTTCTTTTATTGCTCTTATAGCGGTCGGAATACCGGTATTTCTACCTTCTACAAGGTGCAACTCTTTAAGGAAATCGCCGATTCTTCTATTTCTGTATCTTCTCGTTCTCATCTGATAATTGCGAATATCATCATCTGTGATAGATCTGTCCGGTCCCGGTGTGCTGGTTATTTCGATCTTATCTGCTTCTATTCTTACTGTAACCGGTTCATGGATCTGATAAGACTTATGATAAATAGCATTAGATAAGAATTCCTCTATAGCCTCATAACTGTAGTTCTTTACTCTTACAGCTTCAGCCTGTCCGGAAACCTTAAATATCTTCTCAGCAATTACATTGTTCTTTATGTAACTGAGTGCATCCCGCAGCTGTTCATCTATCGGCCCGGCGAAAATGCGTTCTTCCATTCCCTGGCCTGTTGGATCAGGAATATTAACTACTTCTATCTGGCTATACGGAAAAAAAGCTTCCGGATGATCATTAAAGAACAGCAAGCCAACATTCAACGGTTTATAGTATTCTGTTGGTCCGTCTGCGATTCGTAAATCCTTTGCTATTTGAACCACATCTAGATTATCAATATCGTTAATTAGGCTGCTGTTTACATTCTGCAGGTAATTCCTGATAATCGGATACTTTAGATCCTTCATTTCAGCTTTTGGATTGATCCTGTCGTCAAACGGAACATTATGTGTTAACGACATTAACTCCTTAACATCTAAGTCGGTAGCTTCGATTGTGCTGGACAGCTTGCGAATATAATATATTTTCTCGCTGTTCTTTGAATCCGGAGACTTAGGGCAAGCATATGGTCTTTCATATCCACCCGGACACCATATTAGCAGAAGCATCTTCCCATCAAACATAACAGGTTCTGTTTGCGGAATATAAACAGGTCTCAGATACTTACAATACTTTAGAAGTTCCTTTTGTATTTTGTCTACTGAATCAGGCGAAATACCCTTTACCGGCCTAACCACTTTGCCGTCTTTTTCTTTTGCACCTATTACGATATAGCCGCCACCCCAATTGTCTATATCATTAGCAAAAGCACTTATGGTTTTCAGTGTTGTTTCCGGATTCCAGCCCTCTTTAAACTCTATTCTCGCCCATTCAACGATTTTCTCTGTTAATAATTTCTCGATTGTGATGGGAATTGCCATATATTGTCTCCTATGGACATACGATTTCACTTACGACTTAGCTTACGACTAAATTATATAGTCGTAAGTGATTGCCGTCAAATATAAAAAATAAAAAGTTGTATCATGTAACCATCTATATAGATTATCCCACATCAGCTACAAATTCTTTATCCTGCCCTTTACTTAGCACGCCTCTTTTGCAACACATCTCTTGGTCAAGGCTATAGACAATAATCTCATAAGGTATATTGACTGATTCCAGATATATCAGATAAATCATTGTTTTCGTTCAAAACAATACATTCTCTAACATTTAGTAATTTATTGATTTATCAATAATGAGCCAAAAAGCATGTAATATCCCGAGAATTCAAAATGTTCTTAATTTTTTTTAATTATCTCCCCGCCATCCATCACATAAACCTTGTCACATAGTTCATCTATATCTTCCATATGATGGCTAGCAAGGATTATGGTCTTGCCCTTCTCCCTTAATCCTCTAAGAATCTCTTTTACATCAGAAACGCCCTTGTTGTCCAAACCGTTCATTGGTTCATCAAGGAGAAGAATATCAGGATCTTCCATTAAAGCCTGAGCGATTCCCAGGCGCTGCCTCATTCCGAGAGAATACTTTCCAACACGCTTTTTATCTTCCGGATCAAGCCCTACCTGTCTAATTGCTTCATAAATCTGTTCCTTATTAAGTTTGCCCTTGATATCAGCAAGATACTTCAAGTTTTTATATCCGCTCAGATTAGGAAGGAATCCCGGAACTTCAATTATCACACCAATGGAATCAGGAATTTCAACATCCGAACCGATCTTTTTACCCATAACCGAGATCTCACCTTCGTCATAGGGAGTGAGACCACATATGCTTTTCAGGAGCATAGTCTTTCCGGCACCGTTCTTTCCAATAAGACCAACAATACTTCCGGATTCACAAACAACATCTATATCTTTATAGATATATGTGTCCCTTATCTTTTTAGACGCTTTTTTGATTACGATGGTTTCCATTTTCTTTTTCCTCCATATAGACCGTCCTTTATATAAGCTAAAAATATACATACAACCGAAATAACCAGATTAAGAATAGTTTGAACCATAGGGGGCAACCCCCTTCCGTTATACAGGCTTCCTCTGGTAAGCATTCCAAAACAAGAGATCATATAGTCAGAAATACTATTATTACTACAAGAGAAACCTATGGACAAAACACAGATCAACGGTGCAGCAACAAAAGCCACGGCTGCCCCGTTCGTTAAGGCATAGATCAGCAGCATAACAGATGTCCACATGATAATATGTGTTACAAGAACAAACAGTAGTGCGAACACATGCACTCTTGATACCAGAAGATGTATCACCCAAAGAATAACTCCCCACAAACAGGAATTCATAAGACACGTTATATATACACTGATGTTATATTGCGAAACGCTTTTTGTCCTGACGCAACTGAAGATTCTTATCCTGTTGCAGCGATCCAGCAATATGCCGTTAATTATGTGCGGCAAAAAGATAATGACAAGCCATCCCGCCAAAGCCCTGAGATTGATCTCACCTATGGATTCGGCTTTCTGAAGCCCATGCAATATGTCGATATAATTAGTTGAAACAAACACACAAACCAAAGCTGTGACAGTATAAAATATACCCGTAAAAGGAAGAGAAATAGTATGTCTCAACAGATCAACAGCTTTGCCCATGACATCACACTCTTAAACTTGCATTCTTTTCGAAGCAAAAAGGCATATCTCCCTCAGTATTAGGAACACTGCCAATACAAAGCAAACCGTTCCGATTATCGAATAATGTCCAATTTCCTGAATATAATATGCCGGCATCCCGTGGCAGAACAACGAATACTTTTGAGGAAACATAAACCCTGCATTGGCAAAGATCACATAACCGCCAATATGGATCAGGCTGGCTACGATCCATCCCCAATTACGCGAACTGAGAAGGTTGACACACATCATCGTCATGCTTATCAGAATCGAATACATTGAATTGCATATTACTGTCAAAACTACTGCTGTATATGGATTAACCGTCTCAACAAACATCCTCTCAGGAAAAGCAATTCTGAATGAATCAACAGAATATATCGGCTGCTTGATGGCTAATTCAAGCATCGCATAACTCCACTCGTTTTTAAAACTTACTGTTCCCTTAAATGCAGAAAATACTGCCGATGCTACCATCAACATTATTGAATACAAAACACTGCTAAGAACAATATATAAGATCTTTGAATCGATCCATTGTTTCTTTCCTGACCGCAACAACTCATATGTCGTAACATCTGTTATAAACGGCGCGTTGGATAAAAGCAGAAGATTACCCAAAAAGAGCGCAAGAAAGGCGTATCCTGTTGAACCGCATATTACTGACAGTTCAAAAGCCTGGACTTCGCTTTTTAGAAATGCGGCAAACTTGAGATATGGATATCCGTTAAGACAGAGAAGTACAAATCCCAAAGCAAAAGCCATTATCACTCTCAGATCTGTCTTCCACGAAGATATCTGTATCAGTGCACCTCTGATCGTCTTTATCATGATCGTACCTTCCTTCTGATCATTAACGAGGAAACGGTCAGCAATATTACGATAAGAGCAGTCTGATAAATCAGCACAAAAGAGATCGACGGAATAAACTCCATATCACCTCTCCACTGATAAACCGGATTCCACTTTGTTTCAGATAAAACAAACCAAAGCATCTGATAGAGTACAAACGGAGCTATATATGTTACATATTTGTTCGTCAATATAGTTGAAATAAATAACCCTATCAATGACCAGACAGAGCCAAACAGAAAACCGAAAACCACACGCAGAGCCAAATAAGGAATGCCGTTCATAACATAGATTATGCCCGAACGGACCCAAATAGAATGACGCATAAATTCGATCCTATCCGGTGTTTCAGGCAGATTAGCAAGACTTCCGCAAAATAGAATGGTTATCAGCACAATGCCTGCCATAACTAAACCACCTGACAAAGCAACATAAGCACTTCTAAAAAAAGCATATTTACTCGATCCGGATCTGCATACCGTCAGGCGGTAGTAGCCTGTATTATAATCTTCGCAAAAACTGTCAGCATAAGGCAGTACGCAGAATATAGCTGCAAATGGACTAAAATCACTCAGAGCAAACGGTACGCTTAAGAACTGGGAAATACTTCCTGGGCCTGTCCTTTTTGCCAAAACATCCACAATCAGCGGTCTGTTGATCAAGAACACCCCAACTATGAAAGCAACATAAAGCATAGGTCTGCTGAAAAGTCTTTTTGCTTCTGATTTAATCATATCAATAGATTTTCCCTATTATTCTCCCGTTCTCTACGTTGTAAGCAATCGTATATTGCATATTAATCTCTTGACCTTCTTCTATCCTTGATTCTTTGCATTCAAAGCACCACGCGGGAGTAAGAGTGATTAACCATTTTATGTCCTCAGAATCCTTCAAAACTGTTTTTGTAGGAACATAGGAAAGGTAAACTCTGTCAACCATGATGTCCGTTCCAGTAGCCAAAACGAAAATATCACTTAAAAAGCATTCTTCGATTTCTTTGAAATCAACCAACGTCTCAACAGGTTGTTCGTCTGATATTTTCAAATTAACATTTCCCTGAAAATCAAATATGCCATCTGAAGAGATACAGACCTTAAAATTTATTAAGTAAAGGCTGTCGTCACCGCTATGTTCAATACAAATCGGAATTCCGTTCAATGAAGCTTGCAGATTCACCTCATAAAAACCTATATTTCTTTGTTTGTCATCTATCGAAAGTATGTTATAGGCTTTGTACTCAAAAGGCGTAAATTTCGTTATAAATGAAACTGCTTCTTGTTCTGCTTCGCTTGAATCAATTATCATGCCTAAAGGAATATCATCTGTTATATATCCATATTCAAATAAATGATCGTATTCCTCTATTGGTCCGCTTATGTCCCTTGACGGATCTGTATAATATAACTTTCCTTCCTTGTTCCCCGACATATATGCTAATGAGTCTGTATCAATCCATCCGAAATCTACGGATTCATCAGCGTGCATTTCGGCATTAGGATAGGAAGTGAGAAACCATTCATTAACAATCTGATTCAGGTTATCCTCATCAAAACAACAAGCAACCTGATATAAACTCTCAATCTCCGGAACCTCTACATCAGCATTAATTACCACAGAAATGTCATTTTGAGTTCGCGAATCTTCTATATGTGCTGGTATTTCCAAATCCGAAAAACCAACTGCTGTTGTATTTATTCCGGTATTGCTGATATTTAGCAATTCCGTACTTGAATCATTCAGTACCGAATTTTCATTCTTTTTATCACACGAAGAAAACACGATCAGCAGCAATACCATAATTGCCGATATGCTATTCCTGATAAGCTTTCTCATTGCCATAATCTCCTTTTGCACATTAGGGTTGCCTTGATCAGGCAACTCTCCTTTCTACTTTGCTATTTGAGTGCAACTAACCTCGTTCATCTAGTGTTTTTTGAACTCTGTCTTGCACAATTACTACTACTTCCGAAAGTTCTTTCTGCCCCAGAAAATAAGCCGGCATTTCTTCTATAAGAATAAGATTTATTGCGGAATCAATTGCATTGGTTTTAGAACAGCTTAATATGGTATTTTCCAAATTATCAACATCTTCAGCAGAAAACTTTGTTCGACAAGTTACATATGTTCCCGCTGAATAGTCGTAAAG
>JAFXXN010000121.1 GCA_017542245.1 Lachnospiraceae bacterium
AAGAGAGTGATGCTTGGATGTTATAAGGATAATCTTGCTTCAGCAGCTACAATAAAGAAAAACAAAGGGATACTGCTTTTTGAGGCGGATAACTATAATGAAGGCAGAATCAGTCAGTATTATTCGGTAGATTTATAAATTCCAGAATAATAGAGGAGCATTATGGATAACAGTATTATTGAGAGTTTTATCAGAAAACAGAAGATTGCTTTCATCTGTTCAGTTGATGAAGAGGGATTTCCGAATGTGAAAGCTATGTTGAAGCCTAGAAAGATGGAAGGCATAAAGAGTTTCTATTTTTCGACAAACACATCTTCAATGAGAGTAAAACAGTACATGAATAATCCCAATGCCTGTATTTACTTCTATCATAAAGGATTGATAAAGTACGTAGGTGTTATGCTGAAAGGCAAAATGGAAGTACTGACAGACCAAGAGACCAAAGATATGATCTGGCGTAAAGGTGATACGATGTTCTATAAGGGCGGGGTTACCGATCCGGATTATTGTGTATTGAAGTTCACCGCTGAGAGCGGAAGGTACTATTGTGATTTGAAGACGGAGAGTTTCACAATCGAATAGTAAGTTATTTCGGAATATAAAAATCAAGGAGTTTTCATTTAAGTCCATAAAATAATTGATGGGTAGAGCTGGATCCAAATTTTAAACGCTGGATACCCGGACTCGGGATAACGAAAGTAAACATATTCCCCCATTTTGAGATGCTGCAGGATGATGTATTAGACGGCCTCAGGGTGGTTGAAGACATAACCTTCGACGACAGTATGGGGCATGAGATACTGGCGCTTAATGACGGAAGTTAAGTTGTCATCGAGGACGGTAAGGAAACACTTTTCGGTGAGGCATACAGGATACTTGACGGCAAAATGGAACTGATATGTAAAGATGGGGAGAATCTGATTTTAAATAAAATTTGAAGTCAATTAGATGGATATTTCTACAGTACTACAGTAGATTATATGACTCTCGTTTTAGTGGGAGTCATATTTTTTAGACTTGACACAACTTACAGTTGTAAATTACACCTGTAATAATACTTTGCGGTGCTTGTAAATCTGATTTTATTCTATTATAATACAAGATAAGTGAACACTGAGAAACATATTTTTAGATAGTTATCTAATAGAAAAGAAGGTGTTTTTATGGATATAAATATAAAAGATAAACTGCGTACATTACGGCAGCAAAAGAATATTACTCAGGAGGTACTGGCCAAACATCTCGGTATTACACCTCAATCGGTCGGGAAATGGGAACGCGGAGAGGGATTTCCCGATATCACACTCCTGCCTAATATTGCAATTTATTTCGGTGTGACAGTGGATGAGCTGTTGAGTGTAGATAACGCCAGGATTGAAGAAAAGATCAAAGCATATGAAGCAGAAAGCCTGAAATACAGAAATCTCGGAGAAACGGAAAAAGACCTTGAGCTGTGTGAAAAAGCATACAAGGAATTTCCAAATGACTGCAGGGTTATGTACCGTTTGATGCATGCTCTTTTTTCAGATGGGGGCAACCCAAAATACAATGAAGGCGGCGGGCCGGATATCAAAGAATACGAAAACCGCATATATGAATTGGGAGAAGCAATCCTTGCGAACACAACAGATAAAGAACTACGTGAAAATGCAATCCAGTTGTTATGCTTTACTTATAAAGAAAACGATGATGAAAAAGCATTAATGTATGCCGATATGGCAGGAGATTTTTGGGTTAACAGGGATAACCTCAGGTGTCAGGTCCTCATGGATGAAGAAGGAGTTAAAGAGATTCAGATGTATTTAACTGATCTTATTCGGGCAGCGTCTATGACAGCAGCTGCTATTCCATGGAAAAAGCGGTTAACATATGATGAAATGATAGAAGCGTATTCTTTCGCACGAGATATTTTGTTACGTCTATTTAAAGACGGGAATGTCGGTTTCTATGCTTCTGATGTTTCTAATTATTGCTTAAATCTGGCTCATCTTTATGCAGAACTGTCGGATGCGGAAAATACCATAAAATGCGTTGAGGACTGTTGCAAATATGCTATAGCCGATCCGATTCCCTCGGATAAGGATTATGAATTTACGGCTCCGTTGGTAAACCGGGTTAAATATGACTGCAAGAAAGCAACCAGAAACAGTACAGGAAATTCCTGCTTTTATCACTTACAAGCACTGGAGAATAAGAAGTTTGATTTTGTCCGGGAAGATGAAAGATTCAAAAAAGCTATCACTGAAATGAAGAAGCATGCAAGAGAATAGTACAAAAGTCCGGTCCTGCTTTGTTCATCCCGCAGGACCGGACTTATTTAATATATACATATTTATCAATACTGTAACAGCACGTCACATACCCAGTCTTGTGCGGGTGATTTTAAAATACCATCCTTAACGCATCTGGCTGCTACAACTTCAAAGAAATCACATACCATGAAAATTCTTGACAACTATGTATAAAAGCCATATCATACACATAGGATTGAAAAGTTCTAATCGTACCCCAATTTCTCTTAGCAGAACAAATGTTTGAGGTATAATTTGGGTATAGTTAGAATCGGAAACAACCGTATTTTTCAGGAAAATGATACTGATTTGTACTGAACGCGAATATAATAAAGACGCAGATCTTTTTAGTAATTTTATTCAATAAGAAGCCTTCAAAACTCAAAAACACCCGTAAAATAGGCATTTCTGGGCATAAAGAAAAGGCTCCAGTCTATAACTGAAGCCTTACGTCATCGCAGGGATAGCAGGATTCGAACCTACAGATGACGGAGTCAGAGTGCTTATACCCTTTACGTAAGAATTCAGTTATTATCGGCATCTAGCGCTTATCAGTTTTGATTAGGTACAATAACAGGTACAATTAATTTCATCTTTTATTTTGGGAGTAGGAAAAGGGACAATGTTTTTGGTCCTGTTTCCTGCTCTGATTTTTTCTTTGGTTGAAATATAGTGCTTTATTATAGTTTCTTCCGTATCTCCAAGATATGCAGCTATATCCAGGGTTGATATTCCGTTATTATGCATATTGGTAGCACATGTTCGACGGAAAATATGAGCTCCGGATATATCCTCCTCAGATAGAAGGTAAATAGGATTTCCATAATCGTCCAAAATGTTAGCACCCTTGAAAATTCTATTTAGGCATTCGATGAATTTTGAAGGGTTGGTTGGTTTATACGCACGGTTTAATATTATATGACCAGTAGGAGAGGGATCAGGAGAAGATCGATATAATTCATTAAGAATCTCTTCAGCCTCCTTGCTGAGTCCTATTTCACGCCAGTGACAATTCTTTACTTCGCCTTCCCGTGTCTTGTATTTGCGTCCATCGGTGGCATTACGGTCTATGGCGGTAAAACGTGTTTTGGTGATAGAAAGTGTATGTGAATCTCTATCCCAATCTGACCATATAAGAGCACAAAGCTCTCCGACACGAATTCCAGTTTCTAACAATAGCCTGCTGGCTGCACCAACTCTATATTTAGGCTTGCCGTTATTACACATTTTTTTAGACTCAGACTTGAATAAGCAGATTTCGTCATCTGACAAAACTATGATTTCTTTGTTTACTGATTTTTTTGATCTTAGTTTGCTGAAACGATTTGTCAGCTTATCGTGAACAGCGACGCAGGGGTTATAAGAGAGCATTTGCTGCGAAATGGCCCACTTGAAGGCGGAATTTATAACATTGTATGCTTTTTCAATGCTGGATATGGACAACTTCTTAGCGGATATTAGCCCTTCTATATGTTTGTCAATGTCCCAGGATGATATTGACGAAACTTGGAGTGAGCCAATCGGGTAGTTTTCCACCTGATTACGGATAGTACCTTCTCGTCGATCTGCTGACTTAGGTTTAAGCCTTTCGATTTCAGACAGATGAACATCAAGATGTTTATAACAGAGTTCTGCTAAAGTGAATTTAGCACAGGTATCCGAAGTCATAGTGTTCTGTTTTATATCCGCTATGCGTTTTTCCATTTTAGTCCGGCATTCTTTTTCGGTCTTCCCGGTTGTGACAAGAATTAAGGGTTTACCATCAGCTTTAAAACCATACTGTTTTTTGTATTTATACCCATTTTTTACTTTCATCCAACAACCATCACCGTTTTTTGCCTTTGTACGTTTTGATTTGTTTTTTAATACGTTATCGATAGCTTCGTTGTTACTCAAGGTTAACCTCCTTTGTTTTTTTACACTATATTTTCTATAGCTTAAAATCCTTTCCACTAACGGAATTAAGCCATTCTTCAAGCTTGTCCTTGGTTACGATATAGGTACTGCCAATTTTGATAGAAGAAAAAGCCTTTGAACGCATAAGGGCGTAAGCCTTGTCGCGACCTATGTGCATAATTTGTGTTAAATCCGGAACTTGATATATTACAGGTGTACCGGCTACAACATTCCTTCTAATGTTTTTGTTAAGATTCGCGTCTAATGCCTTGATATTGCAAAGATCATTATGTAATGTGAGCTTAGATAGAATAATGGTATTTTCAGTATTCATAGTGTGTTTACTCCTTAATGCGTTATTCGTCTTTAAAATAGTCTTTTAACCAGTTTTTGGGGATTCGGTAAATCTTTCCTACTTTGATAGCTGGAATCTCATCCTTGTCAATATGCTTTCGTACAGTTTTAGATGTAACCCTTAATAACTTTGCCACCATGGCTACATCAAGAATTTCGGGATAATCTTTCAGTAAATCGTTCATAATACTCCTTTCGGTTCTATAAAGAACAATAATGTTCTGAAACTCTAAAAAGGTTATATCCCATCTTTATAGTTCTGTCAAGAACAAAAATAGTCTTTTTTAAAAATAATTTGTTCTTTTTTTATCTTTTTAGTTCTCATAGATGAAAAAGTGTGTTATAATATGTTTACAGCAGTAGATACTGCTGTAAACACAATAAATCAATCAAAAAAGGAAAATAAATGCTCATGAATGATGATATAATAATGGATAATACTTTTGGAAGTGATATGGCGGACTTTAATGACGAAGATTCTGCTGAAAGGATAGGTCATCGTATCCGCAAGATAAGAGAAAGCAAGAAAATTAAGCTTGCAGACCTTGCTAAGAGTGTTGGAATTTCTCAAGATATGCTTCAAAAATACGAGAACGGACAGCGTAAGCCAAAAACATCCCGACTGAAAGAGATTGCCGGTGTATTAGGGGTATCTACTTTAGCATTGACGGATCCTGTGCTTACGACTTATGACGGCTCTATGTATGCTCTTTTTGAGCTTGAGGAGAAGCACGGCTTGTCATTAGTTGAGAAAGATGGTGAAATTTATATGATGTTCAAGGAGGAACGCACCCGTAGTACGATGCAGTATTATATTAAAAAGTGGTATGAGAAGCAGGAAAGTGTGCGTAACAGAATGGAGAATGCTTCGAAAGAAGAAAGGGCAGCTCTACTGATAGAGTACCTTGATTGGGAGTGGACATTTCCGGATGCTTTGATATGGAAACCTTCTGTTGATGATAAAAAGAAGGAGAAAGAAGCTTTGGAAAAGCGTTTAAGAGAGCTTAATGAAGAATTAAAGAAAAACGAACATTAATCAAGATATCCTGAAAGTTATAATAGGGGATTAGAATATTTTTAGGGGGACGTGAACATTGAGAGGAGTTGTAAAATCAGATGTTGTGACCATGGTTGAAGAAATTATCCGTGGTGAATCGAAAAATGTTGAATTCAAAGAGATGCTCCCCAAGAATTCAGAGAAATATGCAAAGACGATAGTAGCTTTTGCCAATTCTCAGGGCGGGAAAATCTTCTTTGGGATAGTTGATGAAACCAGGGAGATAGTAGGAATAGACGAGTCAATTTTGTTTCAGACTATGGATAGAATTGCTAATACCATATCTGATTCTATCGAACCGCAGATTGTTCCGGAAATTGAACCTTGTACGGTTGAAGGGAAAAATATCATAGTGGTGACTGTGCCTCCGGAACCAAAGAGACCTTACTATCTGAAATCAAAAGGCATGGAGCAAGGTACATATATACGTGTTGCCGGTACTACACGACTTGCATCTTTGGACAAAATAAAAGAACTGGAGATGGAAGGAGCAAAAATTTCTTGGGATGAACTGATCTGTGTAGGTTATGAAGTTAAAGAGACTGCTATTAAGAAACTGTGCCGGGACATGAACAGATATCGTAAAGATATGCAGGAACGAAAAGTACTTACAAAGGCACTGCCTGCAGTAACAAGAACAAATCTTGAAGATTGGAAAATCATTAAAAAGACAAATGAAGGGTACCTGGCATCAAATGCATTTGTTTTGTTGACATCCGATTATTATCAATTTTCAAAAACGCAGTGTGCAGTGTTTAAGGGAAATGATAGAGTAGTTTTTCTGGATAAGCGAGAGTTTAAAGGACCTCTTTATTCTCAGATTGAAGATTCAATAGATTTTGTTCTAAGGAACATAAGACTGGGAGCAAAGATAGAAGGTTTGATAAGGAAAGAAGATTATGAACTTCCAATAGAGGCCATCAGGGAGATGATTGTGAATGCCCACTGTCATCGCAACATGACCGACGAATCCTGTGTACAAGTGGCTGTTTTTGATGATCGGCTGGAAGTAACATCACCAGGTGGTTTTTATAATGGACTTACATTTGAAGAAGCAATGCAGGGTCACTCTAAACTGAGAAATCGTGCTATCGCCAATGTTTTTAGTCAGATAGGACTGATTGAAGCATGGGGAACCGGATTTAAGCGTATACGGAATGCTGCTAAGGAATATGGATTACCTGATCCGGAATTTATTGAAATGCCGGAAATGTTCAGGGTAAATTTATATCGTAAGCCAATGACATCTGTCGGTAATGCGTCGGCAAAAGTCGGAAATGATGTCGGAAATGTCGGAAATGATGTCGGGAATGTCGGAGAACAGTTCAGTGAAAAATCGGTGGAAGATTCAGATCTGAAAGCATCCATAATGAATTTAATCAGTGCCGATAGTAAAGTTCTATCATCAGAAATAGCAAAGCAATTGTCTGTATCGCAACGTACCGTAGAAAGGCATATTAAACAACTTCGTGAAGACGGACAAATTATTCGGCACGGTAGTAGAACACGTGGTGGGTATTGGGAAGTTACTACGACGATTCATACAACTCTAAAATAGAGTTTTTGAAAGTAAAACGGGCAAGCCAGAGAGGCTTGCCTGTTCTGGTGTCGTTATCTTTCCTCTTACAACAGAGATTTCTCTGTACCATCTTCCCCTGTAAAATAACCGGTCAGATGGTAATTTTTTGTTGTAATATAGTTTAAAGTATGTTAAGATAATAAATGTATAAACTCAAAAATTAATGTACATTGAAAACAAAATAATTGATAATAAACAGGTTTTCTATTAAAAAAGTATAATGGTAATGAATAAAGATTTTCAGTGCTCGAGATATACGGCGTTTCGCCGGAGCATTGAAGGGATTCGCGTATCCCCGATACGCAAAGAGGGAACTCGCTCGGATGCGTCCGGGCGTTTTTCCTCGAAAGAATATGTGGTGATAAACGATATGAAAGAAATATTAGGAGATTACATATTACATCGCATTGATAGTTACACAGCTAATACTCTAAACCCAAACACTGGACTTCCGTATGACGATTCGTGGATAGTCTTTTCCTTAAATAATGAGAACTATCGTATGCGTGTCGGAAAAGAAAATGGGAAAGTGTATGTACTTAGAGTCGGGAAATATCATTTGAATTGGAAAATGGCTCTGGGAGATTTTATTGACTATCATAAAACAGTCGGTCACAAAATGATTTTAGTGTTGAGTCAGGAAGCTCTTAATGATGCTTTGAACAGCTACAAAGGTCATTCGTGCCGAGATCATTTCCTCAGAGATTACGAAAATCCTGTTTTAATCCACAGCACCACACAAATATGTTATGAGAATATAGTCAAAGACGAATGTTTGAAATCTTGGAACATCCTTTATAAAGAGGGCTTCTTCACGGACAAAGAGCCAATTGGCAAGCTGCTGGGCGATCCGTTGGAATTAAGAGATTATATACTTTTCGGCTTCGGCGTTACTGGAGAAATAGTTGTCAGCTCTAAGGAAAAACACAGAATAGAAATGGACTGGAATCAACCATATCAACCGGGAGCCAGATTATACTTTGATATGAAACGGATTGCAGAAGACGGGCTCCTTGTTCGTGACGGAAGTGAAATGAAAGTAAAGGACATTCTGCCATTGAAGCCATATCTTATTTGGGCTGCAACTGCAAAAGAACTCAATCTCGAACAGGCAACTGTACCCCCAAGCAATTCGCTGAAAAAGCTGATTGGTATTTTCAAAAATATTTCCGCCCAGATTACTGTTACGATGCGTATATTGAAAATTGATACTCGATATAATTCAACTTAATAATCGTAGCTCTAAATTGTAACTTGTCCTAATAAGTAACCATAAACCCATAGCCTATTGGCGCACCTGTTTTCCGTTCCGCATAAGTCATAATCAGAATTGTGGAGCATACCACAACAGGCACAAACCCTATTGGAACTGAATAACCACAAGCTCTCGGAAACGCTCTGTAAGCGTTTCTGAGGGCTTTTTTTCCCAGCTTATCCGTGAGGATTATACATAGATATACGGCATTTCGCCGGAGCATTGAAGGGATTCGCGTATCCCCGATACGCAAAGAGGGAACTCGCTCGGATGCGTCCGGGCGTTTTTCCTCGAAAAAATGTAAAGGAGAATGTGTATGAAAAAATATCGGAGATTAATAGAATTTCTTCTGGAGAATGCAGGAGTTTCAATTAAATACAGAGTTAAAAAGGAAATTCTTAATGTTTCCGTTGAGAGTGATGAAATGCAGAAATTA
>JAFXXN010000122.1 GCA_017542245.1 Lachnospiraceae bacterium
AGGAATCTGAACGTGATGACACCGTCCGAGTATCATAAACAGTACTATTTGGTGGCATAATAATACCGCCGGCTGCATATACAACTGGCGGTACGAAAATTTTTTTAATTTTTCACTGTCCTCTTGACGGGTAGCATACCAGCTGTGGAGGTGGGGATATTTTTTTGTTATATAAATAACGGAAGTATTTTCTGAGTCCGCACGTCAACGAGCCCGTGTGTTGTCATCTTGATATGCTGGATAACGGTCAGGAAAACAAACGCCATATCCTCATCGTTCGTACCTATAACAATGAGATTGTGCGAATCGTGAGAAACAGAAGCAGCGATAGCTCCGCGTTTTAAGCCAATGCCCTTTATATAACCGACACCGCGGTGCGATTATTTTTTCGGCATCTTCGCATAGATCATATCTATCACCTTTTGTAGCTTGTCAAGCTCTCCGGGATTCCAATCCATATTCAGCAGCTTTTGCAGTAGGGTTTTCGGGATAGTCACTCCCATAAACGAAAAGCCGTCCTGTTCATTGTTTTCTTCCTTATCAGCATTACCGTTCATTCCCTGCATAAATGGAAACATCATCGGCGGCATCATACCAAACGGAAAAGGAAAACCGTTTGCCTGTTGTCCCATCATACCGAACGGGAATGGGAAACCGGTTGTCTGCTGTCCCATCATACCGAACGGGAAACCATTTGCCTGCTGTCCATACGTCTGCTGTCCGTTTGCTGAATTAGCCATGTTGTGCATTTCGTACATAAAATACGGGAACATCATCGGCGGCATCATACCAAATGGGAACGGAAAGCCGTTCGCCTGCTGTCCGTTTCCCTGCTGTCCATTTGCAGAATCGGCTGTATCGGTTGTATCGGCTGTGTTATTCATTCCCTGCATAAACGGGAACATCCACGGCATTCCCATAAAATGGAAAGGAATATTATTCATATCATCAAACATATTTTTCTCTCCTTGCTCAGTCTTCTATATCAAAATCAATATTCTTGGCGTTATAAATCTTTCCTACTAATTGGCTGGCTAACTTCAAAAAGCCTTCTTTCATGCCTTCGGGTATCTCGGTTTTTTTCTTTTCGGGCATTCCGAAATTATTCATCATACCGAAAGGGAACGGTAAACCGAACGGCATCGTGTCGTAGCCTTTAGATGTCTTTTTTTTCTGCGGCGGCGCATTGAACAGGTCGAAAATATTGTAAGACGACTTGCCGTCCATTCCCTCCGGAACCGTGCCCGCAGTCATGCTGCTCGTATGTTCAACATATTCTGTTTTAATGTTGGTAAGCTCGCCGTTATCGTCCCGGACAGGCACGATATTGTAAGCTGCTCCCTTCAGACGTTCTCTTGTGATACGGTAAATATCGAGCTTGCCGTTTGTGTTGAGCGGAATATCATCAACTATCATGAACTGAACGGGCAGATTGTCGCCGGATATCTTCTTTTCCTTTACATACAGATCGACAAATGCCTGACGAATGCTTTCAGCCGCATGCTCTCCCTTTTCCTTCGGGACAACATATAGCACAGGGACGGTGTCATGAATGCGCTTTTCAAGTATCGGAACTACCGCGCACTTGTCAATGGCAGAGTGTGCTAGCATCTGAACATCGACTATACCCGAATCAAACTTTTTGCCGTCGTTGTTGACAAAATATTTATCCATCCTGCCGACGTAGGAAATGCTGCCGTCCTTGTTAACGCGCACCATGTCATTTGTGCAGATATAATTCTTGCCGTTTATCTCGGTGTAATCAAACAGCTTTTCGCCATCAAGCTCGTTGCTCGTCATAGCATCCGCACACATATACATTACGCCTGTGCGGGCACCGTCATCAGCGGTATAGAACTGCTCATCGTTCTCGTCCTTTATGACTATGCCCTCCGTTAAGCCTGCCTCGCATATCACTTCTCTGTCGGACTGATAGTGGGAAGCCATCTGATTGCCGCTGACCTCTGACATTCCGTAGCCTGTCAATATCTTGTATTTATATCCGTGAGACTTGAAAAACTCGGCATATTGAGCCATTTTGTCGGGCGGGATATATGATCCGCCGATACCGAGATTTTTCAGACAAGCGAAGCTGACATCGTTGAGGTCGTCTCGCTCCAGCCATTTGTCAACGATAAAGCCGCCGACAAAAAGCACCTCTATATTGTAGTAGTCCACTGCACGGATAAACTTCGGGTGCATAAAGCCAAAGAACGTAACTACCGCGGTATTGCCCGTCGAAAATGTGGTATTTATCGCCCCAAGCATTCCGAAGGCGGAGCTGTAATCGAAATTCAGGATAATACGTGTAGGCTTTCCCTTGTCGCCGCCTTCAAACAGCTTATCAGGATCCAAATCAACACCCTTTGCCTGAATATTCGCCACCTTATCAGTAAAAGGCAAAGGCTTGCGGGTTCCCTTCGTAGTCCCCGAAGTGTGCAGTATCAGCGCTTTTCTTTCGCTGTTATATTTTTCGGTATGTATCGGAACATCTTTGTACTGCTCGATCAGCTTATCCATGAAGACTACGCCGTCGGTACGCTCAAGATTGTGATAGTTCACCTCGTTGAAAATAAGCTCCGCCGGACCCACCGCAGGGCCGCCCATCTTTGAATGGATAAGTATAATATTCTTCAGCCCCAGTGTTTCCTTTTCGTCCTGAAGCTCTTTTAAGAGCTCGGGAGATACCATGATATCCGAGATAAGCAGGTCGGTAATCCTCTCCTTTTCGAGCATCGTTTTCCAGCTTCCGCCGGGTACAAAATCGGGATAGGAGAACATCGACACCTCAGCGCCCGTCATATTCAGTCCGTAAAAAGCGAACACAGGCTCTGCCGTGATAGCGCCGCCTATTGCCACGCGGGAATGATTCTCTCCCGTGATGTTCAGCGCGGAGAATACCCTTGCGTACCTGTCCCATTCCTCAAAAATCTGCTCGTAGGTGTATTCCCTCGTGCAGTCGATAAGAGCGATATTTTTCAACAGTCCGGGGTCAACGGAGCGTCGTTCTTTTACATACGACCATATCGGCTGCTCAAAGAAACTGCCGTCCTCCATTTTCTTTGCGATCGCCTTGCGCTTTCTCTCGACAGCGGGATTCTTTTTGCGCTTTTCGGTTCTGAGCTTCGCCTGCTCCTCAAACCAGGCAAGCATTTTGTCGGTCGCTTCAATGCTCCTCGGATGTTCGGGATCGGTGATGGCGAAAACGTGCTGCAATTCCTCGTCCTTGAAATATAACAGCTTTGTGGGTCTGCCCGCCTTTTTGAGCGCGTCGTGGAACATGAACGTGTAGTTGTTCATGAAATCCCCGCGGCTCGTGATAAGGAATGCAGGAGGTATATTGTTTATTATCTCGGGATGTTCGGGGTTCTTCATATATTTCAGGAATTTTTCATCGGTGCGTTTTTCGCCGTAGACCTGTTCGGAGAGCATCCAGCCCGTTATGTCCTTCTGATTCATATAGAACATTCCGCTCATAAGCCCCACAGCCGCGAATGTCATGCGGCTGGGCTTGTAGCCTATCACATCACAGAGCTTCGGCGAGCCGTGCATAGCAGAAACATACGCTGCAAGATATGCACCTGCGCTGTCCGCAACGAGGAATATGCGTGTAAAATCAACATCGTGATCGACAAGCATTTTTCCGACGATATCCATTCCCGCGCACACATCTCCCAGCTGTTCGCTTATGGTAGCTCTCGGTGCAAGGCGGTACTCCACCGAGAACACAAGGTATTTCAGGTGCGCAAGTCTGCGTGCATAAGCGCGTGAAGCCCCTCTGTCGCCCATCGTCAGACCGCCTCCGTGTATCACGATTATTACAGGCAGCTCTGTACCCTCGGGGACGATCGGCTTGAACATATCCATCGCGAGTGCCACTTCGTCACGGTTGACATACGGTATATTAAGCGTTTCTTCGATATCGTCATAAACGGGCTGCTCTGCATAGCCCATCGACTCCATCATGCTGTTCATGTCCATGCCCTGCGTCCGTTCGAGCATAGCGCGAACGATTTCCCGTTTGAGCTTTTTTCCCATGCTTTCTTTTTCTGCCATCGAAAGCCCTCCTTATCTTTAATTGTCTTCAGCTGTCGATTCGCCGGCGGTCTCCTCCTTCTTCTGTGAGCAGCCGTCGGCGCCCGCAAGCCCTTTCTGAATGATCTCGTTCATCTTTTCGAGCATTTTCATATTGTTCTGATACATCATTTCCATTGTTTGTTTTGTCATCATGTACATCTGATTGAACTGCATCGCCATCATCTGATTCATTTGATTCATCTGCTGCGTCTGATTAGGGTGACCAAACTGTGGCATATTGAACATCATAGGCATCTGACCGGGCTGCGGCATTCCGCACATCATGAACGGGAAACCGCCCGGCTGTCCCTGCTGACCGTTACAAGCGCCGCCGAACATCTGTTTCATCTGACCCATCATTTTGCTGCCCATCTGATTCGCAGAGCTAAAGAAGGCGAAGGGGTTGAATTTCTGTTTCATATCTGATTCCTCCCTGTTTGAATTATTATTGAAAAAGGAAGCGCTGCTTTCCTTTATATCATTTGCAATTGCCTTCATGGTGTCCTGAAGCATATCGTCCTCTTCCGTCACAACAGGGACAAGCATAACGTCTGTTACATCACCAAGAAGCTTTACCGTTTCGACCTTGAACTGCCTGCCGGTTACCTCGCCGTTGCTAAGACGGAAAATATCCACCTTACCGTTGGGATTTCTCGGCAGCTCGTCAACTAACATGACGCGGCTCGGGATCTGATCGTGAGCGAGCGTTTTATCGACCGCAAATACCTTTACAAGTGCCTGTCTTACCGTTTCCGCCGCGATACAGTCACCTGCGGAGACTTTTGCGCAAAGCATAGGTATATTATCGTGCAGCACCTTAACATACACAGGCACTACCGCACAGCCCTCGATACCCTTCTGCCGCAACATCTCCGCTTCGACTCTGCCTGCATCGTACTTTATTCCGTCATTGTTGAGAAAATAGCGGTTGACCCGTCCGAGGAAGCTGATCTTGCCGTTTTCGTCAATGCTTATATAGTCGTTTGAACATATATAACGTTTTCCGTTTATCTCCTCGGTCGCAACTATATTTTCACCGTCAAGCATTCCGCAGGTCATGGAATCGGAGCGCAGGTACATGACACCGCGGCAGGGCTTTTCATCGGCGGTGTAATATCTTCCCTCGTCGTCATCGCAAAGACATATCTCCACTCCGGGCATGGCATAACCTATTGACTCATCATTAATCTCGGGAGTGGAAAGAATACAAGCACCTCCCAATTCGGAAAGCCCATAGCCGTTTATGAACATGATGTCCTTTCCGCCGTGTCTGCAAAGGAAATCACAGTACCTCCGCTTGTCCTCTGCCGAGACCGAAGCCCCGCCGACCACCACACACCGCAGGCTCGAATAGTTCATTGAAGCATTTTCCTGCCTTGCCCACATTTCCAGAATAGCTGCCGTGCAGAAAAGCAGCGTGACCCCGAATTCGGGAACTGCTTTATAGAACAGCGGATTGAACGTTCCTGCCGGAACAGCCGCTACCGTACCGCCAACTGCAAAGGGAGCGTGTACCTGATTTACTATGCCGTAAGCATTGCCGAGGTCAATAGTTATCGCAGTTACAAGACCGCTTTTGAGATAAGAAAAGCTCTCCATCGTATCGTAGCAGACGCCCATGTGATTGAGTGCCGCATCCGAGAGCGGGATAGGCTTTCCCATGCCCGAGGTAGTTCCCGAGGTATGAACGATGACTGCCGTATCCGTGCTGACATTTTCGGCATATTCGATGGGCGCACCGCTGTACATCGCAAGCAGGCTGTCCATGCAGATCGGAGTGAGCAACCGCTTCATATACTGATATTTATACTCCTGCCCATAAGTCACCATACCGTTTACCGTGCTGCCGGCAAGTGGGATATGCAACAGAAGAACATTCTTTAATCCAAGCTCCGACTTTCTCGCAAGAAGCTCTCCGATAAGAGCAGGCTGTGTAAAATCATCTGTCAGGATAATATCTGTCAGCTTTTCGGTCTGTATCGTACTTAATATCCTATTACGTGAAAAGGCTGCAAATGTCGGAAGCAGTGAAACTTGCGCTCCCACCATGTTAAGCCCGTAAAAAACAAATATCGCTTCTGCCGACGTCGAGCCGAGAAGTCCGACACGCGAACTGTTTTTTGCTGTAATTCCCAGTGCCGAAAAAACAGTAGCGTACTTTTCCCACTGTGTGAACATTTCGCCGTAGGTATATTTTGCATTACCGTCGACAATCGCGATCTTATCGGTCGAAGAGCCGTTCACTTCTTTAATGAAACACCATAGCTTTTGATCGGCACTAACGTTAATATCATTCATAGTTTTGTTCCTTTTCCGGATGCGTAGAATATCAGAGCATTAGTCATACAAAGAAATTTTCACGGGATACTGTAACATATCGATATAACACAGACACTACACCGATAATTTCAGCATTTTGACTGATCCCATTTGCATTTATCATATCATTTTCGGTGCTGTAAGTCAACAAAGATTCGGACATTTTAAGGTTGTTCCATATATGTTCCATGTGCTAATCGCTATTGATGCCTACTGTCTTTGGCGGTCTTGGATCTCCATAAATCAACAGGTTTCAGGAATATAATTTTCAAACAAAAAGAACAGGTACGGTTCCATCTCTGAATACCATACCTGTTGTAGATAAAATCGTAATATTCCAATATAACTTGCTATCTTTTTCCCATCAGATGTCACCCGCATCCATATGCTCATTATTCAAATCATTTGAAGCCCGAATGGAATATCAAGCTCAGTCTTTCAAAACGAGATATCCCCTGCTCCCCAAGCTCATGCTGCCGCTGATATGTTCTCCCGTCATCAAGTTGATTCCATCTATGTTTGATAATTCTATACTATTTGTGGATAGATTCAGGTAAAATTCATAGGTTGCATTCTTCCCGATCCTTTTATGATATTCAATTCCTGCGGGTATATCCTTTATGCATATGCCTGCTTCTTCCAGCAATATTCTGATAAGATCACTCAGATCATCCGCTGAGCACCTGGCCGCCTGGTAATATGCTTTGCCATTCCCGTAGTTTTTACAAGTTATGGCTGCCGTATCCTTATAGAAATCCTCAGTATAAGTTCCCAATATCTGCGCATCGTTTACTCTCAGTATTTCAGCATAATCCTTTACTTCCAACACCGTATCCATACCCTTGTAAGTGATTCGTATGCCGTTTTTATCCGACGGATACAGTGTATCGATTTCTTCACTGATCACTCCCAGCAGCTCATGCAATCCATCCCCCGGAAATCCTCCCTGATAGCATAAGCAATTCTCATTAACGTATCCACTGATATAAGTTATCAACACAATTCCACCCTTTTTAACAAATTCCACCAGCTTCCCGGCAATGTTGTCCTTTAGCATAAAAAGCATGGGAATGATGATCAGTTTATAATCGTTCAGTTCATCAGAGGTTGAAATAACATCTGCCTCAACTCCGAATTCCATGAGTTTTACCCAATAATCCCTGCAAGTAGAATCATATTTCTTTGTCGAACGGCCAAAGGCACCGGCTCCGTCAATAGCCCACCAGTTATCCCATTCGAAAATGATTGCCACCTCATTGTTTTTTAAAGAGCCCTCTACTTCAGCCAGTTTTCTTATAGTCTCTCCTGTTTTCTTTACTTCCTTAAAGACCCTGGTATCATTTGTTCCGATATGATCGATCACGGCACCATGAAACTGTTCTGCCGCTCCTCGTGACTTTCGCATCTGAAAATACTGAACGGAATCCGACCCACAAGCTATTGTCTGCACAGCAAACTGTTCATGAACTCCGGGCCTTTTGAGTTTATTAAACGGCATCCAATTAACCAGCCCGGGTGCACTTTCCATAAGCAAAAACGGCTTGTCCTTTTTCATCCCTCTCATAACAGCGTTGTCAAATGCCGCTGTCATCATGGTGTCCTGATAGCTTTCATGATCATTATGAAAAGCAGGATAACTGTCCCATGATATTGCGTCGAGCTTTTTCGCCAAAACTCTGTAATCTATGCCATAATACCTTCCCATAAAGTTCGTCGTTATGGGGACCTTAGCATTTCCCGAATGCTCTTTTATGGCATCAATCTCTACAGAAAGAAAGTCCGAATAATTTCTACTTGTAAATCTTTTCCACTCAAGATTTAGCCCCATGACCGCCGTCTGACCATTGTTGTACGGCGGATCGATCTCCTCAAAATCCGTATACCTTGCACTCCAGAAGGTTGTCCACCATTCATGGTTCAGTTCATCGATACTGTTATGAAACCGTTCTCTTAAATACTCCCTGAATTTAGTCTTACATTTATCACAAAAACATTCCCCACCAAATTCATTTGATATGTGCCACATTATCAGACCGGGATGATTTCCTACGGTTTCTGCCAGTTTTCCATCAATGATCCTTACTTTTTCCCTGTATTTTTCTGACGACATACAGTGATTGTGCCTTCCTCCATGTCTATTGCGATTGCCATTTGCATCAACCCGCATAACCTCCGGGTATTTATTGTCCAACCACACAGGTCTGGCTCCGGAAGGCGTGGCAAGTATAGTATGAATCCCGTTTTTATACAAGTTGTCGATGATCTGCGCCAGCCAGTCCAAATGAAATTCCCCCTCCCCGGGCTCATACATAGCCCAGGAAAAAACACCCAAAGTGGCCTCATTGATACCGGCTTCTTTCATGTATTCAATGTCCTTTTGTAAAACATCCGGCCAATCCAGCCATTGCTCCGGATTATAATCACCTCCATGGATGATCTTATTTAATGTTTTTCCAAAAACATATTCGTTCATATTATTCCTTATCTCCATCGTGCATTATCCCAAAACAAAATCTGCTATGGTCTTTTCATCTCTCCCGGATATTTCCGCAGGATGAACCATTGCATGCAAGTCCAAGGTCAACTCACGGATTCTCATTAATTCATCGCCCTCAAGAGCTGTTTTTAATTCCTCAAATGTCGAATTAATTGCTGAAATCATTGTTTCTTTACCCATGTTGTGCTCCTAGCATTCGTATTCCATCGTCTATAAAATTCCGATTTATCTTTCATAGAAAAACTCTATCTGTTCCCCCAGAGGGCCAATGCAAAATGCCATTCTAATAGGATATTCCGGAACCGACTTTATCACCTTATCATTTGGTTCTACAATCAATTCATATCCGGCGTCTTTCACCTTTTCTGCTAACATATCCACATCATCAGTAAGCAATGCAAAATGGCGAATCGAGCCTAAACGATGCTCTCCATCAGCATTTGTAAAGATCTCAATATATCCATTACCAGTATAAATCATAAATCCATCTGGCCAATCGCGAACTATCTTCAGACCCAATACAGAGATGTAAAAATCTTTTACTTTATTTATTTCCTCTTCAGTATTGCACTTCATAGAAACATGATGAATTCCTTTGATCATAGCTCCTCCATCCTGTTGTAAAAGAATTGTATTCCGATATAACACGCCAACTTCAGCCCGACAAACTCGAATTTCATTATAATTTTTTTACAAGACACAGAGTTAATTCATCATCATTAATGCATGGCGAATTTAAGCTTAGGACTTCCTGTTCATAATAAACACCGGCACCATCAGGAACATATCCTCTCCTAATATATAAACATTGTGCAGGGCCGTATTCACTATTTAAGCAAACATCCAAATATATTTTTGAATTAATGCTCCGAGCTTCTCTTTCAGCAAAATCCATTAGTGCTGTAGCTATACCTTTTCTTCTGTATGCTTCAAATACAATCAGATCCACCACACTAGGTAGTCCCTGATTTTTTAAACCACCCCATTTGCATTCATAATATAAGAATACGTATCCTGCAATTTGGTTATTATAGAGTGCCAGCAGTGCTGAACATTTTTTATTATCTTGATTATCTAAGTTATTTTTCAGATACTCAATATTCGATTCTGACTCATCATTATCCGCTTTACATATGAGCGGAATATCATCATAAGTCATTTTTCTAATCTGCACATTACTCATTTTTCAATAAAACTCCTCAAAACAGTTTGACACTCTTAATCTTAAAAGTTATAAATAGACAGAAATCCTAGAATTTATAATGATTTCTTAACCATCAAAACTTCATCATTCTGGTATTCAATCTCAAAACCGTTCTTTAAAAACAGTTTATAAGATGGATTGTCTGCTGCGATATCGTCATGAAGAACTGATATCCCATTGACTTTTGCAGCATCACATAGAAGTTTTAATCCCTCTGTTCCATATCCACGATTCCGAAATTTGGCAAGAATGATCACATCACATATGTAAATATCTCGCTGACTATCATAGTGATAGGCAATTTCTCCAACAAATTCATCTTCTTCATTCTTTAAATACCGGTAGTATCTCTTATTGTCAGGTTTTCTAATCCAAGTATCATACCAATCCTCCCACTCTTCTCTGGGAAATGGTATTGTGCCACCCCATTTCGCGTTATAAGACATTGTCATCTCATCCGCCATCAGGTATTCACGAAAACTCATTTCATATAATTCAGGTCTTATCACTTCAAGCATTGTTTTTCTCCACAAATTTGTTATCGTAAATTAATCTGGAAAATATTTTCCGATAGAACTTACCACTTCCGTCTAGAAGAGTTCATCAAGAAGAATGTAGTAATCTATCTTTTCACGGTCCGGCTCTATACCAAGTTCCTCGAAAAAGCTGTCAGGATCAAGGCCCGGATATACCTTGCCGTATGTTCCATCAAAATAATGGCGAAGGCTTCTGTACAACATTGCTATATCTTCCCACTTATCTGCGATACCGCAGTTACCCATATCGATAAATCCGCTTATATCCACAAGACCGTTCTCAACCCTGTTTGCGGCTTTCTTAAGTTCTCTGTCCAGATCCTTTATAACAGGGCAATCCGTTATATCTATACTCTGAAGCATCTTTACCGACCTTGAAAGAAGCGGAACAAGTCTCCTCCATATATTGACGAATACCTTAAGCATATTTCGTCTATGAAAAAGTATATAGAATAGGAATTGTTTTGTCAAATGATTTCAGAGTCTATAAATCAGTTTAATGTTGGCGTTTTTGTAAAAAAATCAAATTTGCCAACGTTAAACTTGAATTCTTGCTCATAATCTGCTATCATATTAGATAGAAAACAAAGATGAAAGGTGACCGAATTAACTTTGGTCCTGTATTAGAAAATATTACGTTTGTGTATGCAAGGTCACATGACTATTCTGTAAGTGTTGGTCGGATAGGCAGGTTGGAATGTGATTTCATACTCAGAGACAATGAAATGAATTACTCCTACATACAGGTATCTTATACGATCGGCTTATCAAAAGAGACTGAAGACCGCGAATACAGGCCTTTGGAATCAATACGGGATAATTATCCCAAATATGTTGTTACCGCTGACTCTCTTCTTCAAAAACGAAACGGCATAGAACATGTAAATATTATAGATTTCATGAGGAACGGAAAACTCTTTTAAGAGCGTTAAAGTGTGCGTTTTTGCTATTTTCGCAAAAGTGCACACATTATTAAATATATGCCTTCAATAACCTTTAGTTTCCCAACTCCGATTGCTTTTTTCGCAGTTCCATCCCCGGCAACAAGCAGAACGATTCCTAAAGGCACTTCGAGAGCAAGCTTATTATATTAAAATATCCAACCTTTCAACAGTTAAGCAGTTCTGCAAGCGTCTTTGTAATCTGCGGAATGTCGTAAGGCTTAGCAAGATGATCATTCATACCTGATTTTAATGCCATCTGCTTATCCTCTTCGAATGCATTTGCTGTGACCGACACAATAGGGATTTCTGCTTTTTTCTTATCTCCAAGTGCGCGTATGGCTTTAGTTGCCTCATAGCCATCCATTACAGGCATCTGGATGTCCATAAGGACTATGTCATAATATCCTGATGTATTTGATTCTATCTTGTCCACTGCTTCCTTGCCGTTTATGGCAATATCCACTTCAAAACCAAGCTCTGTAAGTATGGCATTTGCTATAAGCTGGTTCATATCATTGTCTTCCGCCAGAAGAACACGTTTCCCTGAGAAATCATGAACCTCGTTACCATTCTGTTCTGATGAAGCGGCTGTTTCAGCAAGCTTACAGGGAATGTAGACTATAAACTCGCTGCCCTTTCCTTCCTCAGATTTAACCTCTATAGTCCCTCCCATAAGGTCAACGATATTCTTAGTAATGGCCATGCCCAGTCCCGTACCCTGAATACCGCTTACTGTACTTGTCTTTTCCCTTGTAAATGGCTCAAAAATACTTTTCTGAAATTCCTTACTGATGCCGATGCCGTTATCCTTAACTTTAAACTCAAATCCAGCCAAGTCGTTATCTGGTAACTGCTTCTCGCTTACACTAAAACTTATCTTCCCGCCGTCAGGCGTAAACTTGATCGAATTGGAAAGGATGTTTAAAAGCACCCGGTTTAATCTTAATTTATCAGTAATGACGTTCTCATGAACCACACCTTCAGTATTAACCGTAAACTCCAGACCCTTTGAAGATATATTTGACTGTATTATTGTTTTCAGGTCATCCAACAGCCCTGGCAGATAAACCGGAGCCATATCAATGGTCACTTTACCGCTTTCGATGCGGCTCATATCAAGCACATCGTTTATAAGTTCCAGAAGATGCTGGCTGGAAACTGTTATCTTGTCTAGATAATCCTTTACCTGCTCCTTGTCATCAAGATGTGAGGAAGCCAGTCCTGTAAAACCTATTATCGCATTCATGGGTGTTCTTATATCATGGGACATATTGTTAAGGAACACTGTTTTTGCTCGGCTGCCCTGCTCAGCTTCCTCCAAAGCTTCAGATAATGCTTTTCTGCTGTCTGCAAGCTCGCGGTTGGTCTCTTCCAGTTCTGCCCTAGCCTTTTCTTTTTCTGCTATTTCCTTTCTTTTTCTCCTTGAATCCCGTGCAAGGAAGAAAAGCACTATGCCAATGATTACCGCACCGATTCCTACAAATACTCCCATATGGTCCTTGACAACATCGAAAAAGCTATATGAATATAATTCATCTGTATATCTATATGCAAGGTTCTGGACATAATCACTTCCTATAACGCTTATCCCTCGGTTAAGAAGTTTTAAAAGTCCTTCATTTCCGATCTCAACGCCAAAGCATCTGTCATCGCTTTTTCCGATATTACGATGTGAAAGCTCTCTGTATTTGCTGTTTTTCAGCAGGTCATTTGCTCTCATTCCATTCAGCGTTGTAGCTCCAACTTTTCCATCCATGACCTCTTCCAGGCATTCATCAATGGAACTGCAGAATACGATCTCTGCCTCAGGATATACCGTGCTCAGGAAATATAGCTGCATTTTGTTATTCTTGTTAACGGCAAAGCTTTTTACCGTACTTTCCGAATACTCGCCCTTGTAAACAATTTCCGTCGCGGCAGAAATAACGGGACTGGACTGGTACATTCCGTTTTCCTCGGAATAGTACAGGCCACCGCCTACGGGAAATGCCGTATCGATGGTTTCGGCGCTCATATCCGCTATCATATCATCATAACTCTTATAGCCATGGTAACTTACGCTTGCATTCTTCATACCAAGCTCTCGGAGTATTTCAGGCACCAAATCCTTTATGATACCTGTCACATTTCCGTTTTCATCCGTATCGCTATATGGAAGATAATTTTCCAAATACCCAATCTTCAATGTGTCATGGGTAAGAATCCATTCCTTTTCCGTTGCTGAAAATGCCCTCGAAGACACGCTTATCGGATAATATTTCGTCTTAAGGTTGCTCAGATAATTTGGTTCCTCTGCAGCAAGAAGGCTCTGTGCAGAATTCAGTTCTGACAGCAGCTCGGGTTTGTTCCGATTAGTACAGAGAAAATAATCCGATCCGCCAAACGAGAATAAAACCTCCGCATTAGACCTGCCATATGCGCCGTCGCCCTCTGCAGCAAGTATGTCTAACTCTCCGGAGTCAAACTTTAAAAACAGTTTCTCATAATCATCGAATGTGATCACTTCGGATTTAATGCCGTGATCTGAAAGATATCTATTTAGGACATCTACCATTGCACTGTTAAGAACACCGATCTTTTTCCCGTTTAATGTTGACGGGTCAGCAGTTATCTCAGTGTCATGGTCATGCTTTACAAGATTATAGGATTCGCTTCCCATAGCGAGTGCAGGATAGCCTATAATATCCTTTCTGTCTTCCTTGTATGCAAGGCCTGCTAAAAGATCAACTTCCCCATCAAGAAGCATCTGGTACAATTCCCCGAAGCTTCCATACACATATTCGTATTTCCATCCGGTGTATTCAGACAGCTTAAGATAATATTCATATGAATATCCTGTTTTTACCGAGCCTTCTTTGGCGCCTTCCTGAAAAACCTCGTTCTCATAGTACCCTACGCGTACTATTTCCTTATGGTCCTGTGCCCAGGCTCTTTCAGGCATAACAAAAACAGCTGCCAGGAGCAGGCAGATGACAACCGCTATTATTCTGTTATTTATAGTTTTTCTCCCGTATACCCTCATTTTATTTCCCATAGTCTTCCCTGCCCATATATTTAAATTACCTACACGTTATTCTCCGTACTGCATAATAAACCATCCGAGTACCGCCCAGGTTGCGAGCGAAAAAGTATTTCCATTTTTATCCCGTCCTGATTTATATATTTTTTCAGCTTCATCAATATCTATAAGCTCAAATCCGTCAAACAGCTCAGTACCGACACAGCCGCTCTGATCAAGCATAGAAGTATCCGCAAGCGTGATGTCTGCACACAAAAATGCGTTGCTTTCATCCGTCATTCCCGGGGTAGAATAGGCACATGGATTAAGAACCGTGATCTTATCTGTTTCAGCCACTTTTATCCCGGTCTCTTCATATATCTCCCTTACAGCTGCACTACACAGGGGATTCTCATCTTCTCTGTCCTCCGGATCCAGTAGTCCGGCAATAGGACTCAGTAAAAACCTGCCGACAGGATAACGGTATTCATACGAAAGAAGAAGCTTCGGTTTTGAATTCGGCAGATGTAGCACAACAGCAATAGTAACCGCATCCGGCAGCATAGTCTTAAACACATCATCGGGTTTTATCGCTACCAGATCATCTGTTTTACGCCTGCTTGCACTGAAATAGTGTTTTTCAGGATTGTAACGCAGGTCATAGAGTTTTAGATATTTCGCATCATATAAAGTATCGACATTTTCTTTTGTCATAATTGGTGTCTTCATAAAATCTCCTGCTTTTAGTACTTCTTCATCCAATTTCTTTTGAACTTGTATGTTACAATCCCGATATAAAATGTTGTCATCGCTAAAACAATGCATACGCCACATAACAGTTTCTTATGGTTCTTCATTATATCACTCATTTCACCATTCTTTATTGCTTCCAGTCTCATAACTTACTGATGTAAACCCAAATTTCCATAAAACTCAACAGCACCATTTATCTCAGCCTCAGTTGGATGCCCTTTTGCTATGCCTCCTACCAGTTTAAACGGACCAAATGTATCATAACCCTGACAATGATACTCTCCAATTTCCCGGCAATGCTTTTTAGTTACTATCTCCCTTATTGACTTAAGGAAATTTCCTTTGGGAGCACCATGAGTGTAGATATAAAAAACATCAGCATTCTCTGGCAAACGTTCAGTTGCAAATGACAAAACCTGTTTTGCAAACGAAGTATAGTATATTCCTGAAGCAAGTCCTATACGGTCATATCCGGTAAGATCAACATCAGCCTGTTGCACCACATCAACAAGCATAACATCATAGACCTTTGCTATTGCATCCAATAGTTTTTTCGTATTCCCATGATGCTTTGAATAATAAACTATAGCAGTCTTCATACACTTTCTCCTTATGTTCTCATACAATCAGTACCTATATTACTATACCATATAACCTGTAAAAATGCTATATTTTCAGAAAAAAATGGCACCGAGATTTGATATTATCCCGATGCTTATTCTCTTACTTTTCAGCTTTTGATATCTCCTCAGCCACGGATTCCATGCCCATTTTCTTGACAAGGTCCCCATATGACTTGTCATACTGGAGTTGTGTGATAGCTCCGGTTTTTAAGAAGGTGTCAAGTGTCTCCTTCTGCTTCAAAAACAGTTCCTTCTTTTTCTCAAAATCATTCATAGTTATATACTCTCCAGTACTCCCTCATGGATCGCCTAAAGTCTAAACTCATATTAAAAATTTGTCAACCCCCAATTTTAGAAAATTAAAAAATCTATGACTTTTTTTCAATCCACTCCTTAAGCGACTTATCAAAAAGTTCAACAGGCGGACAAGGAGTATTCCATACGGGACTGAGCGCAGAACCTTCCAATGTTTTACACATCTCCTCCGATTCAGGAGTCAAAGCTTTGATAAGGAAATTACAACAACCTTTTATCCCATGCTTTTCAAGTTCCATGTCAAAAAGTTCCTCTAGTCCCATAAAATTAGTTTGAGCTTTCTGAGTCTTTTCAGGCCAATCTTCATTAAGGCATTTCAAAATAATCTCAGTCGCCTTCTCCTTGATTGCACTATCAACGGCTTCTTTATCCGCATAACGGTCAATGTCATACTCTGACACTTCACACCTTCCCGCAAAACTGGCATCAATTTCTATCTCAAAAACTTCACCATTCACAACCCAATATTCATTATGAAAAACGGGTTCAGAGGTTCCAAATTTTACTTCAAACATAGGATTTCCTTTCGACTTCATATCTTTATAAAAAAGCGAAGATTTATTTGTATTTAAGGTATTATAGGCTATTGTTATTAAAAAAACAAAATTTTTAGTAACCGAGGAAATGCTTAAGTTTTTCATCGGAAAGAAGATTTTCCTCGGACAATCCAAATATATAGCCGGGAACGATTTCCAGGTAGCGTTCCAAAAACTCCTCATATGTTTTTGCCTCAAAACAGTACGGTGTGATAAAGAATTCCCGAGCTCCGCCTGCCGTACGGCTCCCGCCCTGAACGTTTACCTTATAGTTGCCGGTTTTAAGTTTTACTATCCCGGAAATGCAAATTTTCGAGCTCTTCCTTCTCCATACTTGCCGATAAATCGTGATCTAATGAAATCCATTTTGATACTTCCTCGACAGCAATCGAATCAAACTGTCCCCTGTAAAATTCCCCGTTCATGATTTCGTCTTCGTCAGTACTAAATAGCGTCCATATTCCCGCAGTATATCTTCCGTCCTTTAGCTGAAGCAGACAGAATTCATCTTCTTCGGGTATATTATCTTTATCAAGATTCTTTAGTTCATGAAAAAAAAGGCTCAAATTCTTATAATTGCATTTAAACATGACTTTCATGCCCCTTAAACTCTTCCAATCAGTCTAATCTTTAATCTCCCAAAGGTTGATTATCTTGCAATCCTGAATATTTTTTTGAACAAAATCTTCAATTTCCAGGAATTGTTTATTATCATCTACATAACAGGCAACAACATTAACATTAGGAAAAGAATCGTATTGTTTTCCCATCCCCCTGCAAACTCTGATTTATCGGTTGTATTTTCCATCAAAATTTACTTTATACATCTATTACTTACCCATTATTTTTATCTGTATATAAGAAGTATAACAAATCCTATGTATCAAGTCAACAATTGGCACTCTTGAGTTCAATTACCCCTCAAAGTTCTAACCAAACAGCATAAAGATTGCAAAACCAAGCACAGCTCTACCACTTTTACTTATTTCATTGAAACTTCTTCTTTTTATCTGCTTTTTAAAACGCCTATTGTTATACATGTATCACATTGATACTCATCGCAATATGTGCGGACAGTTCAAAGTCAAACCAATCCGGCATTCTAAAGGATTCTCGGAAATTGACAGGTGTCGGTGTTTCTATTTTTAAACTGCATTTGAATTCCATATTTATACTCCTCCGCAAATTCGAATTTACGCAAAATACATACAAATAGTTCCTTGCGACAGTTTAAAACCATTATTTTCATAGAATTTGGAAGCAGGTGCATATTCACTGGTATAAAGGACAACCCCAGCACATCCTGTTTCCTTACTATAATCTAATAGTGTCTTCAGTAATTGCCTACCAATACCTTGGCCCTGTCTTTCAGGTAAAACTACCATTTCGTTAATATATATTTCTTTTTTACTTCCTGATATCTTACATAATGCAAATATACATCCAATTACCACTTCATCTTCTTCATACACATATCCTACAAATTTTTTCTGCTCGTAATAATCCAATAAATATTCTTTTGCATTATCAGGGTTCCAATCAATCCCCCAATATTCTATAGGAAACGCCTTAGCATATATCACTCCACACTGTTGCAAATCTTCCTCTTTCATTTTTCTTATCATTAAAATCACCTCGTATGCTTCACAAAACTGGAATTGACCGAGCTGATCCCATCTTCTTGACCAGGCGTTCAATTTCTATATTTTCCAGGTTGTTTTTCAGATACTCAATATTTGATTCCGACTCATCATTGTCAACTTTACATATGAGAGGGATATCATCGTATGTCATTTTCCTGATTTGCACATTACTCATATTTCAGCAAAAACTCCTCATGTTTGTTCAGAATACTTCACTATATCGATAGTAAGAAAAACCAAAAGTTAAGGTTAAATGATAAAGCACAGGCATAAGATTAACTCTTATGCCTGTGCTTTGGGTATGATCAATCATCATTCAATATACTGTAGAATTGTTCTGCTTCATCCTCTGTGAGATGCGCTGCTGCATAAATAGTTCCGTCATCCAGATCAACTATATATACATCTTCACCATCATCGATATACCCGATACTGAGACCGCCTACAGTTACCACTTCATATTCAGTGCCATCATCAAGTTCGGCTTCCTCAACTGTATACTGTGCAATAGCTTCATCCGTACCGTCATGCACGTATGCATATTCGCCGTCATCCGAGGTATAGAAAAGAATAACGAAATCCCTGCCATTACCGTCATTAGCATAAGCACCGTCAACATAGGCCAATTCGGGCATGTCATTCTCATCGTCAGCATATGACATAGAATCCACTATACCTTCCAGTGCCTCAAGAAGTGTCACCATAGTGTCATTTATTTTTTCCATTTCTGATTCATCATCAAGATCATCTTCATCGAGTTCACCAACCTCTTCGATGACCTCTTTGGTTTGATTAAGAAGATCTTCGACATCGTCATCCGGCTCTATACCTTCGTTGTTATACAGATCAACTACGGTATTGTACGCCTCGGTTAATGCTGCAAAATTATCCTGCAAAGTTTCCATGTCCATGTTATTATCCCTCCATAGGTTTAATTATTTGTCTGCCGATTTTAGATAAATCAGAAATACAACATATATTATATACAACATACACGTTTTGTGCAACATATTATTCTTTTCTTTTCCACTTTCCGGCCGTTTTATTCAGTCGCTCCGTAAAAGCTTTCCGTTCTGAACAACAAAAAGCGCATATTGTAATCATATTTTCGCATTTAACGTGGGCGTTTTTGATTTTTTTTCATTTTCGCACACGTTATTTATTTAAATGCTAATCCTATGTCTTCTTTCATTTATAAACTTTGAATTTATTTCATTTATTACTAAATATCTACTAATGTTTACATTTGTGTTAGTAAATTAAACCAAAATTTCGTACTATTTCAAAACTGTTAAACTCATAGGTTCGTGTCTTTTTGTTCATTCAGTTTTTTCATTCTTTGTTCGCGATTTTGTTTTTCGGATTCAAAAATAGCCACAGCCAAATCGGTCAACTCCGATTCCCACATCTCCCCGGTTTTTTGTACATCAGCCCATGGGCAGAGGGACATATATTCTTTATCAAGCGCGATATCATATGAACTGTTGCGGTCGCTGACGCTTTTATATAGGTGTCTGCCTGTATTGATCAGTCCATGTGCTTCTCTACGTTCCATTCCTTTTGTCTTCAGTTTGCTGAATATCTCTTCGTTTATCTCATAGAGATCATAGTATCCCGCCTCAAAGATTTCAGCGGTATAAAGTTCTCTTTCACTGTCATAGCAGGCCTTCCAACCCGGACCTGTCTTGAAATGAAGCGCGCTTTCCGTGTATTCCGCAGGAATTCTGATCCGTTTCTCTTTTTTCTTTTTCCTAGATACTGTTGACATTACTTGATTTCTCCATATTACGATTGAAAGTTAAACCAAAATTCTTTTGCCAATTCCATTGCATCTTTGGTACTCAAAGACTATACTAGTTTTCTCTTGGATTTCCACAGTTTACACAGAACTTTCCAGCATTTTCGGTACCACAGCTGCATTTCCAGGCTCCCACATTAGGAATCATTCCCATCCCCAGAAAGCCTGTAATAGGTTCGAGTTTCATAGGGTCATATGTTGTTTCTTTAAGCCATCTGTAATTCTTTACAGAGTATAACTCCATCCGTTATCACCATGATATATCATCAGCTTGGTCATTCCGCCATCTATACAGATGTTCTCACCGGTAATAAAGCCTGCCTTTTCAGAACACAGATACAGAACCATATTGGCAATATCCAACGGATTACCGACACGCCCACATGGTTGCTGAGCAGCATCAGGACCCTCATATACCGTATAATTTGTATCTATCCAGCCGGGAGAGATGGAGTTTACTCTTACTTTCCCCGAAAGGCTTACTGCCATGGCATGGGTAAGTGCCGCTATTCCACCTTTTGCAGCTGTATAGCTCTCAGTCTGCGGCTGGCTCATCCTGTCACGTGATGAAGATATATTGATGATCGATCCCCCTTTTTTAAAGTATGGGAGGAACAGTTTCGAAAGATAAAAAGGTGCCGTTACTCCTACCATAAGGGCATACTGGAATTCCTCATAACTGCACTCATCAATTCCCCGCATAACAGGTAATGCATTATTTATCAGATAATCAATGTGTCCATACTTTCCGATCACATTATCCACAAACGCTTCAAGGACTATTTTATCAGATATATCCCCGACGAAATGATCACCTTCAGCCTTATCAATGATACATACTTTCGCTCCATTCTTCCTGAATTCCTCCACAATACACTTCCCAATACCATTTGCTCCGCCCGTGATAACGGCAACTTTATTATCAAATTCTGTCATAAAATTACTCTCCTATATGCCCGCCTACAACTTCAAGGCAAATCATAACATGATCATCACCCGGTACGATTTCTTTCTCCCACAAATACTTGCACTCAAGGTTCATGAAACATTCAGCGACCATCGGCGCTTCTATCCATGAAGCTTTCTCTACAGTAAGCCCTGATGAAGTTATCTCATCTGTCTCGAGCTGATTATTCAGTATCGTCTTCATGCAGGCTTTGCTTTCTCCCTTTCAAAACACTTTCCAATTCCAAAAAGTTGTTAACAACGGTACCGTCATATGTGACGCCGTCTCTGTTAAACAGGATGGTTTTGATTCCGAGTGATGCCGCGACTTGAAGATTATTAACACTGTTGTCGATAAAAACGCAATCTTCCGCCCGACATCCCAGACGAGACAGCGTGAGTTCAAAAATCTCGGAATCGGGCTTTTTAAGTCCGACATCGCCGCTTACAATCTTTTCGTAAAAATACTTGTTAATACCGTGGATATCCGTAAGATATTCGCTCCATTCGGAAACGTCGTTGGAAAGCAGCACAAGCTTATACTCACTGCCGACTTTCTCAGCAAAAGTTTCGAATCCCGCATCCAAGGTAAGATAGTTACTAAGATAATCCTTCATGGCGGATTCCGGTTCATCGTACCCGAGATACTCCAGAAACTCATTTGATGAAAGTACGCCTATCTGTGCTTTACTGAATATCTTTTCTTCGCGAAAAGCTTTTGTAATTCTTTCATATTCAGACTCGGCAAAGTGTTCGTATGTATATGGGATAAAGTATCCCTTACTTTCCTCTATTATCACCCCGTACAGATCAATTAAAATATACTGTGAACCATTCTTCATTCTCACCCATCCCCCTATCGAATTTTTTCCCTTTATAAATCATCGTGACATATAAACAATACTTTTATCATCGACTTTTTCCGTTTATATAAGTCTTTCCTGATTTCATACTCCATAAGAATTCAGCCTCCATTCGATTAAAGTCGATTAAATGATACTCTATTAGGGTGTGAATGTCAAGTTTAGGGGGCAAGTTTTTATAATTATATAAAACT
>JAFXXN010000123.1 GCA_017542245.1 Lachnospiraceae bacterium
GAAGACGTACTAAACAGGATAATGCCGTGGTCAGAGGAACTTCCGGATTGTTGCAGAAAAACAAAAACAAGGTAATAACCTATGCCAGCCTTGAGGGCTGGCTTTATTTGAGGTCAGGACGGGTTATTTACCATTTACCTTCCTTCTGCCACCGCTTTCAGATGCTCCCCATAGGGACTCTTCCCATATGTCTTTGCACTCTCCATCAATTTATCCTTATCAATAATCCATTGATGAAAGCTATCTCCTCTGGAGCAGAAATAGTAATTCCTTGCCTTGACTGTACCATCTCAACAAACTCAGCAGCTTGGAGTAATGATGCCGTAGTACCAGTATCAAGCCATGCGAACCCCCGTCCAAGTAGTTGAACATCTAGCATTCCATCCTGTAAATACATTTCGTTAAGAGTTGTTATCTCTAGTTCTCCTCTTGCTGATGGCTTAACCTGGTTAGCCATATCACTAACTCCGGAAGGATAAAAATATAAACCGGTAACAGCATAATTTGATTTCGGATTGGAAGGCTTTTCCTCTATAGATAATACCCTTCCAGTATCATCGAACTCAACCACTCCGAATCTTTCCGGATCAGGAACATAATAACCGAATACTGTAGCACGTTTGTTCTGTTCTGCATTTTTAACTGCTTCTTTAAGCATAGTGCGGAATCCATTACCATAGAAGATGTTATCTCCCAGAACCATGGCCCCAGCTTCACCGTCTAAAAACTCTTCTCCCAAAATAAAAGCCTGCGCAAGGCCATCTGGTGAAGGCTGCACTTTATAAGACAACGAAATACCAAACTGGCTTCCGTCCCCCAATAATGCCTCAAATCTTGGAGTATCATCAGGGGTACTGATTATAAGTATATCCTTTATTCCAGCAAGCATCAGAGTGCTTAATGGGTAATAAACCATCGGTTTATCATATATAGGAAGTAACTGCTTACTTGTTACCTTAGTTAATGGATAAAGTCTTGTTCCGCTTCCACCTGCAAGAACTATCCCCTTCATAGTCTACCTCCATTTATCGGCCCATTCAAAACTTTGTTCACTAAATCTAGGATGCTTTCCATCCTTTTCACTAGTCTTATATTCAATATCTAGCTTAGGCCATTCAACTGATATATCAGGATCATCCCACGGTATGCCACCCTCACTTGATGGATCATAAACATCAGTACATTTGTATACAAATTCCGCTTTATCTGAGAGCACAAGAAATCCATGCGCAAAGCCTTCTGGAATATAGAACATATTCTTCTTTTCACTACTTAATACTACTCCTACCCACTGACCATAGGTCTCTGAACCTGGTCTTACATCAACAGCCACATCAAAAACAGCACCATGGGTAACCCTTACAAGTTTACCTTGAGTATGTTCTTTCTGAAAATGCAGTCCCCTAAGAACCCCCTTCGTTGATGAACTCTCATTATCCTGAACAAATTCCTTGCTTATCCCTGCATTATAAAACTGTTCCTTCTTATACGTCTCCATAAAATAACCACGATTATCTCCAAATACCTGAGGGGTTATAATATATACTCCTTTTAATTTTGTCTCTTCAAATTTAAATGCCATTACAAATTAGCCTCCTTAAGATACCTTGATACTGCATCCTGCCATATAGGAAGAGGAGCAAACCCAGCTTCCACCAATTTTGATTTGTCCAACCGAGAATTCGACGGTCTGGCAGCTATAGACAAACCGTATTCCCGGGTGGTTACTGGAATCACCTTTGTCTTTAGTCCATATTGCTTATAAAACTCACAGCAGAAATCATACCATGAGATATATCCGTTTGTTTCCGACTCGGAGTTTGTTGCATGATAATATCCATATTTATCAGTTTCTACCATATCTACGAGCAATCTAGAAAGATCAGAGGTATATGTAGGAGTCCCTATTTGGTCATTAACAACTCTTACACTGTCGTGAGTCTTGCCCACATTAATCATTGTCTTTAGAAAATTCTTCCCATTCAGACCAAATACCCATGCAATACGTACTATAAAAAACTTCTTAAGTATCTCTGCTACAGCCTTTTCCCCTTCAAGTTTTGTATATCCATAGTAGTTCAGGGGAGCATAGTTCTTATCATCTGGTTTCCACGGAGCAGTCCCTTGACCATTAAACACATAATCCGTGCTAATATAAATCATTTTTGCACCACTGTAAGCACAGGCTTCAGCAATATTCCTCGTTCCTTCAACATTTATAGCATATACAAGAGCTTTCTTACTTTCATCTTCAGCACCATCAACATTAGTCCAAGCTGCACAGTGAATAACTGCATCATACTTTCCATCTTTAATCATATCTATAATAGATGATTTTTCTGTAATATCAGCCTTAATAAACGTAGTTTTATACGAAATAAGTAAATTAATATCTGTCCCAGTAACTTCAAATCCACGATTTAACGCTTCATTTACAACATCATAACCAAGCTGACCACTAACCCCTGTAACCAATAGTTTCATAATATAAATGCTCCTTGTGTCATATACCGAATCCTTTAAATACATTTTATTATCATAAAGATATAGAATAATTAATACTTCCATGTTCTATTAGATCCACCCCCAAAACGAACCGTTTTAATTATTCTATTCTCTATATCAATCGTAAACACATCAAATGCTTGTTCAGATACTGTACCCGAAGTCCTTATTACCAAAGGATCATTATTATACGTAGCATCGCAAGTTGTAGTAATGTATAACACACCATCTTTTATATCACTATCATCCCGATGATTATGTCCTGAAATGAAGCAAATAATATCATTTGTAGTATTAGTAAAATCTTCATCAATATGTACATCAATATTTTCATTGTCATACTTAGCTATGGATTTATTGTTTATCGCAGATGCTATAGCTGGTAAACCAGCTCCAGCCCCACCCCCTGCAATATTTCCGTTTGGACAAGAATGTGTAATAATAATAAAATGATAATTCTCAACCTCTTTAATTCTTTCAATAATCCAGTTATGTTGATTTTGATCAATAAGTGGTTGCACCCCAAACGGGACTTCCCCACTTGTTATATTCTGGTATCCATTTATAAATATAAAACGAATTTTATGAATATCATCATCAAGCATATAATACATATCGGACGTACCTGTTATATCACTTTCATTATTATTCATTATATGATCATAAGTAAAAGTTTCTGATTCTGTATACCCTGTATTTTCTTCAGATGAAGTTTTGATGGTATAATCATGATTTCCTCTAATTTGATATACCTTTCCAACATATTCAACCCATTCGCACCAATTATCAACTTCTGATAAAAGCGTTTCTTTACTTCCGAATGCTCCTATTACATCTCCACCAAAAATACAAAACGGAACATTTGTTTTATCAAGAATATACTTCATCAAATATTTACTATTTCCTTGATTAGCTTGTAGATGTACATCAGTAATAAATGCAAAGGATATTCCATTTACAATATCTGTATTTATATTTACCTGATCAATTCTCTGAGAAATCCAAGAATTAGTATAATACTTGGGTAATTCTGGGATTAGATACTCTTCGCCATCATTACCATTATTAGTCAAAATACTTGGATTTTCTGTTTCAACTGTATTCTCAACAGATGTACTTATTGAGTCTAAAGAACCATTTTCATCTATTTTAAAAGCACAAGCATTCAAAGAAAAAACAAACCCCAATAACAATATAATAATTTTCTTTTTCATCTTTTTACTCATATTCAAAACCTTCTGTAATTTTCATAAATTCTTTGATTATTCCTACTGCAATATCCTCTTTTAGTTTTAGCTCTCAATCACATGAAATTTGAACTACATCAATTTCTGATATTATATTTTTATTTATATCTAAAAAATCATACCATATCTTGTTTCTAAAAATATACGCATTATCTCCTGTCGCATCTATGCCTAACAACAGATATGTCAATGCTCTACCCTTGAAAGATAGTTTGAAACATTTATGATAAGCGATATCATACCACTTTTTATAGTTCAGAATTCATTTTTTTATTTCTCCAACGTTCCACCCTCTTGGCGTTTCCGCTTTTATTCTCTAGTTCATATACCACCTTTTCATATGGCAGATACATAGATACGCAAGCAACCGTTAACTTTAGCCTTTGTGCTACCAAAGGTATGGATTTCAGCTTATCATATTCTCTTTGTACTTCACGGGATCTTTCTGTGCTCCAACATCCTCCGGTTATCAGAATCTTTCTGATTTTTGCCGTAGATAGCTCAATATCATAAGAATTCATTAGTTTTTTTCTAAAGCCTTCTAATGACAGATGATTTGACCTCTCTCCCGGTTTCCAATCCACCCCAAATGGCTTACTATCCTCAGTCTGATCATCATAACGATCCTCATACAGACCGCATATATATTCCACATACTCTGCACTAGGATCAGCTTTTATCTTCTTTCTGCCATCAACTTTTCCCAACATCGTACAATCCTTAATCTCTATAAATTTCTTGATCTATCGACCATTTATTGATCATCTATTAATTCTAACAATTGTCATTATACTATCACTAAAATAAAAAGTCAAACACTTAATTTCTATTAACACATTTCTATTAACACATACAATCGGTTGACACGAGAAATTCAGCGGTCATAAATCATTCCCGCTAAATTCTCGCATCAAACCATACTCTAATGGAAGCTACCAAAAATCCGCATAATAAGCTGTACATAAAGTGAGACAAACATTAAATGTTTTCAAATCCATTCAAAGTCCATTCATGCCTCGATATAATCACATTATGAAATCGCCCAATGCGGTACGTTCAATTTTGCTACTCTTCTTTAGTAGGTGACAATCAGAACCCTCCCCAGTGTCATCAACCGAATCCGACTGTAACCTTAATCCACTTTTTCCCAACACCAGGAATTTCAACACCTAAATTAACCTCGCCAAAACTTTCTGCCACAATCAGTCCGTTTTCATCAATTCTAGCAATATCACTATCATCCGTGAACCAGCCAAAATCTACAGTATTACCATCAGGTCCAATAACAGTAGCTGAAAGCTGCATCGTCTCACAAGGTGAAAGTTCTACATCACCTGAAGAAAGAGTCACTTCAACAACACTTATCACAGCCTTCTGTGTATTGCCGTACTGGTCGGTGGCTGTAACCTTCGCGGTGCCCCTTGAAACGCCACAGACACCGGTAAACAGTTTGCCATCCTCATCGGTAGCATTAATCTCATTGAATTTAACGATATTGGCATTCTCAGTCATCCAAGTAATTGTCCTATCTACGCCCTTATCATCTACTTCAAGGCGAGTTCCCTGTCCAGCAATAAATGTTCGCGAACTAAAGGACAAGGTAAATGAATCAACCTCAGAACATTCGTATTGTGAACACCATTCTTCGTGATCACCATTCGTGCCACTACATTCAGGACATTCATCTGTAGCTATAATCTCTATCACAACATCCGCTGAATAATCACCCACTACCAGTCTGAAATATAAATATGTATCTTTCTCACAAGCAGGTGTGTATTCCAGATTTCTAATGATGCTTACATCGCCTTCTTCCAGTTTAGTGTAGTTTTCCCCATCCTCACTGTACAGATAGTAATATGTATCATCCTCAACTGTACTCTGAACATAAGGAATTAACACAACTTTATCTCCATAAGAAGGATTAGGTACATAGCAGTAAACAGTATCAGATTGTGCCCTCAAGCCAACAGGCTGAGTAAAAGGACAACCCTCAAAAGCATCAACAGCCAAGGATCCTACTACCTCTCTAAGATCATCCAAATCGTAGTCAGTGCCAAGATAGCCTTCTAAGCCACCAAAACTAAACTCACTAAGGTTGGAACAGTCCGCAAATGCACAAGTTTCAATTGTAGTTGCAGCAGCACTAAGTCTAAATTCTTCCAGATTGCAGCCCCTAAACGCCTCTGCCTCGATTACGCAAATGCCACTGCCGTTAGTAATCTCATTCAAATTAGAGCAGTTCTTAAACGCACGAGCTCCAATTGAAACAACAGAGTCAGGAATCCGTATGGATGTAAGTGTGGAATTATCCATAAATGCCTCTGCACCTATCTCGGTAATATTCATGTCATTAATCGAGTCAGGAATTGTAACGCTGTAAGATGAACCTTTGTATTCGATAACTTCAAGATTGCCGTCATCCAGCATCTTATATATAACATTATCCTTTTCAAAAGTCTCATCACCCTCTTCATCAATCCACGTAGCATACAGGCTTATATCCTGTGTAACTGTAATCTTTGAAGGGAAAACACCGTTTTCGGTTCTCCACCCTGCAAAATGATAACCATCCTTATACGGTATCCCTATCTCACCGGGATAGAGCACGCCGGAGTATCTGTATGCGCCACGATTGGAAGGAGTAAGAATAATCACGCCGTTTTCATCGCCTGCGTCATTACCCCAGAGAACACCGCCATCCAGTGCAAGATGTACCTCGGGATAATCATAATTGACCCACTCAGCCCTTATGATCATGCCGGATCTTACACGAACACCATTGTAAATAGGTACAAATATTACAGGATCGTTGTTTTCAGAGCCGTTTTCGGAGCCATTAGCAGAACCATTGTCATTTGTATAACCAACGCTCCAGCCGATGAACTCGCAACCTTCCTTCTCAGGGTAGAAATTACGGTTCAAGTCGTATACAGTTATGTAATCACCCTCAATTTGATACATGGTTACACTATCATCATAAAGCGGATTTCCATCTTCATCAGAATCATAGCAGAACTGACCACCGGCAAAATCAATCGGTATCTGGATTGGCTGTGCCCAGATAGCATAAACCTTTACAGTTCCTAACGAAGCAAGATCAATCTCCCAGTCAGTAACTGCATCCGTTGCATTCTTGTCAAGTGACCAGCCTATAAACCTATACTGAACCGGATAGATAAAATACTCGCCTGTTTCCTGATTGTATGGATATTGATACCTCTCAGGCCACCACTCGCCGATATTATATGTTTCTTCGTCGTAATTATGATTTTGAACACGCACGGTTTCCTTGTAGCTTTCACCATCCCAGTTCCAGCCGCCACCATTAGCATCATAGATTATGGTAAGCTTCGGAGCATATACTGCATAAAGAGTGATAAAGAATCCCTCTTCAAGCTCAGGGAAAGTAACTGCATCATCTGCCGTTCCTGCTTCTCCATAGTCCGAAAGCATTTTATAATCTTCATCCCAAATAAGCTCCGCATATGGATCATCCAGTGAGGAATCAAAAACAAAATCAGGATCCTTTGACCAGCCAACAAACTCATAATGTATTTCATTTGTTACTTCGCCGTTGTCACCATATTCATACTCAACCTTATTAGGTCTCCAGCCATCCAGCCATTCCTCATCATCCTGGCGTTGGTTACGATAATGAACCTCACCGGAAGTCTCACCACTCTCTGAATTCCAAGCTTCGTTGCCGTTTTCATCAAGGAACAGACCGCCGTTTGCATCATAAGTAATTCCTATAACCTTAACCCAGTCAGGATACAAGTCATACTCATCACCATAAGAAGGAACGATCATCTCATCGTCCATTATCACAGGCTCACCCTTATCATCATACATAATCCAGTGGCGTGCCTCCCAGTGTCCCATCTCAGGGAATTCTTCGCCGAAGTAATAATGATATCCAGCGCTTAAGATATGCTCACGGTAACCATTATCACCGTTAGGCCAAGAACTGTAATCATTGCTCTCACCTTCATCGTCACCGTCATGGTAACGTACTACAGGGTTCTTCTTCCAAACAGCATATAAGTACACATCCTCTGTTTTATCCGAAACAAGCAATGTCTGAATATTAAGTGAACTGATATTGTCATAAGAAATAAGAACTTCTTCGTAAGGCTGATACTCAGCTTCAGCAGCATTAGGTGCTACGCTGTAGCCAATAAATTCCCAATGATCATCAGGGCTGTTAGGAGTCCAGCCGTCTATATAATAGGTATCACCTACGCATGCGTCTCTGTCAAAAGTAACAATGTCGTATTTTTGGGTATCATTATTCCACCAGCTTCCCTTAGAGATATCTGATACGTAATGAACCGTAGTCAGTTTTCTCCAATGAGCATAGTAATGAAAATCAGCGCCGTCCTCAATCAGGATCTCTGTATCGTCAACTCGGTTTCCGCCAGTTGCGGCATCATACCAACCGATAAACTCATACTTAATATTGTAACCTTCTTCAGAGCCATCATCAACGTGTTCTACATAGCTGTCTTCTATCCAACAGCCGATACGGTAATAACGTCCTGCATCTCCGTAGTGAACCTCTGTATCCCTTGTACCTACGAGAACATCATCTCCAACTTCCTCATCCCGTTCATAAATTCCCCAGTTGCCGCCATTTGCATGGTAGGTAATGGTAGGACGCTTGTGCCATACGGCATAGATGGTAGTATCACGAGAAAGAAGCAGTTTATCACCAACCTCATATTCCACTTTTCCCGCAGCAGCCCATCGCTGATAAGAAGTCCAGCCCATGAAATCATAGCCTTCACGCCTCAGACCAAAGTCACATATCCAGTATCTTCCAAGATATTCTTCTTCAACCCTAGAATCAGCCCAAGTTCCATCATCAAGACAGATCTCGCCACCGTTTGCATCGTAGGTAAACTCATGCAGTGTCTCGCTGTAAGGAATGTAGATGGCATAGAATGTAGTATCTTCCGTAAGGACATAATTGTAACCACACTCTACATCCTTTGCATTCTGGTCTGTACTCCAACCTGCGAATCTGTGATTGTCGTCTATCCAAGGCTGATTTCTTTCGCCATTTGCATCATTTACCCAGAAGTCTCCTACTTCTTCCTCAGAAGTCTTTACGGTAATATAATTGTCATTTTCATCATATTCATACCAGTAGCCACCATTTGCGTTATAGGTAACAGTAACACGTTCATGTGCTTCACGCCATGTAGCCTTTACAGTTATGTTTCCTGTCAGGTATACTCTGTTAACCTTGTTACCGTTTACCGTCCAGCCGTCAAACTCGTATCCCTCTTTCATAGGCTCATGCCAGCCTATCCAGTAATATCCGCCAAGCTGGTACTCTGTATGAGTAGTAAACGCAGGCTCAGGATCACCGTTTTCATCAGTGTAGCCGAAATCCCACTCGCCGCCGTTTGCATCATAGGTTATAGCATAAGCAGGGTCCCACTGAGCATAGAATGTAGCACTCTTAGTAAGGTTGACTGTCCTTCCTAAACATGTGCCATTAATATCCGAAGACCAACCTATAAATACATAGCCTTCTCTTTCCGGCTCTTCCCAGTTAATGGAATAACGTCCGGGCTCTACGCCATAATCTGTCTGTGATGTCTCCCCGTTGTAGAAATGTCCGCCATTAGCATTGTATACTACGTCGCAGGACTCTTCCCAAATTGCGTTGAAGATATGGTCAGCATCGACTGTTACAGCGGTAACCATATCGTTGTTACGCCATGAATCACCCCAGCCAATGAAACGATGACCTGCAAGAGTAGGCTCCGGAACACCTTCACCTACATAATAGATACCGCCATCACAATAGGTAGTGTATGATGTGGTACCATCAGGGAAGGTGGCATCTTCACTACAGGTGTTGTAGGTGATGGTATATTGACTTTCAATAATAAGTTCACCATCATCTCCAAAAATATAAACCTCACCGTCTATAGTCTGCTCTCCCCTGAGCATCTTGCCTGAAGCATTAAAGTAATACGTCTTTCCCTCTATGGTCTGCCAGCCGGTCACCATCTTGCCGTCTTCAGCCATATAGTACATATTGGTGCCAAGCGGAAGCCAGCCAGTCACCATCTTGCCGTCCGTAGCAAAATAGTACCAGCTTCCGCCTATCTGTCCCCAGCCACCTACCTTCAGCGACCCGTCGGACAGGAAATAGTATGTGGAGCCGTCTATATCCATGAAGCCAACAGCCAGAGTCCCATCTTCCAGGTAATAGTACATCTTGCCGTCCTCTTCATACCAGCCTGCCTCAGAGTTCTCTATCAGAGCACCGTCATCACCGAACGTGTATGCCTCACCATCTATCGTCTGCTCTCCCCTGAGCATCTTGCCTGAAGCATTAAAGTAATACGTCTTTCCCTCTATGGTCTGCCAGCCGGTCACCATCTTGCCGTCTTCAGCCATATAGTACATATTGGTGCCAAGTGGAAGCCAGCCGGTCACCATCTTGCCGTTCGCAGCAAAATAGTACCAGTATATATCTATTTTCTGCCACCCCGTCTTCATCATTCCATTGTCGTCAAAATAGTACCACTTTCCATTTACCTGATAAAGACCAGTAGCAATAGTATCATCATCTATATAATAATACCAATTACCGCTACCATCCTGCTGCCAACCCTTATTAGCAGCTAGTGTTGGCACAGGTATAGAAGTAAATACTAATATACCAACAAGAATGAAGCATAAGATTTTTTTCATAAAATACCACCTCCAAAATTATATTTTTAAAGTCAAAAAAGGCATCTTTATGCCTTCTTTGATTTTAAATCACTTTATTTTTTTCATTCCATTTTCTTCTTCATCCATATACTTCTTGGAATCCTTAATAAAACTTGCAACAATCAGGATCATAACGATACCGATAGGAAATGCTGCAATTATGGAAACAGTCTGAAGATTAGCCATCGTGCCCTCAGAAAAGATTAAAGCTATAGGAAGCATAATAAGGAGAATAGCCCAAAAAAGTTTCATCTTCTTGCTTGCAGTTTCGTCATTCTCCATATCCTTATAACTATAGTTTGAAGCCACCATCGTAATACTATCAAACGATGTTGCATAAAAAGCAAACATCGCAAGGGCTAGTACCACAAGGAATATTGCCGGCAAAGGAAGCTGATTAATTATGTCAATAATCGTTTGATATAAATCATCACCATTTGTATGATACTGAGCAACGGCATCAAATTTTCCATGAACTTTCATTCCAAGGCCGAAATTTCCAAGAACAATAAATGAAATCAAGGTGCTGGCCGTTCCAAATACGTATGACCCCATAATAACTTGTTTTACGGTTCTGCCACGGCTAATCATTCCCATAAAGAACGGAGCTGCAACACACCATACCATCCAGTATGCCCAATAAAATATAGTCCAGTTCTGCGCAAATCCCGCCTCTGATCTGGTTGCATCCGTCCATGTTGAAAGGCTGATAAAGTTCTGTACCATATTACCTATCGAAGTAAGACCAGTCTCAAATGAGAATCTTGTTTCTCCGCCAAACAAAAATACATATGATAGAATAAAACCAAATAGTATCATGCAGATCTTAGAAAGCATATTGACACCTTTAAGACCATTTAATACTGAGCAAGTATAAATTCCGCAAACAATCAACAGAATTGCGATTGAGACAAACTTCGTGCTTTCGATTCCAAATAAGCTTGTCAATACCATTGAAAGAAGAGGAGTTGCGATTGAGAAGGTAGTTGCAGTTCCTGCTATAAGAGCAATAACTGCAAGAAGGTCTATTACCTTTCCCCAAGGTCCATCGGTATGCTTACCGAGTATCGGTCTGCATGCCTCAGAGTATTTCTGTTTGTGACATCCCCTAACATGGAGCATAAATCCGAAGCAAGCTGCAAGAACTGCATAAAAACTCCAAGGAATCAGACTCCAGTGATATAAAGGATATGTCGGTGCCCATTCATTTATATCCCCAAGTCCCAATACACGAGTCTCTTCATAATAATATATCCATTCACAGAAGGAATAGAAAAGGATATCTGAAGCCAGACCACAGGTAAAAACCATTGCTCCCCATGAGAAGAATCCATACTTAGGCTTCTCACCGGGTTTTCCGATTGTAATAGAGCCGATTTTGGAATATGAAAGCCATATGGAAACAAGAAAGAATCCCAGTCCGATAACAAGATAATAAGATCCCATCTTGTCTCCCAGAAAGCTCCTTATTACCTCAAGTGCATTGGTTGAATTTTCAGGTGCAATAATAAAATAAGCACACAAAATCAGAATACAGGCAAGCGGGATTATAGTAGTAAAGGGATCTATTCTCCTCTTTTTGTCACCTTGTTTTGCGGTTTTGCTTTTCATAATTGATGTCCTCCAGTGTGGTTTTTATATTTATATTTTTGATAAGTTTTATCAATCTTTATCAATTCATCAAGATTATCAATCTCAATTATGTCCGACAATTTCATTTCTCTTATTCCCAAACGATAATCCTCAAAATGACAGAACATAGCTACATCATCCCAGTAAATCTGTTGATTGCCAGATTCAAATTCCTGTTCTAGATGCTTCCTAAGCTGTTCCCCATCCGACGCAGACCACCGAGATATCGAATATAGCTGCCATCCATGCTTTCCACCAGTCCTAGAGCAGGACTTGACTATCCCATCTTCAACATTCATTAGCCATTCATCTGTCTCTCCTTCACACCATACTGCATTGTATCCAGATAACTCAAAATACGGATTAAGTATATCAGCATTGTAAATAATTTGATCCCCATCCAAGATAATACAATCCCTAAGGTAATCGCGAGCCATATACAGTGATGAGATATTATTGCAAGAATCATAATAGGGGTTTTCAATAATCTTAATATCTTCCTGTCCTTCAGCCCATTCATAAAACTGATTCTTAAGATATCCCACAACCACATAAATTTCTTTAATGCTGTTCTTCCTCAAACCCTCTACAACAGTATCTATCATCCTAACTCCGTTAACCTTCACTAGAGGTTTTGGAATCTCGAAAGTAAGTGGTTGCATTCGTTTACCTATTCCCGCTGCCATAACGATAGCTCTTTTAACAGTGTAAAACTCGTCATTCAAGTTCTATCCCCCCTTCTATGATTCTTCTTCACTCATCATTTCTTTTGCCAACTTATAAAAATCCTTTGCATAACGATACTGGCGAAGAGAATACTCGCCAAACTCCACTCCTAGTTTACGTTTGTACTCGCACCAATTCGACCACAAAAGGCCACATATAGCTATATAGCAATATATTTTTGTTCGAATTTCCTTACCACAATCACCTCTAAAGTAAATATCTATCAGTCGGTCACATAGTTTCTTGTCATATAAACTATAAATACAGAACATAGCTATATCTACATGAGGATCCTGCATACCTGAATATTCCCAATCAGTAAGCTGAAGAGCTTCACCCTCTTCCGTTTGATAAAACAAGAAATTGTCTGGCACAGCATCTATATGAGTTAAACACCAATCCTTTTTCAATCCATCTAAATAGTTCTTTAACGAAAAAACATTACTCTTTGTAACTTTATAATCCCGAAACACAGAAGGATTCCCATCCCATAAGGATTCATAAAACTCTATCTGACCAAATATATCAAAAGTATGTGACACTTTTAAATTCATAGAATGAAAAGCTTTTAGCTTCCTCATACATTTTTTAAGATCCCTTATATCCTCTGAATTACATGCTCGAATGCCTTCAAGGTATCTTGTAATCTTATAACCATTTTCTGGATTGATATAGACCGGATCATCACATAACCCCATTCCACTTATTGTGCTAAAAACTTCAGCCTCGTGTTTTCGGTCAATCAACAGGTCAGTACCTTCGCCAGGAATACGCATAATATACTTCTCATCCCTTACTCTGAAAAGGAACGAGCGATTAGTCATACCTTTTTTCAATACACAGATATCAACAATCTCATCTTCTTTACAATCTAAAGCATAAGCAATTGTAGCTATAGCATCTGATTTTAATTGATTCGAACCAGAATCAAGATCTCTCAGCTGTTCATACGTGTTTATTTCCACTATATCTGACATATGAACAACATTAGCACGAAGAATCATTCTATCCTTTTGATAAAGAGCTTTCTCCCAAAAACTGTCATTATGCCCTTCATTATCCATACTTTTTAGTCGATTTTTGACAAGAATTGATTCAGGCTCTCCTAAATAGGCTATCCCTATCATTCCATTTCCAGCTTTCTTTTCAGAAACCCTTACCAATTCCATTTTCCTATTAACACGAACTTCTGATTCTTCATCTACCAAATCACTAACCATATACCAAGAATATAATTCTTTTTCATGAAACGGATTAGTACTGCACCAGATATCACAAGGAACTATATATGTGCTATTTATGCGATTGGCTACTAAGGCTAAAGAGTGAAGATTGTTTTTGTTAGCATATTCTTCATTAACAACCAAATGAACCCCATATTCATCAATAAGATATTCAAATTGATCTTTTAAGAATCCAACTACAACCGTTATGTCTTTAATTCCAACAGAACGTAATTGCCTGATAAGTCGATCTATCAATCTCTCACCATTAACTTCTAGCAAAGCCTTGGGTACTGTCATATTTATTGGTACCATTCTCATACCAAAACCTGCAGCAAGAATAATAGCGTTACTTGGAGTCCCTACTTTATCCTCTATATTTTTTTCAAAATCCAACACTTTCTTACCATCTAAATATTCTTCTACAGACATAATTTCTCCCAACCGATTTATATTTCCACAAAGTTTTCTTTCTTATAAAAGGAATCCATAACACGACATATAGCACCAGATACATCACTGCTTATATACGCACTTTCAATCCCGGTATTTATCGTCTTAACAAAATCAACTAACTCGTATCTTATACCTTCACCTTCAAGAGGATAAAAATATCTACGATTATCACTTGAATTTTCATATCTAATTTCAAAATAATCTGTTTTCCACCAAGGTGCTGGTACATATATATATCCTTTTGTACCAGATATAATCATTTCTCCTTCTGATTTAATTCCCCTTCCAACCTTAAGTGTAGCTGTCGCATGTGTATATAAAAAGTCTATTTTGGTAAACTGATCAAAATCATCATTGCTCAATCTACTCACAATATTAATATTCAAATATTCTGTACCCAAAATCTGTACTATAGGAAGCAAAGCCGTCGGCCCCCACAAACAAATACTATTCCAAGCATATTTCTTATCATCAACTTCCTGAATACTGGTACAAGTTGTATCAATAGATATTATGTCCCCTATCCTTCCTGACTTTACCAAAAGTAGCAATCTATAATATGCGGTTGAATAAGCAGTCTTTATAGAATTCATAAGAACTACATTCTTAATTTTGGCCAATTCATTCAATTCCTTGAACTGCTCTTCTTTTAATGCAATCGGAGACTCACATAAGATATGTACTCCTTGAGCAATTGCTTCTTTAATCTGTTCATAGTGTTCTGAAGGATGAGATAAAACATATATTGCATCACATCGTTTTAAAAAATCTGAAAAATCTTGTGTAATATAAATATCTGACGACCCAAGAATATTTTTAATATCTTTGTTTCTAGCATAAACACCACTAATCTCAATACCATTAACATACTTGCATTCATTATAATATTTTACAAGAATTCTAGATTCATAATCTCCAACGAAACCCATCCTTATTTTTCTCTGCTCTGCCCTAACCTCTGAACTTGAAACCCCCTCAGTTCTAGGAAGATAAATCACCTTACAATACTCATTTAAATAATCAAATTTTCCCTCCCAATCTGAGCCTACTGTAAAGATGTCAACATTGAAACGCCTAATATCATCTATTTTCTGACCATCATATTCCTCAACAATTATTTCATCAGCAAGTCCCGTCCGTTGTAATGCCTCTATACGCTCCATTAATGGTTGTTGAACATTTATCTTTCCACGCGTCATATCGAAATCATCAGATGTAACACCCACAATAAGATAATCTCCTAATGCTTTAGCACGCTCCAATAACTTAATGTGACCGAAATGAAGAAGATCATAAGTTCCATATGTAATTACTCTGGTCATTTTTAACCTCATATCAAATTTCTTTTTTGCATATCATAAAAAGCGGCAATTAAAGTATCAAAATCCTCTTCTTTCAGTGCTCCAATATGGCCAACTCGAAAAACTTTGTCTTTTAAATCTCCACCATTTGGGCATACCCATATATCATATTCATCCTTTAACACAGAAAAAATATCATAAGCCGACCTGCCATTAGTAACAGTCAATGGAGTTACTGCATTCGGAAGAGAATGAGATATTATCTCAAATGGTAATTCAGATAATTTGCTACGGAAATATCTTGCAAGAGATCCTATTCTTTCAACTTCAAAATCTACTCCACCCGATGCTTCTATATCCTTTAATCTTTTATTAATTTGAATAAGAATACTAACAGCACAAGTAAATGGAGTTTGACCACGTTCCTGATTACTAATTGCTAATTTTAAGTCCATATAAAGCGTTTTAGGATTATTATGTTCTACTTTATTTATTGCTTTTGGAGACATTACTATAATAGATACTCCAGGAGGACAAGCCAAAGCCTTTTGAGATCCCGTAATCATAACATCGACATCCAATTTTTCCATATCAAAAGGATCACAAAGGAATGAACTAATTGAATCAACTACCAAAAACAAATTATTTCTCTTACAAAACTCACTTATCAGTTTTATATTATATAGTACTCCAATAGAAGTTTCATCAATATTTACAAGAAATCCTGTATAATCTTTACCATCATATGGTGTCAAATCGCATTCTGATACACTATGTCCAAATTTAGGGCGAATAACCGTAAACGAAACATTATGTATCTCCAGAAGCTCTACAAATCGATGTCCAAAAGTTCCTCCATCAATCACAAGAACGTTATCAGAAGAATCAAAAAGATTCATTACTACTGCTTCCATAGAAAGCGTTCCAGATCCAGTCATGAAAACAACCTTTGAATTATTAGGAGCTTTTGAAAACTTAAGAATATATTTCTCATTTTCTTTCATAATTTCAGAAAACTCATTAGTTCTAAAATATGGTACTTGAATTGCCCCTAAAGCAAGCACAGATTCATCACACATAACGGGACCAACTGTAAAATTTAGCATTTTTTCACCTCATCAATATATTATTCTATCATCCTACCGATTTAAAGAGAGCAATAATACTTTTTCTTCTAATAAAACAAAAAATAGCAAATAATATTATTAAAGTGTATCTTATTATGATAAACAAATATAGAACCGGGAGAATCACTGATAAAATACAAGTAATAAGCACTATAAACAAAATGGATTTATTATTATATGCTTTCTTTCCGAAGTTATCAGTTGATATTTTTTGAGCAAAAAGATAATGAAAAACAAAAAGGAATAAATACCCGACTAGTGTAGTATACCCAGCTGCAAAATACCCAAAAATCGGGATAAAAATCCAGTTCAATACAATATTAATTACAGCAGCAATCGCCGAAGCCATCATAATATTCCTTGTTTTTGAAAAGTAAAATTCATAATTACAGAAAAAACTGTAGACAAATCTTACAAACACTGCCATACAAACAGCTGGTATTACGTAAATAGCTTCATTATAGTTTTTACCACCCATTATTAAAACACACTCTGGGGCAATTATAATACCTAGACTTGAAATAAGCAATGCACCAATAGCAAGTTTCATACTTTCATTATTTAATACATCTGTTTTTTTCTCTTTCATAAGCCTATATGCTCTAGGAACAAATGCACTATTGATTGCATTAAAAACAATATTCATCATTGATGAAATTTGATAGGCTAAACTATATATACCAGCTTTAGAATCATCTTCAAAATATTTAATCATTAATCTATCAGATTGACCTAATACTATCATCGATAAATAATGAGGAATAAGAGGAACGTTATATTTTATAGCATATCTCCAAATCAGCTTATCATAAATAACTTTTCCTTTATATGTATTTAAGATAAAGAAAAAAGAACCAAAAACAATATAAACAATAAGCGTTCCCCATATCGGTCCATATTGCCTTAATGAAGTGAACAAAATAAGGCAAATACTGAGTAGTGGAATAAACACCGAAACTATTATGGTAACAATAACCATTAATATATAATTATTATCTATACGTTGTTTTGTACACCAAAGTGAAAAAGCTGGATAAAAAATATAATATCCAAAAAGCATTAACATCGTTGGAGTATCATATCCTAATAAATTATTTATTGGCTCTCTAAAGCAAAAATATACTAATAAATATATAAGTGATATTGTCGTTCCGAGCCATTGAATTGCAGATGTACATTCCGACTCAGTATCTTTATGATCCACAAGAATTTTTGTGTATACACCACAGAACAAATTCAAAGTTGCAAATATAATAATTATATCTCGCCAAGAAAGAAATACCGAATATATACCATATTCATCTGTTGTTAAAAGTCTTGTGATTATCGGGATTGTGAGAAATGATATGCCCTTTTGCATCACATTACAGATTGTGTACCATATAACAGACTTTTTCTCGACTGATAGTCTTCTATATTTCTTTAATGGGCTAATTATAATATGTTGCAATCTGTTCATTTATTCATAACCTCTTTTAGCAACTTGTAACATCTCTTTGTAGCATTAAAATCATCATATTTATACCATAAAGAAAAAATTCGTTTATTATCTTCCGTTTCCACCCATGATCCATCAAGTGCCTTTGAAAGAGCTACCTTCATCTCGTCCCAAGTATACACTACATCACCATAACACACAGACTGAATTGGATCAAATGAAAATCCTCTACTGTCATTGTATTCATCATAATCAGAAAAAAGAAAAATTGAAGGTTTATGTGTAAGGAAAAAATCAACAATAATGCTTGAATAATCTGAAATCATAACATCAGATATACTCATCAAATCATAAACCGAAAAATCATATGTACACTTAAAGTCTAATACATTACCTGAAAAATCAGCATTATATACTCTCTGATGAGGATGAAATTTAGTAACAATTATCGCATTGTATTTTTCGAGTAAAACATTTAGTTCATCGTAATCTTCAAAACCAAAGATATTCGTCTTACTTACATCAACATCATATTTTCTGAAAGTGGGAGCGTATAGTATTATTTTTTTTCCGTCAGCATTATTATCCTTTAACCACTTCCTAACAGCCATTTTTTTATCTGAATATTTCAGTGTATCATTTCTCGGAAATCCTATATCCAGTATTTTATCTAAATCGGTATGTCTCTCGGACGATTCAATTTTTGCGGTCATGAGTGAAGTTTCACAAATATAATCAAAATGATTATGCGAAAAATCATCAAACTCTATTCCACCCTTTTTAAATGGAGCTCCATAATTTAAACTGATAAGAGTTTGTCCTTTAACATTATCAAAAAAATGAGCCCATCCGGTATCTGCAATCCATATTTCCGAAGTAAATTTTAATATTGTATTTCTAATATATCTCTTAATGAAATCAAAATTAAAATTCTTCTTTTCATCCCCCCAACATGATTCAATAAGAAAAATATTCACGTAATGATTATTTATTTTTTTTATATAACTGTTTATTATTTGTATTCTATCAATATCATATATCTCCAAAACAATATCCAATTTATGTCCCTTATAGTTATTCAGCAGAAAATTTGTCAATTTTAAACAATTGTCAGAATTACAATTTATCAAATCATATTTATCTTTTTTTCCATTTCTATGTGGCTCAACATATATTCGTCCCTTATGCTTTGGGGTAATCTTATTTATAATTTTATGCGAAAATCTAAAAATTCTTTTTTTTAAAGGAGATTTGCTCATTTTTTGTTTTCCTTTCAATATAATTCATTTACAGTTTCTTTTAAATATTTTCTTTGTTTTTAACAATCCACTCGATAAAACTTCTTACTGCACCTTCTCCACCTTTATATGGCGAAACGAAATCTGCAATATCTCTAACTTCATCAACAGCGTCTGCTGGACATCCGATTATTCCTCCAGATTCTTTTATACATTGCATACATTTTAAATCATTTAAATCATCTCCAATATATGCAATCATACTCAAATCCTTTATAATCTTATATAATAATTGCAACTTGTCAAATATATTTTGATATATTTCTGTAACATTAAGTTCTTTACATCTCTCAGTCACAATATCACTTTTTCTACCAGTAATAATTATCGGAATCAATTCGTATTTATTTAAAATATTACGAATTCCATAACCATCTTTAATATTAAACGCTTTCACCATTTCACCGTTTGAGGACATATATATTTTACCATCAGTTAACGTTCCATCTACATCCATACATAAATACTTAATCATATATAAATTCTCCTATTGGTAAAGTGACGGAGTAACAAATACAAACTCAATCCCCATATCAGTGTATTTTTTAATCAGATTTTTATAATACTTGTTTCTTCTTTCTGCTTGTTCATAGTTTACTGGATTCCTTAAATTGGGATCATAATAATTTTCATTTATATTTATCGAAAATCCATCGAATCCAGCAAGTAAAATCTTTTTTACTCCGCATCTCCACAATAATTTTAAAGCTATAACTGCAGAAGAATCATGAGTTCTGTCATCAATTTCTATCCAATTAGCATAATTTAGTACCTTCACCGATCCTCTTCCACCTTTAGAAACGTTTGAGGGAACTATTATACTTTTTCCATCAGCAACTGCCTGGACATAAATATCTAAACGTGTTGTAAGCATATAATCATATTTTAAATTCAATGTACTGTTCAATCCAATAGTAACGATATTTTCTTTATCTGATAATTCATTAATCTTTTCAATATAATCTCCAACACTTTTTCCAGGTGCAACGAGAAGTACCATTTTTTGAGAAAACTCATTCTCTAGTTCATTAATTACTGCAGTATCATCAACTGATTTTCTCTCATTATATTGTCTATATAATTCTTCAGCATATTCTTTGTCAAATGAAATCTTCTTTTCATCCTCAATCATGCTAAGCAGTTCACCAACTTGATCAATTGGAAGCATATGTTTATTGTAGAAATGACTTGCATAAGATGGTGTACAATGATATGCAGATGAAAGATAATACTCAGGAGCATATCCCCAGTAAAACTCGTTATGAAGTTGATTCACAACCTTATCGATAACTTCTAGTAATGGGGATATTATATATTTTTTCCCGTAGAAAAGGTTTAAATGTTCAAGTAGAATTTCCGTATTAAGATTTCCAGCTCCTTTTCCCATACCCATAATAGAACAATCGAGTATTATATCTCTAGTGGTCGGAAATTGTAGCATTGCCATTGCATTAGAATAGGACAACTGTAAGTTGTTATGGCTATGAAACCCAAGTGGCATAGATGAAATTAAATTGTGATCTACTAGATTAAGCATCCTACTCATATCGTTAGGACGCATCTCACCAAAACTATCAACAATATAAAACCCTGATGCATTTGGTAATTCTCTATTAACTAAATCTATAAATTCTAACAGTTCAGAATCTGAATATCTTAGAGTTATCATTGGTTGAATATAGAATTTGTATCCTTTTTCAATTAACTTCTGCCCAATAGATATAATATCATTTCTGTTTTTCTTATGAAAAGCACATCGTATTCCGTCAATACTATTTTCAGTTCTATCATCAAAATCATTGACATTATATTTACCGTAATCCATCATAGCCACATATGTAACATTAGGATTTTTTTTCTTAAGTATACTCTGCGGGATTACTTTTTCATTGATATATTGAGTACGTCCTGAAGCAGACCCATTTTTACTGTCAATATATCCCATCTCAATTATGTCAACACCAGATTTTTCTAAACTCATAAGAATTTTTTCCATATATGACTGTCCAAAATTAAAATTATTAACACAACCACCATCTCTTAGTGTAACATCTAAAACTTTTAAGCTTTTCATCTTGTAACTCTCTATTCTTAAAAAATATTTATCTAATGCATTATTATCTAGATATCAGTTATTTCTATCTATGAAAAATATATTTACTTATCGTAAAAATGTTTAATAATTCTTTCAATCTCATCAATATCCTTTTCCCACCAACTTGTATCGAGTATTTTCTTTTCTGTAACACTATCAAATCTTTTTTTAATCATTTTGGCAGGTACCCCCCCCCAAATAGTAAATGGTTCAACATTTTTCGTAACAACAGCTCCTGCTGCTATTATTGCCCCATCTCCTATTTTACATCCTTGTAAAATTATCACGTTACTTCCTACCCATACATCATTTCCTATTACCGGAGGTTCAAAAAAATCTTTCCAGTTCGAATACTTCTTAGCCTTACTATCTGCATATATACGAGGAGATGTAGAGAAGAAATTTACAGGGTGTTCTGGACAACCAATCTGACAATTATATCCTATACTACTAAAACGTCCGATTTTTACATCATTAAACAGAATACTACCAGCTGATATTTTTGAATAATCTCCAATTTTTACGTTAGATCTAATATCACAATCACGTCCAATATATATTTTTTTACCAAGTTCACAATCTAGCGATACCATATCACTTTTAATATAACAATTTTTATATATTTTTTTATAACTTATCCTTTTTAAAACACTATATAAACCTGGAAAAACCAATTTAATATGCGATACCATTTGTCACCTCAATAATATAATGCAAACAAATACTCTAAAACACAAAAAATCATCCAAAATAATTTAATTATTATACTTAAACATTAATATTCACAAATAATCTTGCTAAATCAAAATCCTTTTCTTCATCTATATCAATAGCTTCCTTAAAATCAACTTCTTTAATGTATGGTTTTTCTCCAATTCGTCTATGATATCTTTCAAAAACAGATTTAGTAAACACATAAATACCTGATGTCTCTTGAAATATAGGCTTTAAATCTTGTGTTCTTGGAATATTGGAAGCATCGAAATTTAGCGGTTCACCATCTTGCCATAAATAATCTTGCAATTTTATAGCGCAAAATGCCGAATCATACTTTCCAGATTTAACTGCTTCAATGCACGTTTTCATAGTTTCTAATTTAATAAACGGAGCTGTAGCATGTGCATATATATATATATCAGATGGGATTTTTTCCATAAAAACTGTAAAAATTTGTGTAAAATTCGAGCTGGGTTCATCAAGGAAACTAGGCCTTTTCACGAAATCAACCCCATCCGGGAGAAAAGGAATTATATCATCTTTCGAACAAAATACATTAATGCTATCGCATAAGTTAGTTTCTTTTAGACTATCAAGTTCCCATTGCAAAAGAGGCTTGTTACCAAGAATTCTAGTGTTTTTCCCAGGACATCTTTCATTATTCATTTTAATTGGCATAATCGCTACTATATTCATAATTACCTCCATATAATCACACTTTTGAAATAAAAAATCTTATTTATATTTCAAATTTATTTTTTTCATCCTTTATTATAGAAAATAGTGATAAAACTATATGTATCCATACACCCATATACGTTTTACTTGAAGCACTAACCAGCAGTGAAAAAACAATCGTAAAAAAGAGAGACATCAGAATAGGCTTAATCTATTTGCAGTTATTTTTTATATCCAAACACTTAAACAACTTATAATAAGCTGTTCCAAATAACATCAAGCCAACATAACCAAATTGTGCCATAATCATAGCAATATAATTATCATTGAGAATCCCACCATACCCCGTATGAGACAACCCATATCTATCATTAAAACCATATTCCCAGTATAGAGGAGAATAATATCTGGCAGCCATTTCTCCACCATAAGACCCAAATCCCGCTCCTAGTGGAAAAAATCTATTGGCTGTCTTAATACCATAAACTAACAATACTGCTCGCGGAGCCTCTGTATTCATTAAATATTTTTCTATTTCATAAAAAGCTATAATTATAGATAAAATTCCTACTGCTATTAAGGTTTTAATTTTAAGTTGTTTTTTCTTTTCATAATATATTTTAAAGAAAAACAAAAACGCTATACTACACCAAACAATAATCGCTGTTGTAAAGAAACATGTTACACAATACATAAAAATATAGATGTTTTTTTCTTTCTTTTTTCGTAAAGTATAAAACAGTATTATCATACATCCTGTGAGAAGAAAATACGTTTGAATCGCATTCCCATATATGAATCCAAAACTGTTTATACCATACTCTCTTTTAACAGTCATCCCTATGTCTACAAATTGGCTTATCACCGAACATAAAAAAGCAAAAAACATCAAAACTTTAGCAATCGGATTTAGATAATTACAAGCTGCCATAACATCTGATTGCTTAAATAAATTTCTAAATGCAATAATAACAGCTAAACATTTTGTAAATTCTACCCAATCAAAAACAATAACCCATATGCTTGTAATTATTCCATAAACATAATTGGATAGAAAACCTATTAAAGATAACAATACAATAATAATAAATACGATTTTCTCAGAATGTGCTAACTTTTTTGTAAAAAAACGAATTGTAATATATACAAATGAAAATATACCGATAATTTCATCAAAATAATCAATAAGTGGTATATTAAAAATACGTAACAACGGCATACTTAGAATTAAAGCAACTATTACCAATCCTTTAAATGTTACTTTTTTTGCATACATTATTAGTCCTCTTATTTAACAATTGAATCAAAGTCTTTTCTTTCAAACACCTCAAGTTTTCCACCCCTAGTAGCATTATATATCTTTACACCACGTAATTCAGCCTCTTTCTTTGCTGAACTATATATCATTTCATTCATAACAGGATCAGTTACTCCAAACTTTTTATTATCTCCTTGCCCGAATTGGTTATATACATCCTTATATCTATCATCAAAGTAAGTTTTATTTACACCTAAGTTTCTTACTATTCTTCTATTTTTATCCATTTGATATTCGAAATTATTATCTACCCCAAGAAGATATATTTCACTAAACCCCATATACATCGCAAACTGTATGCTTGAATAAGTGACTGTTGTGCCATCAATAATATATTTATCACAACAAGTTGAAAACGGCATTGATTTTCCATATTTTATCAGGGGCCTTTTGTCGCACAAATAGCAAATTGCATTTTCCACTTCTAAGCTAAATTCCGTTATGCTATTATAACTTAAAAATACAGGAAAATCATAATCGCATATTCTGCTGTACTCCCCTCGTATCATCTGTCTATCCTGGCAAAAATAAAAACTAGGTCTCCACAATGTTTTGTCAAACATAAGCCATATTCTATTTGCAGCAAATGTAAATTCGTCCTTAAGCTTCTCTAAATCGTTTGAATTCAGGCTTGGGCCATTTCCAATTACAAAACAACGTTTCCCTTTATATTTATCTTTTAACGATAATATTTTCATTCGGTTTTCTGTCTTATTATATTTGTTTCTATATTTTTTATATCTGAACGTCTCTTTAATTAACCAATATCTTCTTCTGATAAAAGATAATATATTTGAATTTGTTATAACGCTTTTAGCTATTTTTTTTAATTTATTAAAAGCTTTTTTCACTAAATTTTCTCCTGCATTATCATTTGGTAATATGTATTAATTTTATTGTCTTCAATATTCTTATAACTAAGTTTATGAAAAGGGGTTTGTGCTTTTATTGAATTCCAAATATCCTCATTGTATTCTTCAAATAGTTTAAGTAATAAAATATGAGGGGTTGAATTATCCCTAGGCACTATTTTCTCCCATTCTTTATTATATCTTTCAAGGACTATAGACATAAAATCATGTAAAAGGAAATAATCATTCAATTTATTATTCTTTTTCCAATATTCATAACAAAGATTCCTTGTGGCCATTAGAATTTTATTGTTTGTTTTTGCGTTTATAAGCCAACTTGACATATAAATTGCTTTCCCATCTCTGCCCGGTTTAAGACTTTGATAAAAAAACAAATCAGAATTAAAAAAATAATCTGGAATACTTTCTCTTTTCTCGCTACAGAAAACTGTTGAATCTAACCACAATCCACCATATTTAATCAAAAGCTCCAATCTTAATAAATCTGTTAAATGAGTATCTGTTATTGCTCCTTTTTTCCATTTTTTTAATATATATTCCGGAAGTTTAACATAATCACTCATATTCTTTGAAGTAATAAGCACAATATCTCTATCAGTCAAATTCTTTTTTGATGATTTAAAACATTTTTGAACTAAGGGAGGGGCATTTTGAATTCCTTGTAGCCAACAAATCCAAACCTTATTACTATAATTATGTGTAAGAAAAGAATCATAGCTATTATCAAATTGGTCTAATATTGATCTATATTTTTTTTCCAATCTTTGTCTAGATTTTAACTGCGTTGATAGTCTAAGAATTTCAAGAGCCGTTCGAGATTTCCCCAAAAGAACAAACTCAGAAATGGCAGTCCCAAGGCATTTGGAACGTGCATATTGCTTTATTAATTTCATTCCACCTTGTTTTTGAAATATATCTTTTAATCCCATCCATATCACCCTTTAGTTTTTAATATCTCCAAAGTTCTTTTTATTCCAGTATTTATGTCATACTTTGCCGTCCAACCAAGTTTAATTAATTTATTTCCATCTAATCTAGCTTTAGTAGCCCTACTATATCCTGCGGATTCAATATTATTAGGTATCTCATACACCACTCTTTTCCCTGAAATATTTGCAATAACTTCAGCCAAATCCTTTAAACAAATATCTGATTTCACATCTGCTATATTGTATGCTTCACCACAAATACCTTTTAAAATAATATAAAGCATTCCACTCACTGCATCAGTAACATATGTGTAACTATAGTATTGTGATCCATCTGACTTCAGCACTATATTTTCACCCTTTATTCCATTAATAATAAATTGACTGACTGCTTTTGTATCACTCATAGACATAGTAGGTCCATATGTTCTTGTAATTCTCGGAATAACTATATCAAGTTTTTCTTGTGACATATAGGCTTGACAAAGAGCTTCTCCACATCTTTTACTTTCAGGATATCCTGCCCGCAATGTATTGCAATCAATATAACCACAATACTCTTCACTAAATAATTCTAAATCTCCTCTATTTTCTCCATATATTTCATTTGAGCTAGTAAATACAAACCGTTTTGCGGAATGATCAACTGCAAAATCGAGCATATTTTTTAATCCAATAATATTAGTTGTAATCGTTCCAACCGGATCTGTAGAATAAAGTAGCGGATGTGTATTTGAAGCCATATGAATAACATAGTCTATTGAATCTATATCACTTCTTTCTAATGGTTTTTTAATATCGTGAGATATTATTTTTAGTAGAGAATTTCCTATCCATTTAGAAAATCTTTTTATTGCCTTTTGTTCATTTCTGCTTAATGCATAAATAGTACAAGCTAGATCACTTTGATTTCCATACATTATAACATCAACAAAAAACGAACCAACAAGACCTGTTGCTCCAGATATAAGAATCTTTTTTCCCTTTAATTTATCCCAAGGTAAATTTAAATTAAGTACATATTTAATATCTTCAATATATAAATCATTACTATATAAATCAATCATATAAACAATAAATCATCCTCTTAATATTCTTATTACTTCATTTTCTACATTTTCATCTAAATCAGGTCTTACTCTACCTGTTTCAAATTTTATTTTAGGTGTTAAAAAACTCTCCTTCGGAAGTAAAATATCAATCAGACAAGCCTTATCATCCAAAATCCAATTCTTATAAGAATCAAGTTCATCATAAGAATTCAAAGAAGTCGCTCTAATTCCGTATGCTTCTGATATTTTCTTAAAATCAGGAACTGAATAACCACCTGATAGTGCAGTATTCGCAAATCTACCATTCATATCAAAATATTGGGTTTCACTTATTTTACCTAGAACATGATTGTTAAGTACAAATATTTTTATAGGCATTTTTTCCCTCTTAACCGTTTCAAGTTCTTGAATATTCATTTGAAAACCACCATCACCAGTAATACAGAAGGACTTTTTGTACCCCGTAGAAACACATGCGCCAATAGCAAAGGGAAGTCCACATCCCATAGTTCCATACCCACCACTGATATGTATTCTTCCTTTATGACCTTTTAAAACTAAAGACTGGGCACACCAACATTGATTCATACCAACATCCACTGAAACAATCGGATTTTCAGGAAGTAATGTTGCTATTTTTTCTATCGCTAAATTTCCTGGCTGTTTATCATATATATCCAGTATTTTTTTAGCTTTTAAGCATTTTTCTCTCCATCCCGAATAATCTCCGATTTCTTCATCCAAAAGCATACGCATAAAATCTCGGGCATCTGTATGAAATTTTTTTTCGTCTTCCTTAATATTTCGACTTAGCTCATACTCGTCTATGTCACATCTAACAAGTTTCGCCTTCGGCGCAAAATTCTTTGTGTACCGACCAACTTGTCTTATTCCTAATCTAGCTCCAATACTGATTACAAGGTCGCATTCATTAATTATCATATTAGCAATACGATTTCCATGAGTCCCAATGAATCCAATATGAAAATCATCTTGAGCTAAGTCTACACCATTCATAGTAGTAAGGATAGGAATATTTGTTCTGTTAGCAAATTCATGAACTAAATCTACCGCTCCAGCGGTTCGAACTCCATTACCCAATAATAATATTGGCTTGTTGTATGTTGAGCGGAAAATCAATGACAACTCCTCCTTTTCTTCCTAATAAAGCCATATTATAGGCTCTGCTGACAATATCTTTAAATCCTTCTGAACTATTCGCTGTTACAGAATATTTTGTAATGTTTCTCGTCATTGAAACTATGTCCATCTCCTGAAATCCATTTTGTCGTATTCCGGAAAAGCCTTTCATTTCATTGGTCGGTACATTTCCACATATGCCCATAACGGGGATACCATCAAACCATGCATCTGCTAACCCACCAAGTCCATTGATAGCTCCAGGACCCGAGGTAGTAAAGTAAACCCCCAATTTTCCACTTGTTCTTGCAAATCCATTTGCTGCTAATGCACAACCTTGCTCATGATAACATACATGTGTTCGTATTTCGTCCCCTCTTACATAAAGTGCATCCATAAAAGGCACTATATATCCCCCAGCATATCCAAAAATATCTGTAACTCCATGTTTTATTAAAAAATCTACTAGATACTCTGAACAATTCATCAGTTTTTACCTCTTTGTAATCAACTATACATTAAATCTTCTGATATATCAAGTAAGGCTTCAAATAACGCCAAATCTTCCCTTTTGGTTATTTTGATATTACAAGTTGTACCATCTGCAAAAAAAACGCGTTCCCCACAATGAATTAGTAACGAACTTGTAAAAGTTGTATTATGAATATTCTCCTCTTCAGCTTGTTTGTAACAATTTAATACAAGAGAATACCTATATGCTTGTGGTGATGCAGTTAACATAACATGATCCCTGTCTATATCTGTTATCCCAGATTCAAAGTCATCTGTATATACTATAGGTGGATGACAAGATATTGAAGAAGAGGCATTTCCTTTTTCTTGTGCTACACGAATTACTTCATTGATAGCTTTTTGTGGAAGTATCGGACGGACAGCATCATGAATTATAACAATATCTTCTTTATTAATTTTATCGTTTAGGAAAAAAACTCCATTTCTTATAGAATCATGGCCTGTTTTTCCGCCTTCTATAATCCATTTAACTTTTGTCAATGAATATTTAACTGTTATTTCTTTCATTTTATCTATCCACTCATTCACACATACAACTACTATTTCCTTTATCTGTGGATTATTCTGAAAAGCCTCTAAAGTATAGGCTACTATCGGTTTTTTCCTAACTTCTATAAACTGCTTAGGGATATCAGCACCCATTCTAGTGCCAACTCCTCCTGCTAGTAAAATCACATAATTATCCATATCAACATTTTTATGATGATCAAAAACTCTATTGATCACTCACTATCTCTACTTTTTAATATTCTTACCCTATGAGCTACTTGTAATTCTTTAGGAGGCATTTTCATAAAATCTCCATATATCATTTTTAATATGCCTCTCCCATTATGCGGTGTCTTAACATATCCATCTTCAAATTTCTCATTCCTTGGTTCTCCCCAAAATATGGTAGGTACCAATTCTCTTTCTCTATACCGTCCCAGAAGATTTCCAGACAACCTACATTTTAACATATCATATTTTCTTAATGTGTTCTCCATATGATTCAGTACTTTGTCAGTGTTAATAATCTTATTCATAGGTAATTTTTTTGATAACGCAATTAATAATCTTTCGATAGCTCCTCTCTGCCTTATGGCATCAGATTGTGTTTTAATATGTGCTGCTTGTATTAAGTATCTATGCAGAAGTATATACCAAATATAAAGCTTTCTTCTCCATTTTCCATTGGGAACACCATCTATTGGATAAATATCGAGCCATACGCTAGATTTTCTCGGTATTTCAGCAAGATTTATTTCTATTTCAGATTTCAAGTCCATGAATTGTAAAAAAGCAAAATGCCAACTCTTGTCTGTCCATCTATCACAAACTCCATATCCTTCCGATAAATAATTCTTTGCAATTCTCTGAAATCTGTCAAAATCCTTTCTAGGCATAACAATATCTATATCATCATCCCATGGAATAAAACCTTTATGACGTTTAACGCCTATTAATGCTCCCCCGGTAAAATAATGTACTAACCCATTTTCTTCACATATTTCTGCAAATTTCCTGTATAAATTCAATGCAATCGCTTGGACTTTCTTTACTTGCTCAATATTATCTATTTCTGCCATAGACTTAAATACTCCTTACCAATAAAATTCCAATTAAATGCTTCTTTTATACGCATCTTTGCTTTTATGCCATATTTTCTTCGTTCACTTAATTCCATTGAATCCACATTATCTATCAATCTACTTAAACTATGGAGCTTCTCATTCCAATATAGTGCTGAATCCTCTGCCACCTCTCTATTAAAGCCTACTTCAATCAGTAAATTCAAATCTGTACTTGTAAGGGCTTCCAACAAACTCGGATTGGTTCCTCCAACTGTATGCCCATGAAAGTTTCCATAAGCATTTTCTCTAATCTTCTTAAGTAATTCCGGATTGTATACTGTTCCAACAAACTTTATTCTTTTATCATTCTTCCAATGAAGTTTATTTTCAAGTTCATTTAGCAACTTATCATTTTTTGTGGTTATAATTGCAAAGTCCTTAGTTGATTTACTCATCATAAACTCACGTATCATTATTTCAAAGCTGTTTTCCGGAACAAATCTTCCACAACACATATAATATTCATTACACTTCAAACCATGTTCATTAAGCCATCTGACAAACGTAGGATCATCATCTGCCAAAGTGCTTGGAGTAATATCTGCTCCGTATGAAATATATGTCGTCTTAGGTTGATACTTTTCATATTCTGAACAAATATACTTTTCAATATTTACAGAATCACATACTAAAAGATCTGAATGTTTGACCATTAATCTTTCAGATTCTTTCCAATATTTTCTGATAGGGCCTGACCACTTTGCTCTTTTCCACTCATGCCCATCAGGGTTCACATAAACCTTAGTTCCCAATTTGTGAGCTTTCTTAACGAGGCTACAAAAGAATGGTCCTATTCTACATGCTAAAACATATATTGCTGCATCATTTATTTGATGTTTCTTAATATAGTTTAAACACCACTTAAATGCTTTAATATCATATTCTATAGCCTGCGCCGCCCCTATCTGCGGTACATGAAGTTTTATAACATTAGCATTGTGATATCTGAAAGTTCTAACTTGACCCTTCTCATCCTTCTTTATACTTGAGACACCGAATAGCTTTGTCTCATCCATTGCACCATCACCATTTGCTTTGGTAACGATATAATATTGTATAGATGTCTCATTTTGGTGAACCTCTGTCAATTTGTCCAAGAATGTTTCATAGCCACCATATTGGCCGATACTTTTTGCCCCGATTATAAAAATATTTCTTTTTTTATTATAGCTTAATTTACTTTGGTATTCATTTAATGCTGATGGCATAAAATCTTAAACCTCTATTCTAATAAATTTTTTTCAGTTAATACAAAAATTTAAGTTTTTATAATTCAGATGATTTCCATCTTTTGTTCACCTAGGACATGATTTTCTAATTCCTTCTAAAATCTATCACCCTGATATATTCTGCAAATACTCCCTCAGCCCACTCAGCTGTTCAGCATTCATCCTCTTCATTTTCTTAGATATATCCTTCTTAAGATTATTCAGATTAATGCCCTCCTCTTTTATATCCGGAAGCTTAGTTATCAAATCGTTTGGCTCGACATTAAAAAGCGAGCAAACAAGGAACACCTTCTCTAAAGTGAACTTCCTCTTAGGGTCATCTCCCCTTTCGAGCCTTGCGTAGTATTGTGGATCTATACCTAACTTTTCTGACATATCCTTTTGAGTAAGAAGGTATTTAACCCGAAGCTTCTTGATATTACGAGCTACGGCTTTAAAACACTCGTCAAACATTTCTTCGCTGTATTCCATAATCCCTCCTGTTATCAAACCGGTATCATACTACTATAAAATAGTCTTATCCACAATACTTAAATATACCATTATGACATATTAAAGTCAAGCAATAAACTTTATCAAAAACATACATAAATTGCTATTGTTTAAGGCTTCTATTGTGCATTTTGTACATCGTTCTTTACATGTGTTACAATATCTTCTATCCTGCAGTCTAAGATATTACATAATTTGTCCAAGGATTCCGTGCTCACCGGCTGGTTTCTCTTTAGTCTCGTAAGGGTTGCATGGCTTAATCCCATGAGATTCAGCCTGTACTGAGAAACGCCATGCTCCTTCAAATAATCCCAAAGTTTATCGTATACTATCATCTCACATACCCTATCGCAGGCATGACAGCCAAATGCGAAGTGCCTGCTCTTCACATCTGTGCCTGAAAGGGTTCCTTTCAAGCAAAAATTCCTCTTGATTTTTAAAATATTATGCAATATAATCCCTTTTTAGAGTAGTTTAATTATTTAGTTAATAACTACATATAGTTATTATTTAACTGGAGGTGATTATCTATGGCGATAAACTACATAACCGTTGGCAAGCTTATCCGGTATTACAGGCTTAAATCCAGGATAACTCAGGAAGAACTAGCGTTCAGGATTGATTCTACGGCTGCATACATAAGCAACCTTGAAACGGGTAAGAAGAAACCCAGTCTCGATAAACTGACCCAGATAGCAGAAATACTGGGAGTCACGGTCAATGACTTCATATATGACCCGCTACAGACCCACGCTCCAACTTCTGCTTCCGGTGAACTTGACAGGATACTGATATCTTTACTACATACCGATATCATATAATAGAATAAGGAAAATGTGAATATCCTATTGGTTAACAACGATAATATGAAAAAACTGTTGTTAACCAATAGGATATGTTTTTAACCATCAGGATATGGAACTATTCTAAAAATACCATTATTATCATATTACCGTAAGGAAATACTACAAGGGAAGAAGGTGGTTTATGCTTGGAAGAGTCTAAAAATGACATAAAACAGAAAATACGCGAAAGATACAAAGGTGTCAGCGAGGATGTCCTGGATGTAATCCCCGCTACTCCGCAGGAAGACTTCTATAAATCTGAAGTCCGTAAACGTGTTGGTATCTACTGCCGTGTCTCGACCGGAGATCCTAACCAGACCTCTTCTTATGAACTACAGAAGAACCATTATGAAGATCTGGTAAACCGTCGTGCCAACTGGGAGTTAGTAGATATATATGCTGACGAAGGCATATCAGGTACTTCCTTGCAGCATAGGGATAACTTCATCCGTATGATAAACGACTGCCGTGATGGGAAAATAGACCTGATAGTGACTAAAAGCGTATCCCGATTTGCCCGTAATATCATAGACTGTATTGGATATGTCCGTCAGCTAAAGGCCGCCACCCCGCCCATAGGCATATTTTTTGAGACTGAGAACATCTTTACCCTTGACGAAAACTCTGAGATGGCTCTATCCTTTATAGCCACCTTAGCCCAGGAAGAAAGCCATACCAAATCTGAGATTATGAACGCCTCTATAGAGATGCGCTTCAGACGTGGCATATTCCTGACTCCGGTTCTTTTAGGATATGACCACGATGAAAACGGTAATCTCGTCATAAACGAGAATGAAGCAAAGACCGTACGTCTTATCTTCTTTTCCTACCTTTATGGCTACTCTACCCAACAGATAGCTGATGCGCTTACAGAACTTGAGCGGCTTACCAAGAAGGGTAACAACTATTGGTCTTCCCAAAGTATCCTAGGGGTTTTATCTAATGAAAGGTACTGTGGTGATGTACTTGCAAGAAAGACCTATACTCCGAACTACCTTGATCACAAATCGAAAAAAAATAACAAGAACCGCAACCAGTATAGGCATAAGGAACACCACGAGCCTATCATATCCCGTGAAGACTTCTTTGCAGTTCAGAAGATGATACGGAATGCTAAATACGGCAACAAGGGATATTTCCCGGAGATGCATGTGATAAGCTCCGGGCTACTCAGAGGTTATGTTTCGGTTCATCCCAAGTGGGCAGGTTTCACTGAAGATGACTACTATATGGCCAGTGACAGCATAAATGAAGGTATATCCCTGATAGCTTCTAAGCCTATAGAGATCGAGGTACACAAAGGTGACTTTGACCTTACCGGATATGAGCTGGTGCGCTCTGAGTTTATGACAACTTATGGACAAATGTTCGTAACGGCCACTTCCTCTATCCTTTCCTTCAACAAGGCAAGTATACTTAAGATGTCAGTAAACACACAAGTAAGGAAAGTCGAGCTTTGGGTATATCCCAACAAACATCTTCTTGCGGTCAAACCTGCACCCAACGATTCTCGCTACTCTGTTGAATGGTGTAAATATCCTTCAGGTAAAGCAGAACCCAAGACCGTAAGCGGAAGTGCTTTTCTCCCCACTCTGTATAAGATGTTTGGCTGGAGAACAGAAAGGAATTATAGGATAAAAGGGACAGCCTATAATACAAGGGATGGAACTATCATAATCTATGATGCTCATAATGCTGTTATGTTTGTGGAAGAAGAAATCGCTGATAAGCGTAAAAAGATGGTAGCATTCCCCGCCAGATGGGCTGATAACTTCGGGGATAACTACTATAAGAGTAAAGCAATATCCATAGATGAAGAGGAAAAGGAGGATGATACTTCTGATACTCCCGATTCCATATATAAGATTGATAACGAAGAAGGCGTTACCACACATGAAGAAGCTGCCAAACAGATTGCTGATATCATAAAACAGATGGGAGGACCCAAGGATGGATGATAAAAAGATGGATAATATCACCTCGTTAAAGGAATGTACCAAGATTTCTCAAGTTTCCAATTTTTCCCAGGATTCCCAAGAAGATGACGGAACTGCTATACAGGATCCAAATTTCTCCCTGAACGGTTATCAGGTAGTACGTGGTGAGTTCTTTGCACATCTCTTCGAGCCTTCTGTTACACTTAACAAAGAAAAGGTATCCGTCAACTCCGCTTGTATCCGTAAGCTGCCGAAGACAGATTATGTACAGTTCCTAGTAAACCCTGCTGAAAAAAAGCTGGCTGTCAAGCCCTGTACTGAAGAAACCAGAGACTCATTCCGTTGGTCTTCCACGAGTTCAGATAACCGAGTACACCCCAAAAGCATAACCTGCAGGATATTCTTTGCCAAGGTTATGAAACTTATGGGTTGGGATCCCCGATGCAGATATAAGATACTGGGAAAGCTTATACGAACTAAGAATGACTGTCTTTTCGTATTCGATCTCACTTCAGCAGAAATGTACAAGAAGAAATCTTCTGTCGCTGGTGAAAAGACTTCTAACCGTGCTATATACCCTGAGGATTGGAGCGACCAATTTGGTCTCTCTGCCAAAGAGCACCAGGATAATGTCCTGATAAAGATTTTTGATGATTATACTGTATTCAAAATAAACAAAGATGAAGAGAAGGAGGCTATAATAAATGAACCTTATAAACCAACTAAATCCGAACAACCAGACAGTTCCGCAGAAAATGGAACAGATAACCCAGACAGAGCAGATGCTACAGATGGAGCAAGCAACTCCAACGAATCAGATGATGCAGGCAGAACTAACGAAGCAAATGAACAAGACTGATCTGTTAAATGAAGCAGAACAAATGAGTCAAGCGATGCAACAGAATACAACGCATCAAGCAAGTCAAGCTGAACGAACAGTCCCTTCACTTGACCTGGATCAGATTGATCACCAGATACTGCTTATACAAATGAAGCATGATTTACGTAATATCCCAGGCAACTCTGTAAACATCAAGATTAATCCAATATTATCAAGACTTGTCCAACCCTTAAATGAGCGTGAGCAGGAAGTGCTTTTCGATAAGTTATCTTCTTTCGATACTGTTCCGGTCATACATATCTGGCGAAACTGCCATCTTGCAGACCAGTATGTTTATGAACTATGTACTGATTATAGTATTCCCTATAGGATTGTTGAGTTATCTTTTGAAAACATCAATCAAGCTGCTCTGTACATATGTTCTATCCAGCTCTCCAATGAGAACCTTACTCCGGAGTATAAGATGTATATCATAGGTCAGAAGCTTGAATACATCCTTCAAGGCTCATACTTGGGAATTGAAGCGAACTCAAAATATAATCTCGCTGCTAAGATGGGACATAAGCTTTTCCTTTCCGCAGGCACAATAGTTAAGTACCATACTATATCAAATGCTCTAAATACCGTTTTCGATCAGGATGAGGACTTTGCTAGGAATATTCTTCTCGGTAAAGTCCGTATATCCCACGAGAACATCCCGGAGCTTGCCCGACTTATGCCCGACGAGATTAAAGCCGTAGCTGCCGCTGCCAAAAGGGATAATCTAGGACGTATGACACTTTCATTTATCCGTAACGAGGCTCAATGGAGTCACGTAAAGAATCGTGCTCCACAGAGCCGAAGGGAACGTACAGAGGAAAAGATGGTCAAGCACGCAACCATACGTCAGATGCCCCAGTATGATCCCGATTCGGAAGCTAACAGCTTATGTATGACCATTGACTCCTGGATTTCTTCCATCCAGCGTGTTCATAGTTCAAGCAACTTTGGAAAGATCACTACCAAAGCCAGTCTCCAGCTTATGAAAAAGCTCTCTTTCCTTGAGCATACCGTAAAGACTGTACAGGAATCACTGGTAGAGAGGGGGACCGCATGAGTGCCGAAAATGAATACAATGAGTTCGTACCACGTGTTCATTTTGAACTTATACCGATAAAAAATCTTGTCTCCAACCAGAAATATCAGCGGGAACTTTCAATGATTCATGTCAACAAAGCAGTACTAAACTTCGACTTGAACCAGATAAATCCTATAAAGGTAAGCCGCCGTGACGGTACCAATTATGTTTTCAACGGTCAACACACTGCCGAAATCGTTGCTATGGCTTCCGGCAGCCGTGATACTCCCGTATGGTGCATGATCTACGATGATCTGGAATATACTATGGAAGCCGATATTTTCGCCAATCAGATGAAAAATGTTAAGGCATTGACTGCTGTAGAAATATTCAACGCCAATTGTGAGGCCGGTAACGAAGATTCCCTGATTATTCGGGATATGATAGAGTCCTATGATATGAAGGTGGGTTCATCTCCTCTTCCCGGCAATATTATGGCTATCGGCACTATCGAGACTATTTATTATAAATATGGCTACAAAGTCCTTGACAGAGTCTTAAAGCTCATAATCGGCACTTGGGAAGGCGAACAGAAATCATTCTCTGCCAATATTCTTAATGGTGTCACCCGTCTGATATGTGCATACGGAACCAATCTTGATGACGATGTTTTCAAGGAAAAACTCGGTATAATCTCCATAAAAGAAATCACTAAAGTAGCTAAGGAACGCCGTGCAGGCTCACTTGGATACGCAGAGGCAATGCTTATATACTATAACAAAAAACTCAAACATTCATTGCAGTGGAACCTGCTGTATGTGACTAAGAATGACAAGAAAAAAGCCAAGATGAATGATGGTGGGGATGATATTTCCAGAGATGGAACTTCCCGACAAGTTGTCGGGAAGTTGGAGGATAATGATGCCGGCAATATAACAACCGGCAAGGATATTAGAAATACCGATAAAAACAATATGGCTGAGAACAATAATCCGGTTGTCTTAGATGAAGAAAAAGTCCAGCCAGATAATTCACGAACTAAACGGAAGGAAACTGCTTGAAGAGTTACTCAAAAACTTCCTGAACAAAAAAATATCCGGAAAAGTCCTCTATTGGTGGACTCTTCCGGATTCTGTTTATATAGTCTGTTCAATGCTTCGTGGTTCTTTAGATTTTGAAACTATCATTGCCTTTTTCTCGACCAGTTTATTCTTCTCAGCAATCTCATTCTTTACTGATACCCGTTTCTTTGAATTCCAATCTGTTATAAACTTTTGTGATTGTTCTGTTACAAACCGTGGTGATTGTTCACTAACAAACCTTGGAGATTCCTCAGCAATAAATCTCGGTGACTGCTCTGCTACAAAACTAAACAGCTCCGGGTTCGTGTTTCGGATACTTGTATGTAGACCCGAACCACCTGCTACTATTATATGGTCAGTGACTGGGATACCAATGAGCCGTCCTGCTTCTACCATACGTTTCGTAACGGATAAATCTGCCTGGCTCGGTGTCAAAGAACCTGACGGATGATTATGCAATCCGATAAGGGCAGCCGCATTTGTCATAATCGCCGCCTTGAATATATTCTGAATCGGAACCATTGTCTGATTCAGGTCACCTACTGCAATCAGGTTAAAGGCTGTTGGTGATAGAGATGTCGGGGCTATAGTCCGTTTCTGACTGTCAAGGAGCAGTATGTAAAAATGTTCTCTGTCAAGCTCAGCCATAGCCTTTGCCATTACTTCCACCGCCTTTTCAGAATTCGTTATTGGCTCAGATGAGTACAGCGGATCTGCCTCTTTCAGACAGAGCCTTACCGATACCTGCTTCAATTCATATTCATCTGCCATCCGTTCCTCCTGCAAACTCTATCCTTACACTTACTATCTTCCCATCGTTCTCCTTTAGGAATTCAGCAAATTCCGACGTACTGTTAAGTGTAACTACTACATCCATTTCTTTTGAGGCTTTGAGTGTTTCAGTGGTTTCTATGATTTCTGTATGTTCAATTTCATTCATATGGTTCATATTGCTCCTTTTTCGGTATTCTTCTTAAGTATGTCGCACGTTTTAATCGGCACAGCCTTGCAAGACTTACTTTCTTGTATCTGACGCATCTTATCTTGTAGCTTTTGATGAAATGGTCCGGAACTCTTATTTCCCTTACCATCCTTAATATCATTTGTTTCTATCCGTAAAGCCTGCTTACCCTGAGGTATGGGTGTGTATGCCACTTCCGGCTCAGATGCTATATATGCTGCTTTCTTTTCACTTGCGATTGCAAGGTTATTATCTCCCCCTGCTTCTTCATCAATATCTAGGGCATTATCTCCCTTTTCATCCATATTTAAGAGTGCATTCAGTTCTGATAGTCTCATTAGCTTATCATTCAGCTCCTGCTCTTTTTCAAAGGGCTTTGTGACTTCTGCCTTGGCGATTTCCAGCTGCTGTTCAGCATTCTTTAGTTTCAGCTCTACTTCCTCTAACTGCTTTTCCATTCCTTCAAGAAGATTGTTTATACGGGTGATATTTCCGGATGCATCAGCTCCTATCTCTATTTCGTGACTTATCTTTCCTTTTAGTATCAGGTTGAACTTTGATGTGAAAGGTTCAAACTTTGCCGACATCTTAAATCCTAGGTACTCTCCTATTTCTGTCGGGTCTCTGAATGCTTTCATCTCCCTGCAAATTGAGATCAGTGCTGAACCTGCATCCTTTCTTTCCTCATAGGTCTTTCCTGCTACTGTCATTCGGAAGTTTTCGGATTGTTCCTTACCTTCAGCTTTTTTAGGATTATCTGTTTTAGTTAGAATGTAAGCTTTATCAGGTGATACAACAGTCGTTTGTTGAGACTTCTCTGGTTTATTAGCATCATATAGTGAAATATCTGCCTTGAATCCTTCTATCCTCTCCTTTAATGTTTCTATTAGTTTCGGATAGTGTACAGCTATCTGATCCTCCAGCCTATATTTCTGGCTGGTATGGTTAGCCTTTAGTAGCTTCAATTTACTCACCTGAATATCGAGGTCCATTTTCTCACGGATATATGGATTGCCGGTAGCAAGTGCTTTTACCTCTGCATATGATAGTGCTGCATCATCTATGTCCTCACAGCTCCTCACCGGGCTTTTGCTTGTCATTATCTGCCCTATGAATTTCTGCTTGTTCTCGATCAACTGCCAACTGTATGCATCAAATGTGCCCTCGGTGACATATCTGAAGATACTTACTTTTGGATTAGTATTACCTTGTCTTAATATCCTCCCTTCCTGCTGCTCGATGTCCGAGGGTCTCCACGGTACATCGAGGTGGTGCAGGGCTATAAGTTTGTCCTGCACGTTAGTTCCTGCGCCCATCTTAGCAGTTGAACCTATAAGGAATCTTACTTGCCCGCTCCTTACCTTTGCGAACAGTTCCGTTTTCCTAAGTTCAGTATTTGCCTCGTGGATAAAGGCTATCTGCTCTCTCGGTACTCCCTTTGCAACGAGTTTTTCCCTTATGTCATCATATACATTGAAAGTCCCATCACCTTTTGGAGTCGAGAGGTCACAGAATATCAACTGTGTAGACTTTTTCTCAGCCGTGTCCTGCCATATTTTATATGCCCTATCTATGCAGGCGTTAGTCTTGCTGTTTTCATCATCAGGTAGCATATCCGATATCAGCCTCTGGTCAAGAGCAAGCTTCCTTCCATCATTCGTGATTTTGAGCATATTGTCTTCCGACGGATCCACAGCCCTATTGCGCACCAGCTCTGCCCTATCTGCCAGTGACTTTACCATCTCTTTCTGTGCTTCTGACGGTTTCAGCACTACATTCTCATACTCCGCTTCTGGTACCGGAAGGTTCAGCATATCCGATGTCTCGATATCTGCACTCTCCTTAAATAACGATATAAGTTCAGGCAGATTGAAGAATTTTGAGAATCTGGTCTTCGCCCTATATCCCGTTCCTTCAGGTGCTAATTCTATTGCAGTCTGTGTCTCACCGAAGGTTGCCGCCCAGCTGTCAAACTGCCCTAACCCCATCTGCTGCAATGTACTGTTCTGCAGGTATCTCATAACCGTGTAAAGCTCACACATTGAGTTAGAGACAGGTGTCCCGGATGCAAATGTAATTCCTTTTCCACCAGTCAATTCATCTAGATACTGGCATTTATTGAACATATCCTGGGACTTCTGAGCCTCTGTCTGTGCTATACCGGCAACATTACGCATCTTGGTATATAGGAAGAGGTTCTTGTAGCCGTGGCTTTCGTCTACAAAAAGCCTATCAACGCCCAATTGCTCAAAGGTTATGACATTATCCTTTCTTGTCTGATCATTCAGTTTATCAAGCTTAGCCACAAGATTTTTCCTGCTCTTTTCCATCTGCTTTATGGTATAACGCTCACCGTGATCAGCCTTTGTCTGCTGTATCGCCATCTCTATTTCGTCTATCTGTTTTTCTATAATGGCAATTTGGCGCTCAGTGGACAGCGGTATACGTTCAAACTGACTATGACCGATGATGACTGCATCATAATCACCGGTAGCTATACGTGAGCAGAACTTCTTTCTATTGGCAGGTTCAAAGTCCTTTTTAGTTGCTGCAAGGATATTTGCTCCGGGATATAGGCGCAGAAAATCACTCGCCCACTGCTCTGTCAGATGATTTGGAACTACAAACAATGACTTCTGGCATAAGCCTAAACGCTTGCTCTCCATAGCTGCTGCAGCCATACTCCAGGTCTTACCTGCACCTACCACATGAGCTAAAAGCGTGTTATTTCCATATAGGATATGGGCTACAGCATTCTTCTGGTGCGGTCTTAATTCTATATCCGGAGTCATACCCGGGAATGTCAGATGTGATCCATCATACTCGCGGGGTCTAGTGGAGTTGAACAGCTCGTTATATTTCCCGACAAGCTCCATTCTTCTCTCCTGGTCACGGAATACCCAATCCTTGAAAGCCTCTCGTATGGCTTCCTGCTTTTGGGACGCTAGCATTGTTTCCTTTTTGTTGAGGATTCTCTTTTCTTTTCCATCCTCCATCTCTATATCAAATATCCTTGTATCTTTTAAATTTAGGGAATCTTCCAGTATCTTATAGGCATTTGCCCTGCCGGTACCATAGGTGGAATGCACAAGCGCATTTCCATAATCTGCATTCTTTCCGCTCACATTCCACTGTCCTGTGATATCAGAATAATTGACAGATACCGTTCCTCTGTCAATCAGATAATCAGGGGTATGAAAGGTATCCCTCATAAAGTCCACTATGAACCTCGGCTCTATCCATGTAGCACCTATGCGGACTTCTATTTCGGAAGCATCAAGGTCTTTAGGCTGGACTCGCTCAAGGGCAAAGACGTTTATAGAATAATCATAGGTATCTGCTTTTTCCCCGGTCTTATCACTGTCAAGAGGATTTATTATATTATCAGTTATGCCCTTGCTTATATCATTATTATCAGCATACCTCCTAGCTACTTGAAGCTTATGTCTCACGTTACCCGACAGATACTCATCAGCCGTCTCCCATTTCACAGTAAGAGGATTTTTGAATATTATACCTTTGAGTTCTTCTGTCAGCTCATTTTCTGACTTACCGGTTAGCTTACTCATATATTCAAGGTCTATACCTGCCTTTTCTGACAGCGATACCGCAAGTGCTTCCGATGCTGTGTCTACACTCGTCACGGGTTCTGCTTTCTTTATCGTGCGCTTAGTGAACATATCCGCCTTGCCCTGGAACTTACCCTCATCATCAAGTTTTTCAAGGGAACAAAGCAGACAGTATGAGGAATCCTGATTGAATGCCCTCTTATTGGTCTGTGAGCTGATAAGCCCGTAAGTCTTTGAGAAATCATCATAAAGAGCGTTCAGCTCCTTCTGTTTAATGCTTATTGCTTCATCCGAATAATCATCCATCTGCATATTTATCAGCTGCTGCGTGCAGTCACGGATGCCTATCATACCCTTTATCCTTGCTTCCATATTTTCTGACATACCTGCAGGATGCATAATGCTGTTCTCACGGTAATATACCTTATCATCCACAAGGCAATAACTGAAGTTCTTTACAGTGGGGTCAGCAGGGATGATATCACTTTTTAAGTTACTATTTTCTGTTAAGGAACTGTCTATTGAGTCAAGACCGTTTTCTCCCAAACCTGGTGAGAGTTCAGGGATATCATAAGTTCCAGTGATATGGCTCATAGCTCCTAATAATTGTTCCGAGAGCGGTCTTGTGATATCAGGCTGGCAGGTGCTCTCCATACCGAAAGGTCCCGTCACCATCTCCATCTTTCCCATTATCATCTCAGGATGATCTATGAAATAGCTGTTCATCGCAACACCGTTTTCATCCATCCCGAGATGTACCCAGTCCGGTTCTAAATCAACAAGCCTATCACGTTTCTTAAAAAAGAGAATGTCGGAAGTTACTTCTGTTCCGGCATTCTCTTTAAATGCTGTATTTGGCAGGCGGATTGCTCCGATGAGTTCTGCCCTTTGTGCTAAATATCTTCTTACTGATGGATTCTGCTTATCCATAGTACCTTTGCTCGTGACAAAGGCTACCACTCCGCCCGGTCTAACCTTGTCCAGCGACTTTGCAAAGAAATAATCGTGTATCAGAAAATTGTTCTTATCATACTGACGGTCAGGTATCTTGTAATCACCGAAAGGTACATTACCTATGGCTACATCAAAGAAATCGTTAGGAAAGTCTGTTTTCTCATAGCCTTTTACCTGGATATTGGCTTTGGGATATAATAGTTTTGCTATCCGTCCTGATACAGAATCCAGCTCAACTCCGTATAATCGGCTATCGCTCATATTTTCGGGAAGCATACCAAAGAAGTTGCCGATCCCCATAGCAGGCTCTAGTATATTGCCCCTACGGAATCCCATATGGTCTAGTGCTTCATATATGCTGCCTATCACCGTCGGCGAAGTATAATGTGCATTAAGAGTACTGCTACGGGCACTAGCATACTCTTCAGGCGAAAGCAGGTTCTTCAGTTCGTTATATTCACTTCTCCAATTTGTCTTACTTTCATCAAAAGCATCTGAAAGACCGCCCCAACCGACATATTTTGAAAGAACCTCCTGCTCATTTAGAGTGGCTACTCTCTGTTCTGATTCTATGAGCTGAAGTGTCTTTATCGCTTCGATATTATTCCGGAACTTCTCCTTCGGAGTGCCTGCACCAAGATTCTCATTTGTTATATGGAAGTTCTGAGCCTTTGCTGCCATCTCCTCACGGACTTTTTTCTGCTGTTCAAGTTCTAATTTTTCCTGCTCAGAAATCCTTTCCACGATTTCGGTTTCTTCTGTTCCAGTAAGCCGTTCATTATTTTCCGTTTCCTGGATTTCAGACTGTATGTCATTATCCTTTTGCAGAAAAGCATCTTGAAATCTGCCCTCAAGCCTTTTAGGGAAGTGCTCATCCTCCACATCATCAGCCGTGAGAGTCTGTTGCAGTTCTTCCTGCTCCTCCTTTAACTGCTCCTGAGCATTTTTAAGCTTCCGCTGCTCATATTCTTCCTTGGCTTCGGGTCTTAGGTAAATGTTTTCATTCACCATCTTACGGATAATCTTTTCAACCTGATTCCAGTTAAGCAGGATATCTGCATACGGAGCCATCAGATTCCCTTTTCTAAGCCGTAACCCTTTTCCGTCATGGTCTGCCCAGCTGTATTCCGTCCCTATGAGAGCATCCGAGCGCCCGCCTATGCCATACTCCTTTTTCAGGAATGCGACATTATCTTTTGTTTCGTGATGCTCATTGAAATACTCATATATTCTGAAATTTCTCTCTTGGAAACCGCTTCCACCACGTATCAATTCTTCAATTTCATCCTGTGTCACGAAGTCTCCCTGGTTCACAGTGACTTCATCCTTCAAGGGATACGTAATCATTTCTTTATCAAGGTCGATCAGTTCATTTATAAGATACTCCGGGCGCTTTACATATCTCCATCTTAAGCCTTTCCTGCCATCTTCGATATCAGTCTGTGCTTTTTGCAGCTCCGATATCACTGTTTGCCGACCTTCATGTGTGGCAATGCGATCTGCGACAGTTTCCATCCGGCTTGGGTATCCCTTATCCGTTCCAAAAACAGACTCCGGTATATTCTCTATCCCATCTACAAAAAAATATGTGATAGCCTCGCTAAGCCTTTTTCTTTCATATGGCATCACAAGGAATGCTTCGCTCCTGCCCATATATGAGCCGTTTTCAACCTGACGCCTGATATTTGCTTCTATCTCATCCCAATCCATCACAAGGAGATTGTTTTCAAAGGCTGACGTCCCATATCCGGCTTCTACGCCGTTTCCATTGAACCAGAATGCTACCGGGTGTTTATCAAAGGTGTAACCCTTTGCGACTATTTTGTATTCATCCTTAAGGAACTCTACCATTTCAGCAGGAGTTTTGCCTTCCTGATATTTTGCGTATATGCGCTTCCTCGATTCCCTTTGACCTCCCCCTGAACGCAGAACCTCATCTATCTGGTCAGCGGACAAAGAAAAAGCAGCGGGCTTAGTGTGCTTCACACTTGCTTCCGCTGCTGTGATTGTTCCCATCTGCTCTTCCATAGAAGGGAATAGGTCAAATAAATTAAGTTGTCGTGGCTCTGGGCTGTCAGTATGTTCTGTATCCTCAAACCTCAGCAAGCCATTCTGGGATACTGATCTGACCGTATTTTCTTGTTGCTCTTGTTCATCGGGCAGATTATCGTCTTTTATGCGTATACCAGTTCCTTCAGTACCATCTCCTCTGCCGATGCCCTGATGTTGTTCATCATCCTTACCCACTTCATCTGTTCGGTTGCTTTGAGGTTCTCGTTCACTCCCTCGGCTTTCGCCATCTGCTCTGTCAGCAGGTCCATTCTTTCCTCTGCCTGCTTTTGGATTGTCAGGCAGTGTTCCATCAAGGTTCCTTTGAGGAGCATCGCTCCGTATATTCCCCGTCTGTTGTCCTTCAGGAATTGTCTCCTCTTCATTCCGTACTTCGTGAGCGGCTCCTCCGGTTCCTCGTTCGATTTTAGGCTCGGTATCAGATAATCCCCTGCCTGTATGTACTGTACTCCCATCTGCTCCATTAAGCTCTGTGCCATATGTGCTCCTTTCCCCGTTAACATTTACGGTGTTTGTGTTTTCACTATCTTTTTGTATATCTTCTGTATAGTTTATACCATCGGTTAATATATTTCCATCTGCATTATATACCTTTTCATATCCGTTTTCAAGTATTTTTTCATTTTTACGGATAGTATTTTGTAATTGGATATTTCTGTCACATTCCCTTACAGTTCGTCCTATTTCATTTAATAGCGGATCTGCCTGATCTCTTATGGCATTCCCGAGCACATTCAAGGTATCCACGGAGTTGAACTTGTTTAGATATATAAAGCTTTCATACCAGGAACTGGGAACATATTCCTCACCGCACCTTGACAATACCATATAGCAAAGGCTGTCTGCCACTGTCCGGGCAAACGGATCTTCCATTTCATACGTCTCTAATCCCTCAAACTTGCTGCCGTCCACATAGTGTTTCAATTCTCCGTCTACATATTCCTCGATTGTTTCAGCCGCTATCAACTCGCACAACTCCCGAATTGTCTGACGGAATGAGCCACCTTCTATGACTCTGGGACCGTATTTGTCTTTTAATGCATCTATTACAGCCTGATGATATTCCGGTTTCATCTGCCAAGGGATAGGTTTATGACCTATGAACCTTGCTTCATGCACGTCTTTTACGTCAAAAACATATTTGAGCCGGGGTTTGGGCACTCCGTCATCATCTATCAGGGCTATACCTTTTGCTCCTCTGTTTACCCAGCAGTTCATCCGATTGTTCCACAGTTCCATAGATGCACATGCTGTAGCATCCGGACGCTGAGCATATATCAGGATCTGATCCTCAAACGGATACCAAGTAAACCGGGATGCATTTACAAGGAACTTCTTCCATTCCTCGGGATCCTCCGCTATGAGCTTTGAAACATACTCAGATAAACCTTTAAGTTCTTGTAATCTTGTCATTGTTCCTCCACAAAATAAAAATGCACAGGGATAAGATTGCTCTTAAACCTGTGCATATATTACATATTTAGTTGTGTTACATTATCATCTATATTACGATAAAACTTTTAATGATATGTTCTGCGAATCCTATCTTTCCATACCAGAATCTCTTGATAGCATTTCTTCAAGGTATCCATCCTTACCACAAAATGTAAATCGTACCTTCCCTGCGCCTCCCATGATGCTATTATGAATTTCTTTTCATTTATCCATTTAGGAACATCCAGACTAATTCCTAAAGAAATGGCATATGTTATCAGATCATCTAAACTATGTTTATATATCTGAGTATTATTTGTCCGTAATCCTGATTCATATATTTGAAACTTTATTAGTTTTTCAGCAGCTTGTTGTAAATGATAGCCAGCTAGCCCTTTATAAGATTTACTAGCTTTCGCTGAAAGACTATCTGCTTTATTCATTGCAGCCTCAGCCATAAACAAATCTGCTTCTACTTGCCCCAGTGATAAAGGATTAGTATTATTCGCACTCATATACCACTTCTCCCTTTTTTATTTCTTCAAGTATTGCACTCTTATCCTTAGTATCGCTTTTAAAGTATAACAGATCATAATTTTGTGAATGGTTGTCAAATAGGAATAATTGTCTGGCAAAGCGTTCATATTTTTTTGAGGTAAGGGCTTTTGATCTACTATGCGTTCCAAAAATAGCAAGATCTATATCTGATATTTCAGTACATCTTTCTTCAGTGCTTGACCCAAAAAGTATTATTCTCTTAATAAAATCACACTTTCGAGCAGAGTCTACTATATTTTCCATATATTTCCGTTTAATGTCGGCAACCTTAAAATGACAATTGCCGATACTCATTGTATTAACTTTGCACATAGCTATCACCTCCTTGCACTGAATACCTAATATCCAAATTCACAGATAATAATCCCTTTGTATCATTATATTATACACGTTCCTAAAGATTTTGGCAAGTATTATTCATGAATTAATGACTCATAACTCAACATGTATATTTTTAGACGGCGTTGCCTTCTCTGCAGTATTCTTAGCTATAAGGTTTTTCTTATCAGCTATCTGCGCCTTTACAGATATCTTTTCCCTAGAAGCTTCTGATTTCTCAGCCCTCTCTGTTTTAGCCTCATAAGCTACTTTCTCTTCACCGACTGCTGCAGTAAGAGCTTGGTCTACCGCCTGGAACATCTGCTTCGATGCCTGACGTTCCTCATATCTGTCGGCACGCATCAGTTCGTGTGCCTGTGAATCATATGCATAGGCATGTTCCGAGAGCACCTCTTTTTCAAGTACCTCGTGAACATTGACATCATGTATCATCGCCTCTAATGTCTTTCTGTCAATGCTTCCATCATTCGGCATAAGGATACACTCATTTATGCTTGAAGGAATCACTATGAAATCCCCGCCTAATTTTTCCGCTATATTATCCATTCTTTCAGTATCAGCAAGATATTTTGCTCCATACAACTTATTTTCAGAAGTGAGCACGTACATCTGGGGTCCTGTTTCCGGAGGGAGCAGAAAATCCAAGGAAGAATCATCATCCGGAACATCAGGGTACATTGCGTTTTTGAGCATATCCCTCATACTGCCAAACAGCATATTTTCGTTTTGGGAAAGATTTTCCATAGCCACACGGTCTAGCTCATCTGCTGATATCTGCCAGTTTTCCATAAGGCTATCGGTAACTACCGTATTCATTATCCCATCAGTATTCTTTCCGAGATCCACACAATATATGACAGCAAGATCCTCTATCTGCTTATAAGGCTTGTTCTTTAGATATTCACTGTTACTCTCAAGATTTATCAGTCTGCAGTCAATCCTATCCTTCATCGCTTCAAAATTCATTATACTGTTAATATCAATATCAAGATGAGGATCTGCATTCATCCTGATATCTGCTATTTTTTCCATTTCTGCATTAAAATCACCTGTTCTCTCATATGCCATGAATGATTCATTTAAATTTATTGCAGGTGAAACCCTCTCGTTCTCATTATTGATATACAACGAGTCCTGGATGGTATCATTGTTCTTCGTCACCTGCTTGATCCTTACATCAGCATTTGCATACTCTTCTGTCAGATGCTCTTTTATATGGTCAACTACCTGTTGCTTAAACTCTTCATAGTTCATCATGCCTTTGCTCCCTTCTGCCTGATTGCCTCAGCTGCCTTCTGCATATTCTCGGATAATTTCTTGTATGCCATTATCCTTTTCTGTAACGCATCCATATCCATCTTTTCATAGTCATATTCTATGGGCTTTCTGTCGTTTTCAGTACTCATCGTTCTGTCCCTCCTTATATTTCCTTGTTTTCTCTGTTGATAGGGTTCTTCGTCCTTCTTGCCAGTGTCTCTGCCAATGTCTCTCGTTTCTCGCTCAGTTTATCCTTAAATGATGTTTTTTCTCTGGGACGCACTTCATCCATCAATTTCTTTAAATCTTTGTTTGATATCGGTGCTGACTCCCTCTGGTAAATCGGCTTGCCATTAGGCTCTACTCCGACTATAAAGTCTCTTTTTACAGTAGTATGCCCATCCGCCGGCATCTTAAGCCACATCCCGTTAACTGTATAATTATCTATATGAATCTGATCCGCCCTTGCAACAAATGACAGCCAAGGACTTTTATCATCCCTGTCCGCATTGGGTATCTTGATTTCCCTGTATGTTTTACCATCCTTAGCCTCAAACTCATCTCCCACAAGTCCTTTTGCGAACTTCAAAGTAATCTCTTTATATTCAGGCTTCGGATTGTTTGGAGCCATCCCCGATTCTCCATCAACTATTGGTATATTACCAAGCGGCTTATACTGTGGCCGCTCATAAGGTCTGGAGTTATCAGGCTGAAGCTCTATCGTACCTGACATCCTGGGTGAGTTGGTGTTCCCGATAAACGGATTGTTTTCACCTATTTCTACGAAGCCCGTGTTAATCTGATTCTGTGTTTCCTCTCTGAATCGTTCTTCTAATGTCTGTGCCATGATTCTTCTCCTTTAATTTTTTATTTGTTCTTTTGTCCTTATTTTGGTGTTACTAACAAATATTATTGTTTAGGTTCTTCATCCTTAGTTATCCCTAAATAATCTTCTTCGGTATCCTCAGTGTTTTGCTCTTCACCGGACTCTTCAACTGTATCATCTGGATCCTGATTTTTGCGCCTCTTTACTACCTTGAAGTAATACCCTAGGATTATAGCAATCACTCCGGCAACCGCCATAATGATATAGCTCATATTTCTCTGTATGAAGCTTGGCTCTTGAGTCTTCCCTTCTTCCTGTGCAGCTTGCTGAGCATTTTCAATTTTTTGTACTTCATCATCAGTCATCTGCTTTGTTCCCGAATATCCTTCATCAGTATCAGCATTTCCGTTATTATTTGATAGGGCTGAATCCTTGATAGCAGAATCCTTTGCAGCAGAATTTCTTGGCAATGACTGCGAATCACTTTTTACAACGTGGAGCAAATCATTCTCCGTAATATCTGTTAAAAAGCGAACTGTCTCTCTATCACCGATCTTATCTATAATAAGATAGAATGACTTTCCGCTTTTAGTGTTTATGGTATAGAACTCACGGCCCAGTAAAGTTTCATCATACTCGTTGTTAGACAGATAACCCAAGATATCTCCTAATACCGATATATTTATGCCGTCCTTATCTGTCTTATCTCCATTATTATCATCGCTGATTATTCCAATTTCAGATAGCAAATCTGAAATATCCTGAGCCGATGTTATCACATTTCCATCATTGTCTACCTTTATATGTTCCGTGACCTCAGCTGTTGAATCACTTATGTCCGTTGGATGAGTGTCCTTTGGCAATTCTGTTGCAGGAACATAATCTGAATCAGAATCCTTGCTTTTATAATATGGGTTCTTAACAGTGTATTTTTCAGATTTATTCCCGGCATTGTCTGTTGCTTGAATATAAAATTTCTCATAACCCGCATCAAACTGTGAAAGACGAATTGTCAGTTTTCCATTTTTCAATTCCGTATACTCATAGCCATTTATGATTATACTTTTCACACCTGATAGACTGTCCTTCGGCACTACTTCGAGAATTCCTTCGCTTACGGACGCATTTAATGTCGGGGCTTCTTTATCAAAACAAGTTATCTTCCTGCTACGTTCATATGTGCGCCCACTTGTATCTGTTGCTATTACATGAATTGTACAGTCTTCTGTGATTTCAAGATTCATTGTCTCCGTCACATCGGTATAACTGCCTTTCTTACCTGCCCTTGCCTTAACACTCTTGATGCTTGGCATAGAGCCATCCTTGGTTTTAAGGCTAAATGTTATTGTTGTTTTCTCGTTGTAATAACCATCCGGTATGTCGATGTATATCTCTATATCCGGCAAAGTCTCTAAAGAGGTGTTGCCAGAGTTATCTTCTCCCGATTTCTGAGATGGCTCCGGCATATCCGGATTTAATTCTTTTATATCTGTACTATCACCATCTTCTAACTTCCCGACAACTTGTCGGGAAGTTCCATCCTCCGAAGTCATCTCGTCTGCGTGAACAGATATAAGGCTGATTCTTTCAATTAATAAAATAGCCACGGCAATTATAAATATGGTTTTGAAAGCAAGCCTCTTATTGATTGACTTCGGTTTCTCTATCCTTGATTTCATCCTTGTTTACCTTGCCCTCCTTTTTCAGTTTTCTAAAATATGACCTAAGTTCCTCACCATTGGCATTCAGCAGGTTCAAAAGCTCCGGGAACGATATCCTGTTCCTTGCTAAATGCGGTTTTACCTTTTTCAGCACAATATCTTCGATCTGTTTTTCCACATCGTCTTTTTCCTCTGTTGCTTTATGTATCGTGCTTTCCAAGATAGCCTTCCTTTTTTCTAATTGCTCTAAATTCACTTTTTCGTTTGCTCCTTTCCGTTCTTTGTATAAAATAACGGGTTGAAATATGTTCCATCTACTGTGAGTTCCATATGGATGCAGCTACCTTCTTGGGAACCGTTCCCGCCCGACAATCCGATTTGTTCACCTTCGGCTACTTTCTGGTCTTTCGTGACGCTTACACTACTTAAATGCGCATAGGATACAGATAATTTTCCTTCATCAGTTATTGTTACATAAGTTCCTAACATTTCATCAGATCCGACATTCGTCACAGTTCCGGTTATTGAAGATAATACCTGCGTACCTTCTGCAACTGAAATATCAAGTCCTTTGTGCATCTCATCTTCTTCGGTTACCGGATTTCTTCTGTAACCATAGTAACTTTTTACAGACCAAGGCGTAGCTACAGGAGATCCTAATACCTGCATCAGTCCATGTGTTGAGCTGTACAGCTGATACATCTGCCTCTTTTCCCCACTTCCAGATAGTTTCTCATCAATTATCCCACTTAATGAGTTCGCTATAAGTTCAACCTTAAGAATGTATACTGTGTATTTCTCTTCGACAAGCTCGTATTCCGGTTCATCATCGTCATCATCCTCCTCATCATCTTCTTCGCCATCATCATCGTCAGACTCTTCTTCAGGATCATCCTCTTCATCAGGGTTTTCATCCTCGTCGTCTTCTTCATCATCTCCTTCCTCTTCTTCCTCATCTTCTACCGGTTTCAGCACCCATCGTGTTCGGACATCCTCATCCTCTGTCAGCTTAAGTTCATACATAGCCTCAAATAATGCATCTATTTCTTCCATAGCTTCAGTACCTATTTCACCATACTGAGCTGAGAGATAATTTATCAGGGTATATGGATCGTGTCCTATATCCGCCAATGTATAAGTGTATTCATCATAATCTGGATATTCTTCTTCGATACCATCTATCTTTTGCCGTAAGCCCATCTCAAGTGCTGACATCTTCAAGTCTGCTGCATCTATCTGATAAGGATTACTCTGATAGCTTGAAGCTTCTTCTACAGATAACGCTTCTACTGTCGTGGGTATAACACTCATCGCACCCTCGCCACCAAATACCAGCAAAACTACTATGAATGCAACTATCCCTATCATTACCTTACTTCCATGGAAAGCAGTGTCTATCATGAATTTGCTAATAGAAATGGATTTCTTAGCTCCTTCAGCTGTTGTCTTACCTGCCTTGGCAGCTCGTTTTGCTTTTCTCTTGAGTAAAAGTCTTTTTCTGCTCAGCCTTTTTCGGTTTGCTTCCTTTTTCACCTGAGATTCTGTCTTTGGCTTTTTAGTGTTACTGATGGATTTTTCCGTTATAAAGCTTGATGTTTCTCTGCCTTCATCAGATACAAAATCTTTTGTTTTCTTTACAGTATCAAAACCTACCCTTGCAACCTTACCACCTGCGTTCTCTGTTGCTTTTAATGCATCCGAAGAAGCGCTATCGTCCTTTTCACCAGTGGCTTTTGAGATTGTAATTCTTGCCTTTTGCAGTGCTAATGCTACGGCATCTGAGCTTATACCACCTGCTCTTTTAAGAACATCTCTATTGGAGGATTTATCCATATTGATACCGATTGAATTACTTATAGTATCACCCGGGGTTATAGCGATGTCTTGACTATATGATTTATCTGTCAGATTCTCTCTATGAACACCATTAAGTTTTTCTCTTGGGTTCTCTATTAAATTATTCTCTGAAGTATTTATATTTTTTTCTTCTCTTGAATTTCCTTTATAATTTTCATCCTTACTTTCTTTTATGATTTCTTCTTGAAAATCTTCCGAAATGTTTCCTTTTTTCGCTATTCGATTTGCCCTCTGCTGTTTCTTTAAAGCATTCTTGCTATTATCATAAGCGTCATCATTTTTATGATTTTCAGGATTTTCAGGATTTTCAGGATTTTCAGGATTTTCAATTTTTTCAAGATTTTCAAAGCTTTTAAGTTTTACAAGATTTCCAGGTTCTTCAAGGCTTTCTGGCTTTTCAAGGGGTTCTAGCTTCTCAAGATTTTTCCGATTTACATATTCTTTATGATTACTGTCTATACGTTCTTCTTCATATGGGGATACTCTTGTTCCCATATTTCCTTGCTGAATACGTCTTTCAGGTCGTCTGCGATTTTTAGGATTATCCTGTCTTTCTCGGAAATCATCTAAGTCACTTTCTCCTTCTGGTTGTATTCTTTCTTGGATATTTCGAAAAATGCGTAATTCATTACCTTCGAAATCTCCGTTGCTCATTCGTAAAGCCTCTTCGACTTCTCCTTCGGAGTTACTTTTTTCTCCAATAGATCTGCCAGATTCAAGAATGACATCATTCTCTAAATTTGCATTCTCTCTAGGATCTCCTCTATATCCATCTGTTTCGATTTCATATTGTTCTATATCATCCTTGCATTTCTTTGGTCTTTTATGATGTACTTTAGGGCCGTCTCTGGAGTTTTCTGTACTGGTAGCACTGAAACCCTCAACTTCGTGAAAACTGCCAGTTTTCTTTTCTATTTTCTCTGATGTATCGTTTTCTATAATTTCATCCATATTGCCTCTTTATTCTCCTTATTTGCTACTGTGAAGACTCGCATAATATATGCTCGTTTATGGTTTCTTCTTTTTCTTTCTTTTCTCCAAACTTGGTGCTCATTATCTGGTAGGATTTTGTATCTTTCGGATATGAATCCATAAACGGTATTTTCTTATTACCAAATACAAGAAGTCCGCAACCGCATTCTGCATTGAAGATGTATTCCAGTTCCACAGGGTTTAGTCCCAGCTTCTCCTTAAGCAGTTCCTTGTCATTTTCGGTCTGCTTCATTATATAAATGAACTGGCTTGTGCTCAGGATTGTCTGTACCTTTTCCGTCTGTAACAGGTCATACATATTCTGAGTTATACCGGTTGGAATACCGCCCCATTTTCTGAAACGTTTCCAGATTTCAGCACAGTATTCTGCAGTACGGCCATCCCTCAATAAAAATGACGATAGGTCAGGTCCTTTCGGACCTTTCGCCCCGTCCCACACCGTGCAAGCAGTTTTCACAGCACACGGCGTTCCATGGGATTAGTCTTTATTATTAACGTAGTAGTTTTCAAGGATTGAATAGCTTAACAAGATTGATAGATGTTCTGCCTACCTTGTTTCGCCACTTGTTGAGTTTCTGAATCTGAGCTGACTTCGTACAACCGAGTCGCCCAATTATGGTTTTCATAGTATCCAAATCTTCCGTATTTATAAGTGTGACTACATCCTTATGAACTATTCTCAGATTACTATACATATCGCTGCCACCTTCATTCTTTGGTGTAAGTCTTATGCACGCAACTTCATCGAAAAGTAACTGAACCTTGCTTAACTCACATTTTCCTTTGCTAGCAACAAACCTAGAGAGCCTGTTATCACAGAACTCAATACTTTCACCGATAACTTCCGTCTTGCTAAGTTCCTCCAGCACATCAGCATAAGCAGTATTTCTTAGCATTTTATGAATAGTTTCTCTGCCACTTTCTGTATAGCGGTTTACGCTTGGACTGTGACACATAGGATTTTTATGTCGGGCATAGGCAACTGGAACAATTATCATTCCGTTTATGTAGCGTACCTGTTTTGAATCCTTGTACTTCTCATAGAAATACTCATCCATAGCTCCTCTAAGCTGTGGCGGTTTCTCCTTGGAAATATCGTTTAGTCTCGTTGCATGTTTTATCACCGCATCTAAAGGTGAAAACAGCTTATGCACGTCTTCACAGACCATTGTTGCTATGCTGTAATACTGATGCATACCCACAACTTTCTGATTATAGGCTATGACGTCATTCTGCTGTTCTTGCGGATAGGCGTGAGCCTTGCATACTTTGCGCATTGCCATCTTCAGATTTTTCTGCTGTGTTGCTAATGCTTTATCAGTCATGTGAGATTTAATGACCCATTTCTTTCCTTTTCGGATAAGTTTAAATCTTATTCCTAAGAAGTCGCTGTATCCAGTTTCTAAGTTTGTTATCTTCGATTTTTCTTTGGATGTTTCCAGCTTCAGTCTCTCCATCAGCCATTTCTCTACGGCAAACTTCAACCTTACTGCGTCTTTGTATGATTTACAGAAAATTTTAAAATCATCTGCATATCTTATCAGATGGCATTCTTTAAGTTTTGTTGTCCTAAGCTTTTTATACAGATTTCCTTTACTGTCCGCTCCGTTCTTGCTCGTGAGAATGTCGCTGGGTGAGGGGTTATGCAATGGCATATTCTCCCACTGGCTTGCTACCCACCAGTCAAGTTCATTGAGGACTATATTGGCTAACAGCGGACTTAGCACCCCGCCCTGCGGTGTTCCTTTATCGGGGGTACTTCGTACTCCGTTGTCCTCGATAGGGGCTTTTAGCATCTTACTGATAAGGCAGATAAGCCCTTTATCTCGTATACCCAAAGTCCAAATCTGTTTTAGAAGCTTTCCATGGTCAACATTATCAAAGAAGCCCTTGATGTCTACATCTACAACATAATGGAAGCCGTTTACTTGTGCCAGCTTGTAGCACATTGCTACTGCATGGTTTGTGCTTCTGTTCGGTCTGAATCCATAACTTCTGTCATAAAATTTAGCCTCACAGATAGGCTCCATTATCTGAAGGACGCTCTGTTGAACAATTCTGTCTATAACTGTTGGGATTCCTAACGGTCTGAACTTGCCATTCGGCTTTGGGATATATACACGTCTAACCGCTTTGGGCTGGTAGTTGCGTATCTTCTCTTTTACCTTGCTGACTAGCACAGCTTCTGGCACTTCTCTCAAATGCTTGAAAGCTATGCCATCCACTCCCGCTGTGTTACTTCCGTCATTGTTTTTCAGATTTCTGTACGCCATTTTGATATTGGCATCCGAACTTATGATACTGATTAGATTTTTGAATACTTTTCCTTCCGTGCTATCCGCGTAAAGTTTGTCCAACACATCTACCATGTTGTAATACTCTGCATGGCGGATAGTACTTTTCTTCAGCAATTCCTTTCCTTGCATAGTCAACATCACCTCACTTTCGTAAGACTTTGTTTCTTTTAGTCATACTCGAACCTATGAATGTTAACTACGTTATTTTATAAACTATCTTGTCGGCTGGGGATTGTTCCAGCCGTCCCACTGGAGGCTATTGCTCCACTTCCATTACAAAAGCTTCAACGCTCATGCCTCCGCTCTCACAACGATTAAGACAAGTTATACACATTTCTGTGCTTTCCTTGCCAACAGGTCATTGCGTGTGTAACCGCTCGCTGTTCGTTGCTTTCACCGTTCCGATATGATACATAGAATCTCCGTACTTAGGTGCTTCCTTTGAGCCTGCTGGATTATACTGCCTGTAACAGTATCCCGACTTTCACTTCCACCTGATTACTTTTCGGTATCCAGCGCCAAACCATTGGCATATGCCTTTCGACATATTCGAATTAAGACCCTTTAAATCGTCAGTTCGTCCCCACTTTCGTGGATTCTCACCATATACGGCTCACTACATAATCACCAGTAGCCCATGCCTCCATGAACCTTTCCTCAGCTTGACCTGTTAGGGCTGGCTTTTTGCTCTTCAGCCTAGCTTTACGACCCTTTCGCCTTACACTAGCTACTCACGCCGTAGGCAGTTTACGTGCGTCCCTTCGTGGCGTTACCCACTCATTTGAACGGCATCATATCAGTTGTATCAGCAAATTTGCCTTGCGGCGGGCTTTGCTGACCCCGTGACCTATTAAGCCACGGAACGGTTCGCCCGATGAAATTCGTCACAGTAGTATCTCGTTGAAACGCCTTTTCCTCTGTTTCTTGATACTCTGGTCCATACTGCATCCTGAACTATGAGCATTCCAAGATCCTTTAGTTCTGTTCCTAAGTCCCTTATGTCGAAACATATGATCCTGTTGTGACTGTCCACATTTGTCCTATTATTAAAATAATTCTGTGTACCATGCACGTGCAGGAGCATACTATTCGCAAGGTGTGCAGCTTTTCTTTTGATAAGGTCGGCATACTCGCTATTTGTTATGTAATCCGGCTCATAGTCTGTCAGAGCATTATACAAATCTTCAAGCGTCGGCATTTCTTCCGGTACGGGATTCTTAAAATACCCTTTATAGATTTCACTGAGGCAGTTATCTATAATTCCTCTTTCCTCTGATTCAAGACCATACTTTGCATCAACCATACATTCACAAAGCGTAAGCACGAATACGGATTTTGTTTTCAATGCGTCCTTATCATTTTCAAACCTTGAATCTATATCCAGAGGGTTCAGATAATCTGCCGAGTTTGTTGCCAGTTTTACCACGGTTCCGCCAAGAGACTCAACCAAAGGAAAATACTCGCCTTCCGGATCACAGATGATTATGTCGTCATCCGTATTCGTAAAGACACTATATATCTCCCTTTTTGCCGCAAAAGATTTTCCTGATCCCGGAATACCTATTATCAGCCCATTCGGATTATCAAGTTGCTTTCGATCTCCCAGGATGAGATTTTTTGAAAATTTATTAAGACCGTAATAAATAAAATTACCATCCTGCATCAGCTCATAAGTTCTGAACGGTGCCAATATTCCCGCGTTATTTGTTAGCATAAGCCTTGGCTGATTCAACTCACATATACCTATCGGAGCGGATGCATTTATTGCTACCTCCTGAGAATATTTCAGAGGATATACCGTACATCCGATACCCTTGAACTTTGAAAAAACCTTATCGTGTATGTTATTCACTTCTCTTTTGGTCTTTCCAAATGCGGTCACAAGGAACGTTGTCCTGATGAGCTTCTGATTTGATTCATTCAGATTTCTCAGAATTTCCCTTGCGTTTTTCTCTTCCTCAACAACTTTGCTTGAAATAATGTCACTGTCAACACCTGCATCAAATGCCTTTTTCTGCTGATTCATCTTTGCTGATTGTGAGTTTATAAGAGCCTCTCTGGTTATCTTTAATGCTTCAGAAGGGTCTAAGGTCTGCATATGTATGGATACCGCAAAGCATTCGTTGATATCAGCAAGTGACTCTATCATGGTTTCATCCACATTTGCACAGGTAAACTCAAGATATCGGGTACTCATACATTGCCCTTCGGTCTTTACCAGGCCAGCCTTAGAAAAATCCATTTTTTTAGGAACAATATAATCCTTAAAACCATCACCCGTTTTCTGCATATCTTCATACGAAAAGCCAAACTTACCTATTTTGTCCTGATTGAAGAATTCATACATAAGCTTCATTCTTTCAGTTCCGTCAAGAATTCTTGCTTCACTTCCGATATTTGCAAGGTTTCCTATTACTTCCTCTGCCTTCTTTGTAAGCTTGTCTCTTGCTTCCCAGATGTTAACTGCTTTCTGCCCGAGAATGAGGTATCTGTTTTTCACAATACTGTCCGTAGATTTCTCAAACAGATTTTTAAGAATTTCCGTGTTTTCCTTTCTGATAAAGTCAAATTCATCATTTCGTAACGGTATTTCAAGCTTATCCGAGATTTTCCTTCTGTCACGTCGCCTGCTGAACAGAAACACTTTGTAATCCATCTCCGGCGGAAATGCATTGAGGATATCCGAATAACTCTGCAGGATGCTGTCACGTTCTCTTTTATCTAGCATCTTGTAATTCGTATCATCAAATTCAATCATCACGGTATAATAGCCTTTCTTTACCTGGCATATACCGTCCGGAGATATCTGGCTGAAGGTAACAGTCTGTTGGACGGAGATACCGTCCTGTTTCTCCTCTTTCTTACCGGATAGAAGAAGCTTCAGGTCTCGTTTTCTCAAATATTCCTTTATTGTCAGTTTCTTTTTCTGTTCAAGAGCCTGCACCTCATTTACCAGCTGTTCTCTTCTTTTCATCCGTTCAAATCTGTTTTCTTTTCTATACTCACGCTTCATTGGACGGAAGAATCTCCATTTGATAAATCTCAGAAAATATTTTTCTGCAGGCAGACCATCCTTTTCATATATGGAGCATATGATAGCCGGAAACAACAGTGCTACCATAAACAATGCTGCTGATTCTTTTCCGATTATATCTTTTGTCAGCAGATAGAACGGGACGCCTATCAGTACTGCAATTCCGTAGCATAGTATCTGCCGTTTTGAGAAACTTCCAATGAATCTGCTTTTTACTTTTGTGGGATCCTTTATCATATCTGACGATAAAGGTGTCTGTTTCATCTGTTTGTCACCTTCCTTCTATAGTTAACCCCTAGCATTTAGAATCGCTTTGGCAAGAGAACCTGTCTTAAATAATGAGAAGCACAGAACTACTGTATGTGCCATCAGCTGCCATATGGCTTCTGAGATATTTTCTGCTACAACAAGTCCGGATACGAGTGCTGCATATATTCCGATACAAACCATTATGAAGAATCCTTGCAGAGCTAGGGCAAATATACCTTTCAGATAATTCGATCCAATGCTGCCCCACTCCTTGTTTCCGAATGTTGCGAATGGTACGGGAGCTACTGAAACATACAAGTAAATCTCTATCATCCTGCCGTACATAATGACGGTTACAAGAATGCTCATAATGTTTATGGCCATTTGTGCGAACATTGACTGAAACACTAAGCTCCACAATTCTCCGGTGGTCAAGGCATCAAGTTTTGCGTGTATTGTTAATACATCACCCCATACATCAGGAATAGCTGCTTCTTGATATATGGCAGCTCCGGCTTTCAATGTAACCTGACTCCCAAGATCAAATACTGCCATAACTATATCCGATGTTTTTCCAAGCAAAAATACCGCTATACCTGCCTTGAAAATGTATTTCAGGAATATTGCAGTATCAATGTCACGCATATTGTTTCTGTCGATGACCATTGTTATCAGTTCATAACATAGAACATAAGTGATAATTACAGCCGCAACGGGTACCATCACCGTTTCAGATAACTGGCGTATGATGGTAAATATACTTCCGTTCCATGTACTCGGCGTCTGGCTTACTTCAAGAGCCGTACTGGCTACATTGTTGTTAAGGCTGTTGAAAAGGCCGGCTAGATTGTCTTCTATCCAGCCTTTCAGCATATCTCTTATGAATTCATTTATGGGATCGGTAATGAAATCAAACATAGGCGTTCACCTTATTCTCCGCCACCTTCACCACCTTCTCCGCCTCCTCCGAAGAGTCCGCCAAGAAGCGGTATAACGGTCTGTGCTACGATGATGATACCTCCACCGGCCATAAGCTGCTTCAATCCGTTGTTCTTATCGGTGGGGTTACCATTTCCGTATGATTCGAGCAGGTTTATGATTCCCCAGATACCAATACCTGCCCCGATAGCAGTGATAACTGTTTTTAATGTACTGACTGCACTAGAGAAGAATCCCATTGCGTATATGCCATCAACGGCAAATCCGAAAAATCTTGCTACTACTCCGACAAACAAGAAAAAATATGGCATAAACTGTTCCGCAACAATTGCATGCATTAATAAAATCATTTTCGTTTATCTCCTTTTCTGTTTTCTAATAAAATAAGGGCAGAGAGCTTTGTATTCATACCTTCGTAATCTTCTAGGTTTTATATGTTTCCGCTCCCTGCCCTTTGTTTGGCAATGCCCTTATATATTCAGTTGTAATTTTTGCTTTTTAAATTTACCTTTATGGTAAAGTTACTATTTTGTAGGTTCCCTCGCCCAATGAGGTGCTGTGGGACGATTTTGTGTGATATATTTTCCCATTACATTGTTACCTCCGACAACTATAACTTTCCGATTTCATAGAATTATCCATAATAATAGCAGGTGCAACGGATAAAACACATAGAAAAACCACTTATGTATCTTACTTTTGCTATCTGCTTCTCTATTATATGCCTTTAATAACGGAATCACTAGAAACATTCCTATGTAATATATTCCTTCGTACCATTGCTGGCCTGTCTGTTGAACAATTACCATTATGCTTATAAACATCAATGCACTGATTACTGCATATTTTATCAAGTGTTTTGTGCAGTTACTCCTATATCCGAAGAACATCCATGCCAGAATCGGTCCGATCATTCCCCAGTCACAGCTCATGGTTAATATCACAAATGCAGTTATCACAATACCTTGTATAGGCTGTTTTTTTGCCTTGTTTACTGCATCTAGCATAAGAAATGTAAAAAATAAAGTTATTATCACATTTAGATTAGTTGCCATCCCATTTTCAAATCGGAGCAACATATATGGCGCTTGTGATACCAATCCAAAGCACAGCAATCTTATACCATATTTCAGCCGTGATGATGTATAGAGATATCCTTCACCAACAAAATAGAACATTACCGGAGCGGTTATCCTGCCGATAGTTCTCATAATGACATATAAGACTATCTGTGCAGGACTCTTTTCCGGTGGGAGGAGAAATACTGCCATATGGTCGAGAAGCATTGCTGCTATGGCTATATACTTTATCTGTGTCCTATCTAGCGATATCTTCCCTTCTTTCATCATCCGTTTCCTCTATTGTTCCCATATTGTATACATCTACCACCTGGTTCTTTCTTAATCTCAGCTGTGTCGAAAGATATTTGCTCACATCAAAGGCATTCATCTTTTTGTCATAATCCGATAACAGCTTATATCGTTTATGCTTTGTTATATCAAACTTACTTGATAAGAACGGGCGGACTCCCTTTACCTGAAGGATGCATTTGGATCCGTCCATAACTGCTATCTCATCCGGAGTCATAAGCTCCTTGCCCATCCGTTGGTTGTTCGTCCCGCTTGACGGGGACTGTCCTTTGTTTTCCGAATAAGTCTGAACATCTATGGTTTCTTTACCTAAAAGCTCCGATAGTTCCTTTAATGTTTCTTTTCCTTTGCCTCCCAAAAAAAGATGCGTATCACAGTTGTCGACAATTGTTTCTGCGTGTTCCTTATAAAGTGCTTTTAGCTGCGCCTTTGATTGAAGTATAATGCTGGTCGATATCTCGCGGCTTCTTATTACTGCTATTTTCTGCTCAAAATCAGGTATTCTTCCTATGTTAGCAAATTCGTCCAGGATCAGCCTGACATGATATTTCAGTTTTCCCTCCGGTCTTTTGAATGCCTGGTCACATAGCATATTCAACATCTGAGATTCGAGCATAGCTACAAGAAAGTTATAAGTTTTTTCAGTATCTGACATCATCATAAAGAATGCAGTCTTTCTTTCACTTATCATATCAAGTTCAAGTTCATCATATTCTGTAATCTCTCGAAGATCCTTTGTATCAAAGGGTTCAAGCCTTACAGCAGCTGAAATCAAGATAGATTTCAGGGTCTTGCCGGCGGCCAATTTTAGCTTGGCATATTGACGTACTGCGAAGTGGTCTGGTACTTCTCTTTCAAGGTCTTCAAAGATAAGATCTATAGCATTTTTAAAGTCCTCATCATCCTCTCTGACCTCGCATGCACTTATCATATCTGATAACGTTCCAAAATTTTGCTCTTCCGGAATGCACTCATAAAATATGAATCCGATGAATGCCATATATAACAATCTTTCCGATTTGTCCCAGAATGGATCTGAAGCATGGCCGTCACCCTTTGTATTTTCCATAAATATCGTGACGAATTTCATTATATCCTGCTCATTTCGGATATATGCAAACGGATTGTAATGCATCGACTTTGATAAATCTATGGTGTTGAATACTACAATCCTATACCCGCCCTGTTCTAGTAAATGACCTGTCTGTTTTATGAGTTGCCCTTTCGGGTCAGTAATGACGTAGGATCCAATGAGTTGCATAATATTCGGAAGCACAAAGAATCTTGTCTTTCCTGAACCTGAACCACCTACAATAAGTACGTTCTTGTTTATGTCATATTTAACTTCTATACACTTGCCGGTCAGCCTGATCCACTCTGTAAGGGTAAGGATTATGTTGTTGTCGGGATTTTGGCTGTCTCTAAACGGCTCTATGTCATCTGCATTGCTCCATTTGGCTGAGCCATATTCATAGCCTGTCCGGTATTTCTTGGCATTGCTCCGTTTGTACCATACGATAAACAATATGATTAATCCCGCTACCAATCCGCCTAAGAGATCATAGCCATTAAAACTTGGAAATGGGCTTTCAAAGGCTTTGTCCAATTGTCCTACACTCTTGACAAGTCGCATCCAAAAGTTTTTATCTGTTGTTTGTCTGTACGAAAATGTAAGTTTATTACCCAAGTATCCAAATACAATATATGGGATACATCTTTTCCAGTGTTTTTTTGCTCTCTGCTTTAATCTCTGCAGCTTAAAAGCCAATAAACTGTTTGATTTCTTTTTGTCTGATTTTGGGTCAATTTTCTTATTGGCTGGTAAGCTCTTTTGAGGATTCTTTGGCTTTTTCGCCGTCATAAGGAGCGCTCCCTTGTCCGGTTCTTATCCCTAGCTCTCTTCTTTTTCAGTTCACGAGACATTTCTTTATATTCTTTAAGTTTCTGCTTCATTAGTTTCTTTTCCTGCTTTTTATTATTCGATGTTATAAACTCCCTGAAAGCAGCTGACATAGTATCTCTGTCCCGCGGCTTAAAGAATATATAATATGTCGGAGGCTGAGTTGAGATATCTCTATGCATAGCATAGTCTATCTTATATTTCCGAGCCACCTTGTCGAATTCCTTAATATCCTTATTGTTAATTGGGATGCTCTCGGAGCCTGCATCTTTCTCCATAAGCTCATCTATTGTCATTTTTCCGTGAGGTATCTCATTTTCTTCTCTTCTCATCTTTCTTTCTGCTGCATAACGATTAAGTGTCTGATGCTCGTTTGCAAGCCATCTTGACATTGTCCGAGCCAGTATGCCTGCTGTCATCCGACTTGTGTTTACTATCAATGTTACCGTTCGCTGATTAACTTCTTCTTCCATAAGGGTTCCTCCATAAAAAATGACCAGGGGTAAGATTTTCTTAACCTGGTCAATAATAAAATTGATTATGTTTCTAAATCCTCTTTAACAATTTTTCGGGATAAATTCAATCTTAAGGGTACTATCCATAGAATCTGCCAGTCTTTTAAGAACAGAAATGCTCGGATTTCTTGTTCCTTTCTCAATTCTACTGATTTCAGCTTGACTTATACCACTTTTCTTTGATAATTCCAGTTGTGTCATCCCAGTATTTATTCTGGCATCAAATATAGCCCTGGTAATATCCATATCTGGCTGCATTGCTTCATACTCCTTCTTAAATTCATAATCTATCATTAACTCATTTGTCAATTCCTGTAAATCATTCATTGGCATTAGCCACCTTCCGCATAAAGTAATCTTTTCTTCGTCTTTTAGCTAATTAGTCCGCTTTTCCAATAACTAGCTTTACCATATTCATAAACACTTTAACTATAGCAACCATCAGCATTGCTCCTCCGATAAGTCCGCCAATTACCGCATTTAAGGCAAATACCCCGATTGCACCGGTCAGCCCATATCCTTTTGGGATGAGCTTTAAGCACATAAATCTTATCCCGAAGGGCAATCCTGCTATAATCCAGAACATAAAGTATTTGAAACCTTCAGGTCTGTTGCATATTGGATAGCATACTGCAATCCACAAAGATATTCCGATTATTGGGAACAGTATCTTCAACATAAGATTTCTCATTGCTCGTCCTCCTTGCGTGAACCGTTATATTTTCCGAGTTTCCAATCCAAATATTTCTCGTATGTGATATATTCTTTTAAATACTTTGTCTTCATTTCCCGCCATTCTGCATATTTTGTGCCTAATACCCTATGTGTTTCATTTATTGGATTTGCTGTCCCAGTATATCTATAAAACAGATCCGGACATAATTCTTCAATCCAAAGGAGTTCACAATAAAGATGTTCGGGATCATGAAAATCCCAACGTTCAATCATTTTTTTATTCACGTTTAGTACTTCTGCAATTTTTTCAAGTCTGTCCGGTTTTATATCCCTATCATGAGTTTCATATCTGCTGACCAAAGTCCTCGCATAAGTTTTATTTAAGCCTATCTTTTCTCCAAAGACCTGCTGACTCATACGCCTTGTTTGTCTGACAAAGGATATACGGGACCACTGAGATAGACTCTTTAGTTTAGGGCGTGAATAATATACTGCCATTTCAATATGAACCTCCACCCTTTTTATTACCCCATTCTAATTCAATTCTTTCGTCACCATGCCAGTCATGATTTACCTTTGACTGGTAGTAATGACCTATTGTATAAACTGAGTTATATAGGGCAGTTATCAAGTATCCACGCATATTGTTTATTTTTGAGACATTCTCCTTCATGCTTAGCAGCACACATCTTATGTGCTCGACATTGATTTTTAGGAACTGCGCTTTAACAATCTCATAGTCATACTGTGTTCTGTTAACCTCGACTTTTTCTCTTTTATTGCATACTACATCACACATAATCTGGAATAATTCCTCCAGAAGCTCTTTATCAGTTTTTCTTTCCTTCATCAGGATATCATACCCAATGTTTTTCTTAATAAGCGATATATACGTCTCCCTCTCCCTAATAGTTCTTTGTCTGTATTCATTTTCGTTCATCATCACCGTCATCTTGGCAGACTGATCCCTTGGGGTCTCTTTCCCGTCTGAGGAGAGGATGATGATATTATTATCTCTGTTTGTAATCTCTGTAGTATTCTTTGTAGTAATCTCTGTTGTAGTCTCTGTAGTATTCTCTGTATATGTAGGACAAAATTTTGTAGGGGGTGGTACATTCTTTTGTACCAGGGGGGTACATTCTTTTGTATACCCCCGTACATCGTTTTGTATAGGGGGGTACATTTCGTTGTACGGGGGGGTACATCCTTTTGTATACCCCCGTACATCATTTTGTATAGGGGGGTACATTTCGTTGTATGAGGGGGTACATCCTTTTGTACACCCCCTCTTGGAGTAAGTAATTTCAATGGTTTCCGGGTCTTCATCTTCATCAGGAACTTCATAATCATCAGCTATACTTGACAAATTAGCATATTCTTCAGACTCATATTTATCATAATCTTCAAAATCTACTGTCTTGTCTCTTGAAATATGACTATCCGAAGTTCTCCGTTCCGATTCATCCACTTGCAGTTCATCATCTTCCGATTCGAACTCATCTTCATTTTCTTTTTCATTCTGACTATCTTTCTCATCCGGAATATCAAATGTCAGTTTCTCCAAAACATCCGGAAAAAGTTCTATATACATCACATTATATATAATATTGCCGGTTTCCGTTTCAATATCACGAAATAACTTCTTTATTACTCCGAGGCTTTCGAGGTAATCAAGTGCCGCTCGGATACTTCGTTTTGACTCTCCGAAAAAATTTATATAGTCTTTGTATGATTTTTGGAGCAGATCACCTTTAAATCTCTTTTTCCATCCTATGGTATTTCCGCTTCTTTCATCTCTTATCTCTTCAGGACGATACCAGTAAACAATGTCCGATAATAAGCTTATGGCAAGAAGATTTGGCTTACCATTTTCACGGGTTATCGTCTTATACCAGGTATTTGGTGTAATGTTCCCGGTTATGTTGATATATCCTAGTGCATCAACTGCTGCGTTACCGCTGGTAATAAATCTCATACCATTCCTCCGTTCTTCTGCCACTTTTCAAGCAGCATACAGATTATTTTCTCAATATCGTCATTGCTTGTATCCGGTTTAAAAAATCTTGTTATAAAGTTTTCTTTTAGGATGACTTTACGCTCTTTCTCAGTAGTTATCGAAAGCGTGGCATATACCGATTCTTTCGTATATGCTCCATCCTGGCTTAGTTTCTTCAGTTGCTGAGACTGTGCAAGCGACGGATATGCATTTGTATCTTTTATAACACTCAGCAGAATTTTCTGCTGTTTTTCCGTCAGATAGGAAAGCTCTACCGCAGGATTTACTTTTATTTTCTTATTGTCAACCATGTCAAGAAGTTCCTGTTTAAGCTCTGTCAAGCGAATATACCTTTGAACCTGCCTTCCGCTCTCTCCATAATCTCGACCGACAATATCGGCTGACTCCAACTTCCCGACAACTTGTCGGGAAGTTGAATCTTCCAGTTCTTCATTATCGTGTTGTTCGTTCAGATCTATATTCTCTTTATTTTCATGTTCAACCAGCTTCCCTTGATGAGTGATAGCCTCTAATTTCATTTTAAAAGCAAATGCTTTTTCACTTGGAAGTATTTCATCCCTTTGTATATTTGAATCTATCATCTCTATAACAGCCGCATCATCGTCAATTTCCTTTATGTATACGGGCATTTTCTCCAATCCTGCAAGTTCGCAGGCCCTTTTTCTTCTATGCCCTGATATTATTTCAAAGCCGCCACTATCTAATGGTCTGACTGTTCCCGGCACATATACGCCATTTCTTTTTATATTTTCTGTCAGCTCCATCATTCTTTCATCGTCTATTATCTTAAACGGATGATTCTTAAAAGAATGGAGTTCACTTATCGGAACATATACCTTTTTTTCGTTTCTCTTTCTGTTCCTTAAGTCCTGGAATGTATCTATCCTTATGTTATTCATTATCGAATTGTCCATCAAGATACACCCCCGTTCTTTGCATTCTCCATCACCTCTTGAACAAGAGCCTCGTATGCACCTGCGGCTTTGCATTTTCCATCGTGCTTATATATACTCATACCTAACCCGGAGCATTCAGCTACCCTTACGGACAAAGGTATCTGACTTTTAAATATGTAAGCATCATTACCATAGCCTTCTTTTATCTGCTGTACTATATTTTTTGTGTAGTTCGTCCTCTCATCAAGCATTGTGAGCAAAATGCCTTCTACATAAAGATCCGGGTTAACCTTACAATCTATCAAATCTATAATTGTATCCATAAGCTGATACAGACCTTTTGCAGGAAGGTATCCTGTCTGAACAGGAATCAGTACACTGTCAGCGGCTACTAAAGAATTCGTAGTTACTATTCCGAGCGATGGCATACAATCTATGAGTATCCAGTCAAATTGACTTTTCAAGGATTCTATATATTGCTTCATTATATATTCTCTTCTCATCGCTTCAATAAGCCCTGATTCAAGGTCTGCAGTTTCAATATTTCCCGGCATTAGGAATACACCCTCGTTATGAGATAAGATTCCTTCATCCGGATTATATGGTTTCCTAGCTTTTATCTTTCTAAGGACTGTGGCCAAAGTATAGTCCATAGAATCCTGATCTCTAAATCCGAGGCTGGTAGTCAATGAACCCTGAGCATCAGCATCAATAAGAAGTACACTTTGACCTTTTCTAGCCAATCCAATTCCTAAATTTACAGTTGTAGTGGTCTTTGCCACCCCGCCTTTCTGATTTGCGACTGCTATAACTTTACACATTTCCGCTCTCTCCTTCCATCATTCACAGTATTCCGGGTATCTCAGCTTTATTGCCTGCCAAAAATACATTGCATATCCACAGCAGAACAAATACTCCGGTGTATAGCACTCATACTCCGTCATCATATCTTCTTTGTTCTCCTGATCATCTACGGATGGAGAGTCGCCACAATACAGATTAAAAGCCATCCTTACTATTTTGCTGCTTCCGCTTGTTATCCAACCTTCTGTTAAGTACTCCGTTTTGATAGTATCCTCTTCAAAATCATATATGGATTCAATATGATCCCTTGTATCTCTGTCTATCCCCAGACAGTAAAACAAAGCCTGATGGTAGACATCATATTTCTGTATCTTATACAATATTCCATAAAAGAACTCTTTATGTTCTTTACCTGAGAAGATTATTCTGTAATCATCTCTATAAGCCCCTAACGCTGCGTCATTTTTCATTCTTACTCATCCTCCTTTTTCTCTACTTCAAAAAATTGTCTTTTGTACTTGTTGCTGTTAATGATAGGAAGTCTTTCTGATACATTTGATATTTTCATCTTTGAGTGTCTTGTCAACTGCTTCATAAACCACGTGATTTCATTTGACTTTCCTATGACCCGGACTTTTAGCAATTCTGCTACCCTCCTTTCCATTGTTTTTAAACACAAAAAGACCAGGGATATACTTTAAGGTATAAACCTGGTCTAAAAATTTTAGCTATATTGAATTTTTATAAATTCATATTAGATATAAACATCAAACATTATATCTTTAAAGTTATGCACCGGAGTGTTATCAGATGCATTATGATAATGCTCAAAAGCATCATCCAATGTGGCAATCAATGTTAAAAGATAGTAATGTTTTTGTTCATTCTCCCCTATTCGGCAATAGCGGCCTGTGCTGCTGCTAACCTTGCGATCGGTACACGGAAAGGTGAACATGATACATAGTCAAGTCCGATCTTGTGGCAGAACTCTACGGATGAAGGATCTCCGCCGTGCTCACCACAGATTCCGATATGGAGATTAGGATTAACGGGCTTGCCGAGGTCGATAGCGAGCTTCATGAGCTTGCCTACGCCTATCTGATCAAGCTTTGCAAAAGGATCGCTCTCAAGAATCTTTGCATCATAGTAAGCTGATAAGAACTTACCTGCGTCATCTCTTGAGAAACCGTAGGTCATCTGTGTAAGGTCGTTTGTACCGAAGCAGAAGAAGTCAGCGTCCTTTGCAATAACGTCTGCTGTAAGTGCAGCTCTGGGGATCTCGATCATGGTACCTACCTGGTACTTGAGGTCTACGCCTGCTGCTGCAATTTCTGCATCTGCGGTCTCTACTACGAACTTCTTAACGTACTTAAGCTCTAATGCTTCTGATACAAGAGGAATCATAATCTCAGGCTCAACGTTCCAGTCGGGATGATTCTTCTTTGTATTGATTGCTGCACGGATAACAGCCTTGGTCTGCATCTTTGCAATCTCAGGATATGTAACTGCAAGACGGCATCCACGATGTCCCATCATAGGATTGAATTCGTGAAGTGCATTGATGAAAGCCTTGATTTCTTCTACAGGCTTGCCCTGTGCCTCAGCGAGTTTTGCGATGTCAGCTTCTTCTGTAGGTACGAACTCGTGAAGAGGAGGATCAAGGAATCTGATACATACAGGACATCCCTCAAGTGCTTCATAGAGCTTCTCAAAGTCGCTCTGCTGGTAAGGAAGGATCTTGTCTAATGCCTTTTCTCTTTCTTCTGCTGTATCTGAGCAGATCATCTCACGGAATGCTGCAATTCTGTCTGCTTCGAAGAACATATGCTCTGTACGGCAAAGGCCGATGCCTTCTGCGCCGAGCTCACGTGCTTTCTTAGCGTCCTGAGGTGTGTCTGCGTTGGTACGTACTTTAAGTCTTCTGTATTTATCTGCCCAAGCCATGATGCGTCCAAATTCGCCTGCGATGGAAGCATCTACTGTCTTGATGATACCGTCATAGATATTACCTGTGGTACCGTCGATGGAGATTTCGTCTCCCTCTTTGAAGAGCTTGCCTGCTAAGGTAAACTGCTTGTTTTCTTCGTCCATGTTGATGTCGCCGCAACCGGATACGCAGCACTTACCCATACCACGTGCTACTACAGCTGCGTGTGAAGTCATACCGCCACGTACTGTAAGGATACCCTGTGCAGCTTTCATACCGGTGATGTCCTCGGGTGAGGTCTCAAGACGTACAAGTACGACTTTCTTGCCGTTTGCTGCCCACTTTTCAGCGTCATCTGCTGTAAATACTACCTGTCCGCAAGCTGCTCCGGGTGATGCGCCAAGGCCCTTGCCAAGAGGTGTGTTTTCCTTTAATGCCTTTACATCGAACTGAGGATGAAGGAGTGTGTCAAGGTTACGAGGATCAATCATTGCTACTGCCTCTGCCTCGGTCTTCATGCCTTCATCTACGAGATCACATGCGATCTTAAGAGCTGCCTGAGCTGTTCTCTTTCCGTTACGGCACTGGAGCATGTAGAGCTTCTTGTTTTCTACTGTGAACTCCATGTCCTGCATGTCATGGTAGTGATTTTCAAGTGTTGCACATACTTCAACGAACTGCTTGTATGCGTCAGGGAACTGCTCTTCCATCTGGGTGATGGGCATAGGTGTACGAACACCTGCTACTACGTCTTCGCCCTGTGCGTTTACAAGGAACTCACCCATGAGCTTCTTCTCGCCTGTTGCGGGATCACGAGTGAATGCAACACCGGTACCTGACTCGTTATTGAGGTTACCGAATACCATGGGCATTACGTTTACTGCTGTACCCCATGAATAAGGGATGTCGTTGTCACGACGGTATACGTTTGCTCTGGGGTTATCCCATGAACGGAATACGGCGCGAATTGCTTCTTTTAACTGTACTACGGGGTCTGAAGGGAAGTCAGTTCCTAACTGGTTCTTGTACTCTGCCTTAAACTGATTTGCAAGTTCCTTAAGGTCTGCTGCTGTAAGATCTACGTCGAATTTAACGCCTTTTTCTTCTTTCATCTTGTCGATGAGCTGCTCGAAGTACTTCTTTCCTACTTCCATTACTACGTCTGAGAACATCTGGATGAAACGTCTATAAGAGTCATAAACGAAACGCTCGAACTTGGGATCGGGATTACCCTTGATCATGGCTGCTACTACGTCATCGTTAAGTCCTAAGTTTAAGATGGTATCCATCATACCGGGCATTGATGCACGTGCACCTGAACGAACTGATACGAGAAGAGGGTTCTGAAGGTCGCCGAACTTCTTTCCGTTGATTTTTTCCATTTCTGCGACATAATCCATTATCTGGCCCATTATTTCGTCATTAATCTGACGATCGTCCTCATAGTACTGTGTACAAGCTTCTGTTGTGATGGTGAAGCCCTGAGGTACGGGAAGTCCGATCTTGGTCATCTCGGCTAAGTTAGCACCCTTGCCGCCAAGAAGGTTTCTCATTGTGGCGTCGCCTTCGGTAAATAAATATACCCATTTCTTCATGTATAAATTTCCTCCTGTGAGTTTTTTATTGCAAGCTTTGAAAATGCAAAAGAGAGCGTAGTATCCCAAACCCTCAACGGACAAACGTCCGTGTGAGAGATACACTTTACTATGCCTGCAATTTTCCGTGAATTATTATATCATATATATTACTAAAAATAAACAATTTTTTTTATTTTTTTTACAAGAAAATACATTTTTGTGATGATGTGACAAAAAGAACCGTCCCCATTGACACATTAGAGGCGGTTCCCTTAGGTTTTTAGTTCTTTAGGATTTTAAGGTTTTAAAATTCCATCTTTTTCTCGAAGTATGATTTAAGATCTGCGATGGCGATACGTTCCTGCTGCATTGTGTCTCTGTCACGTACAGTTACGCAGCCGTCTGTCTCTGAGTCGAAGTCGTATGTTACGCACCAAGGTGTTCCAATCTCGTCAAGTCTTCTGTAACGCTTTCCGATGGTTCCTCTGTCGTCGAATTCGCAGTTCCAGTATTTGCTCAGCTCATCAAATACTTTTTCTGCGCCCTCGTTAAGCTTCTTTGAAAGAGGAAGTACGCCGACCTTTACGGGTGCAAGTGCGGGATGGAAATGAAGTACTGTACGTACATCTCCGCCTTCAAGCTCCTCTTCGTCGTATGCTGCACAAAGGAATGCAAGTGTTACACGGTCTGCTCCAAGTGAAGGTTCTACTACGTAAGGTACGAATCTAGCGTTCTTTTCCTCGTCGAAGTATGTGAGGTCTTCCTTTGAGAGATTCTGATGCTGTGTTAAGTCGTAGTCTGTTCTGTCTGCGATACCCCAGAGCTCGCCCCATCCGAACGGGAAGAGGAATTCGATGTCTGTGGTGCCTTTAGAGTAGAAGCAAAGCTCCTCAGGGCTATGGTCACGGAGTCTCATCTCATCTTCTTTGATGCCGAGTGAGAGCAGCCAGTCACGGCAGAAGCCTCTCCAGTACTGGAACCACTCAAGGTCTGTACCGGGCTCGCAGAAGAACTCAAGCTCCATCTGCTCAAACTCTCTTGTACGGAATGTGAAGTTTCCGGGTGTTATTTCATTTCTGAAGGATTTACCGATCTGTCCGATACCAAATGGAAGTTTCTTTCTGGATGTACGCTGTACGTTCTTGAAGTTTACAAATATACCCTGTGCTGTTTCAGGTCTTAAGTATACTGTATTCTTTGCATCTTCTGTTACGCCCTGGAAGGTCTTGAACATAAGGTTGAACTGACGGATGTCTGTGAAGTTGTGCTTTCCGCAGGTAGGGCAGGGGATTTTGTTCTCTTCGATGAAGTTTTTCATCTTTTCCTGTGACCAGCCGTCTACTGTGCCGTCAAGTGTGAGCCCTTTTTCTTCTGCGTAGTCTTCGATGAGCTTGTCTGCTCTGAATCTTTCGTGGCACTCTTTACAGTCCATAAGGGGATCCGAGAATCCGCCAAGGTGTCCTGATGCTACCCATGTCTGGGGATTCATAAGGATGGCGCAGTCAACGCCTACGTTGTATTTGTTTTCCTGGATGAATTTCTTCCACCAGGCTTTTTTAACGTTGTTCTTAAGCTCTACTCCCAGGTTACCGTAGTCCCAGGTGTTTGCAAGGCCGCCGTAAATCTCTGATCCGGGGTATACAAAGCCTCTTGCTTTTGCCAGTGCTACGATTTTGTCCATTGTTTTTTCCATTTGATAATCCTCCGAGTTCTTTGGTGGCGTGGAGTTGTTTCACGCTGCCTATCTTTATAAATTTTTATGGTTTGCACCATATCCGTCAGCTGCGCTGACAGCTTTCTATGTCATAACTTTTGGCGACAGGTAACTGTCCCATGTCATAACTTTTGGCGACAGAGAGTCTTCTTCTGTCATCACTTCTTCTTGGAATTTTCCTTAGATGTGTCAAGGAATTTGTAAACGATGGCTGCTAGGATTCCTCCTACAAGGGGAGCCAGTACAAATACCCATATGTCTGCAAGTGCGTCACCGCCGACAAATATTGCAGGGCCCAGGCTTCTTGCCGGATTTACGCTTGTTCCGGTAAAAGGTATTCCTATAAGATGTACAAGTACAAGAGCAAGTCCTATAACGATACCTGCGACACTTCCGTTTTCTTTTTTGGATGTAACACCCAATATAGCAATAACAAAGATAAATGTCAAGATTATTTCTATAACAAATGATAATCCTGCATCTCCTTCATATAGTCCGTTCGTTCCAAGACCGGTGTCCTTTCCAATGATTCCCATAAGTGCTGCAGCTCCGGCGATAGCTCCGAGGAACTGTGCAACAATATATCCTGCAAAATCTTTTAAATCCATCTTTCCGCTGACGAGCATTGCTATCGATACTGCGGGATTGATATGACATCCTGAAATATTGCCGATAGAGTAAGCCATAGCTACGATAACGAGACCAAAAGCAAGTGATGTAGCCACATAGCTTGTATTTGGTACACTGCATTTAGTAACTGCTGCCACTCCGCAAGCTACAAAAACCAGTACAAACGTTCCGATAAACTCAGCAAGATACTTTTTAAATGATTCCATGTTCTGTCCTCCTTTGGCTTTTACGTATTTGTTTGGTATAAAGTGTCTTTGACCATAACGCCTTAGTCCACTTTATTCTCCATTATAACCAAGTACATCAAGTAAATCAAGCGATTTTATAGGTTTATCAATATGATTTTTCATAAATCTGTCTACACATGTAGTGAAGCTTTTTTCGGCTTCAGGGGTAAGTCCGAATGCAAACAGGCTTTTGTACGGGGTTGTTATGCAGTAATGCATTGCATATCTTACCGTTTCTGATATTTTTAGTATATCGCGGATATTCGTATCCGCTTTCTGTATATTGTAAGATGACATCTGCTTAGCGCAGTCGGGACAAAACAGTGTTCCCTGTTTTATATTGAATGTCCATTCGCTTACATCCGTTTTTTTATGACATAAACAGCATTCAAATATATTGGGTGCCTCTCCGTAATTTGCGATGGCTCTTATCTCAAATACTCTTCTTATCATGTTTAACGGCATTTTCCCTTTAAGAAGTGCTTTTAATGAGGTAAACAGTAATTTTACCTGCTCTCTTTCATCTGCATTTTCTCTTGTGAAAAAACTAAGTAGTTCGCAAAAGTACATGCCGAAATATGATTTTTCAGGATCCATACTCAGTTCATCGAAGAATATCGGTGATTCACACCCGGTTACGGAATATGAATCCCTTTTGGGGAAAACATAAAATTTCGCATATGTGAAAAGCCTGCTCACGGCTCTTAAGCCTGACATAGGACGCCTCGCTCCCAATGCAAAAGCTGATATACGTCCCTTTTCACAAGTAAGAATGCTGAGTCTTCTGTCATATTCTCCGACAGGCGTAGAACTGAGCACTATTCCCGTAAGTGTTAATTCTCCTGCCATATTAATTCCTTTATTTCATGAACAAATTCATTTAAATTAGGCGAATTTGCCTTTAAGTAAATTTCCGTTTTCAATCGCCGTCTTCGGTAAAGCCATAGTTTTTTAACAGGAATGCGCTGTCACGCCAGTCTTTTTTAACTTTTACAAAAAGGTTCATATTTATCCTGCATCCTAAAAGTGCCTCGGCTTCAAGGCGTGCTGCCGTACCTATTTTCTTTATCATGGCTCCCTGTTTGCCTATTATTATTCCTTTATGTGAATCTCTTTCACATACTATGGAAGCTTCTATATCGTAGAAGGGTGTATCCGTGGGTCTTTTGGATGGTCTTGCCTTCATTTTTTCTATGGCTACAGCTATTCCGTGCGGAATCTCATCATCCAGATATCTGAGTGCTTTCTCGCGTATCAGTTCCGCAACTATCTGTCTTTCCGGCTGATCTGTAAGTTCATCTTCGTCATAGTACATAGGTCCTTCCGGCAGAAGTTCGAAAATGATTTTTTTTAGAACGTCCTCGTTGTCTCCTTTTAATGCACTTATAGGTACTATCTCATCAAAATCGCATAAATCTTTATATCTTGTTATCAGTTCTGCGAGTTTCTCACGTGTTATGGTATCAGTTTTATTTATTACAAGAACCTTTGGGATTTCAGAGATATCGGCATTATCATCATCCTGTCCGGTCTTTTTCCCCAGAATCTCCGCAATATGCATATCTCCGGGTCCTACATAATCCGACGGTTCGATCAGCCAGAGTATAAGGTCGGATTCTGCGACTGTTCTTTCTGCTGTGCTTACCATGTATTCCCCTAATTTTGTTTTGGCTTTGTGTATACCGGGGGTATCCAGAAATATGGCCTGGCCTTCTTCTGTTGTGAGAATGGTTCTTATACGTGTTCTGGTTGTCTGAGGCTTATTGGATGTTATGGCTATTTTCTGTCCTATGAGTCTGTTCATGAGAGTCGATTTCCCAACGTTTGTTCTTCCTATCAATGCTACAAATCCTGATTTAAATGCCGGCATGGGATAGTCCTTTCTGTTAATGTTATCTGTACTTTGACGTTACTTTTATATCATTATAGCATTATTTATGCTTTTTCTCAAATATTTCTTAAAAGTCTGTAAATTTATTTTGACTTTTTTACTGCAATGTGATATAGTGTGAATGGGTGTAGATATTGCGCCTATATATTTATTCATTTGGAGGCAGTAAAATGAAAAAGGGAACTGTAAAGTGGTTCAATTCCAAGAAGGGTTACGGATTCATCTCTGATGAGGAAGGAAATGACGTATTTGTTCATTTCTCAGCACTTAACATGGAAGGCTATAAGTCTCTTGACGAAGGCCAGGCTGTTACATTCGATGTAGTAGACGGCGAGAAGGGACCTCAGGCTGCTAACGTAACAAAGTGCTGATAACACACCCTTAAGTTATGATCAATAGTACTAATATGTTAGTTTATAATATATGTAATATATCATAAAAGGAATATTAGAAACAGGTTGTAACACAAAACCGCCCGGTTTTCCGGGCGGTTTATTTTTTATCTTTTTCACGTTGATTCAGACCGTTAGCCTTTCTTTTTACTCAAGATTCAGCTCAGCGTTCCTTCTTGCTGCAGCTCATTCTCATAGTCATCAAAAATATATGTGAACACGGGTGCCAATCCTACAAGTTCACAGCCATAAAAAATCGTATCGTCCTGTTTAATCTCACGTCTTATAATCTTTACTACGCAGTATAGCTTTGCGTCTTCTTTGCCAAGCTGAATGCAGGCATTGAAATAATATCCGAGCGGGATATCGATTTTGGATATAAAGCCTATCCCGCCCTTTGAAATATTTTCTATTTCGATAGGCGCGTCAAGATCTTTTATCATCTCATTATCCTGCTTAAATAATGAGCTTATTTCAAGTTTCATCGAAAAAACGGGCAATCTCTTATCTCGTCTTTTTTCAAACATATATACACCCTAACCTTTCTCTAAGTAACAAACAACATACCATCCTATGTTATAATACTATGTTTTCCGTTATTTTGCAATAAAATATTTAAATTTTGTATTTTATTGTAAATTTATTCGGTTTTTGGATATGAAGGGCGTTCGGTAACAACGTTCGGAATGTAATCCATAAGATATGAATAATAGTTGTTTACCAGTATGCTTTTTGAGATATTGAATTTATTTTTTACGATTGCCATTACAGATGAGATGTATTCTTTTGGCAGTTCAACATCCTGCAGCATGGTTATCTTTCCGTTATTAACGTTATACATGCAGTAGTCTGTTATGAAACTTTTGTCGGAGAAGATTACGAGCGCCGGGGAATCAGAAAGTATATCGGTTCCCATCAGCAGTCTCGAATCATACTCAAGGCCAAAGAGATTTGAAATGGTCGGAACAAGATCGAGGCTTGAACAGTATTTATCAACTATTACAGGTTCTTCCATGGATTTACTCCAGATGACACCGTAGTTTTTGTACAGTTCAAATTCTTTTTCCACTTCATGGCCAGCCAGTTCATCTATGTACTGTTTTTCCAATCCGTAAGGGTAGTGATCTGCTGAGAATGCTATAACTGTTTTATCCGCTATCCCGGCTTTTTCAAGCTCTGATATGAGATATTCCAATGCTTTGTCCAGTTCTTTATTGCAGGCAATATAAGCTTTCGCATTTGACGAATACGGAAGATCCTGTACATATTCTTTGTTTCTCGAAGCCTGTGTGTTTCCTGCAAATGTATATTCCATATGTCCCGATACGGTCATGTAATATACATGAAAATGTTCATCATTTATGTAATCGGGTAGTGAATTCTGTATCATTTCAAGGTCTGATTCCGGCCATACATCGGTTATCTCAAGTCCTGCTTTTTTTGCCTTGAATTCATAGCCAAGATTGGGATGTGTCTCGTTTCTCCCATAATATGTTGCCGTATGGGCATGATATGCCCTGCTTGTATATCCTTCCTTTAAGAACTGCCATCCAAAGCACATCGGAAGGCTGTTCTTCTTTGATCTCTTAAAGCTGTTCGAGCTGTACGGAACAAGTCCCTGTAATGCTACATATTCACCGTCGCTTGTGCTGGTATACCATATCGGCGTGTAGAAGTTTTTAAGCACAAATCCTTCGTGAGTAAGCTTATACAGTGTAGGAGTGACTTTTTCATCAACTGCCCAGGGAGAAAATCCTTCACAGACAAGGTAGATAAAATTATAGCCCTTAAACATGCCTGTATATTCGTTTTTCTTTGTAGGCTCCTGTTCGGACATATACTTATGGATAGCCTTTATTTCACTGTTTTTTTCGTTTTCAGCCAGTTCGGCAAAATCAATCTGTAAAACATTTGGGGATGTGTCTATCGGTGTAGGGGTCGGCAGCGGAGTGGATGTTGGTTCCGGAGTCGCCTCAGGTATTTTTGTAACTTCATCCTGTCCTTCATCCGGTTTTGCGGTAGGTAAAGGTGTCGGGGTTGCGGGTATCGTGGTAGGTGTAATTTCTGCAGTAGGTTTCAATACAAGTGAAGAAAGATTATCGGTTTCTATAATTTCTATTTCTTCCATCGTACCAAAGAAAAATGCATGTATATCCTTACGGGTACCGGTAATAACGCCGAGTCTCTCTATCCCAAGATCCAGCATAAAATCTTTATGATACAGGTCATAAGCACTGAAGTTTTCTTTTCCGCCTATAGGAAGCATAAGAAGTAATAGCAAATAGAATATTACTGCTATTCCAAGGCCAACGCCCTGATAGAGCAGATTCTCTTTGGTCTCCTTTAACGGAACACATATAAATTTCTTTTTTATGGATATTGCAAGGGCAATTATAGGGATTATAAGTATAAGAATAAGTCCCGGAATACAGTCGATTATTCCGTGAAGGGCCTGTTCCCAGAATTCAGTGGCATCACCGGCATTCTCAACTACGGAACTTAATGATATGAATTTTGTGAAAATATGCCCGTATACCATCTGCAGGCCAAAAAATACAGCTGAACCGACAGTAAGAAGCCAAGCTATGATTTTATTGATCACGGCTTTTCCAAAGCCGGTCAGTGCTGATACCAAAAAGCCAAAACATAATGCTGATAAAACAGCAAAAAGTATATTCACATCAATTTTTCCATAATAATATATATGGAATGCTATCTCCATATATATGAATAATATAGGAAAAAATATCATGTGAATATACTTTTTTATCAGTGCGGACATCTTTCTCCTCCAAACCTTAAACATGTCAATGTCACCTTTTAAACGCTTTCAGCGTTTTCCCGGTAACAAATCGATGCTCCGCAATTTTGTTATAGTTAGAATCAGTGGTCGTTTTTACTCCGAAATTTCTCCGTTAAATACTTCTACTGCTGGGCCGGTCATGAAAACACGGCCATCCTCTTTGTTATATGTTATGTTTAATTTGCCGCCAAGCAAAGAAACCTCAACATTGCATTCAGTCAATCCGTTCTCTACGCATGCCACGACAGCGGCACACGCTCCCGTTCCGCACGCAAATGTTTCACCCGAGCCTCTTTCCCAAACACGCATGTTTATGTGTTCCCTGTCAACAATCTGAATGAACTCTATATTGGCCTTTTCAGGGAACATGCCGTGGCATTCTGCTTTAGGTCCGTAAGCAGCGATGTCAAGGCCTGCAGTATCATCTATAAATGTTACAGCATGAGGATTTCCCATGGACACAAACGTAAATTTTAACGTTTTGCCGTTTATTTCCAAAGGATATTTTTTTATGGGTCCGTTTTCATATTTTATTCCCGAGGACGTCAAAATTTCAACGTTAAGCGGAATCTTTGCAGGATCAAATTCGGCTGAACCCATATCCACTTTTACTTTTTCAATCTTTCCATTTTCCCCGGGGAACAGGATTAGCTTTTTTATCCCGGACAATGTTTCTATGTTTATCTCGGTTTTATTAACTATACCGTGATCATATGCATATTTTCCTACGCATCTGATACCGTTTCCGCACATCTTTCCTCTTGAGCCGTCAAGATTGTACATATCCATCATACAGTCTGCTACTTCAGATGGACGTATGAATATAACTCCGTCTCCTCCGATACCGAAGTGCCTATCGGAAAGCTTAATGGCTATCTGTTCAGGATCGATGGGATTTTCCCGGAAGCAGTCGATATATACATAGTCGTTTCCACAGCCGTGCATTTTTGTAAATTTCATTCTTACCTCACTTTATTCCGAATAAAAGCTGTCAGTTTTATTCAAAGAATTTATCTATTCCGTCAGCGATACCTTTAACGATTTTCTTCTGGTATTCCGGATCGGACAGTTTTCTGTCTTCATCAGGATTTGTCATATATCCCATTTCAACTATGGTAACAGGTACTTTTGACCAGTTGATTCCGCTCATGGTATCTGTTTCCCATACATATCTCTTGGTTCCGCCTGTCCTGCTTACCATTCCGTCAAGAACATAATCCGATAATTTTCTGCATTTTGAATAGATATCCGAAACATATTTATTATTTTTTGTAGGGCTGATTGTCTCTATTCCGCATACTGAAGACTTGTCATTTCCGTTTGCATGAACTCTTATAAATGCATCTGCATTATTATCGTTTGCTATTGCAGCTCTTTCAATGTTTGAAATATTGACGTCGTTAGTGGTACGTGTCATAACAACACGGTATCCTCTTGCAACCAGTTCATCTTTAAGCTGCATGGCTACTGTCAGATTCAGCTTATACTCGGGCAGGCCTGTTGCCGTACCTGCAGTTCCTGATGAAACCTTTGCCTTTTTCTCTGATGAGCCCGGAGCAACGGGTTCGGTATCATAGTTTCCTTTAGTCTGGTGTCCGGGATCTATGCATATAAGCTTTCCGGAACCTGATCCGAAGAATATTCCTCCGTTTGAAGAAACTTTGCCTGTGTCTTCCGTCTTGACTTCAGACCCGGTGCCCTGATTTTCGTTACCACTTTCAGGTTCTCCCGTTTCAGGCTTTACGTCTTCCTTTGTGCCTTCCTGTGCGTTGTCTTCAGTAGCTGAATCGTATACTCCGGTTATAAGCCATGTGGCAATGTAACATGTCTTTCCTTCATATTCAACTCTTGTCCATTCTGAATTATAGCCTGTTCGTTTAAGTCTCTTCCCTGTTTCGAGCCTTACGACCAGAGCGCTTTCAGTAGAAGCTCCGGCTCTTAAGTTTACACCGTCTTTGGTACTTACATAGTCGGATTTTGTTTCAAATTTAAATCCAAACTCATTATCATTTGTTCCTGTTTCACCGGTCCCGGCATCAGCAGAATCTACTACGCGGCTGATAAGTGAAGTCGCGATATAGCATTCCATATCATTATAGATGACTCTTGTCCATTCAGCATTATATCCGGTTCTCTCCAATCTTTTACCTGTATCAAGGTAAGCAACAATAGCTGTATCGGTAGATGCTCCGGCTCTTAAATTTACTCCGTTCTTGGTTTCTACAAAATCCTGCTTTTCAACAAATGTGTACCCAAACTCATTTCCGGTCTGATCCTCAGAAGTTTTTCCTCCTTCAGGATTGTCACTGTCGGTATTCTCATCGGGTGTTTTTGTCTCATTGTCGGTGGTATTGCCGTTACCTTCACCGGAATCATCTTTTGTTTTATCCTGACCGGAGGGTGTAGGCGTTACGTCTGTTTTTTCCGTCCCTTTGTTTTCTTTCTCGTCAGTCCCGTTTCCTCCGTCAACAAGTTTTTCCTGCTCAGTATCACTTTCGTTTGATTTGTTTTCGATTCCACCGATTACTATCAGACAGATCAGAATAACGATCAGTCCTGCCAAAATAAAAGGCATGACACGTAATATCTTGCTAAAGTTCATATTATTCCCTTTCATTTAGTGATTAATTCTAATTAAAACCTTAAACCTATTACAGTCCCTGATTCAGGTATGCTTCCTGCTCCTTTGAAAGCCTGTCTATCTTCTTTCCGAGATATTCAAGTTTTCTGAGTGCTACGGCTGAATCAACCTCTTCAGGTACTTTTATCAGCTTTTCTTTGATTTTTCCTTCATTTTCAACCAAATATTTTGCAGAAAGAGCCTGGATGGCAAAGCTCATGTCCATGATTTCTGCCGGATGACCATCTCCTGCGGCGAGATTAACAAGTCTTCCTTCCGCAATTATATAGATCCATTTTCCGTTTTCCAGTTTATATCCTGTTATGTTATTCCTCATCTGTGCGGTTTCAACTGCCATTTTCTTCAGTGTCGCAACATCTACCTCTACATCGAAATGTCCGGCATTACAGCAAATGGCTCCGTCTTTCATCTTCATGAAATCTTCTTTTACGATAACTGAGCAGCATCCTGTCACGGTAACAAAGAAATCGCCTAAAGGTGCTGCCTCATTCATGGGCATTACCTCAAATCCGTCCATAACTACCTCTATGGCTCTGATAGGATTAACCTCGGTAACGATGACTTTAGCACCAAGTCCTTTCGCTCTCATAGCCACGCCTTTACCGCACCAGCCATATCCTGCTACAACAACTATTTTCCCGGCAACTATGAGGTTTGTGGTCCGGTTTATTCCATCCCATACCGACTGTCCGGTTCCGTATCGGTTATCAAACAGATGTTTACAGTCTGCGTCATTTACCAGCACCATAGGGAACTCGAGTTCACCTTTTTCTTCCATAGCCTTCAGCCTGATGATACCTGTTGTGGTCTCTTCACAGCCTCCGATAACATACTGCAGTCTGTCCCGCATATCGGTATGGAGTTTATGTACCAGATCTCCACCGTCATCTATTATAATATTACAGTTATTCTCAAGTACATGTGTCAGATGTGTCATGTATTCTTCTTCTGTGGTTCCGTGCCATGCATGTACTTCAAGTCCCTCGCTTACAAGAGCTGCAGCCACATCATCCTGGGTTGACAGAGGATTGCTTCCTGTTATGAACATCTCAGCCCCTCCGCTCTTTAATACTTCACAAAGATAAGCCGTCTTTGCCTCAAGATGTACAGAAAGTGCAATCTTCTTACCTTTAAAAGGAAGTGTTTTTTCAAATTCTTTTTTTATTCCGGATAAAAGCGGACAGTTACGTCTTACCCACTCTATCTTTCTCATGCCGGATTCGGCAAGTGTTATATCTCTGATTTCTGAAGAGTTATTCATTATGTATTGTTCCGTCCTTTCCGATACCGAGCTACCCATATAATTTATGGGAGTGAATCTCAACATTTTGTACCCAATATCCGCTTCTGCAACACAGTATATTATTATATATTAAAATTATGACATATTCAACTAAAAAATAATTTTAATTATTAACGAAATGTTCATAAATTTAATATACGGAGTTCATAATTAGTGTGTATACTGAGTTCAGAGTTCAGTGAAAAACAAACCCGCTAGGGTTTCAAAAATATTTTTTTCATAAACTTCAAGCTCAACAGTCTCCTCCCCCCTCTGTTGGGCTTCTCCTCATTTTAGGGGCTTTTTTTATTTTACATCAATATCACCTCGAAAACGCCTTCAGCGTTTCCGAGGTGACAAAACAGATTTCAATTATTTGTAATGTAGTTTATCAGGTGGAAATCTATATTTTTGTGTGCCTTGAACAGCGTTCCTGCCCTCTTCCCTTCCATTATCTCAGTTAGTACGGAAAGGTCCTTTGCATTTGCAATTATCATGTCAGCTCCGGAATCCGTAGCTATTCTTGCTGCTGCAATCTTTGTAGACATGCCGCCTTTTCCTACGCTTGTCCCTGCTCCTTTGCCCATGGCAAGTATCTTTTCGTCGATTATGTCAACTGTGTCAATAAACTTTGCTTCGGGATTGGATCTGGGGTCATCCGTATAAAGACCGTCCTGATCGGAAAGAAGTATAAGAAGATCTGCATGTGTAAGGGCTGCAACTATTGCAGAAAGAGTATCATTCTCTCCGAAGCTTCCGTTATCGATCTCGTCCGTAGCTACCGTATCGTTTTCATTAACAACAGGGATAACTCCCATCTTCAAAAGTTCGTCAAAGGTATTCCTGGCATTGTGACGGCTTTCAACATTGATCATGGTAAATTTGGTCATAAGTATCTGCGCAGCGGTTCTTAAGTATTCTGCGAAGAGTTTCTGATAAACCATCATAAGCCTTGCCTGTCCTACAGCGGCACAAGCCTGTTCTCCTGCTCTGTGCTTCGGCCTATTCTTTAATCCGAGAGCCTTCACTCCCACAGCGATTGCTCCCGATGATACAAGTATTACTTCCTTGCCTTCATTACACATGTCAGTAAGTATTCTTACAAGTTTTTCTATCTTTACCAGATTAAGATCTCCGGTTTCCGGATGCACAAGAGATGATGATCCTATTTTTACAACTATACGTTTTTTGTCTTTGATGTATTCTCTTGATGAAATATTTTCGCTCATAGGTATATTTCTCCTGTCTATATAATATGCTTTTTCAGATCATAATTCCCTGAATCTTCATCTGAATGCTGCGTCTTCCGTTATATTCGTTAAATTCGGGTACATAGCTTATATTCAGTGTGATACCCGATTCTTTTCCGGCAAAAGCGGCATCTACGCTGGTTTTTCCGTACTTTTCACAAAGTTCTTCTATTATTTCATTGGAATCCTTAAAATAGACGGCTTCGTACCTTTTTCCTTTACTGTCGTCCATGGTCAATTTTAGATAGCTTCCGTCTTTTCCTATACGCCTCATTCGTATAAGTTTGTTGTTCCTGTCGGCAAATATCGGAGAAGGATTTCCGGTTCCGCACGGTTCGAAAAGTCTTAATTCCTCTATGCTTTTTTCGTCAAATGCGCTTATCCATACCGCGACATCGTGGAGAACCTTCTTTTTCATATCGTCCTCTGTCAGTGTGCAGAGCTCATTTATCCTTTTTCTGAATTCAGGTACATTCTCCTCTGGAAGGCTTAATCCCGCTGCCATCGGATGTCCTCCGAATTTGGTGAAAAGATCCGAACATTTCTGAAGTTCTCCGAACATGTTGTAGCCTTCAATGGATCTTCCAGATCCCTTATATCCTTCTTTTCCCCTGGTAAGCACAAATGTAGGCCTGTAGTATTTTTCTTTGATCCTGCCGGCTATTATACCCGCAAGACTCTCGTGACAATCCGGGAGCTCAACCACCAGAACTTTGTCGGGTTCTTCCATTGCATCAAGCTTTTCAAGTGCTTTTCTTGTTTCGCTCAGTGTCATCCCTTTTCGTTCTGCATTATAGTCTCTGCAGATTTCCGCATATTTCAAAGCTTTTTCGGGAGTATCGGCATTAAGCATATCCATCGCTCTCTGAGCCAGATCGAGTCTTCCCGTTGCATTGAGGCACGGACCGATAACAAAGCCTATGGTATAATCGTTTATTTCCCCTCTTATCTCACATATATCTATAAGGGCTTTGAGCCCAATGTTGATATTTGATGCCTGTTCTCCGTTTTTTGTCATGTAAAGGTTATTAAGTTTTTTTAAACCTAAAGAAGCTATAGTTCTGTTCTCGCCATCCAAAGGTACTACATCACATATGGTGGCGATCGCCATGAATTCTATATAATCCAGGCTTCCTTTCCCCTTCTCCCTGAAACCCTCTCTCTCAAGAAGCTCTGCTGCAAGTTTTGAAGCTACTACGGCTCCGCAGATATCCCTGCACGGATAGGTATCAAGAGAATATTTTGGATCGACTATAACTCTGGCATCCGGTAACACCTCGGGGAGTTCATGATGATCGGTCACAACAAGCGTTATTCCGTTTCTTTTAGCCTCTTCGGCCGCTTCTACAGCTGATATCCCGTTATCGCAGGTGACTATGGTATCTATCCCGTCCTCTGCTGCTTTCAGGATCATTTCAGTATTTATCCCGTATCCGTCTTTTATACGGTCCGGAATATAGAAATCAGCTTCCGCCCCCAAGATCCTTAACATATCGCTCAAAATATAGGTAGACATTATTCCGTCAACATCATAGTCCCCTATAACCCTGATCTTCTTCCGGTGCGAAAGCTTATCTTCTATGACGTCCGCCGCCTCAGCCAGATTCCTTAACAGTCCGGGGGAATGTATCATACTCTCATCCGGGAAAAGATATTCCCTGATATCTTTCTCGGTCGTCTTCCCTCGATTGATAAGCAGTCTGGCGGTAGAGGCGGTTACGCCAAAATTATTCATAATGGATTTAATATCACCTGATTTATTACAAACAGTCCATTTTTCTTTATTTTTCATTTTTCCTTAATTCTCGGCCTTAGCCTTCTTTTTACCAAAAAGATGCCATATGCCACCGGCTATGCATACTGATGAGAAGCCACCTGCTACAATACCGGCAATAAGAGGAATTGCAAATTCTCTGACTGATGAAACTCCAAATATGGCAAGAAGTACAACCATGATAAGAGTTGTAAGTGATGTGTATATACTTCTGGTAAAGGTCTGTGAAATACTCTTATTTACAACATCAGTCACGGATTCTTTATCAAGTTTTTCTGACATGTTCTCACGGATACGGTCAAATATAACGATGGTAGCGTTAATTGAGTATCCTACGATGGTAAGCAGACATGCGATAAATGTGTTACCCACTGAAATGACATCTTTTGCGATAGCATAAACAGTGATAACTACAAGTACATCATGGATAAGTGCTATAACAGATGAAAGACCGAAGCTTAAGTTCTTAAATCTGAACCAGATATAGATAAGCATACAGATTGTAGCTACTATAACAGCTATAAGTGCGTCTTTCTTCATTTCACCGCTTACGGTTGCTCCTACACTTTCGGTAGTAATGTTTTCCTGCTTAACGGAATAATCCGAAGTGATTATATTTGTAAGCTTAGCTCTGTCATCAGTAGAAAGTTCCTTTGTTCTTACTGTAACCATTGATGAATCTTCTACAGTTGAAATTACAGCAGAAATTCCAAGTTCACTTCTTATCTTAGCGTCAAGAGTAGTATTTATGTCTGAAGGAAGGGCTCCGTCCATTGTAAATGTTGTTGCCGTACCTCCGGAGAAATCAAGTCCGTAATTGAACGGAGCATCAATTTTCACGATATTGATTATTATAGCAACTATGCCTGCAACGATAACCACACCGGAAATAGCAGCAAACTTAGGGAAATTCTCTACTATTCTCATGTGCTTGTATCCCTTCTTTTCACCAAAGCATCCTACTTTTTCAGCACCAAGCTTAACGAATGCGTTAAGTATGAACTTTGTAACAAAAAGTGCTGTGATCATGGAAAGGATAATACCTATAGCAAGTGTCTGTGCAAATCCTTTAACAGTACCTGAGCCTAAGATATAAAGCACGATAGCAGCGATAATGGTTGTGATATTTCCGTCAATAATAGCTGAAAGAGCCTTATTGAAACCTAATTTAATACTTGAACGTACTGTCTTGCCGGAACCGAGTTCTTCCTGTATACGTGTAAATATAATGACGTTCGCATCAACGGCCATACCGACAGAAAGTATAATACCTGCGATACCCGGAAGTGTAAGTGTAACATCAAACAGGTTAAGGCATACAATCATGCAGCCTACATAGAACAGAAGTGCTATTGATGCTGCAAGTCCGGGAATCCTGTACATAATGATCATGAAAAGAATTATAAGACCGATTCCAATAGCACCTGCGATAAGGCTGGTATCAAGTGCATTTGCTCCAAGCTGTGCACCTTCAACATAATATCTTAAAACTGAAAGTTCAAGGGGAAGGGCTCCTACTCTGATGGTGGTTGCCAGAACATTACTCTCATTATAATCTGATTGTCCACGGATTTGAGCCTGTCCTTCACTTATTACTGATGAAACACCGGGTGCTGAAACAACTTCGCCGTCATATACAATGGCGATAACATTCTCTAAAGAACCCGATGAAGCATTATACGCATATGAAGTAGCTGTCGCAAATTTTGAAGTACCTTCAGAATTAAATGAAAGATCTACTACATACTGGGTACCTGAATACTGATCCTGATACATCTTAGGCTGAGCATCAAGAATATCCGAACCGTCGATAACAAGGTCTCCGTCAGCAATAATATCATCTATAGAGCGGGCAAGCTTTGCGCTTCCGTCCGCATTATATGAAATATTTGCCACGCCATCCGGACCTTTTCCATATATAAAGTAAATATTTCCGGCACTTCCAAGTTTTTCAAGAACGCTATCAGCATCCGTAACATCAGGAATCGCAACGGTAATCCTGTTATTTCCTTCGGGATAAACCTCTGCCTCAGTACTAAATCCCTCTGCACGCTTCTGCATCTTGTAAACCGTATCGTTCAGTTCGGCAGAAGTCGGATCCTCTTTCACTGTCTGGTATGTAATACTTACACCGCCGGCCAGATCAAGTCCAAGCTTAACGTCACTCATACTACCGCTTTTTTCTTCACCGATTCCAACAACAGAGACAAAAGCGATAGCTCCAACTACTAACAATACTATAAGTAGTTGTAAAAAACCTTTACCTTTCATAATTTCCTCCAAATAATATAATTCCTTTAGGCTATTATAGCCTACAACTAATCTATACTAACACAAAATATTAAATATGTCAAAGAGCAATTTTTTATATTTTTTTAATTGACTAAATGAAATCTTTGTGATAGTATGGATATGGTTTTAAAAACTACATTATTTAGACATGAATACATATTCATAAATACTTAAAAGCCAGTTGTGTTTTAGAAAGGAAACGCCTAAAGCGTAAATCAAATCTATGTCGGAAACCAAAAGACCATTTATTATCTCAACAGACAGTACATCAGACTTTCCTGCAAGTTTTATTAAGGAAAACAATCTTGTTATCCATAAGCTTCACTATATTGTTGACGGTGAAACCTACGGGGATGAGAAAGAGCTTGAGATCAGGGATTTCTTCAATCGTATGCGAAAAGGAGCAACAGTATCAACATTTGCCACCAACCCTGATAAATCAAAAGAAATTTTCCGCAAACAGCTTTCTGAAGGATATGATGTGCTTCATATTGCTTTCTCATCAGGACTGAGCAGTGCTTACAGTAATTCAGTTACCGCTGCCGAAGAAGTTCTTTCCGAATTTCCAGACGGACGAATTGAAGTTATCGATTCACTCTGTGCTTCCGGCGGCCAGGGACTCTATGTATGGTATGCTTTAAAATTGCAAAAAGAAGGAAAATCGATGGATGAAATCATCAAATGGCTCAATAGCCATAAAATGAATCTCTGTCATTCGTTTACAGTTGATGATCTTTCTTACCTTCACAGAGGCGGACGTATCTCAAAAACAGAAAAAGTATTCGGTACACTTTTAAACATTAAACCCGTTCTTCATGTTGATAACGACGGAAAGCTTGTTTCGGTAACAAATGTCCGCGGCAGAAAGAAAGCTCTCAACGCTCTTGTTGATCAAATGGAATCTCATCTTGGGAGCTTTCGTGATAAAAACGATCTGATCATCATCACGCACGGTGACTGTCTTTCAGACGCCGAATATGTACGTGATCAGGTAAAGGAACGTTTTGGTTATAAGAATTTCATGTTAGGTTACTTAACACCTACTATCGGATCTCATGCAGGTCCCGGAACACTTGCACTGTTCTATCTCGGAATTTACAGATAACACAAACCTCATATACTCCTAAAGGCTGTGCGTCCCCCTTTTTTCGCACAGCCTTTTACATTTCTTAAAATCAGTTCTTACTTATTATATATATTCCTTCCTTCGTATTGTATTTTCTTCGCTGATATTTGTGGGTGGATCCGAATATCCTGTTTTGGGATTAAACGTTGACCCCGGAATTCTTACTACTATCACATCCCCCTCATTCAATTCATAATCCTGCCCGAAGCAGTCGGTTCTCTCAGTCTCAAATCCTTCCATCTTCCACATATCGCACATACCCAGATTTATATTTTCTTCAGTATTTGAATATGTCATTATAAGCCTGCCTTCCCCATCATAAGCTTCAATCCTGAAGTTAACCGCAATATACCCCTTTTCATAGAAGAACTCTTCATGATATGTACATCCGCCTCTGCTTTCAAGACAGGTGTCCAGGTCAAAATCCTCCGGTATGCTATACCATATATCCGGAAGCGAATAGCTGAATGTCCATTTTTTATCTGTTCTCATATTGTACGGATATTCCAATCCACCTACAGGGCTTTCTCCATCTTCGTATTCAGTTTTGGGTTGTGCCTCAAAAGAAGCTCCCGCTCTTACAAAATTAACGTTTCCTGAATCTAAAGCTTTCGAATAAAGTATTGCAGCTCTGTTTCTTTCCACGTCCGGAGAAATATGATAAAATTCGGGTGTTATCAGTATCCTTGCATTTTCATCAAACATTCTGCTGCCAAATGTTTCCAGTGAAAAGCTCCATGTATATCCGCTTTTGAGCATTCCGCCGTTATCCTCTTTAGGTCCTGTTCCGTCAAGTATTGGAAGGATATATTTATCAATAACTTTTCTTCCGTCGGCGTCAGTCTTTTTTAGCCCCAGTTCATTTTCTGAGCCGCTTCCGTACCGGTATCTTTTGCCAAGATCAAAATCCCGGTCAAATATACCGTCCGGATATTTATCGGTATACAGATACTTTTCTTCTCCGTTTATTCTGAAAACTCCTTTCCAGTCTTTAGCTTCAGAATTTATACTATACAGTTCCAGTCCATAAATTTTCCCTGAAATCTCTATTTCTGTTTCTGCTTCATATATTATTTTTCCCACGTTGTTAAAAGACGCTGCCTTTATCGTATAGATTCCCTCCGCGATATCTTCCGGCACATAATATCCCGGATAAAGCCTATTCCATGAACCTCCTTTTATCCTCATCCCGTTTTCCGTGCAAACATCAAAAGTAAACATTACAAGAACCGACTCGTTATATCCGTCTATCTGTAATGAGAAATCCGATGAATCATGTTCATGCCCGAGACTTCCGTATGAGAAGGATTCCCCTACCACTGCCTGTGCTATATCTTTATTCGCATTAAGATTCTGTACATATTTAAGATTATCGCTTATCACCGATATACTTATTGGCTCCTGAGTATTATCTTGTACACACGGGATATATACTATTCCCCCGGCAAGTCCGGAAGCCTTATAAGGAGTGTCCGTCATTATGCTGTGTCCGTAATCTGTATCTTCATAGATTTTTAGCCAGAGTGTGTCTTTCGCCTGATCATAGCTGTACATATAAATATATGTTTCATCATAATCCCTGAAAAGGTCCGAATATTCCCACGAAGTATTTTCGCTGTATATAAAGTATGCTCTGAGAGGAGCAACGCTGTCACTGTAAACTGTATAGTTATGGTAAGGATCCTGATTTGATCCGTTGTCATATATAACCGTTACTGCTCCTTCATCCTGATGACTGTTATTAAAATATATCGATCTTTTAATCTTTCCACATGTGACACAGTAATAGGAATCAATATTTCCGGTACTGCCCCCATGGTAGCTGTGCAACTTTTCACCTGATGGACAGTCACCCGTATGTTCTTCTCCGTATCCTTCGTAACAAAAGGCCGGGATATACCTTGCTTTATCTTTTATAATTCCGTTTTCTCCGGATATTCCGGGTACATTAAGCGCCCACGAAAGATATCCGTTTATACCATACCACTTTACCACTGAACCGTTAAAGAAGCTTTCTTTAATATCTTCCAGTAAAATGTCCCCCGTATCCGCATCAAAATATCTTATAATAAGATTGTTCTTATCTTTATCGTTTACGCAAAAAATAAAAACAGTATAGAATTCTCCTTCGCTTTCGGTCCTGAAACTTACCTTAAATGTTTCACTAATATCCGTACGTCCCTCGATAAATCCGCTTATCCCTCCGGTTATTCCCTGATTGTAAATGTCAGCAAAACAGGTGTGCCCCGTTACCAGTACAGAACTGTCATACCCATATGCAATACCGTCAAGCGAAGCAGCCTTATATGTGCGGCCGTTTGCTTTTATCTCCTGAAGTATGTCAACAGAGTATAGGGTATTATAATCGTATCGGCCATTATCCTTCTCCCGGTTTTTCCTCATCTCGGTCTTTAGCCATTTATATCCTGACAAGGCATCATCAAATCCAAAATATTTTATTATAACCATTGCATCCTTAGGCTTTGCCGGCTCTGTGGGTGTTGGTGTTGGCTTGGGTGTCGGTGTCACCGTTGGTGTTGGAGCGGGTGTTTCCTCAGGTGTAGGAGTAGGTTCCAATGGCTCTGTAGGAACCTCGGTAGGTGTAGGCGTAGGAACCTGTTTTAAAGTAACCGGTATATAAAGTATTACTTCTATGGCTTTTGAAGCCTTTACCTTAAAGTTATATTCATTATCACCAGTTTTATTAAATCCGCCGGGCAATCCTTCTTCATCGGCCGCATCCTTAGCTTTTATTGAATTTCCGTTCACCATATCCATATCGCTTTTCATATTCCATTTCGGAAAATCATTTTTTAAATATGGATCTGTATTGTAAATAAAAACCACATTCATGGTATTTCCAGAAATATCTTTCATGTTTCCGGGTTCAACCGATATATATTCTTCTCCGTCATAACCTGTAATTTCGTAGGGAACGGTCTTTTTCCATGTTTTCTTTACGGAAATTCTTTCATTTTCCTGTTTTACGACCTCTCCATATTCGTTATAGTATGCAGTATTTACATAGCACATTTTCTTAAACGGCACAGGAATGTTCAGACATGCCAGCTGAGAGTCATGTGTAGCTTCGGTATTATTCCACCATATTTTTAAAAGATCTGAATAAACATAATACGGCGAATTATTTGTTACCTTATTATCTTTATGCCACGAATCATCGTTACTGCCTCCCGTTACGGCGAAAACATGATGTATGTACAGCTCACCGTATATTCCCTTATGTGCCGCTTCATCAAGAAGTCCTGTAAATATGGAACCATCCAAAACATAAGTAGTTGTAATATATCCGTCATCCGCCGGATCACTGTCAAACCAGTAAAAATCCAGTGTCTTGTCATCTTCACTGTATTTCTTTGAGCTTCCGTCAAGCGATACTATATAGGAAAGACTATAGTCATTTCCCGCTGCCCCAAGTCCGTTAAGGTTGTCATATATAGATGCTTCACTAAGAGAAATTACAAAGCTTTGTGTATAATATTTTATCCCGCTTCCGCTTGAATAGTGCTTTCTCTGGTAATAGACTTTATTTTCACTCTCCTTGTATGTGATAATACCGTTACTTCCCAAAGTATAAGTAGTTTCATCCTCCCCTTCTTCTGCATATGCTTTTATGACTCCTATAGAAATAATGACCGTAATTGTCAGAAAAAGAGGCATGAATAATGCTGTACCAAATTTTCTTCCTTTTCTTATTCTTTTCAAATAATTATCTCCATTCACTTAAAACACCTTTTCCTTCTTTTTACAACTAGAAAGGAAACTTAAGAAGCCACGGCATAAATCCCGTATAGTCGATCATGATCCCTCTTGAAGTATTGGTACAGTTAAGGCATCCGTATGAATCTGAAAGACCGTTTGTGTTAAAGAAAAAATCCACCCATTCACCCATATGATAGTTCATATACATTTCACTGAGAATTGTTCTGGTAAAAAGCGTCCCGCATTCATAGCCGCGTCGTACCGGATATAAATATCCGTAGATATCCTGATCGTTTCCGGATGTATATCCTTTCTCAAGCGGAATATCTGAAACAACCCTCATATGAGCATATACCTTACAGTTGTAATCACCGTCATACCAGTACACCGCGGACGGATCCGCACTGACCATATCACATTCGATTATCGTTTTATTCTCAATACAGTGTTTTATATAATCGTCTATTTCTTCTTCCGTCAAATACTTTTTCATCGCTTTATACCATTTTTTATCGTCTTTGATCGTTCTGTAGTCAATGTTTAAAGCATAGTTATAGAATTCCACGGAACTTTCCGCAATCTGTTCAACTGATCTGTTGTTTCTGTAACAGTCAAGAAAAACATTGGAGTTATATGAAAAATCGTCACCGGGGTATTTCAATGAATTAAATTGCTCAATCTCAAACGGGTATACAAATCCAAAACTCTTCCGCCCCATTCTTTCCTTTAATGAACCTGCTCCTATCCCTTTTCCTTCTTCAAAAAAATCTTTCGATATCCCATTAAAACCGGTATCATAGTATTCATCCGGAAATGAATCAAGAATATATGGATAATACGCCGCATTATGCGGGAGATTATCGGTCCTTAACACCTGCAAATCGGGAGAAAGACCTATTCGCAAACTTGTATCGGTTAACTTCTGTATCATTTTCTGCGCATCCTTTTTAGACAGTTTTTCCGCCGGTTTTACCAAACGCATATGAGAATACTGTTCTACTGCCTCACCCTTAATATATCCTCTGATATATGCTTTTGCGATCGCGGTCTTCACAGTTTTTTTCTTTATTGAACCAATATCTGCTATCCTGTTTTCCAGAACAAATTTTACCGATTCCGTAGCTGTTTCTTTCCAACTTTCTGTTCCCCTGTAAAGTAATTCTTCCGCTCTGTCGATAATGACAGCCGCATCGCCCAGGCTTAGGCGTTTCTTAAGTTTTTTCAGATCCTGTATCGTTATCAGATTAAGGCTTTTTGCTATAACGCATATACGTGCGTCATCTTCCGAAATCTTATATTTTTTCTCATATTTTTTTATAAGCGATTCATCTATCTCTTTTCCGTTAACTTTGGTCAATTCACTGTTTATCACTGCATTTTCAATATTTCCCCTAAATTTTTTCTTATCCTTTAGCGTAATTATTTCTTCAACAAGATTTTTTATATATGAAAGCCTTGTATATCCGGCAGCTGCTTCTGCCCTCAGCTGTGGAAACAGGTTTATAATGACCAGCATTACCAATAACCCTAATAGTATTTTTATCCTGTTCTTTCTCATATGATTAGTAATCCTCCCTTTCCATGACAAACGATCCCGATATCCTGTAACCGCTGTAAACTCCGTACTCCAGCGGATATCCTATAAAATATGCCGCAAATGAGGTTTCTGTTTCTTTATCATTCTGTTTCAGCTCCGACCTTTGATAACACTTATACGGTTCCTCATAATCGGATCCATCAATATATGTGTAATCATAATATCCTTCCTTAAGCGTTATCATTATCTCAGGGATATATTTTTGTATTTCTTTTCTCTTTTCCGGCAGATCCATTATTCCCAAAGATGCATACAGAGAATAATAAAATGCCGCTATTGCCCTTTCCTCAACCACACTGTCAAATACCGTACCCGATGATCTCATTTCCCATGCAGCGGCATTGACTGCCTCATCGATCATTGCATCCATTCTTATTCTTACTTCTTCGTTTTTTCTTTCCCATGAAAGCTTTACATCCGTTATCACTATCACACTTACAGCGAATACGGCAAAAAGAAGCGTAAAATGATATATCTTCATAATGTTCCCGCCCCATCGTATATTTTTGTTCGGAAGCACATGCCAGAAATTTAAAGAATGACCCTCATAGCTGAATACACCGTACTTTCTCTGTCTGATATTTTAAGGATCAGCGTATCCGTATGCATTAAACCGATGTTTTCGGAAAAATCCCATAATTCAACAATGTCCGAGTTCCTTTTTAATATAGAAATATCAACAAAGTATTCTCCGAGACTCCCGATTTTTCTCCTAAATTTTTCCAGATCACTTTTTTCTATATATCCCTTACTATCTATCTGCTCCATATATTCAGCTGTGGTATCGGCTATCTTCGCCTCTGCTCCGTTCATAGACCGGCACAGTGCCCAGGATATCGGAAATATGAACAGTACTGCTATCAATATAAATGTGTCACATAATTTTCCCAGATAATCCATATTTCATATTTCCTTTCAGCCGTTACCGTCTGCCCTAAATATTTTTGAAAAGCATCGTGCAGCAGCCAGATATTCTCCGGGATACAGACTGTTTTCAGCCCGCACCAGGATAGCATTAAATGCTTCCTCAACTGTGAGCTCTTTTTTCTGCCGTTCATCAATCATCGCCTCAACAAGACTTTTGACCGGCTCTCCGGCTTTTTCTCCGTTCCATTCTGTTTTCCCTCTTTCATACAGATATCTGTAAATATGCGAAAACATTTCTTTTTCGAGCATACTTTTACTATTGTTATTATTGCTGTCGCCAATAACAATGCTTTCGTTTTTAGGATTATTTAACTCAAAGAGTTCAGCAGGCATGTCTATATATGATTTTCCTTCTCTTAAGTATCTCGCTATCAGCATGATCCGGTTATAATATTCTCCGTTTTTTCTTCGCTTTATTATCTCCCTGAAAGTACATCCGTCCGATGAGACCGAACCTAAAAATGCGTTGTAGCCCGCTGTCACTGAGTTGAGCGACCCCCATATTAAGAACAGCATTCTGATAAAAAAAGTTTCCGTAAGAAAAGCTGCAAAATACATTATTGTCCCGGCTAACAGATTGGCTATGATACCTCCGCATATAAAAAGAGAGGGATTTTTTGTTATGCAAGGCGTGTACATCATACACTGACCTATAGGCGCTTTTTTATATCTTCTGAACCTGCAAATGCCATTTATTATTTCAAATGAAAATCCAAGTATCTCTACATGCAGTAATCTGTATCCGGTAATCAGGCCAAATATACAATGTCCAATTTCATGGAAAATAATCGTTGTCAGTATCAAGCTTTCCGGTCTCCTGTCAAAGTCCAACGGTAAGCTTTTCCATCATATAAAGAAGCATGGTAACCGCCAGACAGAAAAGGATTGCCGCAACTGCCTTTTCCATTATTTCCGTAATATTATCCATAAATATATCCTCCGCTTATTTCAATTTTTTCAGGTATATATGAATCCCATAACAGATTTGCCGTTTTTTCTCCGATTCCCTTTCTTAACGGTATTGCCTTAAGAGTTACAAGACAGTTATATACGGCTATACTTCCCGACTTGTCGATCTGTTCCATAATTTCACTTGTATACATGATCCTTAATTCTTTGGTATTTTTTCCGGTTAACACTGTTCCGATCTCTATTTCAATCTCATAAGGGATACCGGATAAAGCTATTCCAGATATCATTTTTTCAAGTATTTCTCTTGTCAGCATACCCTCAAGCCTTATTTCCCGGTATGCTCCGTCAAGAGCAGCCGTTACCATGCTTTCTGTTCTTCCCGCAACGCTTACGCCCTTATACTTAACAGGAATAATCATAAGCAGTACTGCTGCCACAAATCCTGCTGCATATCTTCCAAGCATATATTATTCCTTTAATGTTGTGTAAACTCAATGTTAACAACCAGTCCGTTACTGTTTTTGTATACTTTTCCCCTATAAGAAGCATTCTCATTTATATGCGCTTTATCCGTGATCGTCGACTCCTGTGTCGAACCTGCATATTGAAGTCCCGAAGGCGTTATCGTCTTGTTATCTATAGTCGTTACGGCTGTTTTGTTCCCCGCATTACTGTAATTGGTTCCTGTCGAATCTTCTTTTGTGATTACTGTTACAGAAACGTATTCTGTCTGGCACATCTCATTTATAACAGATATAACTTTAGAGCCCGAGACATCCAGCCCGTCATACATGGTTGCACTGATTTCGGAATAATCACTCATGAGCTGTGTATATTGAGTAGTTCCTCCGTTTATAGTACTTTTAGAAGAATTTGCCATATATAAAGCCAACGCGCTCAATATTACCGCAATTATTACTGTTACTGCCAACACCAGGCCCTTTACACCTATTTCTACATTATTTCTTGAATTCATTTTTCTCTTCCTTTCACTTTTTTGTAAATACTACTTCTGTTATTATTCCGTTTTTATTTCGATTTACCCTGCACATCCACTTTGACATCGGATTTACATATTCACTGTTTTCCGGATCTTTAAGTTTTACCGCCGAATCATAATTGTTATATGTTCTGCTGTTTCCGGAGCTGCTCTTTAATGTTATCTTAAATCTCGGCTGTTCTCCCGAAAAAGTATCTTCAAGCTGTTTAATACAGAAATTTACCATATCCGCACCGGAAACCGTTAACCCGTCATACTGCATAACATCAGAATTCCTAATATATTCCGTCCTCTCATTTATCAACTCGGAAGACACTCCGGCCATATCCTGCGCAGCTCTGAACTGAGTTATCATAAGCGAAACCAGGATTACCGATAAGATGACCGATACTGCAAGAAGCAGCGCTCTCGGTGCTATTTCTATGGAATTTATCCCATAAAGCAGTCCGGCGGCATCCTTTTCCATATCAGATTTTTTTATCATCTCATATCTCACACCTTTCCCTTTACATGCTCATCGTAATCCCTGACTGATATTCGTTAAATATCTGCATTGAACGTATCATAAAAGGACAGAGCAGATATCCGAATAAAATAAATCCACCCGGCAGTATCGCAATCACCGCTCCCAGCATTCCCTCAGTATCCAGTAATATTTTTCTGTCAAGCTTCCTGTTTTCCTTGAAGTTTTCTATCTCTGACGATATCTCTTCGAATGCATCTTCTATACCTATTTCGTCTGCCATCATAAAACAGTCTGCGAGCCTTCGCCACTCCGGATCTTTTTCGGATTCATACAGCCTTGAAATTGCAGCTTCTTCGGATATACTGTACTCATTGATACATTGTTTCACAGCCGGCTTGAATATTTCGGAGAACCGCTCCATTTCCTCTAAAAGCGAGATCACGGATGTCCCTGGCACTTTCTTTAACATGTGGATTATGCTTTGAAACTGCATTATCTCATCTCTTACCCTGCCCTCAATAAGGGATTTTTTGAAAAATATCATTGTATCCGGGAATTTATACAGTATTAACGCGGCCAGCAATGCCAACAATAAATCTTTTACCGTCAGATGTTCTTCATAATATAATAATACACGCTTTAAGATCTCATCTGCGGCACTTCCTGCTACTGCAGCATTTTTTATATCTTTTTCCAAAAGCAGTGATTCAATGAGTTCCTCCCTGCTCCTTTCAGTTCCTTTTTCAATCATTTCGGCTGTGTATTCCGGAATAAGCCTTTCCATAGCCGTAAGCTGCCTGGAATCAGCCGTCGATGTCAGCTGTGAAACATCGGGGATATCATATTTATATATCCTTGCCGATTCGGCATGTCCCATAGAAAATATAAACAGTGCTGCAATTAAACCTCCGATGTAGTACAGTATTTTCAGCATATAGAAAGTTTTGATCTTATAAACTTCGCACAAACGTTTCAGATATTCGGACATTTTTTCAGCTTTTTTCCTGTTCATTTTCATGACGAGTTCTGTAATATTTCCAAAAATCGGTATATCAGCCAGTATTTTCGCCAATCTGTACTTTTTCTTAGCGAGACGCTCTCCGTCTCTTAATTCCAAAAGGGCATTGTAACAAATAAACGTGACTGCGATGAGAAGCATTTTTATACATGCTCCGGCATATCCGTTATAAAACAGGTTGAGTGACGCTATCGTTGAAACTCCCCACATCGCTATGTACGGAATTGCTATTACCGGAAGCACTGCGGTATACATAAGTCCGGAAAAACGATGTCTTTTTTCTGCAATAAACCTTGCTTCCTCTTCAATATCATATTTAAGGTGCATACATGAATTTAAGAAAACCGACCCCTTTTCATCTTCAACATCTCCGTTTTCTTCTACAAGTTTTGCAAGAGTAAGAAATAGTTTCAGATATTTATGATATCCTCCGTTTATAAAGCTGTTTACCTCCGAGACAGGATCTGCCGCATTAAGACATCTGCACATCTCCCTTATGTGTCCCCGCATCAGCGGCGGGCTGTCCCCTTCCGCCATGACCAGGGCGTCTTTTATCGAGCCGCATTTATAGTAATAATGCCGCATTATTCCAAGAAATGAATCAAAACCTTTTAAGAATTTCAGTTCCAATCCTGTTATGGATGAAGTGATAAATTCCATATAGAAAAAGTACATCATCAAGGCACTTGATATTAAAGTAAAAATTGAGGGATTTAGGCAGAAAATAATACAAAATGAAAGTGCTGAAGCTATATATATCTTTAAAATACATTTTATGGTCTGTACAGTGCATTCCTTTATATCACCGTTCAGATAGACACGGTATTTTTTCAGGACACTGTTTAATATCGGAAGACATATCGGAAATCTTTCCAAAAAATCATATAATCCTATGAGCAGATCTTGTGCTGTTGTTTTTCTTTTTACAAATATTCTGTCTTTATCTTTACCTCCTTTATCCTGCTGCATTATCCACCTCTTTCACATTCCGGTTCTATGACTTCTCCATCAGCTGTTTCCTTAAAAAGCCTGTCCCACTCGTTAAGTCCTGAATATCCCGTTTTTTCCCCTATCCTCTTTCTGGAAAATTCGGAAATATCATTTTTTACTCTGTATTCGAGTTTTTCTTTATCAAATTCAATAATATTCGAAGTTCTGTATAAATGCCTGTCTGTTTTTCTGGAGAAATACTCCCGGCATGCTTCTTTATAGTCTGGCGGATAATCCATATTTTCAACCGGTATAATCTCAGTTATTCTTTCTATATAAAATCTCCCTTCTACGTCATGTACCATATGCACATCAAAATTTAATATGTCCACTACCTGCTTTTCGGCGATATTTACATCATTTATTCCAAACTCGGCGACCAGTGCGTTTCTTAAGTATTCTATCAGCTTATCGGTTGTTTCATGGTGCAATGTGGTTACAGCCATCCTCGATCCCGACTGTGCTACCTGTATATACGCTCCCGCAATCTTCGGTTCATTTACCTCGCCTACTATCAATATGTCCGTATCCATCTTTTTGGTACCCGTAATGATATCATAGATGCTGAAACCGCCTCTTTCCTGCATCATATGTATATCTCTTTCGGGATATACATTGTTCAGGTTAAGCTCAAAAGAGCTTTCCGCGACCCTTATCGTATATCCCGGGTTCATAAAACCGACCAGTGATTTCAGCAAAGTCGTTTTTCCGCCGCCCATCGGACCCGAAATACAAAAGTTTGTTTCGCCCCTTGTGATCAGTTTTAACAGTGTAATTACCTTTTCGCTGTTTTTATGTATGAGCAGTGTCTCTATTTTCTTCGCATTTGCAGATTTAAATTTTCTCACATAAAATGCCCATCCGTCGGAAACCGGCGGTCTGGCTGCTACTATACGGGATCCGTTTTTAAGAGTCCCGTGTATCACAGGATTCTTCCTGCTGAGCGATGTTCTTATGTTATAGCGGTAAATATTTTTTACCACTCTTTCAAGATTTTCCTCCCGCTTAAAAGACAGGAACTTCAGCCTTATGAGTTTGCCATGAAGGACACAGTAAAGAGTATCATAATTCATGCTTGATCTGTCGGTCTCATGAAGGACTGATAATTCCTCGATATAGTTATATTCAACACGGCTTCTTCCACCCACCCCGGCCGATACTCCGTCTATGGATTCATCCATTATGAGTATATCCGCGCAGTCATGTCCGTAAAGCATCTGATAGCATCTCTGCACAAGAACGTCAAGCCTGTCGTCGAAATTTCCACTTGAAAAATATCCTTCAAATGCATCATCTACATCTCTCTCGGTTATTACATAAGGAGTTCCGTAAATATCTCCTTCTTTAGGTTTATTCCAGCCGAAATCATCCGCCATGACAGCAAATACGCCTCCGCCCAATTTCTTTAAGTAAATAGCGTACATATACTCAAATTTATCCTGAGCACTCATACGGGTAGGTGTATCGAACGGTATGATACCGCTTATGTTGTTCTCATTTATCCCGACTCTTTTCAAAAGTATCTCTTTTATGTATTCTTTCAGATATTCCCGGTCCCCGGCATCTCCCAGGCAGGCTTCTCTTATTGATTTTTTAAGTCTGAACTGCTGTTTTTCTCTTTTTAATGTCTCCTCACGGTTCAGATTTAATTCGGAATAGTCACTGTTCAGTATCTCGTTTATTATGATCCTGCATTCCTCAAACAGTCTTTCAGGATTCATATCTGTTACTTCTTCAGTCTTTTCCCTTCTTTCTTTTCTTTTCGAAGAATCAGAAACCAATATAAGTATTATGGGAAGAAGTATCAATGCAAGACCGGCTGCAATTCCAGGCATGTTTTTTCCTCCGTTTCCCCGTCGGTTATCTGTTCCGAAAAAAGGCATATCTTATCTATCGTTTCCTTCAATGCCGTAAAAAAGTATTCATCCGGACAATTCCTGTTTTCTTCGTTAAGATTCATCCGAAGATATCTGAGCACCTTTTCGTCACATATGGCGTCCCCATATCTTGTATTGTGCGGTATTTCCCCCGAATTATTTTTTCGTATTTTCTTATAAAGATGCCGGATATTTGTAAGACTGTATTTGCTTTCCCTGTCATAATCCCCGAACAGATAAAATATCTTTTTATCCGAGAACACTTCGTTTTCGAAAAATCCGTCCAAAAGATATCTGTCCTGTCGGAGTGTCACTATGACCATGTCACACTCTTCTATTATTTTCTTTGAGTATTCATTGTTTCCGGAATTGGTATCGACAAGAACTATATCGTAATACTTTTCTATAATGGTCAGAATATGCGCGATCATATTTTTTACTATCCCGCTTTCATATCCTTCGCGGCTGCTGTTTTTTGTACCTGCAAGCAGATACAGATTTTCGCTGATCTTTATTGAGCAGTCAGATATATGTTCACCCGTAACAGTACCTGATTTAAAATGCCTGATAACCGCATCTATACCTGTATCCCTGAAAAAATCCCCGTTATCAACATTACCCAGGAGCGGTCTTTCAAGATTGTTTAGGTTATAGTGAGTATGCGTTACCAGAATTTTGTTTTTCTTCAACTCGGATAATGCTATTGCAACAGCCAGAAGACTGGCGGTCGCTCCTGTCCCGTGAAGAGGACTCCAAAAGGCTATTTTCATGAGAATACCCCCTTTGCGCCATGGCGGATCGCTTTTTTCAGTTCTTTTGTCATTTCTTCCGGAAATATAAATGCTGCAATCTCATACAAAAGTTTCTCCATTTCCTTTGATACTGATGTAAAGCAGTACATATCATTGTGTTCTGCCATGACTGCATTTTTTCTGTCTTTAATATTTACCGGAAGTGCAAAAACTCTGTTACAGTTAAAGCTGTCCGCAATTGTTTCTATCCTTTTTGAAACTGCTCCCGTATATTCCCTTATAATTATCATGCTCTCTTTCTTTAAGCTTAATGTTTCCATAATATCTATATTTCTTTTTGATTCATCCGTCACAAGAATACAAGGATCGTTTTCTCCCTGATATCCGGAAATATCATATAATCTGAAAATACAGTCAGCCTCATTCATATCCCTTGATTTTTCTTTTTCCGAACAGCTTCCGAACGTATACCCGACACCTCTGTAATCCATTACTTTATCTACAGGTTCTACACCTCTAATATGAGGAACGAGCGGATAGAATCTGTGTGCTGTCGTATGATCCACAACTATCGTTTTCTTATTTAAACATTTTGCGATCCTTATAAGATAAAGAACAATATCCTCAAAGTATCCTCCAACAAAGCTGATTTCCTTTCTGCTTTTCAATCCCATATTGAGCCCCCGTGTTCTGTATCCGGACTTTTTTCTTTCTCATTATTGTTAGAAGCCCCACCGTTCGAAGATGAAAAACCAAACAGACTGTTTTCAATCCCTATCCTCTCCTCCACAGATATCGAACCTGCCAGTATTGCCTGTATGTTGGGATTTTCCCTTATAAGTTCATACAGGGGTACGGACGGAGAATAATTTACAACCGAAGGATTTTCTTTCTCAGGAAATATGTATTTTGTAAGATATATCACAGAGTCCGGATACCTGTATGTATCTACCAGGGCCGAATCCATCAAAAGGATTTCTTCCTCGCTCATTTGCAGGTAAATCTTTTTTCTTGAAGAGTCAAGACCTGTGATCTTCTTTTTTGAAACAACCACATAATCGGTACCGTCCGGGTAGCGTAATCTTATGTCTACATAGTTATCCGTTTCTACATTTTCCGGGATATTTATAAAATTATATTCCGCTTCCTTGAAAAGCACGCCGTTTTCATCTCCGGCGAGAATATTTTTTGTCAGCTCGTCTCCCGGTTTTATATCTATAAGTACTTTCTTTCCGAAATCTTCATCAGTAACAATCTCCGATGATTCCGTTAAAATGTCATATTTTTCACACATATCCGGATGCAGGACCGAACCGGCCTGTATATATTCTTTAGCTCTGTAAGCCGGCACAGTATATCTGTCTATCTTTTCTTCCAGTTCGCTTATCCTGTTTCTGTAAGATTCCTCCACATCGTCCCTGGCATTTTTAAACATATAAAAAGCTGCTCCGAAAGCGCACAAAAGTAATATGATACATATGAACAGCATCACTCCTTTAAGGCTTACTCCGGACATTTTCCTGACCCGTCTGCTCATCAGGCACTCCTTCCGTAATCTTAAATATGATGTTGAAAGTAAAACCCTGTTTTTACCTCAACTTATAATTATTTTCTTTGGGAAATAAAACGAATGCATGGCTAATCCCATACATATGAAATATAAATATTACTTAAAACGTATTCAATGTCACCTCAAAAACGCCTTCAGCATTTCCTTGGTAAAAAATGATGCTCCGCATCTTCAATTTTGTTATATATATAAACAGATGCATGTGTGTTACCAGCCACCCATGCATCTGTGATTATACACTATAAATTTTAATTTGTAAAGTAGTATTTTTTCTTTTTTAAATTTTTTTTGCTTTATTATTTATTTTCCTTAAAGCAGTCAAGATTTTCCTGTTCAGTAAGAAACCCGTTCCTGTACCGTCTGTCAGCCGTTACTTCGTCGCCAAACCAGTCAGGCTTTCTAAAGTTCAACGCGTCATCCGTATTTTCGAATTCAACCTCAGCAAAAACCAGGCCTTCAAGTTTTCCGTGGAATACATCAAGTTCGATCTTATATTTTTTTTCGTCTGTCTCATACGGGATTATATATCGCGTCTTTACTATCACATTTCCGTCGGCTTTTTTTATAAGATGCCTGAATGCCTCTTCCGTTAGCGGAGCTTCTATCTCTTCGTTAACGATAGGAGCATTTTTCATATCCGCTCCTTTTTTTAATTTATATGTAAATATATAATCATCATTGCTTTTTCTTATCCTTAGTACCGGTGACCGGTTAAGATAGCCCTGTTCTATCTCTTTCTTTTTGTATGTTTCAAGATTATCGGGCATTTTTTTTATCAGATATTTATGTTCAATCTCCATGTTAATCCTTTCCCGTATGTATTATCAATTTTGTTATATTTCCGCAGGCAATCGATTTATATTCTGTTTTGCAGGCAATCGATTCCAAATGTTTACATTATCATTTTCTTAATGACATCATTATATATTATTTTCACAAAAATACAACTTTTTATTTCTCTATTGACACGTTTGTTCCTTTATGCTATAATTCTCGTAAACTTGAAATAATATTTTTGCACAATCGTGCAACTACAAGGAGGATAACCATGGCTGCTACAATCAGAGATGACGCACCCTATAAGGATTTTGCCAAACGTCTTACCGCACTTCGCACAGAAGCCGGCCTGACCCGGGCTGAACTGGGTGAACGTATAGGAGTTGCAGGGCGTTCCATTGTCAATTATGAAAACGGGGAACGTATCCCGTATGGCGATGTATGCGCAAAAATGGCCGAAGTCTTCGGTATCACTACAGACGAACTTCTTGGGCTTGAAAATTCAGAACTTGTCATGGCCCGTGAAGAAGCCGTGGCCCGTATGTACAGCATAAACGGAAGAAGCGGTGCAGACAGGCTCCGTCAGGTTTATGCCGACGCTGCAAGTCTTGCCGGCGGAGACCTGAGTGATGAACAGCTTCTTGAGTTTTCACTTGAGATGAGTAAAATGGCCATGCTGGCACAGCAGCGCCTGCGTGAAAGGCACAGCAGCAAAAAATATCAGGCCACAGTAAGTGAAAAAGCGGTGCAGACCGACATGGCAGTCAAGGCTATAGACGACGCTATCGTAACCATGAACGCAAGTAGGGAAGGTAAGCACGGGAGGTAGTTTTGTTAAGCAATAATATTTTTTCCATCATAGACAGCAAAATAGAGCAGGCAGGTTCTGACGACCCTCGTGAAGTTGCCGAATATTTCGGTATCATGGTCATAGATCTTTTCGGAACCATAGCCGGATATGCAACACATTATTCTTTTCTTCCCGTTATCGGTTTAAACAAAAAACTTGAAGGAATCTGGTATATGTTCGGCGGCTGGCACGAGCTTGCCCATATATTTGACGGACATATTTATGAGAAAAGTTTTAGTAAAGGCCACTGTGACGGTATACTTTTTTCACAGGATGTTGACAGCCGTACCATATCCAGACACGAAAAGATTGCCAATCTGATATCTGCAAATACAGTTGTTTCAGATGAAGACGTTCTTAAGCTTAGCGGATATGACAGTCAGATCATGCGCTCTTACAGAGATATGAAAGCACAGAAAAAAGAACTTACCCGTGCTTTCGAACAGCTCAGGCTCAGTACAGATTCTCCGGTCATAAAAGTCCGGCTTCAGGAACTGAAAAAACAGCTCGAAAAAATTGCTGCTTCTATTTCCGAACTTGAATATGACATAGTATCTTCAAACTGCTGCAGGACTTTTTCCGAAACGGCCTCTTTGCTTGGAATTCCGGAACGTATTCTTAATTATAAACTTGAAGCCATGCATATGAGAGGCCTTGATATCGACCGGCATGAACTTGAGCATTATGACAAGATGTTCTCAGGTGATGTTTTCCGTTCCTGCATCTGAATGGCCAGGTGATCTATTTGAACATAAACTCAGGATTTTCTCATGGAAAGAACTCATCTTCTGCCGAAGCCTATATCGCCATAGATATGAAATCATTCTATGCCTCGGTAGAATGTGTATCAAGAGGATATGATCCTCTCAAGACCAATCTTCTCGTAGCGGATGACAGCAGAAGCGACCAGACCATATGTCTTGCCGTGTCCCCAAGTCTTAAAGCTATAGGGGTTCCTTCCCGCCCAAGACTCTTTGAAGCCAAACGGGCCATAGCAAACTATGAATCCGCAACTCATACAAAAATTAAATATATTACTGCTGTACCGCGTATGGCCCTGTATGAGCAGGTTTCTGCCAAAATTTTTTCAATAATACTTCACTACGCCGCTCTGGAAGATGTACATGTATACAGCATCGACGAATGTTTTATACATGCTACGCCATATCTGTACCGATATGTTGAGGAAGCTGAAGTTCAAGGAGTACATCCCGCACATGTCATGGCTATGACCATCATACGTGATGTACTTAATTCTACCGGAATCACTGCCACGGTCGGTATCGGTACCAATCTTTATCTGTCTAAAATAGCTATGGATATTGTTGCTAAAAAAGCTCAGCCCGATAAAGATGGCGTCCGGATTGCAGAACTTAATGAGGACAGTTATAAATTTCTTCTCTGGGAACATCGTCCGCTCGTAGATTTCTGGATGATCGGCCCGGGTAAGGCGCGCCGTCTTGAAAATGCTTCCATGTTCACCATGGGTGATATCGCCGAACGTTCCCAATGTGATGAGGAATGGTTCTATAAACATTTCGGTATAGACGGTGAGATAATCATAGCCCATGCATGGGGGTATGATCCTGTTTCTATCCATGATATAAAAAATTATCATTCCGATGATCACAGTCTTTCTTCCGGTCAGGTACTTCCACGGCCATATAAATATGAAGAGGCACGTAATGTTTTTTCTGAGATGATCGACGGTTTATGTGCAGATATGTTTTCACAGTCTATCATTTCTCCCAAATTTTCCTGGTGGGTATCTTATGATTACAGATCTCTCGAAGAACTGCCGGATTATACAGGAGAAACCTGTCTTGATTTCTATGGACGTTTACATCCCAAACACAGTAACGGTACTGTAAAAATGCCATTAGAAACAAATTCGGCCGCTACAGTTACACCTCTTATGCTATCTTCTTTTGACACTAATACCGATCATCGCCTGCTCTTTCGCAGACTTGGTATCTGTGCAGAAAGTATACGCAGTAATAACGGATATTATCAAATGAGCTTTATTGTCGACTACGATTCCCTGATACGGGAACAGCACCTTCAAAAAGCCATTCTGGATGTACGTTCCAAATATGGTTCAAACAGCATATTTAAAGGAAAAAACCTGCTTCAAGGCGCAACTCAGCTTGAGCGGAATTCACAGATTGGCGGACACAGAGCCTGAACAGACATGAATACTACAGAAAAAAAAGAACTGGGTTACATGGAAATGCCCCCCAACTTCAGATACAGTGCAGTTTTTAAGAAAGGCAAACCACAGCATGACATATCGGATGATTTTTACATAAAACATCCTCCCATGCCGGTGTCAAAATGGGCAAAAATATTTTCTCCTTTTGATGCATTAAGTGGATTTAGTGAAGCGATCAGGGAAAAAGAAGAACTCTCGGAGGACGATTAATGTGTTGCAGATATTATATGGAAATGTCACCGGAATTGCGCCCCTATGTTGAAGCCGCCGGTCACAGCCAGCTTGGACTGACAATGATTGAAAAACTTGGGAAACCTATGATCAAAAAAGGAGAAGTATGTCCTACAAATATGGTTCCTGTCATTGCTCCGAATAAGAACGGTCAGAAGTCTGTCTTTCCTATGGTATGGGGTTTTAATATAAAGGGCCTTGATCAGCCGGTAATAAATGCTCGGGTAGAAACCGCAGGCGAAAAGAAAAGCTTTAAGGATTCCTGGGCCTCTCATCGCTGCGTTATACCTGCTTCCTGGTATTATGAATGGGAACATTTTGTAAGTGATAACGGTAAAATAAAAACCGGGGACAAATATGCAATTCAGCCATCCGGTTCTTCTGTCACCTATATAGCAGGACTTTACAAAATAGAAAAGTATCGTGATTTCACATATCCGGTATTTACTATTCTTACAAGACAGTCCGATGAAAGTGTCAAAAAAATTCATGACAGAATGCCTTTTATCCTTCCCTACTCTGCCATCGATGAATGGATCGATCCCAAGACCAATGCACTGGATATGATAAAAAATTCCATCACCGATATGGTGATGGAAAAAGTCTGAATTATATATGTTTTCTATCAGATTCTGAAGTATGAAACACTGGTCTTTAAGTGTTCTGATATTGTAGTAAGATTTTCAGCTTCTTCAACCACATGCTTCATATTGAAATTAAGCTGGTCGAGAGAAGCACTTGTTTCTTCTGTAGATGCAGCATTTTCTTCCGAAATGCTTGAAAGTGATTCAACCGATTGAAGAATTCCTTCCTTTTTGGAACTCATGCTAAGAGTATGCTGAGCAGCATCTTCATTTTCCTTTTCTGCAGCATCAAGGACTTCAAGCATAGTATTAAAGGCTTCTATCATCCTGTCAAACGATTCTGTTTCCTTGACAGTTGCTTCTTTGATGCTTGCGGTAAGCTCCATATTACGGTCAGAATATTTGCTGATATCGTTTAGCATGGAAGTAATCTCTCCGGCAAGCCTGTCAGACTCACTGGCAAGTCCCTTAATGTTTTCAGCAACAACAGAGAACCCTCGTCCTGCTTCTCCGGCTCTTGCAGCCTCTATTGAAGCATTAAGCGCAAGCAGATTTGTCTGTCCCGCAATATTTATAATACCGGCTGCCGCAGATGAAATCTTTTTTACTACTTCGGCGGTTTCTTTTACAGAATCCGCTACCTGCTCCGCCTTCATATCCGTCTCTTCATCCGCTTTTTTCAGGATATCAAGACCTGCTTTCAGGTTAGTTGAGCTTTCTGAAAGATTCTTAACTTTATTAAGTGTCTCTTTAACGGAATTTGAAACATTATCTATAGATGAACCGATATCTATGGTGATGTCCGAAGTAGTCATTACATCACCTGCCATTTCGGTAGCGGCAAGTGCCAAGTTCTCAACAGCAATAGAAATATCGTTTGTAACCATCTGTGAGTCATGTATACTCTTCTTTGTTTCTTCTGCACGCAAACTAACATTATTTGCATCTTCAATAACGTGGGAAACCGCCTCTCTTAAGCGCGAGCGCATTTCTTCATTTCTTTTCCCAAGCAGCTCAAATTCTTTAAACTTACTGTTAACACTGATATGTGTAGCAAAATCTCCGTCCGCCATTCTCGCTACGTTTTCGTTCAGCTCGCGGATACTCTTCTTTATTATCCTGAAAACTGCCAGCGCACCAACTATAGTGATTATAATTATAACTGCGAAAGAAATCATTGACATATTAATGCGTCTTTGAGTATCGGTTTTAATGATGTTCTCTTCCATTATCGCCCAATCCTCACAGATGTCGGTCATATTTGAGATATAACCGCGCAATGCTTCGAAATCATTGTTAAAATTTCCCCACTCACCGGTAAATGTCTCTACATCGAATAACCCCTGCCATGCTTTTATCGCAACAGTAAAATCCTGATAGTTTTCTTCAAAACTTCTGCCATCAGCATCTTTTGTTTCTTTATATAAGGTATCCATTGTTTTCGCTATTTCAGCTGAACCGTTTACTCTTTCAATCGTCTGTGAAAGATTATCTTTAAAGTCCTTCTGTTTCATGGCGATATATTCCACTACATATTCCTCGGGGATGTCCGCATATCCCATTTTGATATCATATCCCTGTGTAGCTGCCATCATAGATTGATAAAGATCCCTGTCGGCATTTAACAGTTTCTCGCTGCATCTGTAAAGAGTATCAAAATATATCTCCTGATACTTGTTTGTAACAGCAAGCAACTGCCCGCTGAAGTATCCTACACATCCTATAAGGGTTATTATAAGTAACAGTCCCATAAGGATAATAGCGCCTTTCATGCTGATAATAGCTTTTTTCTTCATTAATATACCTCCGGAATATATTAATCCTCTTCCTGCTCAGAATTCTAATTAAGTAAATGTAACCTCGAAAACGCCTTCTGCGTTTCCTCGGTAACAAAACGATGCTCTGCATCTTTAGTTTTGTTATATTATAAACAAAAACCAAGACTAAGTCAAGAATTTGGAGTAGAAACCCCTGTATCCTGCCGAAGCTTCCTCATAGAGAGAATCGAGAAGAGCCTTGTCCACGGATTTTCTCTTGTTATAAATGACAATACCGTTTCTGTCGAGAACTATTGTCTGTGGTATCGACTCCGTGCCGCCCACAGCTTTCCAGACGGTTTGTTCCGAAGAATCGAGGGCAAACGGAAGGTCAAAGCCTTTGCTCTTTACGAACTCCTTGGGGTCGTCTTCGGCGAGCTCCCAGTTGTGAACCGCGACAATTACAATATCGTCTTTGTGTTCTTTATATAGCTCTTCAAATAACGGGAGCTCCTGTACGCATGGGCCGCAGTATGTCGCCCAGAGATTGATGATAACAGGTTTTCCCGCAGCTCCGCTAATTGAGAATTTACTTCCGTCAAACAATTCGATTTCAAAATCGCTGAGTTTATTGCCAACCTCATAGCCGACCGGTATATCTGTTTCCACAGGTTCAGTGTTCTCCTGAACGTCTTCGGTTTTGACTGCCTGATTCTGTTGGGCAGGCAGTTCATCGTCCTTTTTCAGAGACGGATCAAGGAAATTGAACCATAAAAGAGCGAACGTTAGCACAACAAGCGCAATGCACCAAGTGATTTTCTCGAAAAGTTTTCTTTTCTTCTCAGAATCGGGTTTGTCTCCCGAACAACCACCCTCCGGAGCCAGGAGTGTGATACTTCCGGCTTTTACTGATATAGCTTTCTGTGCGCAGACATCCATACATTTCGCGCAGTTTATGCACTCATGGTCTCCGACATGACGGACATCCATACGGCAGTTTCTTACACAGGCACCGCAGTTGTTGCAACGGTTCATGTCGACCTTTACACCTATAATATTGAACTTATTAAACAGACCGTATATAGCTCCGAGCGGACAAATGAAGCGGCAGAATGCGCGGTAACAGAGTATGCAAATCAGAGCGATAAGCAGCATTATTATGAACTTTCGAGTGAAAAGAATGCCGAGCATTCCAAAATCATCTGCATTGGCCAGGGTTGACAGCAGCCCTATCGCGCCTTCGAACGTACCTGCGGGACAGATATATTTGCAGAAGCCTGGGATAGTGATTCCATGCATTATGCCGTACCAGAGGGTTATTCCGGCAGCGAAAACCGCGAGTATTATGTATTTCAGATATGATAAAGCTCTTGTTATGCGGTTCTTACGGATCTTCGGTGTAGGGATCTTGTGCAGAAGCTCCTGTATAAGTCCAAATGGACAGAGATAGCCGCATATTGTTCTTCCAAAGATAAGCCCATAAAGGATAATAATACCGAAAACGTAAAATCCTGCTGTTTTTCCGGAATAGGCAAGTGCGTTTTGGAGAGCTCCTAACGGACAGGCTCCCACAGCTCCGGGACATGAATAGCAATTTAATCCCGGTACACAGGCGATTTTACTTTTTCCGGTGTAAATGCTGCCCTGAATAAAGCCTCTTATGTGGGCGTTATACAGGAACGCAGCATAAACCTGTATGAGACGTCTCTTGGATAGACGCATTGTATTTATAGATTTTTTTTCCTTCATATTATCCAAGTCCCACACACTCCGTACATAAGGTTATTGCCTTTGTAAGCACTGCGTTTGCACCTCCGTTGTTTATACCAAGGATAATGAATATCACCGAGATTATGAGCAATGCGCAGCGAACTATCATAACTGCCTTTGAATGTTTTTTTGCAGGCTGTTTTTCCACTTCTTTCTTTTCACAGCTTTTCGCAAATTCTATCTCTTTTTTTACACTTTTGTCTTTCAGAATAAACGCGACAGCGAGAATACCTATGCCAATCAGCGTCCACGGAAGTATGAAAAGTATCATTGACAGTAGCACCTGTTCAAGTCCCTGCTGGTCAGCTCGGGCGAAATTATTTGAATTTGTCATATACATTACAATCGGAATCATAGAAAGCGTGAAACCTGCCCAGCCTCCGAAGTGGAGCTTCTTCTGCTTCAATCTTTCTGCTTTCATCTCCGCAGTAGGCTCCTTTACATGTGAGACTATAAGGTCACGGACGATGGCAGGATCGTTGAACAAATTTTCCTTGTTTCTTATTCCAAGAACGGCAGCGATAACTGTCACGACAATTGCCGCAATAAGCACCGGAAGACCTTTCAAAAGCGCGTTTTCCGCTATCTCCGAAGTATATATCTGAGCCCGGGGGTCAGTTGCTCTTGCCGCAGTTCCTGTATTGTATATGACTATGACTTGAATGGACATAAATACTACATAAGCTACGCAGAGTATGATCTGAATAGTCTTTAGGATTGTACCGTGATTGTTTTCTTTATTATTTATTTCCATATTTTCACCTTCAGGAAAAAATGTTCATTTTGAACGAGTAAAGTTATTTACCAAGATACTTATCAAAATATTCTTTGTATCTGTATATGTGCCTTTACCATTAAGTTTCACTCCGACACTCTAAATCTTCATTACATCGTTTCATGCGTATTTTCGGCACCGGCATTGGTACTTCCTTCAGCCTGAAGTACTATTTCGACAGTGGTGTATTTATCAGGGACCTGATATACGCTCTCAGCTTTGATGTAACCTTGAGGCACCTTGAGCAGGTGTATTTCGTAGGTTTGTCCTTGAGGCTGATTGAATTCAACATATCCGTCATCATCTGTTGTTCCAAATGTACATTCATCTTCTGAGCAAAACTGTACCTTTACACCCGGCACAGGTTCACCAAGAATGTCGGTAACATGAACTCTGTAAATATTTTCGGTGTTTTTTGATTCGGTATTTTCCGTGGTTTTAGAGGGATCCTCAGAAACTGTTGTATCAGCAGTCGCCGCCGGAACCTCAGAAACAGTTATATCAGCAGTCGCTGCATTTACTGTGGGAGTCGGATCTACCGCTTCAGTATTTGCAGGAGCATTATTTCCGCAACCCACAAGCATAGCGGTCGACAGTATACCTACGATAAGAGTTTTTATCGTTTTTTCCATAATTTAACACCCTTTCTGTGACAATGGGGACGGTTCTCTTTGTCACATTTTTTCTGTCTAAAAGATCAAGTTTTAATGAATTAAGTTCAGAGAAACCCTGTCGGATAATCCAACAGGGTTCTCTAACTCTTTTCATTGAATAAGTAAATTTTCCATGTCTTTAATCTTAGCAATATTAGCTTTCTATATCAATCTAGCCTTCATTGACTCTCACTCCAAGATCATCGTACTCATATCGTTTCTCCGTGATTGTTTCGTAACCTTTGTTTGTATATATTTCAGTTTCATGGATCATGTTACCGTACTTGTCATATTCATAGTTGTATAAATATGAAAAATATTCATCAGGGTATAAAAGCTCTTTTGTTTGCAAAAATCCGTTTTTATCATAAATATACGATATACTCCAACTTTTTCTGCTTGAAATACTATCACCTTCAAACCATACTGTTGTCGTATCTGTGCTCGTTAATCGATTCTTATCATCATAACTGTATTCAGTATTTTCAACATAGTATTTCCCGGAATTTACAGATTTTTCTATTCTTCCTTTTTTGTCATAAGTATATTCAATTGCATAACTGTATGGTTCATAGGAATGTTCCATTTTTTCTTCTACACAATTTCCGGAATTGTCATATTCATAATAACTTGTTTGCTCCAGAATACCGGTTTCTTCGTTATATTGTTTTAGTTCCACACATTTTCCGTCATCATTATACTTATATTCGTACTTATAATCACATGCCCAACCGGTATAAGAAACGAGTATTGTTCTTCCGCTTTTATCTAAAACAGCCGCATAATATATCGGATATTCCTGAGTTATCAAATCTTCTTCATTTCCGTAATAATCTAAACTATACGAAGTCCATTCGCCGACAGTTTCAAAAAACAGTATCCTTGTTTTTTTGTCAAATGTGCTCTTGTGATTTTTATCAGCTATTATAATGTTCTTTATTGAGGCGTTTTTGTGAACTGTATACTCAATAGGAACATTAGTCATAACAAGTTTTTTAACCTTAAATCCTTCTGCTACTTCTAATACACCGCTTACAGATATCTTGAGACTGTTTCCCGAAACTGCTTCAATATATTTCTTTGCATCAATAATCTCTACCGTCTTAAATTTAGCAGTATTAGTGATAATAGCGTTAGGCGCATCAATAATGATTTTCTTATTTTGGGCCTTAGAAGACTTAATAGTTATAGTATTATATGTTCCGGTCCTAAGAACAATTGTTCCTACTTTTAAATTTTTCAAAGCAGTTTTTAACTGTTTTTCAGTTGCTACACGGACTGTTTTTTTAGACGCTGCCTGAACTTCTACCGTTCCCTGAAAAAATATCGGCAGAACCAGACTAATAACCAGTACTAAAATAAGCTTCTTAAATATTTTTTTCATTGGCTTTCTCCGTTTAGATTTTCCTTTAATTTCAAAAAGTATTATAATCAAAAATCTCATTTAAGTCAATAACGTTCCTACTGTCACAAAGAAAAAAGCGGAGACATCGATAACTCAACGTTTCCGCTTTTAGGTATAAAAATAAGCGCGAGACGGGGATCGAACCCGCGATCTTCGCCTTGGCAAGGCGACGTACTACCACTGTACCACTCGCGCATCATTCATGCTTTTTTCAAGCACGAATAGTATAATACTACATCATAATGGATTTGTCAACTACTTTTTTAAAAATTTTTCAGGAAATTTGATAAAATGTCTTTTCCTTTAGGAGTGAGTATCGATTCAGGATGAAACTGCAATCCATATACAGGATAATCTTTATGTTCTACTGACATTATCTCACCGTCATCGCTTCTGCCGGTAACCTTTAAGCAGTCCGGAACAGTACTCTCAACAGCTGACAGGGAATGATAACGTGCAACCAGTATATGGCTTTCGAGTCCGTTATAAAGTTTTGAATCTGTGTCAATCTTTACCTCGGAAGTTTTTCCGTGCATAAGGCGTGACGCATGATCTACAGTTGCCCCAAATGCCTCGCAGATAGCCTGATGTCCAAGGCATACCCCAAGAATAGGTATCTTATCATAAGCTTTTTTTACCAGCTCTTCACATATCCCGGCATCCACCGGCTTTCCGGGCCCGGGCGATATGATTATTCTCTCAGGATTCATATCAAGTATCTCTTCTACGGTATATTCATCATTTCTAATGACCTTTATCTCTGTTTTTCCGGATACTATCTCTCCTATCAGCTGGTACAGATTGTAAGAAAAACTATCATAATTATCTATAAGCAGTATCATATTCCTTCCTCCTGTGCCTGCTCAATGGCTGACATAACAGCCTTTGCTTTGTTTACGCACTCTTCGAATTCTTTCTCGGGATCCGAATCTGCCACTATTCCGGCTCCGCTTCTGACAAATACCTTATTATTCTTCTTATATGCGATACGTATAGCAATGCAGGTATCAAGGTTACCTGTAAAATCAATATAGCCTATTGCACCGCCATATATACCGCGCTTGTTGTATTCAAGTTTATTGATTATCTCACATGCCTTGATCTTTGGTGCGCCTGAAAGCGTTCCTGCAGGAAGAACCGCATCTATTGCATCTAAAGGATGGCAGTCTTCCCTTAATGTTCCACAAACAGTGGAACCTATGTGCATTACATGTGAAAAGCGTTGTACAGCCATATATTTTTCTACTTTTACTGAACCAAATTCACTGATCTTTCCCAGATCGTTTCTGCCAAGGTCCACAAGCATGTTGTGTTCGGCAAGTTCCTTCTCATCAGCCAGAAGTTCTTTTTCTAAGGCTTTATCTTCTGCTTCATCTTTCCCTCTTCTTCTGGTACCTGCAAGCGGAAATGTATGCAGAACTCCGTTCTCACATTTTACCAATGTTTCAGGGGACGCTCCGGCAACTTCAATATCATCTCCTGAGAAGTAAAACATATATGGAGATGGATTTATCGTTCTCAAAACTCTGTATGTATCAAAAAGACTTCCCTGGAAATCAGCCACAAGTCTGTTTGAAAGAACTACCTGGAAAATGTCACCCTCAAAGATATGTTCCTTTGCCTGATCCACCATATCACAGAATTCGTCTTTTTCAAAAAGCTTTCTGTATGATGAAAGCATCTTACCTTTTTCGATGGCAGCCGGCTTTCCGTTAAGTATAAGACTGATTATCTCATCAATATCCTTCTTCGCCTTCTCATAGGATGCTTCAAAGTCGGTTGTAGACGCATTAGCTATAACAATAATCTTCTGCTTCAGATTATCAAAACAGATAACACGGTCAAAAAGCATAAGATCTACATCTTTAAACCCTTCCTCATCTCTTGCATCAAGCTTGAGCTTTTTCTCACTGTACTTAATATAATCATAGGCAAAATAACCTACAAGTCCACCCGTAAAAGTCGGAAAATCTTCAAATCTCGGGCTCTTGTACTTGGTAAGAAGGCTTTTTATATAGTCTGAAGGGTGTTCTGTAACCGCTTCGTCCAGAAGTTCTCCCTTATCATCATAAACCTTTAATTCTCCATCCATACAGGTAATACAGAGTTTTGGATTATATCCTAAAAATGTGTATCTTCCCCAGTTTTCCTGATTTTCCACACTTTCAAGCATGAAAACATGCTTACTCATGCCTTTAAGTATCCTCATAACCTCAATAGGAGTCCTGATATCTGAAAGAATTTCTTTTTTTACAGGAATATAATCATAGCCGTCTATATGCAGGCGTGCATCATCAAATGAAGGTATATACATAATTCTTCTCCCGGTTTTCTTTTCATATATAATCTTTACAGCCTTTAATGTCCATTATTTTGATTCGTTAATGAATTTTTCAAGTACTTCAGTTGCCTTCCCGCTGTCAATAAGCTCTTTTGCAAGTTCAATGCCTTCTTTTATGCTGTCAGCTTTTTCTGCGATATAGAGGGCTGCTCCGGCATTCATAAGAACGGTATTGCGTTTTCCGCCCTGTATTTTTCCACTAAGTATATCGCGGGTGATCTGTGCATTTTCTTCGGGCGTACCACCCTTAAGATCATTTTTATCACATCTCTCAAGACCAAAATCTTCTGGTTTGATAACATAGGTTTTAAACCAGCCTTCTTTAAATTCACAAACAGCCGTCTCGCCTGCTGCGGATATCTCATCCAGCTTTTCTCTTCCGTAAACGACCATTCCTCTCTTTACTCCTAAGCCTGAAAGTACTTGTGCCAGGGGTTCGATCAGATATTCATCATAAACACCCAAAAGCTGTCTTTTAGGATTTGCGGGATTTGTAAGAGGTCCTAAGATATTAAAAACTGTTCGGAAACCAAGTTCTTTTCTTATGGCGCCAACATATTTCATAGAAGTATGATACTTCTGGGCAAAGAAGAAACAGAATCCGGTGTTCTTAAGTAACTCTACACACTGTTCAGGCGTAAGACTGATATTGGCTCCAAGTGCCTCAAGGCAATCTGCTGTTCCTGAATTTGACGATGCCGCTCTGTTTCCGTGTTTTGCTACCTTTACTCCTCCTGCTGCCGTTACAAAAGCGGTTGTAGTTGAAATATTAAAGCTTCCTGCCTTATCTCCACCTGTTCCGACAATCTCAAGCGTATCCATGTCACCTGTGTCTACTTTCATTGCATGCTTTCTCATTGCGGCAGCACATCCCATGATTTCATCAATTGTCTCCGCTTTTGTGCTCTTGGCGGAAAGTGCGGCAAGAAATGCTGCATTCTGTGTCTGAGATGAAGTTCCATCCATTATTTCATTCATAACTGTATAGGCCTCGTCATAAGTAAGGTCACCTTTATTTACAATTTTCTCTATTGCTTCTCTTATCATAGCTATTTTCTCCTCATTTAATCTGTATTATATTTATTTGTTCAGTTCTTCTTTAAGTTTTTGTGTATAATCACGAGCAGCATCCGGGTTAAATCCGGCTTCTCTTAAGAGATTTATAAAATGAGATCCGACGATCACTCCGTCAATTATGTCTTTCATAGGCTCAACATCTTTCGCATCTCTTATTCCGAATCCCATCATAACAGGTATCTCGGATACTTTCTTTACCTCGCTTAAGTAATCAATAATCTCACGATGGAATGTGCCGGACTGCCCCGTAACACCCATTGCAGATACACAATAAACAAATCCTCTTGCCTTTTCAAGTATCGTGTTTATTCTTGTCTTTGAAACAGGAGACACAAGCTGGATGAGAATTGTGGCATCGCTTCCTTCAATCGCATTTCTTAAGTCATCCTGCTCTTCAAACGGAAGATCCGGGACAATAAGTCCGTCAACTCCTACTTCGGCACACTTTTTAACAAAAGCGTCTATTCCGTAATTTACTATTGTATTATAATACATCATGAAGAGTATGGGCTGCTCGCTTCCTTCACTCCTTAAGTCCTTCATCAGTTCAAAGGTCTTTTTAAGTGTGACACCGGCCATTATCGCCTCATAGGAAGCCTGCTGGATGACGGGACCGTCTGCTATCGGATCTGAAAACGGGATACCGAGTTCTATGACAGAAGTGTTTCCCTCCTGTGCTTTAATTATTTTCTTTGTTGCCTCCATGTTCGGAAGTCCTGCGGTAATATATGTGATAACCGCTTTTTTATTTTGAGCTTTAAGCTCATCCATAATCTTTTCTATTCTGTTGCGGCTCATATTTTCTCCTTTCAATTCAAATATCCCTTACCTGCAAGGTAATCTGATATAGTATTAACATCCTTATCGCCTCTGCCGGAAAGACATATGATCATGGACTGATCCTTTGTCATTTCCTTAGCTTTCTTAAATGCATATGCTACAGCATGCGCACTTTCTATAGCGGGGATGATGCCTTCAAGCTGTGTCAATTCCATAAGTGCATCCATAGCTTCAGTATCTGTTATGGGAACGTATTTTGCTCTTCCGGTATCATGCAGATATGCATGTTCCGGTCCTACTCCGGGATAATCAAGACCGGCTGAAATCGAATGTGCCAGCTGTATATTTCCATCCTCATCCTGCAGAAGATATGACCTTGTACCATGAAGAACGCCCGGACGTCCTTTTGCCATAGATGCCGCATGTTCATTGGTGTCTATTCCCTTTCCTGCAGCTTCAACACCTATCAATTCAACTCCCGGCTCATCAATGAAATCAGCAAACATTCCTATGGAATTTGAACCTCCGCCCACACATGCCATTACTACATCGGGAAGTCTTCCTTCAGCTTCATAATGCTGTCTCTTTGCTTCACGGCTTATCACTGCCTGAAACTCTTTAACCATCTTCGGATACGGGTAAGGTCCGATTGCTGAACCGATAATATAAAATGTATCCTCTGCTGTTTTTGCCCATGTACGGATTGCTTCATTGGTAGCATCCTTTAAAGTATTACTTCCGGATTCAACTGAGACCACCTTGGCTCCGAGCATTTCCATTCTCATAACGTTTAGAGCCTGACGTTTTACATCTTCTTTTCCCATATAAACCGTACATTCCATGTTAAAAAGTGCTGCTCCTGTAGCTGCTGCCACTCCGTGCTGTCCGGCACCGGTTTCAGCTATTATCTTCTTCTTACCCATTCTTTTGGCAAGCAGTACCTGACCGATAACATTATTAATCTTATGTGCACCGGTATGGTTGAGGTCCTCCCGCTTTAAGTATATTTTTGTTCCATACTTTTCACTTAACCGTTCTGCCAGATAAAGCGGTGTTTCACGACCCACATATTGTTTCAAATAATAATGATAAGTCTTTATAAACTCAGGATCTTTTATTGCTTCTTCAAATGCCTCATCAATTTCCTGCAGAGTATTCATAAGCGACTCCGCTACATATTGTCCGCCGTATTCTCCGTAATATGCTTTGCTGTTCATCTTTTTTACCTTACCACCCTTTTGGGCTTCCTTTCCATAATTTAATTCGTGGTTGTTTTTATACAGATTTTACTGCTTTAACAAATTCCAATATTTTATTTCTGTCTTTTCCCTTGTCTCCCTCAACTCCGGAACTTATGTCAACAACATCCGGCGAAAAAAACTTTATTCCGTTGCAGACATTGTCTCCGTTAAGGCCTCCCGCAAGTATCAGCCGGTATCTTGACCTTAATTTTTCCAACATATTCCTGTATTCTCCGACCGTCGTCCAGTCAAAAGTTTTTCCGCTTCCGAAGTCAGGTGCATCCATAACCAATCCTGACGGAAGTATTTCTTCTTTATCCTTAAGCATTCCGACTTTCTCTGAATCATTGCCTTCTGTAATGTTTTCAAAAGCATATTCTGAAACAAGCTCGGAAATATCTTTTATATTTACGGCACGCCAGACCGGTTTATTTATATATTTAAAGAGTTTCCTTTCAATATTTCCGTGGATCTGTACAATATCAAATCCTGTTTTATTTAATAACTCTATAAAATCCCGCTGCGGTGAAACAGTTACCGCTACTTTTATAATATTTCCCGAAAGATGTTCTGCTATCTCTTCAGCCTTTTTTACATCTATATGTCTTTTGCTTTTCTCATAGAATACGAATCCTGCGTAATCGACTCCTGCTTCGTTCAGATATTCGGCTTCCCGAACAGATGTTATTCCGCATATTTTTATTTCAGGAATTTTTATCCTGTTACGAAAATTATCACTTTCCATATAACCCTCTTTTGCATTCATTTGAAATCATATTTATCAGATATTCTTCCAAATACGTGCCAGTGCTTCCGGATCCTCCGCCTCCATAAATGCACGTCCTATTAAGAATCCGTCAACATCAAGTTCTTTCAGATACTTTATATCATTCTCGGTCATTATCCCGCTCTCTGAGATAAAAACTTTATCTGATGGAATATATTTCCTCAACCGTCCGGTTGTTTCTATGTGAATACTAAAGTCTTTCAGATCTCTGTTGTTAACCCCTATTATCTTAGGATCGATCTTCATTGCACGCTCTATCTCATATTCGTCATGAGTTTCAACCAAAACATCAAGTTCAAGATAACCGGCAAGTTCATAGAAGCTTTTCATTCTCGCATCATCAAGAATTGCCGTGATCAGCAGGACTGCGTCTGCACCGGCTGCCTTTGCTTCATAAAACTGATATTCTTCTATCATAAAATCTTTTCTAAGTATCGGCAATGAGGATTTCGCTCTTATTTCCTTAAGGTATTCTATATTTCCGTTGAAATGATCTTCTTCGGTAAGGCAGGAAATTGCATCTGCTGAATTGTTATATTTTTCTATTCTCTCATCCAGCCCTACCTTTGCTTCTATTTTTCCAAGACTGGGAGATGCCTTTTTAAACTCGGCTATTATCGATATTCCCTGTTTTTTCATGTTTTCATAAAACAAGCCTTTAGGCCTGTTATTATTCTTTATGGCTTCTTCAGCCATCATGATCATTTCTCTTTCAGAAATCCTTGCCTTATGTTCAATCAACCTTACCTTCTTGTCTTCAACTATCTTGTCCAGTATCATTTAAGCCTCCTTGATAACCGTTCGCTCAGCCCTCAGTTTGCAAACGAGCTTGCTCTCTCCGTGTCCGTTAGCTCCGCTCACAACCTGGAAGCAAGCTTCCGTTGTGGGCATTCGCTTATCGCATAAAAAAACGGCATATTCATAAAGAATATGCCGGGACAAATCAAATGATCTGCGGTGCCACCCTGCTTGATGTAAAACATCCACTCTAACGCATACATAAGGCAGCGAACCAATATTATACTTTGGAAACACATACCATCATATGCTGACTTTTTTTACGTAGAGTCCAGCTACGTCTCCCATACTTTGTCTTTGACATTTCTGTTTGCCCTCAGAAGTCCATTCATATCTGATATTCATACCGCAATTTCACCACCTGCAGCTCTCTGTAAAGAAATCTCAAATACTACTTACTCTTCCTCAACGGTTTTTCGATTTTCTCTATTAAAACACTTTTTTATTCGTTTGTCAACAATTTTTTTATTTCATCAGAAATTAATATATACCTTATGATATCCGGCATCAATCAGGCATTCCGCTGTTGTATATGCACATTGTTCATCACTGCCGGTTATCACTATTGGATACAAAAGATCCTGAACTCCGAATCCTGCATATGTTTCAATCACACTTCTTATACAATACGGATTCTTCATGATCTGTGACATGGGTATATTAAATATTTCTCTTTCCGGTTTTCTATGTATCCCATATTCTTTATCATCTTCCGGTCTGGTGTCAATATTTATGAATATCGGAGATTCCTTTTCTTTTAAAAGCTCTTCTACTCCAAAATCGGTTAAAATTACAGGACGGGCAAAAGCAGTATTCTTTTTCGGTTTTACCCTTAAATCCCGGTTAAATACCGCCGATATGATTTCTTCTGCACCCTTATGATCTACCGGTTCTCTTGAGCCAAATACATTCCCCAAAGAAGGCATGATACCCTTCACATAAATCTGCGCAATGTGATTCAGGCAAACTTTACACTCAAATATATCCTTAAGATAAAAAGCCTCTGTAATATCCGGTTCATCCGGTTCTTTTAAAACAGATTTAATAAATTCATGAACTAACGCAGCAGCTGTTCTTCTTTCCAATAAATCTTTTCTTAAGCCACCTGATGCGGATATTATTTCTTCAGTAACGGTTTCAGTATCAGATCTGTTCAGCATACTGCAAAAATCTTCTACCGATAATATTTTATCCTGCATAATAATTACTCTGAAATACTCAATGTCACCTTGAAAACATCTTCAGTGTTTCCTCGATAATAAAAGATGCTCCACATAAGTTTTGTTATAATCATAAATACATTTATTTAATCCAATGCCTTAATTCTGATTGTATAATTATCACAGGCCGGCAGTGATCTTACTTCGAATGTTCCCGTGGTATTCTCACTTTCCTTTCCGGTCCAAAGATCGGTCACCAAATATTTCTTTCCCTTAATAAATGTTTCAAAAGGTATATCGTCGGCTGAAATACTGAAGCTTCCCTCTTTTGATATCTCACTTACGTTTATAAAGGAAATTGCAGCGCTTCCGTCAGATAATGGTTTAACAAGTATATCAACCCTGTTATTGTTGGTAATATATTCCTTTGATGGATTTTCCGACTCTATCGTTGTATAAATTCTTTTGGCCTGAATTCCGAGCGGATCCTGATTTAAGGCGATAAGTTCTTTGTTAGCGATAATTTTATATATCCAATCTCCTTTTTCTACTCTTCTAAGATCAAGTCCCAGCATCAGAGGTGAATTCATCATGCACCACATAGTCATATGTGTCTTACACTGTATATCGGTAAGGCCGTCCATGCCTATCATAAGCATATCCGGATCATTCCAGCCTTTATCAAGACCAGCAAACTCATCCATAACAACTGCCTTATTATACTGTGATGTAACAGAAGGAGTTCCCGGATCAAACCATCTTCCAATACCCGGATTTCCGTCCCAGCCTACGCGGAATGTGATATCATTGAGGATTCTCCATGAATCACCGACTTTATATCCCCAGTTCTGGGGCTGTGTCTTTCCCCATTCGCAGATTGAAAGGATAATTTCGTTATTGGGATCTAAAGTATTAAATCCCTTTAACAGTTCAGCATAAGAATGCAAAGTATTTTCCTGACGTCTGTGATTCATGACTCTTATAAGATTTATACCTTTTACGAGTTTTATATCTATGGTGTCAGACCATATGAAAGTTTCTTTTGATTCAGACTCCGGTACAAAATCATCATATATCAGATCCGATCCGTTTGCATTATCAACTGCGATCTGAAGCCAGCTTCCGATTCCCGGTTCACGCCCTGTGGCATACTCTATGTTTATGTCGGCACTTATGTTTTCATCATCGTTCGATATAGAGTCCTCTTTTTTCTCCGGGATTTCTTTGAGGATACTTATTTCGTCCGATTCGGATACATCTATTACAAAAACAAGTTCTCCGCTCATGTCGCCGACAGGAGTCGTACCAGTATTTGTACCGTCAAACGTTCCGATATTATTTACATATTCAGCCGGAGCATCACCGTTACTGCCTTCAGCTATTTTCTTTATTCCCTTACCGGTAATCACTGCATCGTTTACAGCCGATAGAACAATGGCCTTGCCGGAGGCATTAAGTTTTAAGCTTTTTATACTTGGAGTATAAACAAATCTCGCATTTTCAGGATTTGAGAATGTGGCGTTATCAAACATATAATAGCAATTGTCAACTTTAATAAAGTCAACGCCCCAATCCAGGTATGATTGAGCATCTGTCTCCTCATGAAGATAAGTACCTACTGCAGCTCCCGCACAAAGGTTTGTTCCTATATCATTATACATTCCGAACTTTAAACCCTTTGAATGTATATAATCAGCCAAAGCCCTAAACCCGGAAGGAAACTTTTCCGTTTCATTTTTTAACTTGCCGTCCTCGCGTTCCGGACAGTAGCAGCCATCATCAAGAACACAGTAACTGTATCCTAAAGTATCAAGTCCCAGTTCGACCATTTTATCAGCCATCGCCTTTGTCAGGAACTCTGTATTACCGCTTCCGAAAGCATTCCAGCTGTTCCATCCCATTGCCGGAAGCCGTTTTTTCTTTTTTGCGTAAAGAACTTTCCCACTTTTAAATGAATCAAATCTGAAGGCACTTCCCGAAATCTTAGCCGGCTTTAAACCATTTTCCATTTCAAAATATCTCCTTAAACATTTTAATCATAAATATTTCTAACTATTTAAATCTGCAGTATTATTATTTTTCTTATCGCAACTATGTAATTTCTTTAACTTTGATCATTTTAATTATAATTTTGCTATCTCATCTACTATATTCTTGGATACCGAGTCGAGTTCTATGAAAATCTGTCTCATGCCGGCAAAATCAGCAAATATTCTCTGCACTACTTCAACTACACTGTTAATCTTATCTCTGTATTTTTGTATTATGCTCTTTTTCTTTGAACTGTTCGATATGAGTATTCCCGTACCGACAGCTGCTCCGACTCCCAATCCGGACAACAGAAGAAGCGAAGTAAACGGAGATGCTGCTCCGCATACAACTCCCGCACCGTATGCCAGATATGCAGGAAGATTTTTAACTTGCGAAAGCTCTGAATTTTGCTGTTCCAAATAGAAATTTTCAACCTTTCTTACTTCCGCTTCTCCATTTCCGAAATCCATGTCTGTAGAATAATCCTGTATACTCACCGGATGAACATTTGAATACATGCTTCGGTAATTATTGAAGTATGCGGTAAGTGCCTTATCATGAAATGTTTTTGTCAGAGTAAACATGTTAAGACGCATCTGTCCGTTTACATCTTCATTATTCAGATCATATATCCACTCGGTAATGGTCGAGATAATATCAAAATCGGACTCTCTTTTCTTCATCTCTTCCGAAAAGATTGATTTGGCTCTGTCTATATCTCCGCCCAATCTTATGATCAGTTCATTATACTCTATATCATTATATGTAGCCTGCTCAACTTCATTAGGTTTTGCAAGCAGGTCTTCCAGATACTGCTGAAGATAAGTGTTTTTTTCGGCTACGGGAACATTAACTATCTTAAGTATCAGTTCAAGAATATTGTAATTGTTATTCGCAAGATTCAGCATTTTTGTAATCTTATCAAAATCTCCGCAATACCTTGAAAGATTTGGCAATTCATAAGTCCTTTTCTGGACCATTCCCATCATCTTGCCACAGATAAAACCTGTAACATAGCTTTCACTGAAGCCCTGTCTTTCAGCACATTCTTTTATCAGTCTGTGAATAAAATCTGAGATCATGCGGGATGTTTCATCGTCAACTTTGTCCCGCATGGTCTTGCTTACAAGCGAAAACATCATAAGGAATGTATTGGCGTCGCTGCCTTTAAGATCACATTTCTGATACTCCAGAAACCATTTTACAGCAGCTTCATTCCTATCCATTCTCATATTAAAGATCATGTAAAAAATACTGCTGCTTTTCTTGTCAAGCTTACATGCCTCTTTTATAGCTTTCTCTGCAAGTATCCTGTCATCCGATTTCCATGCCATTATGCTGATAAGTACGCATGTAAGCCAATAATCCGGTGTCACCAGATGCTGTCTCTCGACCGATTTATATATTGTCCGGTCACTGACCATATTAATATTCAGGTTATCAAGCATTCCCTGAACAATTTTCCTGATCGTCCGGTAATTGTTAAATTCATAAAATTTCTTATTATTTAATGCACGTATTCTTTTATTTGCCAGTTCAACTGCTTTAAACCTTGAATAGAGTACATCAATCTGTCCCTGTAACTCGTAAGCTGAAAGAGCAGTATTTATTGAGTGGTTTATACTGTTATTGGCTCTGTCCAGTGAATCACGGACATGCTTATTGTATTCGTTTAAATCCTTATTGGCCTGATTTACACTGTTTACTGCGGAATTAATCTCTGACTGTATAACCGCATTTTCCCGTTCAATACGTCTCAGTTCCGCTTCCAGCCTGCTGACTTCAGCCCTAAGGTCCCAATTGCCCAATCAGTTCACCTCCCTTGAAACGTTTACAGCTCTTTCTTTCCCCCATTTATGAATTTCAGCGACCAGTTCCGGGTTGATCTTGGAAATAGGAATTATTGACTGCATTGCGGAAACAAGCACCTCAATTGAAATCGTATCCTTTCTTATTATCGCTTTTTGAGCGACCTCCTTTACAGCCGTTTCAATGTCAGAATAAGAATATCCTTCCGTTATCTCCACAAGCTTATTCATAAGATCCGGTGAAGCTTCTTTTTTCAGCGATACCCGCATATAGTGCTCAATTGTTTTTCTTCTTTCTTCCGCATTGGGAAGTCCTGCATAAAACACTTCCGTGAAACGTCCTTTTCTGTATAGTTCATACGGAAGGGCTTTTACATTATTGGCAGTAGCAACCATAAATACCTTGTTTGAAGATTCCTGTACCCAGAACAGAAACTCACCCAAGACTCTTTTCCCTGTTTCGTTTCCCGAGTCAGAAGTTGCAAGCACCTTTTCAATCTCATCTATCCATAAAACACACGGAGAAACATTCTCAATAAACTGTAATGCTTCTCTCATCTTCTTTTCACTCTCTCCGACCCACTTATCAAAAACAGAGCCGATATCAAATCTGAAAAGAGGAAGATTCCATTCCTGTGCAACAAGTTTTGCCGTAAGGGATTTTCCGCATCCCGGAACACCGACAAGCAGTATTCCTTTAGGTGCTTTAAGATCAAAATCTTTCAGATAATCTTCCGGCATAAAAAATATTTTTTTCTTTTCAGCAAGCCATTCTTTTAAATTATCCATGCCGGAAATATTATAATTCTTATACGGTTGAATATACTGAACAGAACCTATCTTATGATAGATTTTCTGTTTTTGTGCGGAAATCTGCTGTATTCTGTTCTTAAGAAGCCCGTTATTTCCGATAATCTCTGCCGAAAGTATATTTTCTATCTGAATTTCAGTAAAACCTCTCAGAATTGCCGCTACATGAGATATATCATCTTTATCCCATTCTACCCTAAATCTTCCGGAATAGGTATTAATAAATTTATCTATCTGCGCCATCCTTTCAAGTGTACTTGGAACATCAAGAGTAACAACCATACCAAAGCTTAATATCCTTGACCATACCGTATCCGCTGTGATAAGAATGACAACTGCATTGTTTTCCTTTGCCATATAAAGAATATTCATAAGCTCTCTGGAATAAGAATTCTCATCGGATATTCTTCTTACATCTCCAAGTACTATATTCAGGCTGCGTGATTTCTTTATCTGGCTTAAGAAAAATCCTAAAGGATCATCTTCCGTATCAACCTGTTCTCCTCTTCCGCCAATATGTTTTACCTGTTTTGCATCGGTATAATACATAATGTCGGTCTGCGTTTCTTCTGAAATTTCATACAATATTCTTTCTACGCGTTCTCTCTCGTTAGTGTTTATTATAACTAACGGAGTTCTGGCATATATGTAGTTTATTATTTCTTTTTTTACCTGAATCAGATCACTCATAAGATGTTTTCTCCAGAACAAATTTCTTTAAGTTGGCTTTTTTATACAAATAGATTATCTCTCCGATAAAATGATCGGCTTCAAATTCCGACAGGCTTTTTATATATTTTTGAAAGCTTTCCAGAAAAAGAAGAAGTTTAAGCTCTATTTCTTTTTTTAACATTCTTTTCTTCTCTTCCGAAAAAGCCTCTATAGTATTAAAAAACAAACCGGCTTCGATTCTGTTTTTAAATTCTTTCAGCCCCTTTTCATATATGAAAAGATCTCTGTCTTCCATGCAGTTATTAACTGATTTTTGAAAATCGTCTGTTATATGCCGTATCAGTTCTGTTTCCAGAATTGCCAGCTCATTATATATGAAATTATCATAATCATTTCCCTGCAGCAGCGGTGAACTTGTCGTCAGTTCCCTAAATTCATCACTTGCCACGCCTTTTTTCCTTACGCTTTTTACAAGGTTAATCCAGTTGGCATAGGATATCTGTTTTTTCTCAGCCATATCATCTATTTCAAGAAACTAAAAGGAGGCTCCAGACTCCATGAAGGCAGTTTCTTATTCATCTCCTTTAATCTTTCGTCAGATACTTCATAGGATGCATTATCATTATTTCCGAAATTCTCCTGGATCTTCTGTTCAAGAATATCTCCCAATTCCAGATTTAAATTATCTTCCATAAGCTAACCTCTCTTTCTTTTAAGGGCAGTATCAAATGTATTCAACTTTACTCTCAAGCTGGGCTTTCTTATCTTTTTCTTCTTCATAATAATGTTTAAAATCTGCCAGTTCCAGCAGACATGCAGTAAGCTTGTTTATGGCATTATTAACTCTTTTAGGGAATGCTTTCAATGCCCTTATAATATTTATACCCAGAAATCCCAGTGCCAATCCTGTAGCTATCAGTGAATACGGTGTAAGGAAAACGAATCCCAGCGACAGGATAAGCACAACAGCTGCAACTATATTGGGAGTATTAAGATACACTATCTGAAATTTATTTCCGTTAAAGAATGCTTTAAGACTCTCAATCTGCTCATTCTGATCGTATCCGTTAGAAACACAGGACCATGCATCTATCGAAAGCGGAAAATCGAGCGGCAGAGCCTGCTGCAGCATAAGCGACCATCTTTCGATAGCTGTTTTCAGCCAGGCTTTTGTGTTCTGTAATCCAAATTTCTTAACATGTATATCCGTCTGAGAAGGATCATCATAGATAGCCCATTTTATCATCTGTTTTCCGATGTTAAAGCTCTCGGTCCTCACATTTTCAAATTCCTGATACTGTGCCTTGGCGGCTTCCACACGGCCGTTATTCTCAATCACAAAATTAAAATATGTCTCCTGGTTCTTAAGTTCCTGTTCCTCTTTGTCAAAGTTAGAGATAAGATTTATAAGAATGGCGTCTATTCTGCTCTTGTAATTTGCTTCGGTCTGTTCGCCTAATTCAACATCCATCGCGTCTATAACAGCTATAATCCGCTGATATTTGGAAATATCCGCATAAGCTTTCTGAATAGCCTGATATTTACTGCAGCATTCCCTTAATGTAGGATAATTACACTGGTTTACCGGTGGCAACAGCTGGATATAATTCAGATAAGAACCGGTCAGTTCTTCATCAATATTTTCATATGATTTAAGTTCGTTAACCCAGTTCTTGATAATATTGTTTACATCGTTTTCCAGTTCTTTATCCGTTCCGAAAAGTCCGTTCAGATAAGCCTGTAAGAGTATCGCCGATTCCTGCTGCATTTTTGTCGGCTCAAGGGTTTTCAGATATTCATAGAACCATTTTTTTGCCACACCGTTCCTGCCGAATCGCAGATTGAACAGGCAGAAAAACAAAGATGCCTTAACAGGATCAAGCCGCACACACTCGGACAAAGCGTTAACAGCCACTTCTTTATAGTTATTTATCCATGCCGTTATAGCAATCAAAACATATGAAAGCCAGTATCTCGAACTTGTTATCCATAATTCCTCGGAGATTTCCTGAATAGTACTGTTTCTAACAAGATTTATATCAAAATCCCTTACAACACCCATAACAGTTTTACGAATCGATTCATGATCTCCGAACTGTTCCTTTAATATCTGTTCTATACGGATGATATTTTCATGAGCAAGCTGTTTTTCCTCATTCTGGATCATATCCTGCTTGAACTTGCTTACGCTGTCGTATATCTTATCCGTGGTCTTCCTGATATTATCGGTAGAAGTATTAACCGATTCAATCTTAACATCAACTTTCGATTTAAACGATCCGATTGTCTCGTTTAGATTGTTAACCGCGTTATATGATGCACTTGCCATCGTCTCTCCTCCATCAGATATCTATGTCATCAAAAACATTCACCAAATCGATATTTTTCGCATCCTCTGCCTTATACATTTCTCTCCATGCCTTTAGTTCGTTAAGTGCATTTTTTAGCTTCATACAAGCGTTTTCTCTCCTTGTTTTAAGGATTGCCTGAAGATCGGATATTCTCCGCCATGAGAGGAATCCTCCGACAATACCCAAAAGTATGCCGATAACCAGTGCAATCTTATTAAACACAAAAAATATGATTACCAGCATTATTATGGCTCCTAATGAAATCCCCAAAAATATCATAACATATTTATCATTCAGAGTATCCATTATCCGATTCTTATTGTAATACTGTTTAAGATCAGCTTCTGCTTCCGATACGGAATTTTCATTACACTCTCTTGTCCATCCGTCTATCGAGATGCTGTAGCTTTCTTTTTCAAGTTTTCTGTAGTCCTCTCCATATGCTGTAAATCCTTTTGCGATCCATTTTTTTAAGTATGACAGCGCAAACTTTTTTACAGTAATGTCAACCTGGGAGGAGTCCTGTTCAAAAGCCCATTCGTAAAGCAGATTATCGAGCGACCTTGTAGTGACGTCTTCCGGATATTCGTTGTTATAATACTGTTGTGCAAGCCCTAAGTCACCTTTCGCCTTCACAACCATTTCATTATACCGTTTCTTCTTGATCAGCTTCAGTTCTTCCTTATCATAAGAATTGATCAGATCATACAATATGTTTTCAATCCTTTGAAAGATATTTGATTCAATTTCATTATCTGCCTCGAAAACTTCCCTGAAATGAATGGCCAGAACTGTATTTTTCTCTGCTGCCGAAAGCAGAGCTTTTAATTCTTTATATTGAGGACAGTATCTTCTTAACGATTCAAATTCATTTTCCGTAACATGAATATATGCTTTTGAAAAATCAAGTGTTCTTGAAATCAGCATGTTCCCGTAATTAGGATGCATGGCTTCCATCTGTTCAAGATAACCTGTAAGATATTTATGTACCAGCGAGTTAAACTCTTCATCTACGCCAAAAACTCCGGACAGATATGCCTGCAATAGATACTGCCATTCCTTACCGAGATTTTCCATATCAACTCTGTCCAGATATGACAGGTACCATTTTTTAGCAACATCTACCCGGGTAAATCTTAGGTTTATCAATAGGAAAAAAATGGAGCTGTTATAGTAGTCCATAATTATAGACTTCGATAACGCCCTCTTGGCTGCTTCTTCTTCATTACTTGCCCAAAGCATGACTGCCATGATCGCATATGCAAGCCAGTAATCCGTATTTTTAAGATATACCGCTTCCACCTTTTTTCTCATTGTTTCATCGGAGCATACATGTACATCAAGACCTACGACAAAACCTAAAGTAATCCTTCTTAATTCATTGAAAAATCTGTATTTGGTATAATATTCGTCATTAAACTGCGTAAGGTTTTTGGAAGCTGTGCTCAGATTCTTAAATGAAAAATACGAACCGGTCAGTTCATCGATCAGGTTAAATAATTCAGTAGTACCAAGATCTGCATCGGCTACACGTTTTTTTACATGTTCCATGGATTTATTTACATCCGAATCCATGGCTCTTGCATTGTCGGTAAGTACATTTATATTACTGATCAGTGTTTCCAGTTCTTCCTTAAGATTTTCCTGTATAATAAGGGCTCTTTCGATCAAATTATTCAGACGATCAATTTCCGCCAACAGCATTCTGGCTTCTTCGGCTTCGGCTCTCGCCTCTTCATCGGTCATGGCACTACCCCCTGATTACATTTTTCAAAAAATAGAAAACAATTTATTTCCTTGGCAAAGCTGCAGCGAGACAGCAGAAAGATTTTCCTTGTTATCGCTTAAATACTTCTTAAATTTTGTCTCGATACCGTTAACTTTTACATAAGTGTTTACCTTAATCTTTTTAGCACTCAACTGACTGACTATCCCCGCAGATCGATTATAATCGTCATTTGTGCGGAGAATATATGCCTGAAGTACATTGCAAATAACTAAATTATTCAAATGGTTAACGGTTATTTTCTGATCACTTATCTCTACGTTTAACCCAAACAACATTTTTTCATTATGACGGATTTTATCGGGATCATTACAGAAAAGAAGGAATTTCACATATGCGTTCAAACTGACAACAAAACTCTGTTCCGAAAGCAGGTTAAACATCTCAGCCGAAAAATCGCCCGGATTCTGAATAGAACAGAGGTAGCTGTCGAGAGTCTCTGATTTTACCTGAGTATTATTTCTTATCAGATGTCTGACTTTTTCAGCCTTCTTTTCGGCGTCATCCCTTGATGTGGAAATGTATCTCATCAGTACTCCGGAATCTACTTTAAAACCCTGATCTGTAAGATATTCAAAGACTTTTTCCTTAATATTCTCCGGATCTGATGTATTTAACATATATTCCGAGAGAAGGTCTCCCAAATAGGTCTTATTTATTCCGGTAGCCAGTATTCTGTCTAAAACAGTAAGTTTATTTTCTCCGTCAGCCTGTGATGATATCACATATTTCTTTATGGTAGCTGTCGAAATCGGTATCCCCGGAGTAAGCAGTTTATCAATTATCATAAGCCTCACATCTGGCGAATCGATACCGGTATTAAGATAAAAATTGTATATTGCATCCAATGCTTTAGCATCACGGCAGAAAACCAGCATTCTTTCCACGATTTCAGCTTTTTGGCCACTCTCAAATATAGAATCTTCCATAAATGAGATAACTGCTCTTGCGCTTAATGAAACAAACACGTTCTTTTCTGTTAATGTGTCAAAAAAAGCTTTCTGGACCCCATACTTTTTATTGACCATAAGACAAAAAACCAGAAGCGCTTCCGTCTCCTGATCGCTTATCCTGACATCATATATCGAATCAAACAGCTGTCTGGCTCCATTATATTCATTCAGCTGTTCTCCCGAATTTTTTACTACAGTATCCGCATTAACATGAATTTCCGTACTGTTCAGCAATCCTACCAGCACTGCTTTAAACTCTAACGAGTCAAGAGTATTTGTAAAATACTCTTCAAAGTATCTTTTAGTCAGATCCGATGCGCTTTTTGCATCAAATACTTTTCGTGTCAGTACTGCCTTATTATCATTACAGGGATACTTATCCAGTATTTCTTTTAATGCTGCCGATCTTTCTACATGTCCGATATTGTCGATGATATTATCTACAATATCATAGTATCCCCGCTTAATAGCTACTTTTAACAATGTTTTATTTGCATGCTTTGAAAAAATTCTTTCGGATTTCAGCATCGAAAAGATATACTCAACTCTGCTTTCATCCTGCAGCGTATCAAACACAACGAGAAGATTTGCAAAAATATCCGCAGCTTCTTCGCCAAAAGATTCATAAAGATTGATCTCATCCTCTGCTATAACAGGATACTCTCTGCGCAGCCTCTCGTTAAATATTTTTACTTTATCTATACCGGCACGCATCTGATCTTTTGTTTTAGCATCTGAAATACATGCCAGATTGTAACTAATATTAGCAAGCAGCGTTCCGATATGTTTATGTCCTTTTCTTTCACAGTCCTCAAGATTTCTTGCCGCACTGTCCAATTTGTGGTTTGCAATATCCATGAGAGTCTGTCTTACAACATCATCCACACCTTCAATACCATCAACATGAACCTTGTCGAAGGTGGCTTCTCTTTCAACAACTGTTCCGCAATACTTGCAGATCCATATTTTCTTTACGGTATCAAATTCAAGTTTGCCACCGCAGGCACATTTCTGGGCGAAAATATTCAACGCCATATCTTACGTCACCTCTTACTTAGTCGCGATAAGTTTCTTATTTCTCTCGATTAAGAGAAGATTCATTTTCTTGGATATTTCCCTTACCTGGGCCATATCTCCCGATTCAAATGTCATCTTTAATTCGGGCATATATCTCATCAGCATCTGATCCTGAGTTGAAACTACACTGTTTGACATCGGATCCGAATATTTTATAGTCTCTGAAAGCTTCTTTAACGACTGTGTTGTCTCAATATCGTTGCACTGTTCAATGAGCATTTCCACATCAATGTTCAGTCCGGAAATAAAGCTTACATTGTCTTTTATCTTATTGTCAACATCCGAAACCATTTCCCTTCCCATCAAAGAGATAATAGCGACGATAATAAACACGCAGAGCAGCAATGATTGGATAACAATGGCAACACCGGCATTAATCGAATTTCTGAAGATCATAAATACAAAGCTGCAGAAAAACTCGGCACATACAAAATAAATAGAAAACGACCACAGCGGTATGCCGAAAAATGCAGCATTTACACTTCTGTTCTTGTTGATCAGGAATACGCATGCTATATGGATCAGATATGCAAATATCATAAACATGTAGCTTATCCAGAATACACTGTTGAAATTATCAAAGATAAGAAATACCATAACGCTGTATACAATCAGAACAATAAGAAATATTATTGATATCATGACACCGTATTTTTTGCTCTTATCCATAACGAATCTCCCTTCATTCTTAACCTTTATCAGACTCTTTTAGCTCCGCACTCCGGGCAGAATTTCATTTCTGAAGTAAATACATAGCCACAGTTTGCACAAATATTGCCACTGATCACCTTTGTACCGCATTCATCACAGAATTTCGCTCCCGGAACAAGCGGATGTCCGCAATTATTACAGAATTTCTGTCCTGAAGGAGTCTTTGTCTCGGTCGGATTTCCCATGGGTGATGCAATACCGCTTAAATCTTTCGGAGGAGCCTGCTTCGGAATATTATCCTGATTCAGCGCATTTCTCGCTATATCGGCTACACTTCCGCCAAGCATCCCGCCTAACATAATACCTCCTACAGCGCCACTCATACCACCCAATGTGCCCTGGTTACCGGCTAAGGTATTTGCTATCTCCATCTGCTTTTCTTCTGTCCAGCTGTATCCTTCGATAATTCTTGAAGAACGTCTTTCCTTTGCTTTCTTTACGGCAGCAAAGTCTTCATCGGGCACAGTTATGGTTTCGATATTAAATTCCATAACATCGACACCGTAATCGAGGAATATCGGGATAAGCTGTTCCTTTACGACTTTTGACACTTCAAAGAGATTCTCATTCATGTCAAAATAACTTACTTTTCCGACATTCATTATTTTAGAGATTGCAGCTTTAACATATTGTTTTATTATTCCTCTGAATTTAGCAACCATCTCGTCGGGATTGAACTTATCTCTAAAACCGACTATTTTCATCATGAACGGTCTTGCACCTTCATCATTAATGCGGAAATTCATGTTTCCACACATTCCTATGTGAAGGAAAATATCATATTTGGGGTCGTCCAGAGTTATCTCACCCGGAATTCCCCATGTCATATCCATCTGATGAAGCTTATTTATATAGTATACCTGACATGGAAATGAAGTCTTCCCTCCGGTAGGTATGTTGATAAGTCTTTTTGCCAAAGGTATATTCGGAGTTTCCAGAGTATGTCTTCCGCCCCTGAACAGATCACATGCATTGCCGTTAATAACAAGCAGGGCAACATGTGTGTCAGGCACTATAAGGATCGATGTGGTATTAAAGTCCTCAACAGGACTCTTCCACACCAATTGGTCAACTTTTCCTTCAAACTCTATCACTTCTGAAATTGCCATGTTCATACCTTCCTATTCTGTCAAGCCCTTTTTTTAGATTTTTCAAGGCTTTGACGATTTTTTTATATCTCAAAACAGAGCCAATAGTGATGGATATCATAGTATCAAGTACTGAATAATCGATTTTGGGGGTACAGCGAATACAGC
>JAFXXN010000124.1 GCA_017542245.1 Lachnospiraceae bacterium
CCTCAAGTCACGGCCGGCGGGAATTTAAGAAAGATTATCTGACTCTTTTCCGCTGTAGTCCTCTTATTTGTTCCTCATGCTCAAACACAATCAGGATTCTAAGTTCCAGACACTTTTCTCTGATTTCCATATACTCACTAAGAATATCATTACAAAGTCTGATTTCTTTCCGAAGATCACGCATCATTTCATTTTTTTCCTTAGCTGATAATCTAAAAATATATGCGTATCCCGGGTTTCCAAGTTTCTCTTCCTTGGATGCCCTGATATATAGATCTCTTTTTTGTTTGCGAAGCGACGATAATTCCTCTTGTAAGTAAGCCTTATATGAAATAACATCCTCATAGGATTTAAGTCCTCGATTGCTTACAAAACGTCGTTTTTCTTCAAAACGCTCTATCTTTGCAATATCTTCCCTAAGATAGTATGGTATGCGCCTTACATAACCAGGTCTTTTGATCTGCAGGCTGAGAAAACGCCCATAATACCTGTATGACGAACAGATTGACCTTGGCTCATGATATCTGAAGCTTCGCCTAATCTTCTTGGGCGGAGGTGGAAATAATCGTCCGTATGTCCTGTTGGGAGAACGCAGACGTTCTTTGATCTCCGGAAAATCATATCCAGGGCCGAGTTTATCAAAACGAAAACATTTTTGAGTCCCAAAAGGCTTAAGTTTAGGATGAACAAGCGGTTCACCTTTACTGTTGTAAAGATATACTTCATAACCCAATCTCTTCATATTATCGAAGAAATCATAGTTGAAGCCTGAAGCTGCGATTGCTCTGTCAATGTCTGTTCTGATTGTGGATCTGATAGTAGGATTTCCTTCAAGCTCGGCTTTATATTCTCCATAATTCTTGCCTTTTCCGGAGGTTTTGCAAACGGAAAGATCATATTTAACACAGAGCGCATCACTATAGTTCCGCATATCCATATAATCCTGTTTTGTTCTACAGAATTTCTTACCGCCATCAACCGGAACAGTATTGATCACAAAATGATTATGAATGTGATTATCTTTATCCAAATGCGTAGCAACCAGAACTTGGTATTTTCCACCCCAGAGTTCCTGGGCTAACTCCATACCAATATCGTGGGCCTGTAAAGGAGTAATATCATCTTCCGGTGCGAAAGACTGATACCCATGGTATGCGGTTATTCCACCGGTCTTGCCAAAGTATTCTTTAAGTGTGTTCATGTCTTGAGCAGCATTTTTAACGGAACAGTTGATTGCATCAACCAAAACATGTACTGTCTCAGTTTCCTCATCCGCCGAGACATCCTCCGGCAGGATGCCTGCCGGAAGTGTCGTTTTCTTCGGATTCTTGATATAGTTGATTACTTTGACAACATTTCCTCTTATACTCCATAAAGATGTTGTTGCCATTATGAGATTACCTTCTTTCTGATTTCTGTTATCAACTTGTAGATTTCATCTCTCAAGTCGATCAGGAATTCCGTGCTTTGACGGTACCCTGAATTCTCTTTTCGTGCTATCTGGTTTACATTGTTCCCCAGATGCGAGAGCTCTGTCAGGAGATCGGTCACCTCAGCTTGAGGTTTCTCCCTTATTACGACTCCCTTGGAAGCTTTTCTTAAAAATTCGCTTCTTGTAAGTCCTGACTTTTTCACTCTCGCATCGAGTTCTTCCTTCTCTTTTGGGGTAACAAAAAACTTTATTTCTTCGCTTCTTACTCGGTTGCGTTTTACCATAAACTTACCTCTCTTTTTAGCTAAGCCAGGGGTTTAAGGGATCCCCCTTAAAGTGTCTGTGTGGCTACACAGACGATGCTTGCTAAACCTATAACAATTCGGATTTTTATGAAATTGTTCTAATCACTCTTCGCCTTTCGAAGTACGAAAGAACTATGACTCTGTCATGAGATCTTTTTACTGCTTCGAAGGTAATGTTGTTCAATTCCAATCTGTCAGCGTTGCAGTTAAGCTTCAATTTAAGCCTATAGGGAGAGGTTAAAAGATTCAGCGTCTCGCAAAGTTCCGTTGCGGTTCCCTTCCACTTCGGATGCATCGGATTCATGAAAGAGATTATCTTTTCAATATCTGGATCGAGCGGTTCAAGAAGAGGTTCGGTATCACGTTTAACAAAATCCCACCTTAGAGTTTCCTTGTTCCTCATAACCTCAATTCTCTGCTCAACCTGATCTCTTCCTCTAATCTCTATAAAAGCTGTTCTTGCATCTTTGCTTCTGGTAAGAGCTATAGCACCATCTGCTGCACCAAAAATACCGTTAGTACCGGAAATTCGATCAAAGTTGTTGTCAGCCATCTCTTTTCTGAAATGGTGTACCAGAATAATGCAGACATCTTTATCAACGGTCAGCGATTTGAGCTTTCTGATATCTTCATAATCACTTCCATAGTGACAATCAGCTGTTGTTCTGGTCGTTTGGAAAGTATCAATAACAATAAGGCAGGGATTATTATCCTTGTTGATAAAGTCAGAAATAAGCTTTTCAAGACCATTATCAAGTTTCATCGCTTCAGTAGAGAAATACAGATCATTGCTCATAGCATCAGCACCGAACATTTTTACCGTTCTATCCTGTAATCTTTGCATACCGTCTTCATATGCAAGATAAAGGCAGCGGCCCTTTCTGACCTCAAGATTCCATATCGGTTCACCTCTGCTTACACCATACAAAAGCTGTAATACAAGAAAACTTTTACCGACCTTCGGATCACCCGCAAGTATATAAACTCCCGGATATAAGAGATTCTCAATTATGGCTTTTTTTCGAGGCAAATCTGCATCCATAAGCTCTCCAAAACTGAAGAAAGACCCTGAAATCTTGTCTTCCGGCTTATTTTCCTTTAAAATACAGTTGTTGTTTGAATTTGACTGCTCCTTTGTTGCGCCAACAACATTTAACGGGGCAGTTATTTTTTTGTCTTTATTCATTTTTTGATATTCCTTTCATTTGATTTAAAGTATCAACCATGAGATAAGCTGTCTCCTTCAAATACGGATCTATGTCTTTGTTGTTTTCAATTGCGTCCTTCAACTCTGATACGACACTCTGCATCTGTTCAAGAAGCAATTTGTATACTCTGGAATTAGGAATCACTGTAATATCCCGTTCTAGCACTCTGCTAATGAGATAATCCTGTTTTGTAAGACCCGACACAGCTACTGCCCTGTTGAGTTCTTCAGCTTCCTCTTCAGACATATGGAATGTCACATGCTTGTTTCTCCATCGTCCATGTCCGTCGTATACTTTGTGTGACATATCAATACCTCTTTGTTTCATTCAGCTTATCTGCCATCTGATCCTGAACAGTAGGAAATAAGTGTGCATATCTGTATGTGATATGGATACTCTCATGACCAACTCTTTCCGCTATCGCAACAGGAGAAAAACCCATGTCAATCAAAAGACTGATATGACTATGACGAAGATCATGGATCCTGATACGCTTTACTCCTGAGATCTTGCATCCCCTTATCATTTCTTTAAGGAGAAAATGTTTGGTAACCGAAAACAACCTTGTTTCATCATCAAGTTGATAAAACATAGACATATAATCTTTTATCTCTTCGCATAAGAAATCAGATATCTTAATAATTCGATTACTCTTAACAGTTTTAGGACTGGTAATCACATCTTTACCATTTAGCTTTTGATATGATTTATTGATCCGTAATGTTTTGGCCTCAAAATCAAAATCTCCCGGTGTCAGCGCCAGCAATTCGCCCTCGCGAATACCAGTCCAATAAAGAACTTCAAAGGCGTAATATGATGCCGGTTTATCCATAATGGCATAAGAGAATTTTCTGTATTCTTCCTGAGTCCAGAACTTCATTTCTGTCTTTCCTTCTTTTCCCATATTGCCTGCTAATGCAGCTGGATTTCTAGGAAGACCATAAAACTTAACAGCATAATTAAATGCCGCCGAAAGCTGATTATGAATCGTTTTCAGATAGCAACTTGAAAACGGTTTTCCATTTTCATCTTTAAGACTAAGCATATTGTTCTGCCATTCTCTTATATCTTTGGGAGTTATCTCAGAGAGTTTCCTCATTCCAAAATCCGGAATCAGATACCGATTGAAAATAGCTTTTTTTGTCAAAAAAGTATTCAATTTCAAACGAGGCTTCATTTCGTTGAGATATTCTTCCGCAAAAGTCTTGAAGAGCATGTTTAGATTTCCGCTGTCAGCGAGAAGAAATTCCCGCTCCCAGGCCATCGCTTCTCTCTTGGTAATAAATCCTCTTTTGCACTTCTGCTTATGCTCACCGTTATATGCGGTATACCTTGCCATCACATACCATGTTCCTCGAAGATTATCTTTGAATACCGGCATTTTTATGCTCCCCTTTCTATTTGTTCCATCTGATCCGAAAGATCATCAACAGACAAACCATATCTTTCAGCAAAGTACTTTCTGTTAACTCTGCCGATCTGAATCATATAGCCCTTCTGCTGAAGTTCTGTATTGAGATCTCTGATTATTCTGTATGCTGCAGGCTGTGAAATTCCCAATATCTCTGCTATTTCTGCTGCTCTTAAAAAAATAGGTACTTTGTTATTCATTACATTTTTCCTTTC
>JAFXXN010000125.1 GCA_017542245.1 Lachnospiraceae bacterium
AGGCAACAGATTTTTTTTCATAAAGATCCTCTCCGCATACCATCAGCATGGATAACAGAGTAAACACAATAGCCATGTGTTCCGACACACCTCCTTGTTGACTCCCCTTTTGCAAGAACACTTATTCTGAATGATTGTAGCAAAACCCGGGGCTGATTTCAACGTAAATTTCGATGAATTTTCGCGAACAACAAATAGGCGAGAAGCATTTCCTCGCCTGACGGTAGTTTAGCACAGGCGTAGATATGAGCGCAAGAGCAGATTTGGCGCGTGTGGTCAGTTTCCCGCTGTGCATCAAGGCTGTATCCATCCACCTGAAGGGCTGTGGATACGCGGGTGTAGATGTAACATTTCACCTTATCCTTACTGATCATCCTGTCCACCATCCCCTATTTGCTTACTGATGTTTTCAGCTTCGTTTAAAACTCTGATCTGATATTCCGCAATTTCCTTCAGTATTTTGAAGCGGTCCGCTTTACTTTTTCCTTCACGAATCATCTGCGCATTATGACTCTCAAGGTTTGAAAGGACCGTAAGTTCATTGATAGTAGCATAGTCCCTAACATTACTGTTCTTCGCAAGTTCTGGATTTGCATCCCTCCAAGCTTTTGCAGTAAATCCAAAAAGGGCAACATTAAGAAGATCTGCTTCCTCTGCGTATGGCAGCCACTGAAGATCTTCTCTGTAGTTACAAACAGGGATAAGGTAATTCTTTACCGCATCGGTCTGTATCAGGTAATTATTCTTTGAAAGAAATCTCTTTGCATCCCACTCGATTTTCCTTAAATCGTTCTCCTGAGTTTTTAACCGTTGAAACTCTCTGATCAGATAAAGCTTAAAAACTGGACTAATAGCAGACGCAAACTCGAAAGCAATATCTTTATGTGCAAAGGTTCCTCCATATCTCCCCTTTTTGACAAACAAGCCTATCGCATCTGTTTTTTCAACCCATTCAGAAACGCTCGGGGTAAACGTTACCAATCCGACATCTTTCTTAAAGTGTTCAGATTCGAACACTTTAAAATTCGGATTATACATTTCTTCCCATGTAGACAAAAACTCCAAAGTAGACCTGTTTCGTAGCCAATTACGTATAACATCAGCCGCTCTTGAATTATCTGATTTAGCTGCTGCCATGTCTGTAATACAGATGTAGTCTTCCTCATCAGCCATTGAAACAGTTATCGGAATATCCTGTACTGTTATAATCCTATTCTTCATTGCCATAAACTCCTCCAAGTAATAAGTTTGAATTTGCGGTCGAAAAAATCGTCCGCAAATTATCCAATCATACATTGGACAATTCACATACCGTTTCTATGCTTAAACCGATCGAATGCGACGGGTTATGCTTGAGGTGAATAAATTCCACCTCAAGATTTACCCTTCTTCTTTTTCTGCATCTCGTCATAATAGGCCTTGTACCGATAGATACTCCTCTCGCTGATTCCGTTGCGCTTTGCAATCTCCACCATGGTCATGCCCTGTTCGTGACAAACAACAAAATCATTGTAGATGGCCATCCATTTAACATTGTGTCTTTGTCTGCCGCAGGCTTTCCTCTTTTTGAAGTATTCAAGCTCCTCTTTCAGATCGGCATTTGCTTCCTTAAGTTCTGCATTTTCTTTTTCCAGTTTCTCGATTCGTTTCAAAGCCTCTTCAAGTGTCGTTATCTTCTTCATGAGTAATCACCTCCATGTCATTTCTATTATGACAATAGTATATGCAGATACCACCAACCTGTCAATCCTATTTCGTCATGCCGCGTCACTATTCTTATATTGTCTCCGATAATCCTTCGATAATCTGTGATACCCAGACAAACGCTTCATAGTAACTTTGGTAAACACAATATCCAGCCAGACATTCGCCATCAGCTTCTCCAGCGCCCACCTTCTTTTCAACGACGGCCCGTATTTCAGGATCAGTTCCGTCATAACATCCACGCACCTTTCAAAAGCGGCATTTTCCTTCGGATCCTCATAATATTTTTTTCTCACCTTTCAATGTCCTTTCTTTTTGATATGCTCATTTAATGGTCTTCATAAATTGGCAAGCAGTGCATCGGTGTACACCTGATGCGATTTTGCTTGTTGGGGAACATGCCCCAATCCCCCTGATTTCCGATTTTCATCGGCAAGCTACGCCTGCAGGCAGGCTCAAAACCATTTTTCCGGTGTTACATGATTTCAAGTAATTTATCAAAATACTCTTTTACCGTTTCCAGAACTTTCTCATGCTCGGCTTTCATATCAGCGATGACTTTTTCATTAACCCAGCCATAGGTATTAGCTGCTTTTGCAATCTGATTGATATTCCTGCTATCGATGCACATCATCTTGGCAAGCTCATGAATAGCAGTAAAATCTATATTGATGCAATACCCATCGATTGCCATTTTTCTGATATAGGCACTCATGTTCTTGAACCCCAATTGCTCCATCCTTTCCCGGATCAGTTTAATTCTTCGTCCGAAATCTTGATATGGATCTGTCTGTTACACGGAAGATATTCTTGATTAATCATTTCGTTTTTCTCCTTTTTCTAAAATAAAAAAGACATCCACATGGATGTCCGAGTTAATAGTTACCAGTATTCTTTTCTATGATTCCCTCAACGCGATCACCTCCCATCCTTATCCCATCCAATCCTCCGTAGTGTAGTTTCGGAATCACATTTTCCACATACACTACACCGATATGTATTCTTCAAGTATCATCACTGCCTTTCATTTTTGTTAGATATATACAATCATTTTTTTGAAATATTTCCCGTAAAATCGAGTACCTTTTGTCCACCTCTTCCCGGCAATTTACTACTTTTATAGAAACAGACATCTGCCTTTTGGAGTTTCCAGGCATCAAAAAAAGCCCAAACCACAAGGGATTTGAGCTTTTATCAATAACCTGTTAAATTAATGTTTCCCGATTTTTGGGTATAATAAACACACCCACAATATAGAACATGTGTTTTGTTTTGTCAAGTATCTTTCTGAGAACATTTGAGAACATCAATGGTATTTTGAATAAAACACAAACTCTTTATTGCGCTTTATTTCCATATAGCCCAGTTTAGAATAAAAACTGTTTGTCCTGACATTCCAAATGGGGGTATCGAGCGTAATCTCTTTTACTTCCGGGAACATATTCTCCGCTTCCCGCATCATAAAGATCCCATATCCTTTTCTAAAATGTTCCGGTGCGACGAAAATCCTACCAACATTCAAAACATTGTTATTCAAAAAAAGAATTGCTCCGCCAACTATCAATCCTTCACTCATCAGTTTATACAGATGATCATGTCTTGCCATTTTTGTATGAAACGGTACCGACATATATCCCGGAGGTCCTCCCGTTGATTCCGCTCCGACTAAAATATCACTATCAAACGCACGCTTTGATATTCCTGTTAACGTCAACGCATCCGGGGTACCCGCCTTTAATAACTGTAAACTCATAGACTATCCCTTACTTACATGCAATATAAACATCCATGCTCTCCCCGTCCGTTTCATAACACGGGATCACTCCGCTCTCGACACGTTCCAGACCGTTGGTTCTCATAAAATCAAACAGAGTATGATAAGCTCCCGGGATAGTCACAAATGGATTATCATACGGTCTTTCAATGTGAATTGCCGCATATTTATGTGCGGCTTGATTCTTTAACTGATACCCTTCGGGTTTTATTTCGTCAGGCAATATCAGAGCTGCCGTATATCCATGCATATTAAAGACATTAACCTGCTCCTGTGAGAGATTCGGAAAATCCCATCCGACCACCCTCGGATTTTCAATACCGTTTTCTTTTGCAATTTTATACATTCGGCTGATTGCGTCACTCTCAGGATCTGTACTGATCACTGTATGCTCTATGTAACAGAAACCGGCGACTTCTTCTATACGCAGGTTTGAATAGGCATCACTGCGTTTATCCATTTCTTCCCTGAAAAGATTATCCAGAGAGCAATTAAATATCCTGCATATTTCAAGTGCCTTATCCATTTCGGGATTCGCAGTATCCATCTCCCATTTTGAGATAGTCTGACGGCTTACGTTCAGCTTCTCCGCAAGAGCTTCCTGTGTCATGTTCTTACTAAGCTGGCGTAAATACTGAAGGTTCTTTCCAAAACTCATGTCGATTCTCCTTTTCATCCATACTTGCTTTTTTTCGTTTGTGCCCCGCGTTGCAAATATAGATTACCTGATATATGCGAATCGCTCCACCAACCCGAAAGTGCTCTTTCTGCAATTCGTGCAACTATAAGTTGCACACCATCGAACATAAGTATCATATATCCTTCCTGAAACATATGATCCGATTTGCTTCCTCAGATCCCAGCGCCATATGGAATTTCGAGCATTCTTCATGAAAATGCTAATACATTTCCTTTCTGACTTTTCTCATTCTTGACCATACATTATCCCCGTAATTACTGAGCATGACTGTGATCATCCCGTTATTAGGATTATATTCGGAGATTGCACTCACTCCGTCATCAATTCCCTGCATATACACATAGTCCTGTCCATCCGGATTGTCGATGATCCATACTCCGTAGCCATAGTACCCCTCTTCAGGATCCTTCCCATCACCACTTTGTTTGGAAAACATCGCCGATACCATTTTCTCAGAAAGCAACTTATGCCCGATCAGTCCTTTCCAGAACTTTACAATGTCCTCTACCGTAACAAATGCTCCTCCGTCACCGGTACCTTTGGCACCAACGGAATAAATATTTGTGCGATAATCTTTTGTATCAGGACAATAGATATAGCTGTTTGCACATTTTGCCGGCAGTTTATCAAATTCGAAGTATCCAGTAGAATCCATACCACACGGATCGAAAACATTTCTTTTCAGATATATGTCGAAATCTACCCCGTAATCTTTTCCATGATCAGAGCGAGCAGTACATACCCGGAATTATTATATTGAAATCTCTCACCCTTCGGATACATCATGGGTTTATCTATAAACAACGGGAGCATGTCCTTATTATGTCTTATCCTGTAATTAGGATAATCTGTCCAAAGAGCCTCATAATCATCCATGACTGACACATCGAAATAATCCGCAACACCTGATGTATGATTCAGCAGCTGTTCTACCGTAACACCCGGATCAATGCTTTTCAAATTGATATCAAGGATATCCCCCAGAGTATCTTCAAATTTTAGTTTTCCGGCTTCGATCAGCTGAAGGATTCCCACGGCAACAAATGTTTTACCCATGGATGCAGTTGCAAATCTTGTATTAAGAGTATTCGGTATCTCATTCGCCAGATCCGCAAATCCTCCGCTGAATTTCAAAAGAACATCTTCATTTTGAATGATATACGCATTTCCTCTGAAATCCTTATCCATCTCTATTTTCATAACCATTCTCCCTTAAATTGACAATTACCCTATCCCTTATTTCCATACTTTTCTTTGCGACGAACTTCTTCCAATTCAATCATAGCCTCGACATACGCTTCCCTAAGTTCTTCTTTAGACATGTATTTAGCCATTTTCATATAACTATCATACCGTTTTGCCCTGCGCTCTTCTTCCTCTGATGCATATATGGTTTTCTCATTCTTAAAGCGATCTGCTTCAGATGCGTCTACGCAAAATGACATAGCTACAATGTGTTTGCATATGATCTGCTTACCATTCGCCAAGGGGCAATTGCATTTTGATTTCCGTGGATGAATCATATCAAGATGAACATGATATTTCTTATTATCACTTCCAGCCACATCACCTTCATAAGTTCCATCATCATTCTCTTCGCATGAAAGAACCTTTTTCTGTTTATAATAATCCATACCTCGCCATACAGATTTACTGCTGGCTATATCTATAATTCCCATGTTTTCACCAATTCATACTTGCTTCTGCAGCCTGCTTTAGTTCTTCGCTAAATCCGTCCAGGTCTTCCAAAGAGATTGCGCCCTCTCGGATAAGCGAAACAATATTATAAAACATCTGTGAGCGCCGTATCTCAGCCTGCACTCCGACTTTTTTCCTATCTCCCTTTATGCGCTCTTCCACTGCCCAAAATCTGTCTGCCGAACTGCCATCGGCGCTTAAGATATCAATATACTCTTTGCAGAGTTTTTCCATATACGCTTCCTGCCAATCCGATATTTTGCTTCTAAAAAGTTTCCAGTCGCTCTCCGGATAATTCATATTTGGCATCGCTTTATTCCCACCTTCTCAGACAAATACACTCATCTTCAAGCTCAGATCATTAATCTGCGCACTCAATGATGATCCTTTGCATAATCTCCTTTAAATCATCCCATAATG
>JAFXXN010000126.1 GCA_017542245.1 Lachnospiraceae bacterium
GTAATCCACACAACCTTCTCTCTTCTTTCCCGAAGGGAATTTTCATTCCCCACTTTCCCCTGATTTACCGTTTGGGCTTTACGTTTACCTTTTGGATTTGACTTGTATAGCAGTCTCTTCCACCCTTTTGGCCTTATATCAGATTTCTGTTCGTGGTCGTGAAAGAATCGCTACACCACTGCCTCCGTCCCAGCCTCACGGCTTTCGACTTGTGGTTCACTACACTTGGCGGTAAATACCTGTGACCGGACTTTCACCGGCTGGCTGTGCGTCATGCCCGACACACTATAAAAGGTATCAGGCATCGCGATGCCTGATACTATATTAGCTGCCTCCGGCAGCTCACCATCTTAACGGTTTCGGCGGAGAGAACAACGTATTTGAAAACTTATCATTCGGTGTTACAGGTGATGATACAAGTCTCATTGACCAGATGCTTGTTAATTCGGTTTCTGAATAACGCTGTGAATATCTTATTTATAAACGTTTGAGTAGTAATTCCGGTACATCAGTTAGGTTGCCGGACTATGTATTTACCGGTAATAAGAACAGACAGTGCAGTGACTTTTGAAGCCGCTGCACTGTTTTGTTTATAAGGTGGTGCCTGCGGCACAATTTTTTATTCAGATGCACATAGCGCCTCTGAATTCTGAAGTGCTTCACACTTTGTATTTTACTGTATGGTTCTTATCGAGTGTTACAGAAAAAACAATGGAAGATCGTGCTGGCTTACTAAAATATTGCAAAATCCAATATTTACTTTATAGCGTAAACAGCATACAAATTTTCTTCTTGCAGAGCGTTATTTGCTGGATTTGTATTTGAATAGTTATATAAATATTCTATATAGAGTTATTTTGTTGAAAAATCTATTGACATAAGATATTTGAAAATGATATAATTATATATATTTTATTTAAGAAAGGGAGGTTCGTCTTTTAAGACGCAATTAGGGTTTTCTGATATTTAGCACTTTTTTTAATGTTAAAAACAGAGAACAAATTATTGTCTTGAGAGGAGTGAGAATATTGAAAAAAGTAATAATTATTATTGCATCAGCCATCTCAATAGTGGTGCTATTTGTATTTGCTTCGTACTTCTTTTTACATTCTGCTTTTGAAACTTTTTTTCCATACTCAGTTGTTCATACAGGAACATCGGGAGAATATGCAGAGACGACAGAAAAACTCCTTGAAAAAAAGTATGGAGAAAAGTTTAAGGTAATCAGGTATGGAAATAATCGAGCTACAGTATATCCTGAAGCCAATCCGGATTTATTGTTTACAGCAAGAAGGTTTTCAAAAAGTAAACATGTTGATGACGATTATATACAGGAAATAGTAGGGCTCCAGTACAAAAAACTTGCAGAAGATGTATTGAAAGATTTTAAATATGACTATTATCTTGATGTTGATTTGGAATTCACTTATGAACCAATTGATGCTAAACAGGATGTTACTATAGAGGAATTTAAAAAAGTTTTTCCTGGGATAGTTAAACCAAACTATAATTGGTACGTTTCAGAAGAAGCGCTTGAATTGGAAAATAAAGAATTATATCAATGGATAAATAATGTTGTGACTATTCCAGGTCAAGATAACAGTCAGGTGTGTATGTATTTTCTTAATCAAGAAAATATGAAGTTAGTTCAAGATAATTATAAAAATTATTCTTATAAGGAAGCTGGTTTTTATCATAAAATAAGAGATTCTTTATGGACAATCCAAGAATTGAAAGATAGCAAATTAATTGTAGACTATAATAGATTTCAAGAAATAATGAATGGAGAAGAATAGTATGAATTATACAGATAAAGAAATACAGATCGCAACACAGATTGCTTATATTAATATTTCAGAATCATATATAGATGATTACAAAAAAAAGAATGGAGAAGCTCCAACATTAGGTGAAATTTTACGAGACAAAACTGTAAATTTCCTTGATGAATTCTACAAAATGTTTTATTTAGGCTATTCGGAAGAAGAAGCTCAAAATAATGAGTTTTACAAGATGACTGAAAATTTAAATGTTGAAAGAGAAATGATTGCTAAGTCTGACATTGAAAAGTTAAAGAACAATGAATATTCATGCTCAGAATGGAAAGTTATCGATGTTTTGAATATGAACGAAGAATCAGGCATTTACGCTATAGTATTTGAGACGCCTGAACACAAAGCGGTAGTAGCATTTCGTGGAAGTGAACTATTGCCGAAAGATGAAGATAATAATCGACAGCTTGTACTTGACTGGCTGGAAGCAGATTGCGGTTTGCTTGATTCTACTGAAACCAGACAACAGGAAATTGCAAGAACCTATTTAAGCTATATAGAGAATACTTATAATTTTGATGAATATATCATAACAGGACATTCTCTAGGGGGGAATCTGTCTGAACACGCTACGATTACAGCTGATCCTTCTCTTGCATCTAAAATTTCTCAGTCATATAGCTGGGATGGTCCTGGTTTTTCACAGGAATATATAGCAGCTCACAAAAATGAAATTTTACATATGGCATCTAAAGTCAAACATTATCAATGGAGCCTCGTCGGTGCTTTACTTAATAATCTTTCTGAATATGGTGAAGAATATCGTTCTTTAGATGTGGTTGATGCAGTAAAAGATGCAGAATATCGTTTTTTTGATTTGACTGGTGTAATAAAAACCGGATTAAAAAACGGTGCAATTGTTTCGGCGCTACCATTTTCTGGAGCTTATAAAACGAAGAAATTTTGGGGACAAGAGTTATTTGACTTGGGAACAAGAGTATCTCCATATGTAGTAAAACATGATATCAATTTAGTAAATATTTTTGATAATGGATATGTAGCAACTTCATACATGGGGGATTTAGAAAAAACGATAGGAGATTTAACACGTATAATAGATAAGTATTCATCAAATAATGAAGAATTAATAGCAAAACTATTTGATTTTATAAATTCAAAATCTGAAAGTGAGAAAAATGCATACATAAAATATTTGTTACTTCTCGGAATTAATTCATACCAAATCGGTTATAATAATTCTAATGGTTCTGTTTCAAAAATGGATTCTGGAATTATTGCAACTTTGAATATACTTGAGATTTTTACGATTAACGATTTGGCTGAATTCGATAAAATGAAAGTCGGAACAGAAGAAGGAGATTATATTCACGGAGACGGTATTATTCTTGGTTTAGGCGGAGATGATGTTCTGGTTGGAGGATCAGGCGATAATTCAATCAACGGCGGTTCCGGAGCTGATATTATTGTAGGAAATGAAGGCGACGATAATCTTTTCGGTGGATATGGTGATGATACATTCAGATACAGGAAAAATGATGGCAATGATCATATCTATGATCAGTTTGACAACAACACATTAGTATTTGAAGATCTGATGCCTGAGGATCTTCTTGTTGAGTATCCGACTAATTCAAATGATGTAGTTATTCGTATCAGGTCTACAAATGAAACGATCACTATATCAAATTTCCGAGATAAAGAAGTATATTCTAATTTCAAATTTGTTTTCAAGGATAATATTGTTTTCAACGATAAAAAAGTAATGAAAGCTGAAGATCCTGAAAGTCCTTTTAAGCATATTATTGGAACAGAGAAGGCCGACGTGAATATTCATGCTTTTTTTGATGGTTCAACAATAGAAGGTCGCGCAGGAAATGATTATCTTCACGGTTCTGATGGCGATGATGTGATTTACGGTGAGACCGGAAAGGATTACTTATATGGTGAAGCCGGTGATGACCAGCTTTACGGTGGCAGTGGCGATGACCGTTTATATGGTGGTAATGGGCATGATTTTCTGGATGGAGAATCAGGAAAAAACAGATTGCTGGGTGGAGATCTTTTTGACACGTATGTTTTTAAAACAGATATAACTGCTACGAATAAAATAGGCGGTCATGATTACGTTAGTGATTTATACGGCTTAAATAAAATACAGTTTGTTAATCTTACTCTGGATGATGTTGAAGTTTCACGTTCTGGTAACAATATGATTTTTACAAATAAAGAAACAAAAGAAACTTTAACACTTAATACTACATGGGATAATTTCTATTATCAGTTTGGCGATAAGATTTATTCTTTGAATACAGATGGAGCTATTCCTGAATTTGTTGAAGATTCGTATGATAGTGTTTACAGCAGATATTCAACATCCGGAAAATATAACAGCAGACTGGAAGAACTTCGCAAAAGACATACAGATAAGAACATTTCTGATTATACTAATTCTACCGTTGCTCAGCCTCCTCGTGATCCGCTGGTAATTGATGTTAATAAGGATAATAAGATTGATCTGTTAGCTGTTGATGCTCCGGAAAACAGAGCGTATTTTGATCTTGATAAAAACGGTTTTGCTGAAAAAACAGCATGGATCGGAGAAAATGACGGATTCCTTGTTTATGACAGAAACGGTAACGGCAAAATTGATGACAGTGGTGAAATGTTCAGTGATCAGGTAATACTCAGTGACGGAACTCTGTCAGGAAACGGATTCAGGGCACTTGCTGATCTGAACGATTATAACGATGACAGAAGAAATGTGATCAATGAAAAGGATTCTGCTTTTGACTCACTTAAGGTATGGATAGATAAAGGAACTGACGGAAAGTCTGAGGGTGAACTTATCTCACTTAAAGAACTCGGAATAAAGGAAATCAGCCTTAACCACAGAAAGTCTGAAAAAGAGAATGATGATAAAACAGGAACAATAATAACAGATACAGCTGATGTTGTATTCAATGACGGTTCAAAGACAAGTATAGCTGAGCACTGGTTTGTTGTTCATACATCAGATACTCAGGAAGTAGATGTTTCCGGTAATTCAGGTGATTCTTATACTAATACATCATTCGGAAATATGATGAGTCTGGAAAGCGCTGTTGCTGCGGATCCGACAGGAGAAATCAAGCATTATCTTGATGAATTTAACATGTCATCAGATTTCTATGAAAAGAAAGTACTCACCAAAAAGATCATTTACAAGATCACGGGAGCAGAGGATATTGATCCTGTGTCACGCGGTGGTAATATAGATGCAAGAGATCTTCACGTAATTGAAACTATAATGGGCGTTGATGAGTTTAAGGGCGTTGAAGGAAGCAGTATTCCTAACAGTAATGCTGCCGCTTTACTGAAAAATGTTTACAGCAGATTTGAAAACATGTATCTCTCAATGCTCAATGAGAATTCTGAAACATTATCAGGTTATATAAGCACTATTACTGAAGATTCTGACGACAATGGTAATATTGTACTTGATATTTCTAATGTTACTGAACGTATACGTTCTGAGATTCAGTCAGGAACAAATGATGATGAGGTTATTCTCGGCGTAGCTGCATATCTTAAATCATATGATGCCGCAATGAACACATCGTATTTTAATGAATTTAAGAATAATTTTGCATCATATTCGACTGAAATTGACAAAGCACTGAATCTTTCAGTTATAATTGGTGATCCTGAAAAAACTACAGTAAACGGAACAACTTCAAATGAACTTATCTGGGCAGAAAATACAAGGTTTGATGTCAGATATGTGGTAAATGCTTCAGGCGGAAATGACGTTATTGTAACAGGATATGCTGACAATACAGTGAATGCCGGAGCAGGAAATGATGAAGTTTACACATATTTCGGTGACGATATAATAAACGGCGAAGCTGGTAATGACACGATATTTGCCGGTGACGGAAATAACACTGTAAACGGCGGTGCCGGAAATGATACTATCGTTACCGGTGATGACGACGATATTATCAATGGCGGAGCTGATGATGATACGATTTTTGCCGGAGACGGAAATGACCAGATTTATGGCGGAACCGGTAGTGATGATATGGACGGCGGAGCAGGAGACGATACATATTACATCGGAACTGACCACGGAAATGATGTGATCAGAGATGCTGAAGGCATCAGTACTGTTATTTTTGAAGACGGAATATCACCTGATGATTACAAGTTCTCAGTTGACATCAGCAACGGCTTTAAACTTGTTCATAAGGAAACTGAAGAATCTGTTTCACTTACTGGCTTTATTGACAATCCTCTTGACTACAAGTTCATCTTTAACGGCGAAGAAACGATCCTTGGCGGTGGTGACAGCATCAATACTGTTGACGGAACTGATGATAGCGAAACAATAACTGCCGGTAACGGATTCAATATAATTCACGGTAACGGCGGCATAGATACTATTACCGGCGGAGACGGAATTGACTTTATCTACGGCGGAGAAGACAATGATATCCTCGACGGCGGTGAAGGAACAAATATCGTCTTCGGTGAAAATGGTGAAGATACTATTCACGACGGTACCGGCGACAGTTACCTTAACGGCGGAGATGACAAGGACACTATCTTCGGTGGTGACGGTAACGACGTTATCATCGGCGGTGAAGGTGACGATGAACTTCACGGTGAAAACGATAATGATGCAATAGCCGGAAACAACGGTTCAGACCATATTTACGGAGAAGCTGGTGAAGATACTCTTTACGGTGATGAAGGTAACGATTATCTCTACGGCGGAGCTGACAGGGATTCACTGTTCGGCGGAGCAGATGACGATGAACTTTACGGTGAAGACGGCGATGATTACCTTGAAAGCGGTACAGGCATCGATAAGCTTTTCGGTGGTACAGGATCAGATACTTTTGTCAGCGGTGAAGGTATAACATATATGTACGGTGAAGACGATGATGATTTCTTCTACGGTGGTAATGGTGAGAACTACATGTACGGCGGAGAAGGTCACGATACTTTCACAGGCGGAGAACTTGCTGATTATATTGAAGGCGGAAACGGCGATGACATAATGAACGGCGGAAACGGTATCAACACAATGTACGGCGGTGACGGCGAAGATACGATCAGCGGTGGTAATGACGATGACTTCATAGATGGTGGTGAACACAAGGATACCATCTACGGAGGAAACGGCTTCAATCAGCTTTACGGCGGTGCTGGTGACGATACTATATATTCCGGCGATACAGGTTCAGAACTTTACGGTGGAGAGGATAACGACCATCTTTATGCCGGCGGCGGCGCTGATATTCTTGATGGCGGAATCGGTGATGACTATCTTCAGGGAGATCACGGCAACGATACATACATCTTTGATCTTGGTTATGGTCATGACACTATAAACGATTCCGAAGGTGAAAATCACATACTGATATCTGGACTTACTGCCGGACAGATGAATAATACAAGAACCATGAACAATGATCTTGTTATTGATTTTGAAGGTACAGAAGACAGCCTTACAATTGAAAGATTCTTTGACTATAACAGCAACAGAAGCTTTACATTTGAATTCTCAGACGGAACAGTGATTGAACAGAACGATATCAGGGCAAAGTCAGGTCCGATTACTGGTGATGACGAAGACAATTATCTTAATGGTACAAATGAAGATGACATCATCGACGGCGGACTCGGAAACGACAGCCTTAACGGTTTCGGCGGAGAAGATACATACATCTTCGGCAAGGGCTACGGCGAAGATATGATAAATGAATGGGGCAGCGACCACAGCTTTGTTGACCTTAAGGATATTAATTCAGACGAGATCACTGTATCAGATCAGTGGGGTTCAAATCTCCTTATTTCAGTTAATGATACAGAAGATGTTCTTACGGTAAGCAACTTCAAGTGGGGACAGGCTTCATATACATTCAGATTTGCCGATGGTGCAGAAGGCCATGTGGATAAGAACACATGGGAACTTGTACTTACAAAGCAGCCTGAAGTTAAGGAAGAACCAGCCACAGAAGAACTCATTACTGAAGAAGAGACAGTCGATGAAACAGATACACTTGTTGCAGAAACTGCAGAGATACTCGAAAGTCTGTATGCAGAGGAAGGTACAGAAGAATTTA
>JAFXXN010000127.1 GCA_017542245.1 Lachnospiraceae bacterium
TTACTGCAAATAAAGAGGGTATGGCAGTAATAACCGCAAAGTATGGAAAGAAAGTATATGAGTGTTCAGTCAGTGTTTCCGGAGGAACTGAGGATAGCTTAATCATTTATTTTTCAGCTACAGGCACAACCGGTGATGCAGCCGGGAAAATACAGGAGGCTGTCGGTGCAGATATCGTAAGGCTGGTTCCAAAAACAGATTATTCTTCAGCAGACCTTAAATACACTGATAACAGCTGCAGGGCAAACAAAGAACAGGCTGAAAATACTATGCCTGCCATTTCAACTGTGATCAGGAACATCGACCAATACAACACCATATATATCGGATATCCTATTTGGCATGGAAAGGAACCGGGTGTGATCAGGACATTCCTTTCTAAATACAGCATGGAAGGAAAGACAGTGCTTCCATTTTGTACATCCGGAAGCAGCGGGATATCAGGGAGCATGCAGCATATAAGGGATATGGCAGAGGGTGCCGATGTAAAAAACGGAAAAGACCTGACGCATTCATCCGTAAAGGATATTGAAGAATGGATAAAAACGGAAACTGAAATGCCTGTTAAATCAGATGACGGAGGCTATAAAGCAAAAGATATGAAAATGAAAATCGGAAATAAAGAAGTTGATGTCATTTGGGAAGACAATGAATCAGTAAAAGCATTAAGGGAACTTGTCGGATCAGGAACAGTTTCGATAAAAATGTCAATGTACGGTGGATTTGAACAGGTCGGTGAGATTGGGACAAGCCTTCCGAGAAATGATGCCCAGACCACGACTTTGTGTGGTGACATTGTTCTATATTCTGGAAATAAGCTTGTAGTATTCTATGGATCAAATTCGTGGAGCTATACAAGGCTTGGCAAAATTACCGGGTTGGATAGGGCACAACTGACAGAGCTACTATCTGAAGGTGATGTAACAATAACGATATGGTAATAATTTCTGAGTAAGTTCATAGGAAAAGATTGGGGGATAACGGTGGATCTTAAAACGCTGGTAGAAGGCCTGGCAGATACAGGATATGGCGATGAACAAAAGCTGACGGCGTCCGGATTCTTTAAATCCGGAAGTATGGATGAATTGGTCAGATTTCTTAAGAAATGCAGATGCCGCCTAATGGATGAGATGCATGAGAGCCAAAGAAGAGTAGACCGTATGGATTATCTTATAAGGAGTGCAGAAAAAGAAGCTTATAAAAAAACAGGAGGAAAATGAGATATGAATACGGCATGGACGATTATATTTAGCGGAATGATATTGGCAGCTATCGCAAGCATCTTTTTCCTGTGGTCGAGATTCTGCAAATTTGGAATAATCAGGAAGATATCAGGTGATAAGAAATGGCTCAAAAGAGTGCTGGGCCTGATCCCGATGCTGGTATTAGGCATATTCGCATGGATTGATACGGTTAATACAGCGATAATAATGATACATATGAGCATCTGCTGGATAATAGTTGAGCTGATAGCGCTTCTCACAAGGAAGATATGTGGGAGAAAACATGAAGAAAAAAACGGTGATTTCGGAAGCATTGACGGAAAGTTTCGCCCTTATGCTGTCGGAATAATTGTCATAATCATAGAAGTATGCTATTTTACAGTTGGATGGTATCTGGCACATAATGTGTGGGAGACCTCCTATACAGTAACAACTGATAAGGAAATAGGAAAGGATGGTCTAAAAATAGCATTCTTTGCAGATTCCCATGTCGGTGCCCTGTTTGACGGAGAAGGGTTTGCGGAACACTTACAGAGAATCCAGGCTACAGAGCCGGATATACTACTGATACCGGGTGATTTTGTAGATGATGATACTACAAAGGATGATATGATAACGTGCTGTGAAGCTCTGTCAGGTTTTACTTGCAAATATGGTAAATATTTCGTATATGGGAATCATGATAAAGGTTATTATCAGTACAGGAATTTTAATTCTGAAGAACTGAGAAATGAGCTTGAAAAAGCAGGCGTTATCATACTTGAAGATGAATATGTTCTTGTGGATGACAGGTTTTATATAATTGGACGGCAGGACATGTCAGTAGAGGACCGCAAAGATATACAAAGAGTCATTTCAGATATTGACACGTCAAAGTACATGATAGTTCTTGATCACCAGCCGACTGATTACGCGGCGGAAGCTGCTGCAGAAGTTGATCTGGTTCTGTCAGGACATACACATGGAGGGCAGCTTATAGAGATGAAGCTCGCATCACTTCTTATGGGTGCCAATGACAGGACTTATGGTACTGAAAAAAGAGAAAAGACGGATTTTATCGTAACGAGCGGAATTGCAGACTGGGCTATAAAATTTAAGACAGGAACGAAATCTGAATACTGCATTGTAAACATTATGGGCAGATAATAAACCAAATATATTATACAAGGGCTGAGTGAACGGTCACGGAGAGAGTTTGCTCTCGAAGTGTTTGTTAAGCATCGAGTAGGAGAAGAATCTCCTGCTCGATTTTTTGCTTACATATGAAATACTGATTTCCTGCAAGAATGATGAGAATTTAGATTTAGGTGACTCTTTTTTATCAGTGATATTGACATATGTCAGAATAAATGATATATTCTATATTGACATATGTCAGAAAGGATAAGCTATGCCGAAAAATACTAAGTGCAGAAGAATATCAGGTCTTCCCGGACAGTTCGGATTTGTTCCGGCTGATAATGTTGAAGCTGGTGCAGTACAGTTAACCTTTGATGAGTTTGAAACGATACGCTTGCTGGACGCTGAAGGACTGACGCAGGAAAAGTGTGCAGAGAAAATGGGAGTCGCAAGAACTACGGTAACGGCTATGTATGACAGCGCCAGAAAAAAGATTGCTAAAGTACTTGTCGAGGGCAGAAGCCTAGTCATTTCCGGCGGGAACGTGAGATTTAGTATCTCACAATATGGAAGTCTTGGCAAATTAAAAACTAAAGGAGATAATGTGATGAGAGTTGCGGTAACTTATGACAATGGGGAGATTTTTCAACATTTTGGACATACAGAGCAGTTCAAGGTTTATGATATTGAGGATGGAAAAATCGTACATGAAGAGGTTATAGATACCGACGGCCAAGGACATGGTGCTCTTGCAGGCTTTTTGTTCGGTGGCAATGTGGATACCCTGATCTGTGGAGGAATAGGCGGCGGGGCACAGGCTGCCCTTAATGATGCCGGGATTACCCTTTATGGCGGAGTGTCCGGGAATGCTGATGAAGCCGTGAAGGCATTGCTTGAAGGAAAGCTTGATTACAATCCAAGCGTAAAGTGTAATCATCATGGTGAAGGCCATAACTGTTCCGAAGATCATAATGAAGATCATCATTGCGGAGGTTACTGTGCTCATTGACTTGTTTTTAACCTTTGCTAAGATAGGTATGTTCACATTCGGAGGGGGATACGCAATGATCGCCCTTATAGAAAAAACCTGTGTAGAAGATAAGAAATGGATTTCTCATGATGAGATGATGGATGTAACTGTAATAGCTGAGTCCACACCGGGTCCGATAGCGATCAACTGTGCAACTTATGTAGGATACAAACAGGGGAAGCTTATCGGTTCGGTTGCAGCAACACTGGGTATGATACTCCCGTCATTTATCCTGATATATATTGTAGCGCAGTTTTTGGACGGATTTCTTGAGATTACATGGATAGCCAATGCGTTCAAGGGTATTAAGATTGCTGTGGGGATTTTGATAATAGATGCGGCCCTGAAAATGCTGAAGAAGATGAAGAAAAAACCATTTCAGATAAGCATGGTTGTAAGCTCGGCTGTTGTAATGTTATTGATAAGCTTTTTCTCAATAGAGATATCATCAATGGTACTGATGCTTGCGGCAGCCTTTATAGGCATTATTGTAATGTTGATTTTTAAAACCGACAGACAATAGAGGGATAAAAGATGATATATATAGATCTGATTATAGGATTTCTTGAAGTCGGATTCCTTTCTTTTGGCGGAGGATATGCTGCCATACCTCTTATACGTGATGTGGTTTTGTCATATGGCTGGCTGGATGAGGAAATGCTGACATATATGGTTGCCGTAAGCGAGAGCTCTCCCGGACCTATCATGGTAAATATGGCGACATATGTCGGAAGCCTTAAAGGAGGTATTCTGGGCGCCATCATAGCAACTGTAGCTGTGGTTCTTCCGGCATTTCTGATAATACTTCTGATTATGGTCTTATTAAGAAAAATTCTTCAGAACAGATATATGAAGGCCGCTCTGGGTGGGATGAAGCCGTGTATTATAGGCATAATCCTGACAACCGGTATAATTATGGTGTTAAGAAACTGTGGAATATTAATAGGAAATAATTCCATCGATATATTGACTATTATGCTTACGTGTGGCATGGGAGTGATATATTTTGGCTCAAGAAAAGTACTGAAAAAGGGAATATCTCCCATAGGCCTGATTGGATTATCTGCAGTAGTCGGAGCCGTAGCATATGGTATATAACAAAAGTAGATGCTAACCATCGTTTTGGTAGGGTAAAACACCAAAGTTCAAGCGATGACTGTTGAACTTTGGTGAAGGATTTAGCAGAGAAGGATTTGCGTCACCTTTGCGTCACTTGAGGATGAGACGCCTCTATCCCTATATGGAGAAAAAAGTATTGCCCGGACAGTGGAGATAAATTCAAGTTTTGCCGAATAGTAAGATATTTTAGGTTAATAGATGAGGAGTGTCAGAAAAATGAGTATCATATACGGTGAGGCAACAAAGGCCGATATTAACGAACTAATACGTATGCGAATCGCATATATGATAGATGATTTTGGATCAATTACTGAACAAGAGAGAAAAGGCATGGAAACACAGTTGCCAGACTATTTTGCACGAAAACTTGGTACTGAGCTGATAGCGTTTATTGCAAAGGATGAAAGCAAAATAGTGTCTGTTGCATACTTACATATTATTGAGATGCCGGCAAATTCGATGCTCCTAAACGGTCTGTACGGTGAGGTTTTGAGCGTGTATACGGAACCCGATTATCGTGGACAGGGAATATGTACCAAGATTATAAAAAATCTTGTTGAATATGGAAAAAGGATTGGGCTAGGACGCATTGATTTATCAGCTACTGATGAAGGATATCCAATTTATGCCAAAATTGGTTTTAAAGACAAAGAACACAGATATAGTGATATGCGTTATATATATTGAGATTTAAAATAATATAGGTTTTAAAGGAATTTCCAAAAATGATAAAAAACAAGAAATTATTCGTTTTAATAAGCACGCTGGTCATAGTGCTGGATTGCACTATTGATATTTTACTGCTCAGATTGTTTTGGAAAAAGCAGGAGAGGAGACTTTAACTAGATATGATCATACAGACAGGTATGAGGACGGATATACCGGCATTTTATCCGGAATGGCTGATAAACAGGATTAAAGAAGGATATGTCTTGGTTAGGAACCCTTACAATCCGGCTCAGGTGACACGATACAGTTTATCTCCGGAAGTAGTGGACCTTATGGTGTTTTGTACCAAAAATCCCGAGCCGATGCTGAAGTATATGGAATATTTAAGGAAATACGGACAGTATTGGTTTGTAACAATCACACCTTATGGTAAGGATATAGAGCCGAATGTCCCGGATAAGGACACCATAATGGAATCGTTCAAAAATCTTTCAGATGCTGTAGGCGCTGACAGTATCGGGTGGAGATACGATCCAATCATTGTTGATGCTGAACATGATGCAGGATGGCATATCGCAGAATTCGAAAAGATGGCGAAAAACCTTGCAGGCTATACCAGAACGTGCGTGATCAGTTTTATAGACATCTATAAAAAGGTTGAACGTAATTTCCCGAAAACCAAAGAGGTAAGTAGGAACGACCGGCTGAGAATAGGGAAAACGTTTATAGATATCGCAAGCGGTTACGGCATGGTGATAAAACCATGTGCGGAAGGAAATGAACTTGAGCCATATGGTGCTGACTGTTCCGGATGTATGACAGTAAAAACTTTTGAAAGTGCAATACATGCGCATCTGAATGTCCCCAAAAGAGGGAAGAACCAGAGAAATGGCGAATGTGCCTGCCTGCTCGGCACCGATATCGGGGCTTATGATACCTGCGGACATCTATGTAAGTATTGTTATGCAAATGCGAATGTAGCGCTTGTAAAGGAAAACATGAACAGGCATAACCCTAATTCACCGTTCCTAATAGGTGAAGGAACAGCGGATGATGTGTTTCATCAAGCAGAGCAGAAAAGCTGGATAGACAATCAGCTGAGATTTGACATTTGAAGGAGATGGAGATAATGTTTTTGGAAAAAAGCGTTTAAAAAGCTAAAAAATCTTCCTCTAAAACGAAAATCTGTTTTATATGAGAAAAAAGCGTTATGATGATAGAATTGAGAAATAAGTTTACCGATATTGAAAATGTTGTTAATGGCGGAGAAACTGTGTTTTTAACAAAGAACGGGTACGGCTCCATGGTTGTCATGAGCATTGAAGCATATTCAAGAATGACCCAGAACGTAGAAAAGTCTTTGGATGAGGCTGACAAATATGCAGAAACTCATTCCGAAAGGATGTCTCACGAAGAAGTGTTTAGTAAATTAAGGAGACAGTTAAATGGGTGAAGTCAAATATGAATTGAGTTATCTTTTTTCTAACTTAGCAGGGGCGGTGAACGCTTCGACTCCGGTCGCCGGCATTAGTATGAGAATCCGAAAATCTTTGTTTATCAAAGGTTTTCGGATCTTTTCTTTTTTCTGTTTGCTTACTAGGTATTGATTTGATATAATAAATATGTGCAAAGAGAGAGCTATGGATGGAGTTAGAAAACTTTGAGACAATGGGAGACTTAAGTTATGAAGAACGTTAATGGTGACAGCACCGCTTCAAGGGAAAAAATAATAGTCCGAACAAGTGTTATAGGCATTATAGCCAATGTTTTTCTTGCTGCCTTTAAGGCTGTCATAGGTCTTATGAGCAGTTCAATAGCTATTATAATGGATGCAGTAAATAACATTTCCGATGCGGGCAGTTCTCTTATTACGATAATAGGTACAAAGCTGGCAGGCCGAGAGCCGGACAAGAAGCATCCGTTCGGATATGGGCGTGTTGAGTACCTGAGTGCAATGGTCATTTCGGTGATAGTGCTGTATGCAGGCGTGACATCACTGGTAGAATCAATCAAAAAGATCATTACTCCTGATGTACCGGATTATTCAACTGTTTCCTTGATAATAGTTGGGGCTGCTGTAGTGGTTAAAATTGTTCTCGGAAGATATGTCAAGTCAGTCGGAAAAAAAGTAAATTCTACTTCACTTGTCAATTCCGGTGAGGATGCAACACTTGACTCCGTAATATCTGCATCTACTTTGGTTGCTGCAGCAATATTCCTGATCTTTGATATATCACTTGAAGCATGGCTGGGGGCTATTATTTCACTTGTTATTATCAAGTCCGGTTTTGAAATGATCAAGGAGACGGTTTCACAGATACTTGGCGAAAGGAATGATGCTGACCTGGCAAAGAGCATAAAAGAAACCGTTACCGGTTTTCCGGACGTACAGGGAGCATATGATCTTGTGCTTAACAACTATGGTCCTGATACATGGAATGGTTCGATACATATAGAAGTTCCCGATACTTATTCAGCTGACCGTCTGGATCAGCTTATAAGGAGCATACAGGTAAAGGTATATGAAGAGCATCACGTGATACTGACAGCTATAGGCGTTTACTCCGTAAATACAAAAGATGCTGAGATAATTGAAGCATACAAAAAGGTTAAAGACTTAGTGCTGTCTCATGAGTATGTCCGCCAGATCCATGGTTTTTATATGGATAAAGAGAAAAAGACATTGCGGTTTGACATCGTGGTAAGTTTTGATGCTGAAGACCGCAGGGCAGTATATGGCAAGGTGATAGAGGCTGTGGGTAAAGAATACCCGGAATATGAGCTGCAGGTAGCAATGGATACGGATTTTTCAGAAGATTGAGAAACATTGTCCGGATGGAAAAGAAAAGGTATTCAAACGATGGAACAAGCGGGAGGTCAGATATATTTCTGAGATGATCCCAAAAGATATTCCGGGATTACTCGACAGTAAAGAAAAACAGGGTTAAGGGAAAAGTGTTCTTATTTTTCTATTTGCTTACTAAGTATTGATTTGCTATAATAACAGTAATCTACTGGATAACGTTATCACATAAAATTTTTAGGATAACATCATCTGGTGATAAATATGTTAGATAAAAGGAGCGTCACTTTATGAAAAAGCTATTAGAAAAACTTCTTTCCGCTTTTTTGGCGGTAACAGTAATCTTTTTTGCGGCAGGGCCTATGTCTGTAAGCGCCAAAGCGAAAAACGGAGTTGCTGTAAACGAAAAAAATTTTCCGGATCCGATATTCAGGGACTGCATCAGTAAAGCCTTTGACGAAGACGGCAACGGATATCTTGACAGCGACGAGATTTTTCTTGTACGCAACGTCCACTGCGAAAACCTTGGCGTCAGTTCAATAAAGGGGATCGAGTACTTCCCATACCTTAAGGGTCTGTGGTGCAAAGGCAACCATCTTACGGAAATGGATCTTTCACATAATCCGGGACTTGTCGGTATATGGTGCTCATTCAATGATTTTACTGATCTTGATTTTTCCGATTGTCCCGATCTTGAATGGGTATATTGTTTCAACTGCAATCTTAAAACTCTGAATGTCAGGAACAATCCCAAGCTTGCATATCTTGAGTGTAATGCGAACCCCGAGCTTAAAGAGCTCGATCTGTCACAAAATACTCTGCTTGAAAATCTTTTCGCAAGCAATTGCGGACTTACCTCTCTCGACCTTTCAAACAATCCCGAACTCTGTGATCTCACAGCGTTCTACAACGATCTGGAATATGTTGATGTTTCCAAAAACACAAAGATAAAAAGGCTCGATATATGGCATAATGAGCGCCTTAAAAATATAGATGTCAGCAACTTAAAGGATCTTGAATATCTCAACGTTGCGTGGACTGATATGACCAAGATAGATGTAAGCCACAACCCTAAACTTTACGAACTTGTCTGCGGATACAACAAGAGCGGAAAGCTAAAATCAATCGATCTTTCTCAAAATCCGGAGCTTTCATACCTTGGAGTTGAATGTAATACCGAGCTTGAATCTCTCGATCTTTCGCATAACCCAAAGCTTTATTACCTCATGGCGTTCGGTCTCACGCAGATAGAGCAAATAGATATTAGCAAAAACTACCGTCTCTGCAAAGCATACAATGAGGGAGAATATGTTCATGAGACTGAAAACCTCGGCTATGTATATTCCATGACGTTGGATTACGGCGGAAGCGGAGATCCGTTTGATCAGCTAAGATACTGCGTTGCTTTCGATGATAATACAAAGATAAACGCAAAGTTCAATGGAAAAAATGTTCCCGACAGCATCATTGATACGGATGACGGTCATTCCGATTCGGAGCAGTTCGTTACAAGATACGGAGCTATACAAACTTTGTATGAGCTTGCGGGGAAACCCGCGGTAAGCGGTACTTCACGATTTACCGATGTTCCGTCCGAATGCCCTTACGCTGACGCGGTCAGATGGGGTGAAGTAAACAATATCTGCTTCGGTTATCCCATACTTGCAGAGGACACTTTCTCAGGCAATTCTCTTGTAACAAGACAGGATTTCGGACTTATGGCACACAGATTTGCCACGTACATGGGTCTTGGTACTGCCTTTGACTATGGCAGGACAGACTGGTTCGACGATTTTACGGATATAGATTTCTACGCGTGGGGACCTTTCACATGGTCAGTACAGTTCGGAGTGGTCTATCTTGAAGAAGGGGCAAAAAGATGTTATCCTCACGGCAGGATAACATTCGCTGAATTTCAGTCCGGACTTGATAATCTTATGGATCTTGACGAGGCTGCGTCTTATTCTGCGATAGTCGGTGGAAATTTCGGAGCCGATTACGATCCGGGCAACGACGAAACTCCTTCATCAGTTGTAAAAGCTGATAAGATCGGTCAGATCTACGTAAAGCTTGTGTGGAGCGCTCTTTCCGGCGTAGACGGCTATATTGTACAAACGCTTGATAACGGCAAATGGAAGAAAGTCCGTATCATCAAAGGCAGAACCAAAACATCGGCAAAGATAACAGGTCTCAAGGCCGGAACCAAGTACACATACAGAGTACAATCATTCACAGTGAAGAACGGCAAAAGGTACGCAAAGGACTACTGCGAAGCGATAGATGTCACGACCAGACCGACCTCGGTCAGCAAGTTCAACGTGACTGTCAGCGGTAATGATCTTATACTGAGCTGGAACAGGAATAAAAAAGTGTCGGGATACCAGTTACAGATGTACAAGAACGGGAAGTGGCTGGTTTATGAGACTTACAGTTCAAACAAGCACACCGAAACAACTGTCAAGGGACTCGAAGCCGGAACATATAAGTTTCGGATACGTACATATATAGTCTCTGACGGCAAAAGGATCTACAGCAGGTATAATAAGATAGCTGCAAATATCGAGTAAAAGCAGGCACGAAAAGGCAGGGTAAAGAGAATTAATGTTGGAGTTTTATGAACCGTGTTTAAATCTAATGTCAAATGAAAAAGGTTTGAAAAAATGAGGAGGACTACCATGAAACATTTCCGCATTACCTTGCAATATGACGGGAGCAGGTATGACGGCTGGCAGAAGCAGGGTAATACAGATAATACTATACAGGGCCGGGTTGAAGCGATGCTTACGAGATTATTCGAACAACAGGTTGAGATTCAGGGTTCAGGTCGTACCGATGCAGGAGTTCATGCATTAGGACAGGTTGCAAGTTTTTCGGCACAAACTGATTTGAATCCGGTCAAAGTGATGGAACGGATGAATGTCTTCCTTCCAAAGGACATAATTGTAACTGATTGCCAATTGACAGATGCACGGTTCCATGCTCGGCTAAATGCAAAAAGCAAGACATATATTTATCGTATTGTGACAGGAGATATCCGTCCTGTGTTCGGACGTCAGTATGTGCTTTGGCATTCAGGTTCACTTGATATCGTAAACATGCGTAAGGCAGCAGAGTGTCTTATTGGCGAACATGATTTTAAGAGTTTCTTAGGAAACCGACATTACAAAAAATCAACGATTCGAACGATAGAAAACATTACGATTACGAATGATATAATAAAAGCCGGCGAAGCCGAGTTCCCTGAGGTTAAAATGGCTTTTGCGGGAAATGGTTTTCTGCCGAATATGGTGAGAATACTATCGGGGACACTGATAGAAATTGGGGAAGGGGTACGAAAACCTGAGGATATGGAAAACATTCTTACAGGGTGTGACCGTGATCTTGCCGGTTCAACAGCGCCCGCTCATGGGTTGACACTTTTGAAAGTAGATTATTAATGAAAAATTTAAAGAAGAGATGCGAGGCGGCTTTTGACTGTAGCAGCATAGCTTAAGGAGGGCAAAATATGGCGATCAAATTTAAGTATTGCAGAATACAGGGAAAGGAATTGGCAGCAAATACGAGAACCGGGAAAGGCATATTTAGTATGCTGAACCAGATGGTGACGAATGAGGTGATGGACGAAGAGGATGTCGGTCTTTTCAAGGAAATTGATTCCTGGTTTGCTGAGGAACTGCCTTGGCCACCTCAATGTCAGCGGCAGGAAAAGGTGATCTGTTATTTTAAGACAGAAAATTCCGAGATGATGATGAAAATGATCAATCCGCTGATGTGGCTGCTGGAGAAGTATCAGCATCCGTACAGTATGATTTACACCAATTTCCCCGGAGAAATAGTATACGAGGATGATTATCAGATTGTTGTCAAGGTGGATGAGAATGTAGTGATAGAAGAGGTACAAAAGGGTTGGGGACCGAGTGACGTGTATTAACTGAACTGGAAACGCAGAAGGTGTTTTCGAGGTGACATTGACAGACAAATCCGGGTTTGCATGGATGAAGTGTTTGGGTAAGAAGGAAGATACGGGATGATAAATGCAGTACTTACAATAGATGATGTGGCTTCGGCTAATACGCCGGCAATAGTGGATTACCTGAACGCCCATGAGATTACAGCCTTAATGTTTGCCGTAGGAGAAAATATTGAGAAATATTATGATAATGCAGTATATGCGCTTAAAAATGGCATGATACTTGGAAATCACAGTTACTCGCATCCGGCCTTCTCTAAGCTGTCCATAGAGGAGGCTATGGAAGACATTGAGAAAAATGAGGCAGTTCTGGAAAAATTATATGAGGATGCCGGTGTTGAAAGGAAGTATAGGCCATTCCGATTTCCGTATGGAGATAAAGGCGGAGCAAATAAGGAAGCACTCCAAAAATTTTTGAGAGATAAAGGCTTTAGCAAGCTTAAGGATACACAGTTGCCATATGCATGGTGGAAAGAAAAGGGTCTGGATAAAGATATTGATACTTTTTGGACCTTTGATTTCGCGGAGTACAATATCCGTCAAGGCTCCGGTTTTACAGAAGAAGATGTTTGGAAAAGGATAAATAATATGAATCCGTCATATGGTGCTGCACTGCTTAAGGAGGGTAACAGCCATTTCCTTCTGCTTCATGCTCATGATGAAACAGAAGAACTCGTGCCGGAGTATTACAAGAAATTTATTGATTATCTGCTTGAAAAAGGTGTAGTGTTTACCAAACCTGAGTTTATTTGAAGAATGATGGTTGTAACCGTCATCGGTTTTTTTAACCTGTTTGATTTTATATATTCGGAATTTATAACAAAAAGCGGTTATGAGTTCGCGGTTACAGCCGAGGTTGTATTTCCGGCATTGGTGGCAGCAGTTATGGGCTATCTGCTGTTTTTAAGGAAAAAGGATTAAGCAGGGTTACAAGATAATACGTTTCTATTATATTGATACTCCAAAATCCATATGATATAATTATTCCATAAGGCTGCTGTAGGCATATATTTTTATGGAGGTAAAAATGAACGAGACATTAAAGGTACTTGAAACAAGAAGAAGCTGTAGGAATTTTAAGCCGGATATGGTAAGTGATGAAGAAATACAGGCTATTGTTAAAGCAGGAACATTTGCTGCAACAGGCATGGGAAAGCAGAGCCCGATTATTATAGCGGTAAAAGATAAGGCCATGAGAGACGAATTATCTGTACAGAATAAAAAAGTCGGCGGATGGAGTGGGGATTTTGATCCTTTCTACGGAGCTCCGGTCATTCTCATTGTGCTTGCAAGAAAAGATGTACCCACGTATGTATATGATGGTTCTCTTGTAATGGGCAACCTGATGAATGCGGCAGAGAGCCTTGGTGTTGCAAGTATATGGATACACAGGGCTAAGGAAGAATTTGAGTCTGACTTTGGTAAAGATATACTTAAAAAACTCGGGATTGAAGGTGAATACGAAGGCATAGGCCACTGTGCCATCGGATATGCTGCTGAACCTGCAAAAGCACCTGCCCCCAGAAAAGACAATTACGTTTATTACATTTGATTTTCAGAAAAGGCTGCAAGGAGATTTGTATGATAACGCTTAATGATTATTTGTATAACGGAGATACAGTATTAAAAATCCTGCTGAGGTATTCGTCCGATCTGAAGGCAGAAGCGGTTGAAAACAAAAATTCTGTTGATCTGGCACATAGTAATTTCCTTATCCAGATAATCGAACTTCTGGAACACACGGATTTCCTTTCGTCGCAGTCACAGAGGATAAAAGAATTTTATTTATATATGACGCAGAAATACCCCTTTCTGGCATTTACATTCAAAGGTAGGATAAAGTCACTGATAAGGGCTGAGGAGAAATTTAACGGGTACATACTTGAATATATTTATGAATATTATAAACAGTATGGCAAATTTCCAAGTGAAGCGGAAATTAAAAACAATCTGAACTGTTTTAGGGATCTTATAGCCTACAGGATAGTAATCTCTCTGCCTCAGTGCCATATTCATGAAGGTCAGAACCGTGAGGAACAGGAACAGGGCTATCTCTATGAGATAGCCAATGTATTGCCCGGTTTTCTTGAAGAAAAGGGGTTCTCACCTCAGCTGTCCGATGGAACGTATGAAAATTATAACGGTGGGCTGTCATTTGAAAATCAGTCTTATTACAGGGATTATGTACAGACACCCCGTCTATCCGGGTACAGGTCATTGCATATAACTTTCTATGATAATCTTACAAGATGCTACACTGAAGTACAGCTCCGTACAAAGGATATGGATGATTATGCTGAAATCGGTGATGCTAATCATTTTGGATATGAAAAAGGGCAGGAACTTAACAGGACAAGAAATGATATCATCAAACCCGGGGAATGCAGATACTTTGATGAGGCTTATGAGAGACTGGTAAAACTGCAGGAACTTGACTTGTCGAAAGTAGATGTGAATATGTTCAAAGCATACAGCAACCATCTGATAAATGATGGTTGTGGTTTTTTCAGGGGAAGACAGATTCTGCCTTTTGAACATCTTTCAAGGTTTCAGAACGATCTTATTGAATAATATATTTTTACAGAGTTTTTACATATGGGAGGATTTAAATGTTTAAGATTGAAAACTACGATTCTAATGTACAGTGTAAGACATTTGAGCTTAATGAGAACCTTTTTCATGAAGCCCTGAAAGAAGAACTGAAAAGTCTTGCAAGATTTCATGTCAAGAATTCTAAAGGCGAGGATTTTGACATCGTTTATTACGATAACAATGATGATATTGAACCGATTGACAGGTATCCTAAGTACGTAAAGCCGCCGTATATGACGAAGTATCTGACTTATGATGAGAATGATAAAGAATCATTATGGCTTGACTTCTTCGATGGTATTACAGATATGGCATTTGAAGAGCTGAATGAGTACACCATCGTCCTGACAAAAATAGTACTTAAATACACTGACATAAATGTGTTCACACATGACAGCAGGATATACTGGTTTATACCGGCAGATGAGAGACTGTACGTCATGGACGAGTTCCCGGAAGATCTTAATGAGGAGACCCTCATTTATATCCAGAATGAAATCAGGATAGGAATAGAGGATATGAAATTCAGGCGTCTGAGCAACACATATGCTTTCCACAATGTGTTTTTTATGCAGTGGATACTCAACGGAAAGCCTTTATCTAACTATAAGTTCATCACAATCCCCATCAACGATGTAGGCGGGATAGGAAGTATACTGACATATTATAAAAGATATCAGACAGGATTTAAGAGGTTTGGGCTCAGCTACACCTCCGATAATCCTGAGCGTATGGGTAAATACAAGAAGGAGATGCTGGATAAGTACTTTGCCGTTAACCTGCAGAATCCGGAGGCAACGGACGAAAATACACTGACAGTGCCATATCTGGTAATCCTTGCCAAGACCAAATTTTTGCAGTCGATCACGGATAATGTTGACGAGTCCATTATCGGTGAAGAATTTAAAACCGAGATGAACGAGTACTATGACGCTGTATTTGGAAGCAAAAAGGTACTTGGTATTTTGATAAGAGGGACGGACTACATCACTACAGGACTTCCCGGTGACAGGAAGATGGCGACTGTAGATCAGATGAAGCCGAAAATCCATAAGTGGATTGAGGAATACGGATTTGAGAAGCTGTTTCTTGCCACAGAGGATGAAAACATACTGGAACAGATGCGTGAGGAATTCGGAAGTATGCTTGTTGCGCTTTCTCAGGAACGCCTTAGGGTCAGCGATTTAAGAGAGGGTCAGGTCATCTCTGAATATGAGAAGGAAAATAACAAGGATGCGTATGATGATAAACTTGAAGATACTACAGTCAACTATTTTTACGCCCTGTACATCCTGTCACGCTGCGACAGCTTTATGTGTTCAGGACAGTGCAACGGCTGGGATTTTGTGAGATCCCTTAATAACGGCAGATTTAATAATGTATATAAATTTGCGGTCGGGCTGAAGGGAGACCCGGAGACAGAGGAATGGAAAGAGATAAGGCCTATATTTGCAGGCATGTTCGCGAGGGGTACATATCCCACAGGGAAAGCCTTCTTTATGACATACCGTTTTGATCTTGCAGAGAACGTTAATCCTGATGCGTTGAAAGCTGCATGGGATGCCACTATGAGCGTTTATCCTTATATGACTTATGCTGTGCTGCGTCGTGAGGACCGTTTTGTTCTGACAGAGAACCCGCTTCCGTTTATCATTGAGGAAACTGAGGAGGTCATCGAGCCGTTCGGTAAAACCGGAAATTATCATACCACATGCCTCTGCTATAAGGGCAGCAGCCTATGGATATATATGGATCATGTACCTGTGGACGGAACCGGCGCAAAGATGATTCTTGAGACGTTCTTCTATCATTATTACTGTGAGCTGGATCAGAAGAAATATGCTGTGCCTGAAGGCGTATTTACTGCCGACGGTGGTATGGTACCGGGACAGGATACGGACGCATACCTTATGGTTGATGCTATAGATCCTATGGCACTTATGAAAGATGCCGGTCAGCCGGATACATTTGTCATGCCTGAGACTGTCAGCGATAAGCCTTTTGCAGAGAAACAGAACTGCAGAGGCTATTGTATAACCGTTTCGAGTGAGGAATTTATGGGATATGCGAAGAGTATAGGAGCCAATCCCACAGCTCTTCTTACGATAGCGTACGCAAAGGCTGTACAGAAAGTTAATCCGGAAAACACTAAAGATCTCTGTATGATGAATCCTATCAGTGTAAGGAAAGCCATGGGGAATGAAAATTCTTTACTGCATCAGGTTGTACATTCAAGATTCAGCTTTAAACCCGGCGATTTGATGAACAAATCGGATACAGAGCTGAGTGCGGTATACCGCGGATTCTTAAGAGGATATACTTCGACCCAGAATATCCACACGATGTGCAGTGTATACAGAGGCATAATCGAAGGATATTTTAAAGCTTTTAAGTTTGGTGTGCTTGATAAGATCATAATAGAACAGCGGATGTCTCCGGCTACCGGAGGAATGCTCTCTATGAGTTATCTCGGATCTTTCAGGGCAGCTGAATACGCAGACAGGATAAAGATGAAGGCTTTCCATGTTATGCAGGAAAGGGGCATAATGATACAAACCACTGAGGTTGGCGGAGTATTCTACATTGACTGGTACCAGGGCTTTACTGATGATAAATACGCCCGTGCCATGACGGAAATGCTTATAAGTATGGGAATGAAGAGCGCGAAGATGGAAAGGGTAGAATAAGAAAAAATTTTTGTGGTAAAATCCTTGAATTAATTGGATAAATGGAGTACAATAATAAGCTGCAATATATACGGAGTTTCATGCATTGACAAATCAAATTGTAATGGAATTCTGATATTATTAGGAAATGAAGGGAGCGAAGATTAAAACATGAAGAAAAATCTACAAAAAATTGCAGTATGCTTTTTAACATTGGTTATGGTCCTGAACTTAACCGGGGTCGGGATATCCGGTGTAAAGGCTGATGACGAGTTCGTTACTACCGTCGCAACTATTTCTGCGGATTCGTTTGTATCGGTAAAACCGAAGATATCGGTTAAGGTAGAGGGAAATTCCGTAACCCTGACCATTAAGAAGACGGAAAATGCCGATGGCTATCTCGTATATGCAAAAGCAAAGGGCGCTAAAGAGTACGAAATAGTAGGACAGATTGACAAAAACGGGACTAAGAAGAGAAAGATAACCATTCCGGGACTTGCAAACGGTACCTACTATGTAAAGGTAAAGGCTTATTCGGGAACTATAGCATCTGACTTTAGTAAGGCAAAGAAGGTTGTTATAAACAGCGTTAACGTTGATGTCCATGCAGAAATTCTCAAATCATGGGAAGAGGATGCACCGGCTAAGAATGCAATCGTTTCCTATATGCAGGCTATAACGGATGAAACCAGCAAGGACTTTATACCGGTTGAGAACAGAATAGCAGTTTTTGACATGGACGGTACTGTATATTGTGAGACCGATCCTAACTATTTTGATCATCTGCTTTTAGCTTACCGTGTTTTGGAAGACAAGAGTTATAAGAAGAAAGCTTCTGAATTTGAAAAGAAGGTAGCAAATGATGTTCTTACAATGAATGAGACAGGAAAAGAACCTGAGAACATGTCTATTAATCACGGAACAGCTGTTGCATCGTCATTCAAGGGATTTACCCCCGATGAGTTCTATGATTATATAGCAGAATTTAAAAAGACTCCTATGAGAAGTTATACGAACATGACTCTCGGAGAGGCATTCTATGAGCCTATGCTTGAAATAATAGAGTTCTTAAAGGCAAATGATTTTAAGGTATATATCGTAAGCGGTACCGACAGATTCATAGTAAGAGGTCTTCTTAAAGATTCAAAACTCAACCTTCCTGCCAGCCAGCTCATAGGTTCGGATGTTACTTTAGTAGCAAGCGAACAGGGTGATGAAGACGGATTGAACCATACATTTACAGACCAGGAGAAAGTTGTATTCGGCGGTGAATTCATTGTAAAGAATCTTAAGATGAACAAAGTAACCGTAATAGTACAGGAGATAGGAATACAGCCCGTTCTTTCTTTCGGAAACAGCACCGGTGACGCAAGTATGGCTGAATACGTAACCACAAATAACAAGTTCAAGAGTCTGGCATTTATGCTTTGCTGTGATGATACGGTACGTGAGAACGGAAATATCGAGAAGGCAAACAAGATGTATTCACTCTGCGATCAGTTTGACTGGGTTCCGGTTTCTATGAAAAATGACTGGAAGACTATTTACGGTGAAGGCGTAGAGAAGAAGTAAAAAGATAGACTGCTTATAAAAAAGAGGAGCTTAGCTCCTCTTTTTTGTTGGATTACTGTCAAATTTCCTTTAGTGTGAAAATTTTTCTGTTAAAAATTTCCTAATATTTTTCCGAGTTAATGTTAAGAATCCTGCCGTCCTATAAGATAGCCAAGCTCGTCATATTCGTAGGTGGTGGTTGTAGTATATCCTTCAGATATATATGTCTCCTGAATCAGGTCACCGGCTTTGTTATATTTATATTTATAAACAGCTTCGGCGCCGGCGGTATTAATAAGTACCTCTGTCAGGAATCCCTTTGAATTAAATGTATAATATTCTTCGCGGAAAGTATCTATTATAGTATCTTCCCATCTTTCGTATATCTCACGTCCTTTTTTATCATATTCAAAATCATATGTGTTTTCCATTTGGGAGGTGTCGCCATCCATAGTGCTTTCACCCTTATATTCAAAATGGACAAGCTTTCCGTCTTTATCATATGTGTAAGTATATACGCCTGAACTATATTCATCTTTATAGACACTCTTCTGAACAAGGTTTCCGGAATATGTCTTCTCCATGGTATAGTTTCCGCTCATATTCTCTCTGCCGTTGTTCTGGATTATATTTCCGTTGGAGTCATATTTGAATGTTTCTTCATAATCGGCTTCTGACCAGTTTGAATCACAATCAATACTTACCATACGTCCGCTCTTATCAAGCTTTATCTTATATGAACGTTCACATTCATCATTTGTGCAGCTTATAGTTAAAAGTCTCTTACTCTTATTGTAGCTGCTCTTGGCAGGATACATATCACCCGAATAAACCAGCTCCAATTCATTTATTTTTGCACCTTTTCTCAAAGTGTAGAAATTAAAAAATGAACCGCTTGAATCATATACTGTCAGACTCTTTACTTTCTTTTTCTTTGCTACGGTAAAGCCTCTCGACATATAACAGTCAGATAAAGAGATTATGTTTCCGGAAACGTTCTCAGTATAAAAATCGGCATTCAAAATATTGATGTTTGCAAAAACGGCCTTGTTTGTAATACTGGCATTTGGAGCATCAATAATTAATGACTTTCCTTTTGCAGCGGTGTCTGCCTTAATGGTAACATTAATATATGCTTTAGTCCTAAATATGATCGTTCCTACATCAGCATTCTTAATAGCAGCTTTAAGCTCTTTTGCCGTTGATACACGGACCGTTTCTCCGTTATCAGCGTGTACACTGATACTTCCGTTAATGATTATCGCAGCTACAACAACCGCGATAATTGCAAAAAGTTTTCCAAATGTTATAATCTTTTTACTCATTTAAATTTTCCGCCTCCTGTTTTTTATTTTATCACAATTATATATTACTTCCTCATGGGTTGCAAGGTCTTTTTATACAATAATTTCCATTCACGAAAAAAACAGATTGCGTACTATTGTAATATACGATATAATCATGTTGCACCTAGCGTTATTGGTATATGCTGAAATCTTATGTATAACCAAATTTAGGGCTAAATTTTTAAAAGTTGCAGAATGGAGTGTTTTAAAAAAGAAAAATGAAAAAAAGACTGATCATACGCATATTATGTTTGACACTTTGCATGGCTTTGCTGGTGACAGGCTGTGGTTCTAAACAGGAGGACAACCAGAAAAATGAAACTACAGCTACAGAAGTGCCGATTACCAAAGCACCGATAACAGAGGAAGCAGGCGGTAGAGATGAAAATTCAGAACCTGTCAAAGATACTCCCGAGCCATCGGTTACAGAACCTGAGAAGACGTCATATTTTGAATCGGTAGCTGAGAATGTAGAGAGAATGGTTAAGGAAGCACTTGAACAGTATAACTCAGGTGACTACACCCCGTTAAGCGAACCGGTAAAATACAATGTACTGTGGCTGGGATATACACATGTAACTTATGGAGAGCTTGATTTTCAGATGACTGACTTTGACAGGGAATACCTGCAGGCAGTTACAATTAACTATGAGAAATCTCTGGAAATTATCACCAACCATAACCTGGATATCACGGTCGATCTGCACTTTATAGATGCTGCAACACCGTTAACCAAGAGTGATAATTCCGACTGGCTGTTCCTTGCACAGGAAACTGTACAGCCAGCTATCGATAATTTTTCTGCGACCGGCGAATATGATACCGTACTGACTACCGTACAGACTGCAGGAGAAGAAAATCAGGCAAGAAATGAAGGTAAGGAAGGCTATGGAATAAACTATGTCATACTTGGAATCATGACAGCCGGTATGAACTCATCCATGGGGTATTCTACATTTGACCTGCAGAAACCTTTAGAAGGTACGTATCCCTTGGCAGATCCGGAGGTTCCTTCATTATATGCTACATCAGTAGCTGTACATGAATGGATGCATCAGCTTGAACCCATGGGTAATCTGCTGAACATCGAGTATCCCGATACACATGCCTACTTTGGACCTGAATCATTTCAGGGGTATCAGAAGTATATAAACGGCGAAAATGATTATGACTATTTCGAATTTTACAAACTGGTGCTTCAGGGAAAACTGCCTTACAATGATGGCGGCACAGTAAAATATGTAGGTATGTACCCTAAGATGTGGCCGCTTATTAAGAGAAACGTGTTCCAACTTGGAAAGTTTGTTATAAAGAATGCAGAGGGCAATGGTTATCTGTCAGGCCGTGAGGATGAACCCAGGCTTTTCATTTCGGAAGATAAATGTATTTGGAATATTAAATACTTAAGTGATGGCAGATTTATGTTTTCGCCCGAAAAGATGGCAGATAAGCTTATAGACCTTGGTAATGCATGGGATCTTGAAAATAATACTATCAGCCTTTGGATTTACACCGGCTATCTTGACGCACAGAGCTGGCGGGTAAAAGATAATGGGGATGGCAGCTATTCGCTTCAGACACCATATGAAAGCGGGCGTCTTCTTACAATAATAGATTCGCAAGGCGCATTTCTTTGCAGTGCCGGTGCGAGCGGCGTTCAGAACTGGAATATAGAACCTGTTGAATAAATGTAAAGGAATAAAAAACTTAGGGAAAAATTTATGGACATTGATATTCTGTTAGGGTTACAGGACTTTAGAAATGGGGTAGGAAGTTTTTTAGCCGATTTCTTATCCAAGATGACATTTTTCGGAGAATTAAATACGATCATTATCATTATGGCCATAGTATACTGGGCCGTTAGCAAGGAATACGGAACCTTCTTCTTAATGGGGTGGAGCGGAAACAGACTTGTAAACGGTTTTCTGAAAGTAACATTTTGTGCATATAGGCCATGGATAAGAGATCCGCGCATAATTCCATATGGAAATTCCATGACTACTGCTACCGGATACTCTTTCCCAAGCGGGCATACTATGAATGCGGCAACTGTATATGGCGGAAGCTCCTTACAAAAAGGACTGCCTAAATTTCTTAGAATTGTCCTGGGTATTTTGGTTGCATTTATAGCTTTTAGCCGTATATATCTTGGAGTTCACACACCTCAGGACATATTGGTGGGAGCAGGAGCGGGAATATTGGTTATGTTCTTGACTATGCGCCTTATGAAATGGTTAAAAGAACATACGGAAAAGACATGGATAATAATAGGTATCGGGACACTCCTTGCGATATTAGTTGCACTTTATGCCGGATTAAAATCATATCCTGTAGATTATGATGCGGATGGTAACATTCTTGTTGAAGGCAAAAAGATGATGAACGACACTTTTAAAGGCGTCGGGTATTGTATCGCGTTCCTTATCGGTTGGGGTTTGGAACAGAGATTTGTTAAGTTTTCAACAGATATATCAGTGCTTCAAAGAATTATCCGTATTGTAATCGGGCTTTTGGGATATTATGTTGTAAGCTTAATAATCTGTAACCTGATAAAGACATGGATTCCGGGATCTGTAGGAACTTTAATAGCCTGTTTTTTACAGGTGTTTTATGTAACATTTCTTTTTCCGCTGAGCTTGAAAATTTTTGAAAAGAATTCTTTTGCGAAGCCGGAAAAGGTGTAATTAATTTTGTTACCGAGGAAACGCAGAAGGCGTTTTCGAGGTGACACTGACAATATGAATCAATAGGGGGAAAAATATGTCAAATCCAATTTTACCTTTGTGGGAATGTATACATGATGGAGAACCCAGACGGTTCGGAAACAGAGTTTATCTGTATGGTTCACACGACAGATATGGGTGTGATAAATTCTGTGATTACAAACTGAAATGCTGGAGTGCTCCTGTAGATAATCTGAATGACTGGACCTGTCACGGTCATATATTTCAGACGAGACCGGATACCGATCATGAATCAAGTGTGCCGCATACTGACCATGAGCTGTATGCTCCGGATGTAGTGGAGAAAGACGGAAAATACTATCTGTATACATATATAGCCGGAGCCAAGGGCTGCGTGAGTGTAAGCGACAGACCGGAAGGTCCGTTTAAATTTATCTCAACATATGATTATGCACCTGAAGACGCAGGCGATGATGGAATCTACAATGATCCGGGAGTCCTGGTGGATGACGATGGGAGAGTATACGTATACTATGGCTTTGAGGGCTCGAACATGAATGAGCTTGATGGGAATTCTATGTATAAAGTAATCCCCGGAAGCCTTAAGAAACAGGTAATAGATGACAGTCTGAAGGTACCGGCGCCGAGAAGATTTTATGAAGCAAGTTCTCCGAGAAAAGTAGGGGATACATATTATCTGATCTATTCCCCGAGAAAAGGGAGCTTACTGGCGTATGCTACATCTGATTCTCCAACCGGACCTTTTACTTACAGAGGATATATTATTGATAACGGGATAGATTATCCGGGTGGAAATAACCACGGATCGATATGCAGGATAGGTGACCAATGGTACATTTTTTATCACAGAATGACCAATAATTCGGTATTTTCACGACGGGCCTGCGTGGAAAAGATTAACATACTTCCCGATGGCAGCATACCTCCTGTTGAGATGACATCTCTTGGATTTGAAGAATCCCTTTCACCATATAAACCGGTTAAAGCAGAGATAGCCTGTGTACTGATCGGCGGATGCTTTGTTACGGAAAAGGATTTGTTCAGACGTGTGATAACACAGGTAAAGGACGGCTGTATAATAGGGTACAAATATTTTGATTTTGGCGAAGATTATTCATCCAAAACAATGGAACTGGCTGTAAAAATAGTCGGTATGGGATGTAAGGGAAGGATTCATGTACTTATTGACGGAACCGAGACGGATATGCCTGAAAATAAGACTGACAGTTCTGTTAATATTTCTGATAAAGAAGAAAAATCCGATGCAGATATTCCGGAGATAGTTGAATATTCCAGTCTGAGCACACCTAAAGCCGGTATAGAAATCGGCGTGGTTGAAACAGGTCTCGGTGATGGTATTTATCGTGGAAGAATACAGAATGTGACCGGACGCCATGCATTGTATTTTAAGGTTGATATGGGATTGCCTATAGGTGCCTGGACCAGCAGCTTTTTTGACGGCCGGGTAATATGTGAACTTGAGGAATTTGTATTTTTAAAATAATTGGGTTGAAATCTGATGAAAAGGATAATGGTATCGTATGAGTGAAATACAGAGATTAAAAGAGATAGTGGAGAAACTTCGCGGTGAGGACGGCTGCCCTTGGGACCGGGAGCAGACGCATGCGAGCCTTAAGCCTGAATGCATAGAGGAGGCAGCAGAAGTAGTATGCGGTATCAATATCCTGGAAAAAACTGGCAATTCCGAAAACCTCAAGGAAGAGCTTGGAGATCTGCTGTTTCAGGTTATGTTTCATGCGGTACTTGCTGAAGAAGAAGGACTCTTTACTTTTGAGGATGTGGCACGAACAATTGCTGATAAGATGGTACGCAGGCATCCGCATGTGTTTAGCGGAGTGATTTTTTCCTCGGAAGAAGAACGCATGGCTTCCTGGGAGAAGATTAAGCAGGGAGAGAAAAAAGGGAAGGAAGACTCAAATAAGTATCTTCCCGAGGCATTTGAAGAGGCGAGGGTTCTGATCGGCAAAGCAGAAGAGAGAAAAGGATATAAATAATGAGACTGATAATGGTGCGTCACGGTGATCCGGATTACGAGAAAGACTGTTTGACAGAACTTGGACACAGACAGGCCGAGTTAGTAGCTGAGCGTTTGATGGATGAAGGAATACAGGAAATATATTCTTCACCCTTAGGCAGAGCGAGAGAGACAGCAGAGCATTTTGCGGCACGCTCCGGGATAGGCCCGATCAAGACTCTTGATTTTATGCGTGAGATCAGGTACGGTTGGGAAGGGGAGCTTTATAAGAAAGGTAACCCTTGGATAGAGGCAGCAGAGCTTATAAGCAAGGGTAAAGACCTTCAGACTTCCGACTGGAGAAAATATCCCTCATATGATGGGAATACCGCCACTATAGATATTGATAAGGTGGCAGCGGGTACCGACGAATGGCTGAAGACTCTGGGTTATGAGCGTGAAGGCCTGTATTACCGTTGTAAAACGGAGGATGACAGAAAAAGAACATTTGTGCTGTTCTGTCATGGAGGCTCTATGACGTCATTCCTTTCAAGAGTGTTCAATATCCCGTTTCCTCATTTATGCATGGTATTGGGATTTATACAGTGCACTTCTATTACAGTACTCAGATTTAACCGTGAGCCTGGCAGCTTAGCCATGCCATTATTAGAGGTGGCAGCAGAGGCAAGACATCTGAATGTAAATACTTCTGAGATAGAACAGAAGGCACCGATTAATTAAATCATAATTTACGCCGGTTGTGCTTTTAAGCATACCGGCTTTTTTGTGCGAAAAACGAACGCCCTCAGTGCAAGCTTGCTTGCTAACTGAGGGCTGAGTGAACGGACACTGAGAGAGCTTGCTCTCGAGATGACACTGACAAGAAAAAATTCTTGACAAAATGAAATCAGAGGTGTATAACTGTATTAAGATAGATAGTACAGTAATTACAATAACCGATCAGAAAACAGTTCGGTTACTGAAGAAGGGAGTTGAGAAAATGAACGAAAAGAAGATATCGGTTAATTTCGGTATGATCAGGCGTGATGTTTTGCGCCATTGGCCGATATGGGTTATGGCCAGTGTATGGTATCTGCTTTTTGTATTTATGGTGAATACTACTTCAAGATACAACCTTAGCCTGATCAATATCGGAAATAAGATATCGGAAAACATTATGATATCTCTGACAGAGAATACAGCCTTTCTGGCTTATTTTTTAGGATTTGCGGCTGCAATAGCAGCATTTGGATTCTTAGGGAAGAAAAAGAATGATAATTTCTTTGAGGCACTTCCTTTTAACAGGGCAAGTCTGTATGTAACCCGATATATTTTTGGGTTTATCATGTGGCTGATCCCATGCCTGTTTATATTTATTGTGGAAATATTCCAATCACTGGTTCTGGATGCGGCGATGTTTACGGAATTACTGGAGTGGCTGGTATCAGCGATAATAGCATATTTATTCTGGTATTCCCTGGGTATTCTTTTTATGGTACTTTGCGGAAGAGTTGTGATGGCCGGAGTTTGTTATTTCGGATTCTCTGCTGCCGGCATAGTTATGTCATTTGGGATAGACTCCATGAATAAGCTGTGCTTTATAGGATATAATTCCGGTACGGGATTTAGCGGTACACCATTTGCGATTTTGTCTCCTTTGGAATACATTTTTTCACTTGGCGTTGGATATAAATATATTGACAGCCGAAAATATATAGGTATTTTTGACAGTGCCAATATTTTGAAGATATTTGTGGTGTTGTTTGCAGGGATTATCATGGCTGTACTCGCCTATTTGCTCTATAAAAAGAGAAAGTCGGAAAGAACCGGTGACAACATAGTGTTCTCTACCATGAAGGTTGTTTTCTCATATGTTTTATCTGCTGTTACAGCTGTAACCATGACATTCATGCTGACATTGATAATTGTATATCATGATGACAGGATGGCACACAGGGCTTCAGACAGAATAGCTATTCTGATAATATTATGTATAGTTGGTTTTATAACATTTTTGGCATCTGTCATGTGGGTGGAGAGAAAGTTCAAAATATTTACCAAAAAGAATTTATTAAAGGCGGCAGTGTTTACTGTAATCCTGGCAGTGTGTGGAGTCGGATATATGCATGACTTTTTCAATGTTGAAGGTTATGTTCCCAAAGCAAAAAATGTCAGCAATATCAGTATCCCGAATAATAATGGGCTATTCCCAAATGAAGAAAGAAATTTATTAATGATAAATGAAGCAGCTATTGAAAAAACGATTGAACTTCATGAAATAATTCTTGAAGACATGTATGAACTCGAATCGTTCTATGATAATACGGATGCAGTTTATTATATGGAAGGAGATGGATTTAACAGCTACTATTTCAACATATATTATACTATGAAAAATGATATGAGAGTATCAAGATCATATGAAATTATCAAAGGCAGCCATCTTGACAATAAATTAAGAAAATTCATTGAAGATAATAAAGAGATTTTTGAAAAAGAACAGTATATTATATATGATCTTGAAGCCGGTTATAATGACTAAAGGGAGGGATTGATTTGATTAGTATAAATTACAGAGATTCGAGGCCGGTATATGAACAGGTTTGTGACGGATTCAAAAAACTGATCATTGCCGGACTGATAAAAAAAGACGAAAAGATGCCCTCGGTCAGGGAACTGGCTTCGCAGTATGCGATAAATCCCAACACCATACAGAGAGCATACAGGGATCTTGAAACACAGGGATACATATATTCCGTACCGGGAAAGGGATCTTTCGCTGTTGATGTGAAAGAGGTATCGGATAAGCATGTCGCGGAGATATATGAGAGACTTGATGCGGTTTTGGCTGATTTTGATGTTGCGGGAGAACCGAGGAAAAACGTGGCTGAGTATGTACTCAATCAGAAAGGAGACTGTCGTGATAAAAGTTGAGAATGTTACTAAGACCTTTGATGGATTTAAGGCTTTGGATGAAATTAATCTGAATGTGGAAAAGGGTTCGGTATATGGGCTGGTAGGACCAAACGGTGCCGGGAAGTCAACTATCATCAGACATTTGACAGGCATTTATAAACAGGATTCCGGCAGCATTACTATAGATGGGCAGGAAGTATTTGATAATGCGGATGTTAAGAAAAGAATTGCGTATATCCCTGACGATCTTTATTTTTTCCTCAATTCGGATATGGATGACATGGCAAAATTCTATAAAGGGATATATAAGAATTTTAGTATGGAAAGATTTGAGAAGCTTTTTTCTGTCATTACCTCCATTGACAGGAAGAAGACTATCAGGAAGATGTCGAAGGGTATGCAAAAACAGGCTGCGTTTATACTCGCTATGTGCATGATGAGCGATATCATGATCTTAGATGAGCCTGTGGATGGTCTTGACCCTGTGATGAGAAGACAGATATGGAGTCTCATGATGCAGGATGTGACCGAAAGAAAGGTAACAGTTCTGGTATCATCCCATAACTTAAGAGAGCTTGAAGATGTTTGTGATACTGTTGGCATCATGAACCGCGGCAAAATGCTCATGGAGAGGTCTCTGTTCTCAATGCAGGACGGTATCACCAAGCTTCAGATAGCTTTCAGAGAGGATAAGATGCCTGCAATGACAGAAGACTCTATTGAGGGATTTAAATTGCTTAACAGCCAGAAAAGCGGGAGTGTATACACTTTGATCGTAAAATGCTCAGATAAAGAGATAAAAGATAAACTTGCAAAATATGAGCCTCTCCTGCTCGACAGTATACCGCTGACACTCGAAGAAATATTCATCCACGAGCTTGGAGGTGAACATTATGGAATCAAAGAAATTATCCTTTAATACGAAGATGATATTTCGGGATGTGATAAGAAACTGGCCGATCTGGGCTGTTACTATCGCGATATATTTATTGTCGATTACAGGGCTGTTTGGCTTATATCGGTATTTTGACAGTACCAATGATCAGGTGGCAGCCGATATAATTGAACTGATGATGACGGTAACGGAATTTGCTTCGATTATACTTGGATTTGTTGTAGCCCTTGCGGCATTCGGGTATCTTGGGAATAAAAGGAAGCATTATCTGTACGAAGTGCTGCCGATGAACAGGATGAGTATGTTCTTTACACGCTTTTTGCTCGGGGTTATCATTATGAGCATTCCAAGTGTCATCATATACTTAGTCGAACTGATACAGGTGGCTGCCGTAAGCGGATATTTCCTTATAGGGCCGCTGTCGACATGGCTTCTGATAAATACCGTTCAGAATCTGTTCTGGTTTGCATTTGGAACTTTGTTTATGGTTATCAGCGGAAGAAAACTGATGGCAGGAATCCTCTATGTGGCATTTTCCCTGGTAGGTCTCGCTGTGGAATATACGATGGCGATATTTAATTCCATCATGTTCATAGGTTACGGCGGGTCGGTATCTGATACGGAAATATTTCATATAGGTATTTTGTCACCTGCTGAATATATGATCGTTAGCGGTATGGGTACCAATCGGGATGGATATGTAGGTCTGGATGGATATTTCGGGGTTACCAATCTGATAATCGTTCTGGCAGCAGCCGTTGTACTTATCATTTTAGGGTTTATCCTTTATAAAAAGAGAAGAGCCGAAAGAACCGATGACAATCTGGTATTTAAAGGAGCCAAAACCGTATGTGCAGTTATATTTACACTGATATTTTCTATAGAAGGCTTGCTGGTGCTGCTTGGGCTTTTCCTGAACAGAAGTGAGGGAATATCACATTCTGCAGGTGTCAGGATGTGCGTTATAGTGTTGATAATACTTCTGTCAATTGCAGGATATTTTATCGCGTGCATGATAATTGAGAGAAGGTTAAAAGTAGTTACGAAGAAGTCTCTTATAAAGGCTTTGATATTGTCAGGAATTTTAACTTTGTTTGCGATTCTTTATATAAATGATGTTTTCGGTATTGAGAAGAAAGTGCCTAAGACCGATGAATTAGCGGCGGCCAGGGTAACGGGACCTCAGATAACCACAAGGGAGATAAATGATTTCTATAACGAAGGAATTAATTTAACCGAAGAGGAACTAAATGCGATAACCGGACTTCATAAGCTTATAGTGGACAACATGGATGAGCTGGCGGAAATGTATGATTCGAGGTACGAGGATTACTATCCGGAAGGATATAACAGCTATAGCAGTTATGATGGATTTGAACCGAAAGTTCGTCAAGTAATCTATGCCCGGATTTATATACATTATTATCTGAAAAACGGAAAACATTATTACAAAAACTACTATATAAGTTTGGATAGTCATTTGTATGAAAAGATAAAAGAATATGTCGCTAAATATCCGAACATCTTTTTTGAAGCAAGGCAAGAAGATATAATTTATTATTACGATTAAAAAAGTGCCAATGGGAATAAATTTTCTCATTGGCACTTTCTAATTATTTAAGCTTCTTCCTCATGGAACGATAGCTGATGGTTTTGATTCCTTCAAAAGATATAGCCTTTTTTGTTTTGAATACCTTATTAAGTTTTTTAGTATATTTTTCGGAAGACATTTCTTTGCCGTTCCATTTAGTGGTTTCGCTTGCAATGTTAAAAGCTCCGCGAGCTATTTCAACCATTTCGCCGTTCTGCAGGCTATATACAATATTTTCTCCGTCACCGCTGGCTGCTGCAACATAAGTTTCAAGTAATTTTCCGCTCTTCTTTATATATGATGTATCTCCGCGGTATCCGCCCGCACTTGCAACACCTGAAGCATAACATCCAAGCAGTATTGCCTTCCCGTCATAGAATGTATAAAGATCATATCGATAAGTACCGTTATTATGGTAAGTATCGCTGGGTACGTCAACTACTAAGAGTTCGGGAATGCTGTCGTTATCCAGATAAATCAGTTTATATCTGTCGGTTCCGCCTTCAAATTCATCGCTGTTATGAAGCTCTTTAATAAGCTTATAATATGCTGCCTTATAATCCGTATCTGTTTCGGCAGCAAAAGACGGAACGGATGTAAATACCTGAAGAACAAGAGCTGTGGTAAGTAGAAGTACCAATACTGTTTTTACTTTAGTTTTCATTTCTTTTTCCTGTATGATGTACTAAAAATTAGTGAGAACATCATATTCCTTTCTGTAAAGTTTTTAATAACATGAAGCCGGTTTAACGCCTTAAGTAAAAGTAGTTAGCTTCACCGTTTTCATAATAGCACAATTTATGTAAATGTCAATAACAAGCATGAATTGGGACATGAATATTTAAAGATTTTTTTCTTGAAAGAAACGGAGTGATTTAGTATAATTTTTTATAAGAAAATTGAAGATATGGAGTATCGTTTTGTTACCGATGAAACACTGGATGTTCTTCTGAGGTGATATTGACGATGACAGGATATAAGGCTTGGAGGAAATAAAAATTTATGGAAAAAATATATATCATCGGCCACAGAAATCCGGATTTTGACAGTGTATGTTCTGCATATGCTTATGCAAAACTTAAGAACAGAGTAGATCCGTCTAAGGAATATATAGCGGCACGTTGCGGGCACCTTCCGGAGAGCATGAAGAAAGTGTTCGCTGGTCTGGGAATAGAACCACCTGTATATATGCGTGATATATATCCTAAAGTCCGAGATATATACCTGACTTCGGAAGTGCGGATTGACGCGGATGCTCCTCTTAATTCTGTGGCTGCGTCATATAAGATAACTAACCCGTCTGTCATCCCGGTATTTGAAGGGGAAAGGTTTTACGGACTCCTGAGTGTTGATGATATCACAAGCTGGGCAATGAATGAGATTATGAAAAAGGGGAGTATTACTGAGATCCCCAAAGTTCGTGATATCATGAGGGAAGAAGAGGAGCCGGTTACTCCTTCAGAGCTGTTTGAAGAGGCGAAAAGAAAGCTTTCGTCGTCTGTAAAGCGAGGGCTCGCTGTCATGGAAAAGGACGAATTTTTCGGATTCGTTACGAGACGATGTTTTTTGAAAGCTCCAAAGAATAATGTCATACTCATGGATCATAACGAAGCCAAGCAGAGCATTAACGGAATTGAAACCGCTAATATCGTTGAGATAATTGATCACCACAGGCTTGATGCAATAAAAACCGAGCTTCCGATATTTATCGACGCGGAACCCTTAGGAAGTACCTGTACTATTGTCTACAGGAAGTATGTTCTTGAAGGGATTGTTCCAAATTCTGATGAAGCAAAGATGTTACTGACAGGAATTGTTTCTGACACATTGATCTTGAGAAGCCCGACTACTACTCCTGTAGATATAGATTCCGCAAATGAACTTGCAAAGCTTATAGGAGTGGAACTTAACGAATTTGGTCTGAAAATGTTCTCGTATATGGAGGGGCTTAAGAACCGCGTACCGAAAGAAGCTGTGGAATCCGACTTCAAGACTTACAAGGAGAAGAATCTGAAGATAGGAATCGGTCAGTGCGAGTGTACAACGCTGAAAGATTTGGAAGATTACAGGGAAGAGTATCTTTTGGCATTGGAAGATGTCAGAAAACATCAGGAACTTGATTGGGCTGTGCTGATGATAACTGATGTAATCAAAGAACATAGTGTTCTTTTTACAACCGACTTTAGGGCTGTAAGACATTTGCCGTACAGTCCGGTATCTGAAAAGGTATACGATATGCCGGGAGTTATGAGCCGGAAAAAGCAGCTTTTACCTGAAATATTACATGCCGTTGAAGAATAGACTGATCGGTCAGATGAAAGGAAAATATTATGTGTGAAGGAGAGACTCAATTACTTAAGATAGGTGAACTTGCGGCACTTGCGGGAGTGTCTGTAAAGGCACTCAGGGTATATGAAAAAAAGAATATAATAAAACCTGTTGAGATTGATGAAGAAACCGGCTACCGTTACTATTCGCCCGATCAGTTTAAACTTATAGAAGCTCTTCTTGTATTTAAAGATATGGGCTTTTCACTGAATGATATATCAAAAATCCTGTCAGGCCGGTGTTCATCCAAAGAACTGGAGTCGCTTTTTGACCAGAAGATAGTTGCCCAGCAGGAGATAATCTGGAAGGCCGAGGCGCAGATCAAGCAGATATCCGAGATGAAAAAGAAAGTTACCGAGGGTGACAGCGGTGAAAAACTAAAAAAGATGACCGAAGATGAACGATCGTGGTATCTGGCAAAACTGGTGCAGGTAAGCGAAGAGAATATCCGCCAGTTGCTAAGTGAAGTATTGTGGCTGTGAAGATAACAAATATTTCTTGACACAAAATATACTGAAAAAGTATAATAAAACTTAAGATTATCATTACTTTGAGGAGCTTCCTGTATAATATAAACAGTGAAGGAAATCCTTGACATTGAAAAATACCTCAAGTAAAGTTGGATTATTACTGACTGGCCAGTTGGTAAAATCCAAAAATACGAGAGGTATCTAAAATGAATCTTAAAACAAAA
>JAFXXN010000128.1 GCA_017542245.1 Lachnospiraceae bacterium
ATTATGATATTTTTCCTTGGTAGCCGCTATTGCTTTTTCATCTTTATCAGCATACAGCTTTACAATTTCATCATCAGACATTTTTATGTCCTCTCTGTCTTTTTGAGGTCCTCACTATATATATCGACAAATATCTGCCGCAGTTTCATTTTTACTAAATATTCTACAGAATAAATTAATTTCTACAGAATTCTACAGAAAAATTCTTTTTTCTTTTTTCATCATCATTTTATCTTTTTTAACTGTAATACCTTGTCCCCCATTAATCATATTACCCGTGTTATAATAAAGCAAGACTAAAATTCACAATAATGACTCAAAACTATATTTTCAAAAGATTGGTAAAACGAAGCTTTATGCCTTCAATAAAGTATGCGCCCACCTCATAGTCTGCGAAAATGCACACCGGTGTGCTATCAAGCAGCTCTGACTTATCATATTCGAAGTTCCCCTTCCAGTCATATAAGTTATCCCATTCATCCTCACTTTTGTTCAAAGCAGTAGGAACAGCCCCATTAAACAAGTTGAAGGCCAGCCTTATCGCCCTGGCATCCGTACTGGTTACCCATCCCTGCTGCACAAATACGCCCCTCCAAATTTGGAGGGGCGTTCAACTGAAGTTTTATATTTATTACGGGAGCAAGCAAAACTGCTCCCGTCAACCAACCACTTTCAACTCTAACATTATGAACTATTCAAAAAAATTTGATGTCATACAGCATCTATATAACAAGCAAAGACAAAACGCAGAAAACTGTCCCCTGTTTCTAATTACCTCTTGATTGCGTCAATCATCTGCTGTATCTCTCAGGCTTCTCATCCTAGATTTTTAACTAGGATATCTCCCACCTTGATATAACTTCTTTTTGTATAACAAACACATTTTTATGGATTTATGATCCACTCATAGAGCTTCCAGTCATGCTCTTCATCATCCCCACAATCCTTTACCATTGCAAAGAAGTCAAGCATCATTGTTCTTTCAAATATTCCACCTGTTCTAGCATCCGTATTTCCTGCCAATGATTTAAGAGTCTTAATACGGTCTTTTTTATACAAATTGCTTCCAAAAACATAGTAATAACCATTTCCATCCGTTTTTACAGAGCTGATTGTCACCGGACTATTGCACGGAGGCCTGAAATAAATATTATACAGTGTCATCTGACTTTTAGGCTGTCTGACAAGATAGTTATCTAATTCCTGCTCTAAGTAAAAAGTGTCCTCTATGAATTTGTCATATGTTTCATTGGGTATCCTGTAAACTCCTGCAGTATCATCCTTTATTATATCCGGACTGTCTGTTTTTATCAGATACTGTGCTGCATACTCAGCTATCGCAGAATTATCAGTCTGGGTAAAAGACTCAAGCAGGTATAGCTTTGTAAATTTCTCTATGAAATCCTTCATTGGTTCCATTATTTCATTACCGGCATCCTCTAATCTCAGATCTGTAATATCGGTCATCCGAATGCTTTGCGGATTTCCGGGGATGATCAATCGGTAATCAAACATGAAAATTTCGTTGTCCTTTTGAAGATTGCTCACATATTGCATATCTTCAAACGAAACTTTGGCATAATAATGGTCATAGCAGATGACATTGTGAGCATAATCAAAGTAATATATTTTTTCTGAATCAGATAATCTTATCTCACCATTGAAACTGTACTCTACATGATTTGTCAGGTTATCATCACTCCAATCCGTGATATTGTCAAGCATTGTCATAATACTTTCAGCCTGTTCTCCTGATAATTTCAAATCTGCGATAATATTTTTCTCACTATGTAACAAAGTCGGCTCCGAGTAATACGAGATAATTACTGCTTCACCTTTCTCCTCGATTATTTCTCTCACAAGCTGCTTTATCTCGTCACTTCGAAACTTTGATTTTTCATAGATACTTAATCGTTCTGTTGAACCATAGGTAATCGTTCCATCCTCGATAATCTTTGTGCCGTCAGTTTTCTTAAACAGCTTAAAATATGACACTATGATAATATCTCCGTCGACCAAGTCAGCTTTACTATTATTACCTGTGTTCAAGTTCTCATAAACAGAATGTATTTCAACTTCATCACCCACGGCAAAATCCTCTGACAGAGGTACTCTGACTTTCATCCTATAACCCACTGTCTTATGCTTTATAGAGTTTAAAACATTAACTTCTTCTCTCAGTACCTCCGTTACTTCGCCTATAACAGAATACATGATATCAGATTTGCCGCCATTGGTTTGTGTCTCAATTTTCCCAGTGTTTTTGGACGTGCTCAAGATAAAGATAATCACACCAGCTAATATCAATAATATAGTCAATAAAACCAATATGATTATTTTATTCTTTTTATTGTTGATGTTACTAATCATGATATCTCCTTGATCAAATCATATCTACGCTCATTAAATGCCAACCAGAGCATTGCTTATATTTATCAACTTGCTTCATTATCTCTTGCATATTTTTACCCCTTGTAAACAGACACTTTTAAGGCACCTTGAGTGCTGTAGTGGTGATACGCAACGAGGCTTATGTGCACCCACACGTTCTTTTTAATCACTCACATAGCTTCAGATATGGACTGATTTCCATCTTCACTGTTCTATTCCTCACAATCAATGATAAAATATGGGCTCATAGGAATTCATTATTAAGCCAGCTGCGAATGAAACTATTATTCCAATGAACATTGCATTCTAAACTTGCTTCAAGAATAGTCGAATAGTTGTATTATCAATGGCAATATCATCATAAAGAGCTGTGATACCGTTTCCTTTTGTAGCGGTACAAAGAAGTTCAAGGCCCTTTGCTCCATACCCGTTTCCTCTGAATTTTGAAAAAACAATAACATTGGCAACATAGCCGGCATACTCTGAATCGTAATGATATGCTATCTCTCCCACAAATCATAGTCAGGTAATGCTTTCCATTCTGCAGAAGAAGTAAGCATATCCACAATCGCACCATGAAGAATAATGAAGTTTTTACCTTCTTTAGAAATATTCTCCCATATATCCGGGTGATATTTCTGATAAGACTCTGCACTATCCAGGGATACGATGTCATAACATCTAACCTTCTTTTCAAGACCATTATGCTTAACTTCCAAAATAACAGTATAACTCGGGTCTGAATAAAACCCTTCGCAGGGATTATAAACATCTGGGTACGAATCAAAATCCATATCCATGATCATATTAAACAATTCAGCCTTTTGCACCTCTGATAAATAGTATTCTGTGGTATAATCTTCAACAGTATTTTCTAAAAAACCAGATGGCTGCGTTTCCTTTACTAACTTACCGGTTTCACTGTCATATTCACTTAAGCCAAAATGAATTTTTATTGAAAAATCATCCGGGACCGTTGTTTTTTCATCGCTGGTTCCCCATATCTCCGCTTTCATGTACGGTTCTGCAGTAATCTCTACGTCCTTGTCCGGCATGATAAAAGAATATCCCCAATAATCACTGTCATAATGAGATATTTTAAGCTCCTGACCATCAAGATAAAGATGAATACCAGCATCATATAATACTTGTGTCCTGATTTCTACCTTATTCCCACTTTGGGCTTTCTCAGGCGTTTCCGTAAAATCCTCAGCCAGATCACCCAGATTATAACTGATTACATGCTCTGTTCCCGAAACATTGGTATTATCCTCATTTTTTTCAACAAGAACCACTCTTGATATATTGCTCAGACCGGCAGGATAAGTTTCTAATATCCTTCCATCATAAACAATCTCATATGTATCACCTATCTCAGGATTAGAGTTATCTGTAATAGCCGCTTTCCCGATAGCAATAGCATCAGAAGATTTCAGCTCAGCAGAGCCCGGTACAGGCTTTACCACCATCCCGGCATCATTTACTTCTGTTACAACAGCTTTAAATGTGCAATCTGAGCTTTTTTCCGGCATATCTGCCCCCGTTTCTGGTTTCGTTTCAGATTCCTTCTTGCTGCATCCCGAAACTGAGACAATAAGAAGCAATATAGTCAGGAATAATATTTGTTTTTTCACTTCAGACACCTCCTCTGCTAATAGTACATATTAGACGAGATATGTATATGGATGGTTTCACAAATTTCAAAGGATCAAATTTTATAAATATTAGGGTCAGATTCCTTTAACACTTTAACGCATTAAATGGGTCTACTACCCTGAGTTGTTGATTACCCTGCGTGATTTATGTTGCTGAAGATTATATCTATCTTACCATAATCTTCAGTCTCATCCAATCCGGTACTCTGATAATCTTTTACATAGTTTTCGAGGTTTGCCATATCAAACCATCCCGACACCTTGGAATATGGTGATATTATATGTATCCAGCTGACTCCGTCTGTTTTATCCACATAGTAGTAGCCGGGTTCCAGCTCGATCCTGTCATTATCAGTAATGGCTGATTTATCATCATAATCCTTTGAGGCTTTCAAAGTAATTTCAAGCTTCAGATATACTTCTTCCGGATGTTCCTTTATCAGTTTTTCCCAATACTCTCTGCTAGCGTCGTTTTCTATCTGTGATATGGTTTCTTCGGTATAAATATTTGCTAAAGAAACATCAAATATATCTGAAACACGTTCAACCTTTCCTTCCTTATCCATACGCCATGTAATATTGTCAGAACCTAACCTTAAACCATATCCGTATAATGATACATCACCCGGTCCGGTAAAAGTCCCGTCTCCGTTAAAAACGCCTGTAAATTCAGCCCGTGGTTTCTGATCAGAACCAACATCATATATCCTTCTTACCAGCCAGCTACCCGGTATCCTGGTGCTAAAACCTGATGGATTTCCCGGCACTCGGGATTCACTTGTCTGTTCCCCGGTATAGATATAGAATATATCTCCAAGGTCGTCCTGAACAAGAATCTCATATCTGCCATCCGATACATCTACATCGGTTAACGCAAAGGCAAACGCGGGTCCGCTCCACTCAGAGCCATAAACATTCAGAGGATCATTCATAAGTTCCCCGTTTATGTATACTAACACTCCTCCATGTATGCCGTAATAGGTCTCATAATCTCCGTCTGAGTGGTTTGACAGGCCTACCCATCCCTCAAGATTCTCCTCTTCAGGATAGTTGATCCAGCCACAGCTGGCAATAAAGACCTTTTCCTTCGTCCCATCACCATCAAGATCTATCAGGAAACCTTTGTTTACTGGATAAAGCCCGGGGCCATCTATCTCTTCTTCATAAGGGCAGGAGGTCACGTATATATCGTACATATCTTTTGTAAAAAGCATGCGCCGTATGCTGTACATATTCGGAGCAAAATTATACCTAAATTTTGCCGATCCCAGATATTCCTCGCTTGTAGCGTCATATGAGAATAAATGAACGTAATCATCTTTAATACATATACGATAACCTATCCCGTTTTCTCGCAGATAATCTTCCCCTGTTGATATAACAAGATATCCGTTCTCCGATCTTTTGTCGACCGTCAGATAATACAACTGTGTCCTGTCTTTCATAGAATAGGATACTCTCGGCCATAATTTTTCATAATCAATAAAAAGCAGACCTGATTTATATCCAAAATCATTTTTCAATTCCGTTCCATCCGGTAGAACATATGTAAATTCAAAGTCATTTACCAGACTGTATTTATATTTATAGGAAATTGCATTTAGGATCGAGTCGACCGAATTATCAGACAAACTTATCTGTGTGTCGGGAGCTGTATATGTAAAACCTCCAAGTTCGCTATTCCACTCCCAATGCCTTACTTCTCCAGAATTTGTAACACCAATTCCATTACTGTAATAGTCCACACTGTCTGCGTTTGTGATCATGGCTTTAAATTCTTCGCTGAAACCGGTTTCAACCTCATGAATTCCATCTTCCAGGCTGAACAGTTCTACTGTATATGCCTTGCTTCCGGTACTTTCCGTCTTTCCTATGAAAAGAATCCTGTTCAAGCCATTATCCATTCTTAATATTTGTATCTGCGCTTCATCACTTCTAAATTCATTGTAACAAGATACCTCACCTGTCTCAAGGTCTACAAGCACTCCCGGCTGAAAGTCCAAGCCTCCTGCATGCGGTCTGTCGGCTAAACTGCAGGTACAGTATGCCTCACTCTTTCCCGTTCCCGAAAAACTCCCGTAATATACATTTAAGTATTGGATATCCTCTGCCGTAATACCTTCTGCCGGATCAACTGACTCAAGTATTGCTTCTTTTATCCTTTTTTCAGGTATATCATAAGCCGTACCGTCTTTTCCAAAAAGTCCAACATATGAACCTACACAAACCGCATCCGATGGGCTGAAATAATCAGAAAAATTCTGGCTGTTTCCGGCTGCTATCCATGCTTTTTCAAATGATATTTCTTCTACATTACATAGATACACAAACGTTGAATCATATGCATCATCGGGCATTCTGCCTGATATCACAAGCCTGTATCTGTATGTAGTTGCACTATATTTATATGTTCCATCCTTCAGTTTATAATACTTTCTGTCGTCGTTTATATAACATACCTCTGACAACTCATAAGGATCAACTCTATATCTCTCCAATGTAGATTTGCCATCAACTATAAGGTCAATGAATTTTGCCACATCTGGCAAGAAATGATACTGAACCGTATTTAAAACGATATCTCTTCTTACTTCTTCATACGTTATTTCAGGTAGATTGCTCAGATATATGTACTTTCCCCCATGTTGTGGATCATCTATCTCAAGCTTATAATCATAAATGTAATCGCCCCATTTATACTTGCCATTCTGTAACCTGTAATATACCTCATCCCCCGCCTCAAATGTCTCAGCTATATCATAGCCGTCATGTTCTGTATCCAAAGTACCAGAATTAGAATTATCTATCAAATCACAATTTTTGCTATCTGACCCATTCCTAAATCTCTCCAAGTTTTCCTCTGAGGCATAGTATACCTTTGCATTTTCTATATATGAGTTATTATTTTCCATACAATGCTGCTTACTAGTATGTTCAATAATAATTTCATCCCCTATTTTGTATTTGGTTTGATCTTTAAATTCACTCTTTTCTTCAGATTCGCAGAACCTTATTTCATCCCCTTTTTTCCTATTTTCCCCACATGGATCAGTTATTCTGATGACATATTCAACTATTCTATGATCCCAAGCTCCGAAATCATTTGCCAGAACATCTATTATTTCTCCTACCAGATAATCACGGTGATCCGTCTCATAGTTTGTTTTTATATTCTCATCTATATCATTTTTGTTTGAAGGCTTAGTAAAAAAGAATATTCCAAGTCCGGTTAAAAGGATGAACACCAGTATGATAACCCAAAAAAGTGGCTTTTTATAGCTTAGCGCTGCCTTTACCCTGTCCTTTACCGCTATTTCACCAAATGCTAACGGACATCCGTACATAAAGTGCAGATTAGTACTGCAGAAAAGCAAGGTATCTGAATACTCCTTTATTTCTGTCCTGGTCATTCCCGATATTACCTGCTCGTCACAGGCGAATTCTATATCCTTGCAGAAAAACGCGTATGCCAACCATATTAAAGGGTTAAACCAGTAAACCATAAGCAGCATGAAGCCTATGATTTTCCTTATGTGGTCATATCTTATAAGATGCACGTTTTCATGAGCTATTACATTTTCCAGCTGTTTTCCCTGTAAATTAACCGGAAGATATATCCTAGGCTTTACTATACCGAATATAAAAGCAGTGTCTATCCTGTCGCAGATAAATATATTCTCTGCTCCGCCATCTCTGTACGGTATGGCTTCCGCAGTTATCCTTTTCATCTGGATATATCCGATCACAGCGTATCCTGAGATAACTACAAATCCCAGCAACCATATATAAGCCATTATATCCCAGAAATGTTTTGTCTGAAAACCGAGGCGGTTAGGTAAGGCATTTAAAAAGCCGCCTAAAAAACTATTTCCCTGTGATACGGCATTACTTCCGGTATCTTTTGACATACCGCTGTCTACGTACTTATTATTTATATCCTCATCTAACGCATCCTTTATTGCTTTTTCCGGAATATGTGTGGGCAAGGCATATAATGTTTCATCACTTCCATTGCCCTGTACAGTAACACTTCCATCTTTAGCACTTTTTATGATTTCATTTATACTGTCTTTTGATTTCTCGGATACATGCGGCAAAGATCCCGTTGGTTCCATATCTGCATAATACACGGTTTCGTCAGAGTCTTTAACATCAGCTAATGCTGTTTCTGCTTTGTCGGTCTTAGCATCAGAGTCCAATACCAAAAAATCACCTGACGGCATTATTGACAGGCTGCTTTCGAATGAAAATGGTATAATAAGACGAAGACCTACAACTATCCAAAGCAGACAGGTTGCACGCCTTGATGTTCTCATCAATATAAATCTGAACACAAATACTAAAAGAATAAGCATTCCCCCGGAGATATTCAGGTTCAGTAGTTTTACGAAGATAGACGCCATACTCTCCTCCTATTTCAACCCACAAGGCGTATTTTCTGTGTGAAAGTCAATGTCATCTCAGAAACGCCTTAAATTATCTGTTTATCTTATACGCATTATATCTTCAGTCTTCAGTTTTATATGCATCTATCATACTTCTTATTTCTTCTATCTCTTTCTTTGACAGTTTCCTGTTTCTTGTAAATGCCGCAATAAACGCAGGAAGCGAACCTTTAAATGATTCATTGACAAAATTCTCACTCTTGGCACTGTAAAATTCGTCTCTGGATACACATGCGGTAACTATGGATCTTTCAAGCTTAAAAACCCCTCTTTTACACAGTCTGTTAAGTACAGTATATGTAGTCGTGCGTTTCCACCCAAATTTTTCCTGACTCATTGCCACCAGATCCAGAGTATTCATCGGTTCATTTTCCCAGATTATATCTGCAAACATTCCTTCTATTGTTCCCATATTTGTCTTTTCCATTGTGTTTCCTTTCTACTTCTGCTAAGCCCATATAATTGACAAATTAATGCTGTAAGCTATCTGTCTACGTTTTGTAGTATATAGTCTACAGCATGTAATCCAATTTGTCAACATTTTTTTAAAATTTTTTCACTCTGGAAATGTAAATATCCACTACACATGACAAAATCGGGGTCAGACCCCTTTAGTGCTTTAATGCATTAAAGGGGTCTGACCCAATTTTTCAAGTGCTTTCACGTTATTTATCGAGATCTCTCATAACTCCGATAAAGAACGGACTGTTTGTCTTGCAATCCACAAGCATATATACGAACGGTCTTGTAAGGTATACTTCTTTGTATTCTTCACGTTCGCTCAAACCCCCGCATTCCATTTCGACAATGGTGGCAGCTCCCGCTTGCCATCCTCTGTGGTAAAGATTCCGTCAATTACGCCAAGCTCATTATATTTTTTTGTCCATTCCGCATCAAACGCAAGCGCGTTAACCAGATACATTATCTTCTATTTCTTTTTCATTTTTTAAATAATATTCTACAGAAAAAAGTGTTGATTTTTTGTACAGAATATTGTACAATATTCTTGACATGAAAGGAGGGATTATAATGGTAGTAGCAAATTACACAGCAGTCAGGAACAATCTGAAATCTTACTGTGATATGGCGGTAGATGACGGAGAAACTGTCATTATCCCGAGGAAAGAAGACCGG